>NZ_CP029693.1:4932500-5570066 GCF_003228315.1 Pseudomonas putida
GGGGGTCATCCCGACTTACCAAACCGATGCAAACTCCGAATACCTACAAGTGCCGAGCATGGGAGACACACGGCGGGTGCTAACGTCCGTCGTGAAAAGGGAAACAACCCAGACCGTCAGCTAAGGTCCCAAAGTTATGGTTAAGTGGGAAACGATGTGGGAAGGCTTAGACAGCTAGGAGGTTGGCTTAGAAGCAGCCACCCTTTAAAGAAAGCGTAATAGCTCACTAGTCGAGTCGGCCTGCGCGGAAGATGTAACGGGGCTCAAACCATACACCGAAGCTACGGGTATCACTTAGGTGATGCGGTAGAGGAGCGTTCTGTAAGCCTGTGAAGGTGAGTTGAGAAGCTTGCTGGAGGTATCAGAAGTGCGAATGCTGACATGAGTAACGACAATGGGTGTGAAAAACACCCACGCCGAAAGACCAAGGTTTCCTGCGCAACGTTAATCGACGCAGGGTTAGTCGGTCCCTAAGGCGAGGCTGAAAAGCGTAGTCGATGGAAAACAGGTTAATATTCCTGTACTTCTGGTTATTGCGATGGAGGGACGGAGAAGGCTAGGCCAGCTTGGCGTTGGTTGTCCAAGTTTAAGGTGGTAGGCTGGAATCTTAGGTAAATCCGGGATTCTAAGGCCGAGAGCTGATGACGAGTTACCCTTTGGGTGACGAAGTGGTTGATGCCATGCTTCCAAGAAAAGCTTCTAAGCTTCAGATAACCAGGAACCGTACCCCAAACCGACACAGGTGGTTGGGTAGAGAATACCAAGGCGCTTGAGAGAACTCGGGTGAAGGAACTAGGCAAAATGGCACCGTAACTTCGGGAGAAGGTGCGCCGGTGAGGGTGAAGCACTTGCTGCGTAAGCCCACGCCGGTCGAAGATACCAGGCCGCTGCGACTGTTTATTAAAAACACAGCACTCTGCAAACACGAAAGTGGACGTATAGGGTGTGACGCCTGCCCGGTGCCGGAAGGTTAATTGATGGGGTTAGCTAACGCGAAGCTCTTGATCGAAGCCCCGGTAAACGGCGGCCGTAACTATAACGGTCCTAAGGTAGCGAAATTCCTTGTCGGGTAAGTTCCGACCTGCACGAATGGCGTAACGATGGCGGCGCTGTCTCCACCCGAGACTCAGTGAAATTGAAATCGCTGTGAAGATGCAGTGTATCCGCGGCTAGACGGAAAGACCCCGTGAACCTTTACTATAGCTTTGCACTGGACTTTGAATTTGCTTGTGTAGGATAGGTGGGAGGCTTTGAAGCGTGGACGCCAGTTCGCGTGGAGCCATCCTTGAAATACCACCCTGGCAACTTTGAGGTTCTAACTCAGGTCCGTTATCCGGATCGAGGACAGTGTATGGTGGGTAGTTTGACTGGGGCGGTCTCCTCCTAAAGAGTAACGGAGGAGTACGAAGGTGCGCTCAGACCGGTCGGAAATCGGTCGTAGAGTATAAAGGCAAAAGCGCGCTTGACTGCGAGACAGACACGTCGAGCAGGTACGAAAGTAGGTCTTAGTGATCCGGTGGTTCTGTATGGAAGGGCCATCGCTCAACGGATAAAAGGTACTCCGGGGATAACAGGCTGATACCGCCCAAGAGTTCATATCGACGGCGGTGTTTGGCACCTCGATGTCGGCTCATCACATCCTGGGGCTGAAGCCGGTCCCAAGGGTATGGCTGTTCGCCATTTAAAGTGGTACGCGAGCTGGGTTTAGAACGTCGTGAGACAGTTCGGTCCCTATCTGCCGTGGACGTTTGAGATTTGAGAGGGGCTGCTCCTAGTACGAGAGGACCGGAGTGGACGAACCTCTGGTGTTCCGGTTGTCACGCCAGTGGCATTGCCGGGTAGCTATGTTCGGAAAAGATAACCGCTGAAAGCATCTAAGCGGGAAACTTGCCTCAAGATGAGATCTCACTGGAACCTTGAGTTCCCTGAAGGGCCGTCGAAGACTACGACGTTGATAGGTTGGGTGTGTAAGCGCTGTGAGGCGTTGAGCTAACCAATACTAATTGCCCGTGAGGCTTGACCATATAACACCCAAGCAATTTGCGTCGAAAGGCCAGATTGCGGTGTGTGAAGACGCAATGAACCGAAAGTTCGCGCAACTCGCAAACACCGAAAGCTGTCACATACCCGATTCGCTGGAACGTTGAAAGACGCGTCAGCTCAAGAATTTCTTGACGACCATAGAGCATTGGAACCACCTGATCCCATCCCGAACTCAGAAGTGAAACGATGCATCGCCGATGGTAGTGTGGGGTTTCCCCATGTGAGAGTAGGTCATCGTCAAGATTAAATTCCGAAACCCCAATTGCGAAAGCAGTTGGGGTTTTGTTTTTGCGCACGGAAAAGTTCACATCGCAACACCTGATAGCTCCCCGCTGCCACAGTCTCCCGACAATGCTAAGGTTCCGCCCTGGTATTTGTATTTTCCAAGGAAGCTTATATGCCGGACGCACCGTCCCTCAGTGCTGGTTTTATGGTGGTTCACGGTAACCGCCTGGACGAATTGCGCAGTCTGGTGGTGAGCTGGATGCGCCGCTACCCGCTGGCTCCCCTGGAAAATGAGATTGCCCTGGTGCAGAGCAACGGCATTGCGCAGTGGCTGAAACTGGCGCTGGCCGAAGATGCTGAAAACGATGACATGGGCGGCTGCGGAATCGCCGCCGCCATCGACGTGCAACTGCCAGGCAGTTTCATGTGGCAGCTCTATCGCATGGTCTTGGGTCGTGACGAAATCCCCGCCAAATCCTTGCTCGATAAAGCCCCGCTGACCTGGCGCCTGATGCGCCTGCTACCGCAGCTGATCAATCAACCGCACTTCGAACCCCTGCAACGCTTTCTGACCAACGACACCGATTTGCGCAAGCGCTATCAGTTGGCTGAGCGCCTGGCCGACCTGTTCGACCAATATCAGGTGTACCGCGCGGACTGGCTCGAAGACTGGGCGCAAGGCCGGCATCAACTGCGCAACGGCAGAGGTGAAGCCAAGCCCCTTCCTCCCGCCAACTGCTGGCAAGCGGAACTATGGCGTGCGCTGTTGCTGGATGTCGGCGAAGAGGGCATGGCGCAGAGCCGTGCCGGTGTCCATCAGCGCTTCATCGAGCGCATCAACAATCTCGACACAGCTCCCCAAGGCCTGCCTTCCCGAGTGATCGTTTTCGGGATTTCCTCGCTGCCTGCCCAGGCCCTGGAAGCGTTGGCCGGGTTGGCTCGATTCAGTCAGGTGCTGCTGTGCGTACACAACCCGTGCCGCCATCACTGGGCGGACATCGTCGCCGACAAAGACCTCCTGCGACATCAATACAAACGCCAGGCCCGCAAGAGCGGCATGCCGGTTGTGCTCGACCCGCAAACCCTGCACCAGCACGCCCATCCGCTGCTGGCCGCCTGGGGCAAACAGGGGCGTGACTACATCAATCTGCTCGACAGCTACGACGATCCGAACAGCTATCGCTCAGCCTTCCGCGACGGTCGTATCGATCTGTTCAGCGACAGCCAGCCATCGAACATGCTCAATCAGCTGCAGGACGACATCCTTGAATTACGTCCCCTCAACGAAACGCGCGAACGCTGGCCCGCCATCGAGACAAAGCAGGATCAATCGATCCGTTTTCACATCGCCCACAGCGCCCAGCGTGAAGTAGAGATCCTCCACGATCAGTTGCTCGCGCGCTTCAGTGCTGACCCCGATTTGCGCCCCCGGGACGTAATCGTCATGGTCCCGGACATCGACAGTTATGCACCGCACATTCGCGCCGTGTTCGGCCAACTCGATCGTCACGACCCACGCTTCATCCCCTTCACCATGGCCGACCAGGGCCAGCGCGGACGCGACCCACTGCTGATTGCCGTCGAACACCTGCTCAAACTGCCTGATAGTCGATTCCCCGTCAGCGAGATTCTCGATCTGCTCGACGTGCCAGCCTTGCGCGCCCGCTTCGGTGTCGAAGAACGCGACCTGCCGACCTTGCATAGCTGGATCGAGGGCGCCGGCATTCGCTGGGGCATGAATGCCGAGCAACGTGCAGGGCTCGGCTTACCCGAAGCCCTGGAGCAGAACAGTTGGTGTTTCGGCCTGCGCCGCATGCTGCTTGGTTACGCCGTCGGCAGTGCAAACACGTATGGCGGCATCGAGCCCTACGATGAAATTGGCGGGTTGGATGCCGCACTCATCGGCCCGTTGGTTTCGCTACTGGACGCCCTGGAAATCGCCCACCGCGAACTCACGCAACCGGCATCGCCCGCTCAGTGGAGCCTGCGCATGCAGGCATTGACCTCGCTGTTCTTCCAGGCCACCAACGAACATGACGACTTCCTGCTCACGCAGCTTGAGGAACTAAGGGAAGCCTGGCTGGAAAACTGCGAGTCGGTCGGCCTGCAGGATGAATTGCCGCTGACCGTCGTCCGTGAAGCCTGGCTGGCCGGTCTGGATCAAGGGCGCCTGTCCCAGCGTTTCCTCGCCGGCGCCGTGAACTTCTGCACCTTGATGCCGATGCGGGCGATCCCTTTCAAACTGGTGTGCCTGCTGGGCATGAATGACGGTGACTACCCCCGCGCACAACCGCCGCTGGACTTCGACCTCATGGGCAGCGACTACCGCCCCGGCGATCGTTCGCGACGCGAAGATGACCGCTACCTGTTGCTCGAAGCACTGCTATCGGCACGTGACCAGCTCTATATCAGCTGGGTCGGCCGCAGCATTCGCGATAACAGCGAGCGCCCCGCCTCGGTACTGATCGGCCAACTGCGTGACCATCTGGCCAGCGGTTGGCAATCGAGCGACCCAGCGCAAGATGTGCTCGAAGCCCTGACGCAGGAACACCCCCTGCAACCCTTCAGCGCCCGCTACTTCCATGAAGGCGATGACCTGTTCAGCTACGCCAGCGAGTGGCAGGCGCTTCATCAGTCGCCACACCAGACAGCGCAAAACCAAATCCTCGAGCCCCACGTGCAGGAAGAGCCCTTGAGCATCGGCCAGCTCCAGGACTTCCTGCGCAACCCGGTGCGGCATTTCTTCAGTCAAAGGCTGAAGGTGTTCTTCGAGGCCGCCGAAGTGCCACTGGCCGACGAGGAACCCTTCGTTCTCGACGCGCTGCAGCGCTACAGCCTCAGCGACAACTTGCTCAAAGCTGCACTGACCGAGACGGACAACCCCGAACAGGCACTGCAAGCGCAGGCACGACGCCTGCAAAACAGTGGACTGCTGCCCATGGCCGGGTTTGGCGAAAGCCTTCAGCGAGAACTGATCGAGCCACTGCCCGACCTGCTGCAGCGTTACCAACAACTGCTGGCCCTGTGGCCAACACCACTGACCAGTACGCTGCCAGTAAGTCTGGAACTGCATGAATTGTGCGTTGAAGGCTGGCTCGGTGGCCTGCATCAACGCGCCGATGGTGGATTGTTGTCCGTCACCACGATCCCCAACAGCATCGGCTCCATCAAGTCGCGCAAATGGCATCGGCTGACGCGGCCATGGGTCGACCATCTGATCGCCTGCGCCAGTGGCCTCGACTTGACCACTGCCCTGGTGGCCAGCGATGACAGCCTGATGATTGCACCCATGGACGTGGAACCGGCCCGCAAGATCCTCGGCGATCTGTTGCTCGCCTGGCAATCCGGCATGCGCCAGCCGCTGCCCATCGCTGTCAAGACCGCCTTCGCCTGGCTGGGCCAGACCGATCCGGTCAAAGCCGAGGCAGCTGCGCGCAAGGCCTATGAAGGCGATGGCTTGACCACCGATGGTGAGCGCCGCGAAAGCGTGGCACTCGCTCGGCAATTTGCCGATTACGATGCGCTGGTCGCCGACGAGACCTTCGTCGATTGGTGTGACGCACTGTACCGACCGTTACTCGAAGCCCCCTGGCGTTCGATGTCCAGCGAGGAGGCACGCCCATGACCACCAAGACTCCCCTGGCCCTGGCATTCCCGCTGCGCGGCAGCCAATTGATCGAAGCCAGTGCCGGCACCGGCAAGACCTTCACCATTTCCGCCCTGTACCTGCGACTTGTGCTCGGTCATGGCGATGAAATCAACGGTTTTGGTCGCGAACTGCTGCCACCGCAAATCCTTGTCGTGACCTTTACCGACGCCGCCACCAAGGAACTGCGTGAGCGTATTCGTACCCGTCTGGCCGAAGCCGCGCGTTTTTTCCGCGAAGAAACCCCGGCACCCGACAGCCTGATTGCCGAACTGCGCGAAGCTTATTTGCCCGAGCAATGGGCCGGTTGCGCCAACCGCCTGGACATCGCCGCGCAGTGGATGGATGAAGCCGCGGTGTCGACGATCCACAGTTGGTGTCAGCGCATGTTGCGCGAGCACGCCTTCGACAGTGGCAGCCTGTTTACCCAGACCCTGGAAACCGATCACAGCGATTTGCTCGGCGAAGTCCTGCGCGACTACTGGCGACTGTTTTGCTACCCGATGCAAGGCGATGCACTGAACTGGGTACGCAACAATTGGGGTGGGCCGGCAGCGTTGTTGCCACGGATTCGCGGACTGTTTGCCAGCGAGCGGGACAGGGTCGAAACCCGCGAACCTGCCGAGCTGATCATGGAATGCCTGCAGGAACGACGAGCCGCGCTGTTGGAGCTCAAGACACCGTGGCTTCAGTGGGCTGACGAGTTGCTCGCCCTTTGCCACGAAGGCGTCGCCAGCAAGAGCGTCGACGGACGCAAGATGCAGGCGCGTTACTTCGAGCCCTGGTTCGAGAAAATCAAGGCCTGGGCGCAAGACGAAACCCTCGAGCAACTGGACATCGGCACCGGCTTCACTCGCCTGACGCCCGAGGGCATGGCTGAAGCCTGGAAGAAGGGCCCGGTTCCCGATCACCCCGGCCTTGATGCCATGCACGCCTTGAAAGCCACCCTTGATGGCCTGCCGACGCCCGATGCAGCGGTGTTGCAGCACGCGGCCCATTGGGTCGGTGCGCGCTTCGAGGAAGAAAAACGTCGCCGCGCGGAAATGGGTTTCGACGACATGCTGCTGCGCCTGGACGCCGCCTTGCAGGCCGACGGTGGCGAGCGCCTGGCCACCTTGATCCGCGAACAGTTCCCGGTGGCGCTCATCGACGAATTCCAGGACACCGACCCGGTGCAGTACCGCATCTTCGAGAGCATCTACCGCATCGAAGACAACAACCCCGAGAGCGGCCTGTTCCTGATCGGCGACCCGAAACAGGCGATCTACGCTTTCCGCGGCGCCGACATCTACACCTATCTGCGCGCCCGCCAAGCCACCACCGGCCGCCTGCACACCCTGGGCACCAACTTTCGCTCCAGCCACGGCATGGTCAGTGCGGTGAACCATGTCTTCGAACGTGCCGAGAAGCGCGAAACCGGACGGGGTGCATTCCTGTTCCGTGACAGCAACGGCGACAATCCTGTGCCGTTTTTGCCGGTCAATTCTCAGGGGCGCAAGGAGGTCCTGCGGATCGAAGGCCTGGCCGTGCCTGCACTGAACATCTGGCACTTGCCGGCGGAGCAACCGTTGTCCGGTGCGGTGTACCGGCAACAACTGGCGGCCGCCTGTGCCAGCGAAATCACCGCTTTGCTCAACGGTGGCCAGCAAGGCCGCGCGGTGTTCATCCAGGACGGCAAGGAGCCCAGAGGCCTGCTGCCGGCGGACATCGCCATCCTGGTTCGCGATGGCAAGGAGGCGCAGGCCGTGCGTGCCGAACTCAATGCACGTGGCGTGCGCAGCGTCTATCTGTCGGACAAGGACTCGGTGTTCGCCGCCCAGGAAGCGCACGACCTGCTGACCTGGCTCAAGGCCTGCGCCGAACCCGATGTCGAGCGACCGTTGCGAGCGGCCCTGGCCTGCATCACCCTCAATCTGTCGCTGGCGGAATTGGAGCAACTCAATCAGGACGAGATGGCCTGGGAAGCACGGGTCATGCAGTTCCGTCGTTATCGCGAGATCTGGCGCAAGCAGGGCGTGTTGCCGATGCTGCGTTGCCTGTTGCATGACTTCCAACTGCCCCAGGCCCTGATTGCCCGCAGCGATGGCGAGCGGGTGCTGACCAACCTCTTGCACCTGTGCGAATTGCTGCAACAGGCCGCCGCCGAACTGGATGGCGAACAGGCACTGATCCGGCACTTGTCCGAGCATCTGGCGCTCTCCGGTCAAGCGGGCGAGGAGCAGATCCTGCGCCTGGAAAGTGACGAGCAACTGGTCAAGGTGGTGACCATCCACAAGTCCAAGGGTCTTGAATATCCATTGGTGTTCCTGCCGTTCATTTGCTCGGCGAAACCGGTGGACGGCAGCCGCCTGCCGTTGCACTACCACGACGCCAGCGGCAAGGCACAGGTGACGTTGAACCCGACCGCCGAGTTGATTGCCCTGGCCGACGACGAACGACTGGCGGAAGATCTGCGCCTGCTTTACGTGGCCCTGACCCGGGCCCGGCATGCCTGCTGGCTCGGGGTGACGGACCTCAAGCGCGGCAGCAACAACAGTTCGGTGTTGCACTTGTCGGCGCTCGGTTACCTGCTGGGCGGTGGCGCCGCGCTGACCGAGTCTCAACAGCTCAATGGCTGGCTCCGGGACTTGCAGCAGGATTGCCCCGCACTGGCCTACGGCGAAATGCCCGAAGCCACGGCCGAGCACTATCACCCGCCACAAAACACAGCGGCATTGCGTGCCCCGCTGATGCCCAAGCGCAAGGCCAGCGAAAACTGGTGGATCGCCTCGTACAGCGCATTGCGCCTGAGCGACGTGCTGAGCGACGGCAACGACCAATCGCCGGAAAGCCCACAGGCCCAAAAACTCTTTGACGACGAACGCCTCGATCCGCAAGCGCCCCGGGAGATGCTCGCCGGCGGCGCGGATATCCATCGATTCCCCCGTGGTCCGAACCCGGGCACCTTTCTGCATGGCCTGCTCGAGTGGGCGGGCGACGAAGGTTTTGCCGTCACGCCGCAAGCCGTGGAGGACGCCATCGCCCGCCGCTGCAATCGCCGTGGCTGGAAAGGCTGGATCACCACGCTGAGCGAGTGGTTGCAGCACCTGCTCAAGTCACCCTTGCCGGTGGGCGCGGGCGAGCAGCCGGTGGTGCTGGAGCACCTGAGACAGTACCAGGTCGAAATGGAATTCTGGTTCGCCAGCCACAAGGTCGATGTGCTCAAGCTCGATGCGCTGGTGCGCCAATACACCCACAACGGCATGCCTCGCCTGAGCGCCGAGCCGGTGTTGCTCAACGGCATGTTCAAGGGCTTTGTCGACCTGACCTTCGAGCACGACGGTCGCTATTACGTCGCCGACTACAAGTCCAACTGGCTGGGCGCGGATGACTCGGCATACACCGAACAGGCCATGGAACAGTCGATTCTCGATAACCGCTACGACCTGCAATACGTGCTCTACCTGCTGGCCCTGCATCGCCAGCTCAAGACCCGATTGGCCGATTACGACTACGACCGGCATGTGGGGGGGGCGCTGTATCTGTTCCTGCGCGGTACCCGCTCGCCCACTCAGGGAGCGTATTTTGCCCGCCCGGCCAGAGAACTGATCGAGCGCCTGGACCGCATGTTCCAGGGCAAAGCCGAACCGAAAGCCGAACCGGCGTGGGAACAGGGAGTCTTGCTATGAGCCGTACCTTCGCCGATGTGCTGCCGACGCCGTTGGCAGACGACAGCCTGGCGGATCTCGCGCCCCTGAGCCGTGCCGACGACTTGCTGCTGTTGCTCACGCGCTGGGTCGAACGCGGCTGGCTGCGGGCGCTGGACAAAGCCTTCGTGGCCTTCCTGCATGAGCTGGCCCCGGATGATGATCCGCTGGTGTTGCTGGCTGCCGCGTTGACCAGCCATCAACTGGGCCATGGGCACGTCTGCCTGGACCTGTTCGAAACCCTGAAAGAGCCGGACTTCGCCCTGTCGCTGCCGCCGGAGGGCGATGTGCAGGGTGGCGCGATGTTGCTGCCGTCACAGTTGCTGGCAGCGCTGGATGGTGCCCATTGGTGCAAGGTGCTGGCAGCCGGAAGTCTGGTCGCTCTGGCGGTTGATACCAGCGAAGCCGCGCAGCATCGGCCGCTGGTGTTGTGCGGCAAGCGCCTCTACCTGCGTCGCTACTGGGCCTACGAGCGGCGGATCGATCATTCGCTGCGTCAGCGCCTGGCGGTGCACGAAGCCGCACCGAATGACTTGCCACAGCGCCTGACCGGCCTGTTTGGCCCGGCCCGACCCGGCGAGGTGATCGACTGGCAGAAGCTCGCCTGTGCCCTGGCCACTCGCAGGGCCTTCAGCATCGTCACCGGTGGTCCGGGCACCGGCAAGACCACCACGGTGGTGCGCCTGCTGGCGTTGCTCCAGGCCCCGGCGGTCGAGGCCGGCCAGCCATTGCGCATTCGTCTGGCGGCACCCACCGGCAAGGCGGCCGCGCGGTTGACCGAATCCATCAGCCAGCAGGTGCGTACGCTCAAGGTCAGCGACGACATTCGCAACAAGATCCCGTCCGACGTCACCACCGTCCACCGCTTGCTCGGCAGCCGCCCGGGCACCCGGCATTTCCGCCACCATGCCGGCAATCGCCTGCCGCTGGATGTGCTGGTGGTGGACGAAGCCTCGATGATTGACCTGGAAATGATGGCCAACCTGCTGGATGCGTTGCCGCCCCATGCGCGTCTGGTGCTGCTGGGCGACAAGGACCAGTTGGCCTCGGTGGAGGCCGGCGCGGTGCTGGGCGATTTGTGTCGCGATGCCGAGGCGGGGTGGTACAGCCCGCAGACGCGTCAGTGGCTGGAGTCGGTCAGCGGCGAAAACCTGCAAGCCGGCGGGTTGCAGGAAGACACCCAGGGCGCCCATCCTCTGGCACAGCAGGTGGTGATGTTGCGCCATTCGCGACGTTTCGGCGAAGGCAGCGGCATCGGCCAGTTGGCCCGTTGGGTCAACCAGCAGCAGCCCGAGGAAGCGCGCAAGTTGCTGGTGGCGCGCAGTCACGGCGACGTGTTCAGCGTATCCCTCAAGCATGAACAGGACCGTGCGCTGGAGCGCTTGTTGCTCGAAGGTCATGGCGAAGGACCGCAGGGTTATCGGCATTACCTGAGCCTGTTGCGCAACCAGCGGCCGGCAGCGGATACCGCCCTCGATGATGGGCGCTGGATGGAGTGGGCGCGCGAGGTTCTGCAAGCGTTCGATGCCTTCCAGTTGTTGTGCGCGGTGCGCAAGGGGCCATGGGGCGTGGAAGGGCTCAATCAGCGGGTCACCGAGGCGTTGCTCAAGGCCCGGCTGATCGAAAGCGACCAGCAGTGGTATGAAGGGCGCCCCGTTCTGATGACACGCAACGACTACGGCCTGGGTTTGATGAACGGCGATATCGGCATCGCGCTCAAACTCCCCGAGCGCGATGGCCCTGAAGCCGGCAAGCAGGTGCTGCGCGTGGCGTTCCCGCGCAATGACGGGCAGGGCGGGGTGCGTTTTGTCCTGCCAAGCCGCCTCAACGATGTCGAGACGGTGTTCGCCATGACCGTGCACAAATCCCAGGGCTCGGAGTTTGCCCATACCGCACTGATCCTGCCGGATGCCCTGAACCCGGTGCTCACCAAGGAACTGATCTACACCGGAATCACTCGGGCCAAGGACTGGTTCACCCTGATCGAACCCCGTGGCGGCGTCTTCGAAGAGGCCGTGAAGCGCAAGGTCAAGCGCTTGAGCGGGCTGATGCTGGAACTCAAGGACGGCATCGATACCCCCCTCACTGAAAACTGAAACTGTAGGAGCGAGCCTGCTCGCGATGGACTCAAGAACACCGCGTGCATCCAGCAAGCACACGTAATCGTTCACGACCATCGCGAGCCTGCTCGCTCCTACAGTCGCGCCCTACACCCGGTTTCGCCGGCGTACCATCGCTATGCTATCGTTGCGGCATCATTTGCTTACGATTGAAGAGAATTTCCGCATGAAGGTGGCTGTCAGGACGACAGAGCGTGTCATGGGCTACACGCAAGCACTGCTCGCCGGCCTCCTGTGTTTGCTGTCGAGCATTGCCTGCGCGCAGCCGCAAACCACAACCGCAAGCCTGGCCGAGCAACGCGCCCGGGCGGTCACCGAAGTGGTCCTGGGAATTCTCAGCTACGCCCGCTGGCCGGTTGAGCCTGCACAACTTCGACTGTGCGTGGTCGGCCCTACCGAATACACCGACGACTTGCTCAAAGGCACGACCCAGGCGACGGGCCGGCCCGTGACCGTGCAACGCCTGCTGGCCGACAACCCGGCCATCGTCGATGAATGCGATGCGGCCTACATCGGCAAGTTGACCGGCGAAGAACGCAGCCGACTGTTCGCTGCACTGACCGGCCGCCCGGTGTTGAGCATCAGCGAAAGCGACGATCAATGCACTGTCGGCAGCCTTTTCTGTTTGCGGGTCAGCGATGAGCAGGTGTCATTCGAAGTCAATCTCGACTCCGTCGCCCGCAGCGGTGTGCGCATCCATCCGAGCGTGCTGCAACTGTCCCGTCGCAAGTCGGCGGCAACATGAGTGTGCTCAAACCGGGTAATCGCCCGACCTTGCGTTCGGTCATCGGTCGCGGTCATTTGACCGTGGCGCTGATGGCTGTGGCCATGGCCAGTGTGTCGCTGACCCTGCTGGGCATTCTGGCCTTGCGGGTGTATGCCGATCACAACCTGCACCTGATTGCCCGTTCGATCAACTACACCGTGGAAGCGGCCGTGGTGTTCAACGACAAGGCCGCCGCCTCCGAAGCGCTGGCGCTGATCGCCTCCACCGAAGAAGTCGCCGATGCCCAGGTCCTGAACGCCAAAGGGCAGGTGCTGGCGCGCTGGCAGCGACCGGAAACCGGGTTGTGGACCCGACTCGAAATGCAAATGGCCAAGGCCTTTCTGGAAAAACCCATCAGCATGCCGATCCTCCATCAGGACCGTGAGGTCGGCAGTATTCGCCTGACCGGGCACGGTGGCAGCCTGATGCGCTTCTTGCTCAGTGGTCTGGTGGGGATCGTGCTGTGCACGGCGATCAGTGCCTGGGTGGCGCTGTACCTGGCGCGCCGACAACTGCGCGGCATCATCGGCCCCCTGCGCAGCCTGGCCGCGGTGGCTCACGCCGCCCGCAGCGAGCGGGCCTTCGAGCGGCGCGTGCCGCCGGCGACCATCGCCGAACTGGATAATCTGGGCAACGACTTCAACGCCTTGCTCGACGAACTCGAGTCCTGGCAGACCCACCTGCAAAGCGAGAACGAAACCCTCGCCCACCAGGCCAGCCATGACAGCCTCACGGGGTTGCCGAACCGGGCGTTCTTCGAAGGCCGCCTGATGCGTGCACTGCGCAACGCCAACAAGCTCAACGAGCGGGTGGCCGTGCTGTTCCTCGACAGCGACCGGTTCAAGGACATCAACGACAGCTTCGGCCATGCGGCCGGTGACGCCGTGTTGATGGCGGTGGCGAGCCGGGTCAAGGCGCAACTGCGTGAAGAGGATCTGGTCGCCCGTTTGGGCGGCGATGAATTTGCCGTACTGCTGACACCGCTGCACAAGACCGAAGACGCCGAGCGCATCGCCGACAAGATCATCGCCAGCATGGAAGCGCCCATCGAGATCCCGGGCACCCATGAGGTGCTGACCTCTCTGAGCATTGGCATCGCCGTATACCCCGATCACGGCGCCACGCCAAGCACACTGCTCGATGCCGCCGATGGCGCCATGTACCAAGCCAAGCGCTTCACCCGAGGCGCGCAACACACGGCAGGGTCGGAGCACCCTGTCGCCGACGTTTAATCAAGGAGCGAAATGCCCGTGTTCTCACTCACCCAACGTACCCTGCGATTGTTCTCTATCACCCTGTTGATGGCCGTGCTGGGCCTGGCCGGTTGTCAGTCGGTGCCGCCCAAAGGCCTGACCCCGGCACAGATTGCCGTGCTGAAACAGCAGGGCTTTCAGCTGACCGAGGAGGGCTGGGCGTTCGGCCTGTCCGGCAAAGTGCTGTTTGGCAGCGATGTCGACTCACTCAATGCGCAGAGCAGCGAAATCGTCCAGCGCATCGGCAAGTCGCTGCTGGGCGTGGGGATCGAGCGGGTGAGAGTCGATGGGCATACCGATGCGTCGGGCAAGGAGGCTTACAATGAACAACTCTCCCTGCGTCGCGCCAAGAGCGTCGCCATCGTTCTGGCGGATGCCGGCATGAAGCAGGAGAATATCCAGCTTCGCGGTTTCGGCAGCAGCCAGCCGGTGGCGACCAATGACACGGCTTCCGGCCGCACCGAAAACCGTCGGGTGGCGATCGTGGTAAGCGCCGACTGAAACGCCATTCACCGCCCGGCCCGAGCCGGGCTCCTGATTTTCTACATGGGCGTTTACGCTCAATCCAAACGGTGCAAACGCTGATCATCCAGATGAAGAAACTAAAAGCGCTTTACCGAAATCGTTATTGGAAGCGATGGCTTCGTGAGCACAACTGCAAGTTGGCGGGCGGGGTGTCATCACTCGCGGCAAAAACCACCCTGATCGTTGAAGAAGGGGTTTCCCTGGGCCATTTGATCTTTGATGCACGACAGCTGAGCATCGGCGCCCATACCTACATTCGTAGTGATACCAAGCTCTCTACCGTGTCCTCGATCGGGCGGTTTTGTTCCATTGGCAATCACTGCTACATCGGCCAGGAAAAAAACACCCATCCTTCCGACTGGCTCAGTACCCATCCTTTCCAGTACACCGGCACGGCGCTGTCCTACGAACCGGTGATCTCCAACGTCACGATTGGCCACGATGTCTGGATCGGTCACGGCGCCATGATCATGGAGGGCGTCACCGTCGGCACGGGCGCCATCGTCGCCACCCGCGCCGTCGTGGCTCATGATGTTCCACCCTATGCCATCGTCGCTGGCGTGCCGGCGAAAGTGGTCAAGTACCGCCACCCGCCGCAGGTCATCGAGATGTTGCTGGAGAGCAAGTGGTGGGAATGCGATATCGGCTTTCTACAAGGCTTACGCCTGGACGACCCCGAAGCGGCCTTGCCGGAGATCATCAGCAAGCGTCAGGACCATCTGGCCAGCTACCACCAGCTGGAAATCACCCGCAAAGGCTGCCGGACAATGCCCTCCGCACAGGCAATCAATCCGTAAACCGCAACTCCCGCGTCTGCCCCAGCAACAACGGCCCATTGAGCTCCGTCACCTCCCGGATGTAATCCCACAACAGGGTGATCCGCTTGAGCTTGCGCAGGTCCTCTCGGCAATACATCCAAAACTGCCGGGTGATGTTGATCTCCTCCGGCAACACCGGCAGCAAGCTTGGGTCCTGTGCCGCGAGGAAGCAGGGCAGGATCGCCAGGGACCGGCCCTGTTGGGCAGCCACGAATTGCGCGATCACGCTGGTACTGCGCAGGTTGGCGCTGGCGCCGGGCAGGACGTTCGCCAGATACAGCAGCTCCGAGCTGAAGGCCAGGTCGTCGACATAACTGATGAATGAATGTTTGCCCAGGTCCGCCGCCCGGCGGATGGGTGGGTGGTTGTCGAGGTATTCCTGGGTGGCGTACAGCTGCAGGCGGTAGTCGCAGAGTTTGCAGCACACATACGGGCCATGTTCCGGACGCTCCAGGGCGATGACGATGTCGGCTTCGCGCTTGGACAGGCTGATGAAGTGGGGCAGGGGCAGGATGTCTACCGAGATGGCGGGGTAGGCGTCGACGAAGTGGCTCAGCTGTGGGGTGATGAAGAAGCTGCCGAAGCCTTCGGTGCAGCCCATGCGCACATGCCCGGACAACGCCACGCCGGAGCCCGACACTTGCTCGCAGGCCATGTGCAGGGTGCTTTCGATCGATTCGGCATAACCCATCAAACGCTGGCCTTCAGCGGTCAGGACAAAGCCGCTGGTCCGCGACTTCTCGAACAGCAGCGTGCCCAATGAGGCTTCCAGCGAGCTGATGCGCCGCGACACGGTGGTGTAGTCGACCGCCAGGCGCTTGGCGGCGGTGCTGGCCTTGCGGGTGCGGGCCACTTCGAGGAAAAACTTGAGGTCGTCCCAGTTCAGCGAGCCCAGCGACGTGATGTTTTTTTGCATGTTGGACCGGCTTTTATGTGCGTTCTTATCAGAAGTTTGCACATCTATACTCCAAAAACAGCCCGACAACCAATTCGCGGCACACGCCTCATCTCAAGGCGACTTTCTCGCCTTGGCTACCCTGAAAGCTCTCTTCAACAAGAATAATGCCCAGGAGACCCACATGAACGCATCGCTCACGCCCAACGAAACCACCGTCCAGAAGGTCAAGCTGCTGATCGACGGTGAGTGGGTCGAATCCAAATCCACCGAATGGCACGACATCGTCAATCCGGCCACCCAACAAGTGCTGGCCAAAGTGCCTTTTGCCACTGCTGAAGAAGTCGACGCAGCCATCAGCGCCGCCCATCGCGCCTTCCAGACCTGGAAACTGACCCCGATCGGTGCGCGGATGCGCATCATGCTCAAGCTCCAGGAACTGATTCGCCAGCACTCCAAACGCATCGCCCAGGTCTTGAGCGCCGAGCAAGGCAAGACCATTGCCGACGCTGAAGGCGACATTTTCCGTGGCCTAGAAGTGGTCGAGCACGCGTGCTCCATCGGCTCCCTGCAAATGGGTGAGTTCGCCGAGAACGTCGCCGGCGGCGTCGACACCTACACTCTGCGCCAGCCCATCGGCGTGTGCGCCGGCATCACCCCGTTCAACTTCCCGGCGATGATTCCGCTGTGGATGTTCCCGATGGCCATCGCCTGCGGCAACACCTTCGTGCTCAAGCCGTCCGAACAGGACCCGATGTCGACCATGTTGCTGGTGGAACTGGCTATCGAAGCGGGCATTCCGGCCGGTGTGCTCAACGTCGTGCATGGCGGCAAGGACGTGGTGGATGCGCTCTGCACCCATAAAGACATCAAGGCGGTGTCCTTCGTTGGCTCGACCGCCGTCGGTACCCACGTCTACGACCTGGCCGGCAAGCACGGCAAGCGCGTGCAATCGATGATGGGTGCGAAGAACCACGCCGTGGTGCTGCCGGACGCCAATCGCGAACAAGCGCTCAATGCCCTGGTGGGTGCCGGTTTCGGCGCCGCCGGTCAACGCTGCATGGCCACCTCGGTGGTGGTGCTGGTGGGCGCGGCCAAGCAATGGCTGCCGGATCTGAAAGCGCTGGCGCAGAAGCTCAAGGTGAACGCCGGCAGCGAGCCGGGCACCGACGTTGGTCCGGTGATTTCGAAGAAAGCCAAGGCGCGGATTCTCGATCTGATCGAAAGCGGCATCAAGGAAGGCGCCAAGCTGGAGCTGGACGGTCGCGACATCACGGTGCCCGGTTACGAGAAGGGCAACTTTGTCGGCCCGACCCTGTTCTCCGGCGTGACCACCGACATGCAGATCTACACCCAGGAAATCTTCGGTCCGGTGCTGGTGGTGCTGGAAGTCGCCACCCTCGACGAGGCCATTGCGCTGGTCAACGCCAACCCGTTCGGCAACGGCACGGGCCTGTTCACCCAGAGCGGTGCGGCGGCGCGCAAGTTCCAGAACGAAATCGACGTCGGCCAGGTCGGCATCAACATCCCGATTCCGGTGCCGGTCCCGTTCTTCAGCTTCACCGGTTCCCGTGGCTCCAAGCTCGGCGACCTCGGCCCGTATGGCAAGCAAGTGGTGCAGTTCTACACTCAGACCAAGACCGTCACCAGCCGCTGGTTCGACGATGACAGCGTCAACGACGGCGTGAACACCACCATCAACTTGCGCTAAGGAGCCGGACATGAAAATCGCTTTTATCGGTCTGGGCAACATGGGCGCGCCGATGGCGCGCAACCTGATCAAGGCCGGTCACTCGCTCAAGCTGGTGGACCTGAACAAAGCCGTGCTGGCGGAGCTGGAGCAATTGGGCGGCAGCATCAGCCCTTCGGCCCGCGAAGCGGCACAGGGCGCGGAACTGGTGATCACCATGTTGCCGGCCGCCGTGCATGTGCGCAGCGTCTGGCTGGGTGAAGATGGCGTGCTCGCCGGCATCGGCAAAGGCGTGCCGGCGGTGGATTGCAGCACCATCGATCCACAGACCGCCCGCGATGTGGCGGCCGCCGCAGCCAAGCAAGGCGTGGCCATGGCTGATGCGCCGGTGTCCGGAGGTACCGGTGGTGCGGCAGCCGGGACGCTCACCTTCATGGTCGGCGCCACCGCCGAACTGTTCGCCACCCTGCAACCGGTGCTGGCGCAGATGGGCCGCAATATCGTGCATTGCGGCGAAGTCGGTACCGGGCAGATCGCCAAGATCTGCAACAACCTGCTGCTGGGGATTTCCATGGTCGGTGTCAGCGAAGCCATGGCGCTGGGTGATGCCCTGGGCATCGACACCAAGGTGCTGGCGGGCATCATCAACAGCTCCACCGGGCGTTGCTGGAGTTCGGAGGTGTACAACCCCTGGCCGGGTATCGTCGAAACGGCGCCAGCTTCGCGCGGTTACACCGGTGGTTTCGGTGCCGAGCTGATGCTCAAGGATCTGGGGCTGGCCACGGAAGCGGCGCGACAGGCGCACCAGCCGGTGGTGCTTGGCGCGGTGGCCCAGCAGCTGTATCAGGCGATGAGTTTGCGGGGTGAGGGCGGTAACGACTTCTCGGCGATCATCAACAGCTATCGCAAACCGTTGTAGGAGCGAGCCTGCTCGCGATGGTCGTTAACGATAACGCGGGGAATCTGGTTCCCCGCGTTGCTCTCGAGATTTTCGCGAGCAGGCTCGCTCCTACATCAGATATTTGCAGCCAGGTAACTCATCTGCGCATCAACATTTGCCGGGACATCACGTCGGGTGATCTCCCGGCTTTTTTATGTCCGAAAGATCATGACCCGGTTCGATCCGGCATCCGCACGCTGGCAAACGTCGACTCGTTTCGCGCCTGCTCCAGGGCCGTCAGCGGTCTTGCCGATGCCGGCTGAGCAAGGGCAAGCACCGCCGGCTTGCGACTCATTTCCGAGCCCGCCCGCTCATCACTCGGTGGAACGCCGAAGTGCTCGCGATAGCATTTGGAAAAGTGCGGCGTGGACACGAAACCGCAGACCGTTGCCAGTTCAATCAGCGACATCGACGTTTGCTTGAGCAATTGCCGCGCCCGGATCAGGCGCAATCTGAGGTAGTAACGCGAGGGTGTGCAGTGGAGGTATTTCTGGAACAGCCGCTCCAGCTGCCTTCGTGACAGCTCCACATAATCGGCCAGGTGATCCAGGTCGATCGGCTCCTCGAGGTTGGCCTCCATCAACGCGACGATCTCTTGCAGCTTGGGCTGATGAGTGCCCAGCACGTGCTTGAGCGGCACGCGCTGATGGTCCTGCTCGTTGCGGATGCGCTCGTAGACAAACATCTCCGAAATGGCCGCCGACAACTCACGGCCATGATCGCGACCGATCAGGTGCAGCATCATGTCCATGGGTGCCGTGCCGCCGGAGCTGGTGAACCGGTTGCGGTCCAGGGTAAACAGACTCGCGCTCATGCTGACCCGCGGAAAAGCTTCCTGCATGGCCGCCAGGAATTCCCAATGCACACTGCATTCGTATCCGTCGAGCAGGCCGGCTCTGGCCAGTGCCCAGCTCCCGGTGCAGATCCCTCCAAGCAGCCGAGATTGACGCGCCAGGGCCTTGAGCCAGGTGATGTGCTCGCGGGTGACCACACTCTGGATGCCAACGCCGCCGCAGACGATCACCGTGTCGGCCACCCAGGGCTTGTCCCAGGACGCATCCGGGGTGATCGGCACGCCGTCGCTGGCCCAGACGGGCTGGCCACCGAGGCTGAACGTGTGCCAGCGATAGAGCTCCCGCCCCGACAACTGATTGGCCATGCGCAACGGCTCCACGGCTGAGGCCAGGGAAATCAGGGTGAATTGATCCAGCAACAGAAAGCCGATGCATTGAGTCGGCTTGCCGTCCGGCAGGGTGGGCCTTGATGACATCGTGGTCATGTCCTTACGAAAAGACGGTCAACGGCACGGTAGCGTGAAGCGCCGTGCCGCTGGTGTGCGCAACCGGTATCTCTCCCGGCTTATCCCACGGACGTCGCTCTTGCGGGCTGTGCCGGGTGACGCGAAGTGACCAGGCCGATAAAGGAAATCGCCAGCGCCAGGCCAATGGTCGTGGTCACTTCGGTACGGTGCTGCGGGGAAATCATCATCACGGTCAGCGCAGCGCAAATGAACACGATCACCAGCCACGTCAGCCAGGGGAACAGCCACATGCGAAAGGTCAGCTCGACGTTCTACCGACGCAGCATCCGGCGCATGCGCAACTGCGACACCGCAATGGCCAGGTACACCAGCAAGGCAATCGCGCCCGAACTGGCGAGCAGGAACTCAAACAACCCGGCAGGCATGAAATAGCTCCAGACGGTAATCGCCGCACCCAGCACGGTACTGGCGATGACCGCCGCCCGTGGCACGCCTTCGGAGGACGTCTTCTTCAGTGCTTTTGGCGCATCGCCACGACGGCCCAGCGAGTACAGCATGCGCGAGGCGATATAGATCGAGGAGTTCATGCAGCTGGCCACGGCGATCAGCACCACCACGTCCACCATGAACTTGGCGTGGGGAATGTTCATGATCTCCAGCGCACGCTGGTAGGAGCCCACCTCGGCCAGCAGCGGATCGTTCCAGGGCACCACCGAGATGACCACGAAAATCGACAACAGGTAGAACACGCCGATGCGCCAGATCACCGAGCGCGTGGCCTTGGCAATGTTCTGCGAAGGGTTGTCGGATTCGGCGGCGGCGATGGTTACAGCCTCGGTACCGATGAAGCTGAACATGATGGTGATGAAGGCCCCCACGACCGCCGACAGGCCATTGGGGGCGAAACCGCCGTGTTCGGCCATCAGGCCGCTCAAGCCGCTGACTTGCCGATCGGGAATCCAGCCCATCAGCACCGCGAAACCCACGCCGATGAAACCAATGATTGCCACGACCTTGGCCATGGCGAACCAGAATTCGAATTCGCCGTATTTGGAGACGCTGAACAGGTTGGTGATCACCAGGGCAATGATCGACGCCAGGGCGAACAGCCAGGCATCGACTTGGGGAAACCACTGGTTCAGCACATGGCCGGCGGCCAGCGCTTCGATGGGGATCACCAGCACCCAGAACCACCAATAGAGCCAGCCGATGGTGAAGCCCGCCCAGCGGCCGATGGCCTGGTCGGCATAGGTGGAGAACGAACCGGTGTCGGGATTGGCCACCGCCATTTCACCGAGCATGCGCATGACCAGCACCACCAGCAGGCCCGAGAACAGATAGGCCAGCAAGACGGCCGGGCCGGCGGCCGCGATGGCATGCCCCGAACCTACGAACAAACCGGCGCCGATAATCCCGGCGATCGACAGCATGGTGACGTGACGAGGCTTGAAGCCCTGCGCCAATTGGCCACTGGAATCCTTTGAGCTCGGGCTGATCATTATTTTTTTTCTCTGGTGGCGACATTTGAGCGTGCGCCACCTTACCCGGCTTGTCCGACAATCCAGTTTCCTGATTGCGCCACGTTGGAGTCTGAAATCGACACGGGAAAACTTTGTGTTCGATTTGAGAACCCGTCGGTCATCGAGTGGCAAAAAGCAATCGCTGTGTTTTTACGACCGTTCTGCCGATGCAGCGGCGAAGTGTTTAGCGCGGGTATCTGGAGCGTGAAGGGGGTGTTCGGGAGGGGAGACGAGTGCGTCGATGGAGGGCTGGGTGCGCAACGAGTAGCGCGGTGGAACACTACTCGTTGCCGGTGTCGCTTTTGAAATCGGCTGTCGTTTTGCGCAGGGATCAGGCGAAGACAAAATACTTGCGTACGGTCTCCACCACTTCCCAGGTGCCTTTCATCCCCGGTTCGATGACGAAAATGTCGCCGGCACGCAGGTGGATCGGCTCTTTGCCTTCAGGGGTGATGATGCAGTAGCCCTCGCGGAAGTCGCAGTATTCCCACTTCACGTATTCCACGTACCACTTGCCCGGCGTGCAGATCCAGGTGCCCATGATCTTGTTGCCGTCTTCGCTGGTGTAGGCGTTGAGGTTGACGGTGTGCGGGTCGCCTTCGAGTTTTTCCCATTTGCAGGCGTCGAGCACCGGCAGCGGGTGGGTGTCGCGAAGTACGGTAATCGGTGAGTTGGCGGTCATGACGACTCCATGCGTTGGGATAACTGAAGGCGCATCCTGACCGGCTTGGTCAGGGCCGAGTTGTCTGTGCTCGACATCGAGCTATCCAGAAGCGCTGTGACGGTCACCTGGCCTTGTCGAATTTCCTGCGCAGCAATGTCGTTTTCCTCGCATTTCTTGCGAACGGTCCGGCGGTTCCCGAAGATCTTTGCAAGAATCTATACAGTCATCACTCGTATCATTTACCTCGGAAAAATCCGAGAAGCGTTGCAATGAAAAAAACAATGTCGTGGTGGGACATCAGCCCGCCCTTGAGTGCCGCCACACCGACCTGGCCCGGTGACACGCCGTTTCAGGAAGAGCGCGTGTGGACCTACGGGCCCGAGTGCCCGGTGAATGTCGGGCGCATTACCTTGTCGCCACACACCGGCGCCCACGTCGATGCGCCGCTGCACTACAGCCCCGAAGGCGCGCCGATTGGCGAGGTCTCGCTGGATGTCTACATGGGGCCTTGTCGAGTCCTGCATTGCCTGGACAGCGGCGCGCTGGTGCAGCCAGAACAACTGCAGGGTCGATTGGCCAACCTGCCCGAACGCGTCCTGCTGCGTACTTACCGGCAAGCGCCGCTGAGCACCTGGGACCCTGACTTCACGGCGGTCGCCAAGGAAACGGTCGAGCTGCTGGCCAGCCAGGGCGTACGGCTGATCGGCATCGATACGCCGTCGCTGGACCCGCAGCAATCGAAAACCATGGACTCGCACAATGCCGTGGCGCGTCACGGTATGGCGATCCTCGAGGGCATCGTCCTGGATGAAGTGCCGGAAGGGGATTACGAGTTGATCGCGCTGCCGCTGCGTTTTGCCCATCTCGACGCCAGCCCGGTCAGGGCCATTTTGCGTCCACTGAATTCGTCGCCATACGAGGAGGCTGCCCAATGAGCCAATGCCCTTATTCGTCGGCCAATCCTCCAGAGGAATGGCACAACGCCGAGCTGAATTTCTCCGACTCCATGAGCTACGGCGACTACCTGGACCTGGGGCGCATCCTCAGCGCCCAGCATCCCTTGTCGCCGGACCACAACGAGATGCTGTTCATCATTCAGCACCAGACCTCCGAGCTGTGGATGAAGCTGATGCTGCACGAGCTCAAGGCCGCCCGCGAACACGTGCGCCTGGGCGAGTTGCCGCCGGCGTTCAAGATGCTGGCGCGGGTCTCGCGCATCTTTGATCAGCTGGTGCATGCCTGGACCGTGCTGGCGACCATGACGCCCACCGAGTACCACTCGATCCGGCCATTTCTGGGGCAGTCGTCGGGGTTCCAGTCGTTTCAGTATCGGGAGATCGAGTTCATTCTCGGCAACAAGAGCGCGACCCTGCTGCGCCCCCATGCCCATCGCCCTGAGCTGCTGGCGGAGCTGGAAAAGGCGATTGCCACGCCTTCGCTGTACGACGAGGCGATTCGCCTGTTGGCCAATGCCGGCCTGACAATCGACCCGCAACGTTGCGCGCGTGACCCGTCTCGCCCGACCGAACATGACAGCTCGGTCGAAGCCGCCTGGCGTGAGGTCTACACCGACCCGACGCGTTACTGGGACCTCTACCAACTCGCGGAGAAGTTCATCGACCTGGAAGACTCGTTCCGTCAATGGCGCTTCCGGCATGTCACCACGGTGGAGCGGATCATCGGCTTTCAACCGGGCACCGGTGGCACGGAAGGCGTCGGCTACCTGCGCAAGATGCTCGATACCGTGCTGTTCCCCGAACTGTGGCGACTGCGCTCAACGCTCTAGGCACGCACCACACCCCCTGTAGGAGCGAGCCTGCTCGCGATTGCGGTGTATCAGCCGTCAATGATGTCGAATGACACGGCGCCATCGCGAGCAGGCTCGCTCCTACAGTTTGATTTCTGTTCGCTTGGGGCTTTGTGACAGGCCAAAAAAAGCCCCGGCATTCACTGAAGGCCGGGGCGTTTTTTTGTGGGCTTACTGCGTCACTGGCAGATCGCGATGCCGAGCCATGCGGATCCGATAGAACACATAGATGATCGCGATCCACACCGGTATCGCATAGACCGAAGCGCGAATCCCCGGAATCATCCACATCACGTAAATGATCACCGCCATGAACGCCAGGCACAGGAAGTTGGTGTACGGCGACCAGAAGGCCTTGAAGCCCGGCACGATGCCGCGCTGGCCCATGGCCTTGCGGAACTTCAGGTGCGTCAGGCTGATCAGCGCCCAGTTGATCATCAGGGACGCAACCACCAGGGCAAACAGCAGTTCCAGCGCTTCATGGGGTGCGACGTAGTTGACCACCACCGCCAGCATCGTGATCAAAGCCGAAATGCCCAGCGCCAGCAACGGCACGCCCTGCTTGTTCAGCTTCATCAGCGCCTTGGGTGCATCGCCCTGTTCGGCCAGGCCGTAGAGCATGCGGCTGTTGCAGTAGACGCCGCTGTTGTAGACCGACAACGCGGCGGTCAGTACCACGAAGTTGAGGATCTGAGCGGCGGTGTCGCTGCCGATCAAGGAGAAGATCTGCACGAACGGGCTGCCGCTGTAGGCATCGCCCGAGGCGCCCAGGGTTTGCAACAGCTGGTCCCACGGGTACAGCGACAACAGCACGGTGAGGGCGCCGACGTAGAAAATCAGCACCCGGTAAACCACCTGGTTGATGGCCTTGGGAATCACCTTGCGCGGCTCGCTCGCTTCGGCGGCAGTGATGCCGACCAGTTCCAGGCCACCGAAAGAGAACATGATGAACGCCATCGCCATCAGCAGGCCGTCGTAGCCGTTGGGGAAGAACCCGCCGTGGTCCCACAGGTTGCTCACCGAGGCCTGCGGGCCGCCGGTGCCGCTGAACAGCATGTAGCAGCCCAGGGCGATCATGCCGATGATTGCCACCACCTTGATGATCGCGAACCAGAATTCCATCTCGCCGAAGATCTTCACGTTCAGGGTGTTGATCAGGTTGACCAGCACGAAGAACACCGCGGCGCTGACCCAGGTGGGCACTTCCGGCCACCAGAACTGGATGTATTTGCCGACGGCCGTCAGCTCCGCCATGCCCACCAGCACATACAGCACCCAGTAGTTCCAGCCCGACAGGAAGCCGGCAAAGCTGCCCCAGTAGTTGTGGGCAAAATGACTGAAGGAGCCGGCGACCGGCTCCTCGACAATCATCTCGCCCAGCTGGCGCATGATCAGGAAGGCGATGAAGCCGGCGATCGCGTAGCCGAGAATCATCGATGGCCCGGCGGACTTGAGTACCCCGGCAGACCCCAGGAACAGCCCGGTACCAATGGCGCCACCCAGGGCGATCAGTTGAATGTGTCGATTCTTCAACCCCCGCTTGAGTGTGCCCGTTTGCAATATTTCGTCCGCCATCGCGTTCCCTTCTGATTTTTTGTTGTTACAACTGCATTGAAGGGTCAGATATTACTCTCAGTGAACTTTTCGTAATACAGGTGCAGGTTTTCCAGCGCCTGTTCCTGTAGCCAGGTCTTGATCGATTCCACCATCGGTGGCGGGCCGCAGACATACATGTCCGCCTCGGTATCGCGCAGTTCGCTGGCATCGAAATGCTCGGCGATGTAGCCACGTTTGCCGGTCCATTGCGGTGACGGGTCGCTGACCACGGCGGTGTAGCGAAACCCCGGGATGCGTTCGGCGTAGGCGGCGATGCGTTGCTGTTCGCACAGATCGGCGGCGTCCCGCACCCCGTAATACAGATGCACCGGTTGCCCGCAGTCGCGCTCGGCCAACTCATCGAGCATCCCCAGCAACGCCGACAGTCCGGTACCGCCCGCCACCAGAATCAGCGGCCGGGTGACGTGGCGAAGATAAAAGGCGCCCAGCGGCGCTTCCAGGGCGATTTCATCACCGACCCGGCAGCGTTCGCGGATGTAGTCGCTCATCACGCCTTCGGGCAGCAGGCGAATCAGAAACTGCAATTGATTGCTGCTGCCCGGTCGGTTGGCGAACGAATAGGAGCGCATGTTCTCGGTGCCGGGGATCCGCAGCCGTGCGTATTGCCCCGGCAGGAAGTCCAACGCTTGCGTGTCGCTGCCCAGATCCAAATGCAGGATCGCCGTGCTGTTCGATACCTGACTGACGCCGGTGACCTTCGCGCTCAGCCGCTCAGGACCGCTGGCGTTGCACAGGCTGGAGGCGAAGTCGAAATAGAACGCGGCATCCGATTTCACCCGGGTCTGGCAGGTGAGCATTTTGCGCTGTTGCAGGTCGTGGCTGGAGAGCGCTTCCTCGTCCACGTAATCCTGGCTGTAGTCGCCGGATTCGCAGCGGCCCTGACAGGTGCCGCAAACGCCTTCGCGGCAATCGAGGGGAATGTTGATGCCATTGCGCAGGGCGGCGTCGAGCAGGATTTCATTGGGCTGCACGGGAAAGAACAGGGTTTTGCCGTCGGCAAAGCTGAACGCTACTTTGTGAGTCATGCCTCGGTCTCCATGGATTCAGAGGTGGTAGAAGTCGAGTACCGAGTTGATGGTGTCGTTGAGCAGCAGCGCATGCTTGCGCGTGATCAGCCAGCTGTCGCCGTGGGGCTTGAGGCGGTAGGTCGCGCGGCCATAGAACTGCTCGGACGTGGCCAGGCGATAGAACAGCGTGTGCCAGTTCAGGCGCACGTCCAGCTCGCCGCCGGCCAGTTCGTCGATCCGTACGTTATTGATCAGGTGCAAGGTGCGCGGCATGGGCGTCGCCGAGGCGGACTTGCCCGTGCGCAGGCGGAACACGCGGTCTTCCAGGCCCGAGCGGTTGGCGTAGTAGATCAGCGACATTTCACGCTTGGGGTCCTGGGTGTAGACGTGTTCGGAGTCCCATTGCGGCAGGTGAAATTCGCTTTGCGGGTCGAACAGCGCGACGTAGGCGTCCCAATCCTGGGCATCGCACAGTTCGGACTTGCGATAGAAGAACTGTTCGATCTGGTACTGCAATTGCGCATTCATCATTGCACCTCACGGAGTTTCAGGGATTTGGCGTCCAGGCCGTCGAGCAGGAATTTCTGCCAGTTGCTGTGCTGATTGACGTACAGCCCTTCGTGGGTGAATTCGGTGCCGGTCATGGCCGGGGCGATGCCGATGGCTTCGCTGTTGGGCGTGGGGCCGGTGGCCCATTGGTGACTGCCACGGGAGATATCACTCCAGCGTTCCAGGCGGGCCTGGAAGCCGCGCTGGGCCTCGCGGAATTCCACCAGATCGTCGGGGGTGCCCATGCCCGAGACGTTGAAGAAATCCTCGAACTGGCGGATGCGGTTTTCGCGGTCGGCGTCCGACTCGTTTTTCACCCCGATGCACTGGCTGATGATTTCGGTCTTGTTCCACGCCAGCGGGCGGATGATGCGCAGTTGCGAGCTGATCTGGTCGAGGAAGAACAGGCTCGGATAAATGTTCAGGTTGCGCAGGCGATGCATCATCCATTCGGCCTTTTGCTGGCCGTGTTCTTCGATCAGGCGCGGCATGATCGTCGCGTAACCGGAACGCACGGACGGGTTGGGCATGTCGCTGAACAACACGCTGTGGCCGTTGTTGAAGGCGAACCAGCCGTCGTCGGTATTGGCGTCGCCGGCGCCTAGCTTGCTGTAGTCGAGGGTGCTGCTGGCGCTGCCGTTTTCGCTGTTGACCTGTTGGCGATGCTGCACCGTGGCCACGTAGTTGTAGTGCACGGTGCTGACGTGATAACCGTCCAGGCCGTTTTCGTTCTGCAGTTTCCAGTTGCCGTCGTAGGTGTAGGCCGACTTGCCCGGCAGCACCTCCAGCTCACCGGTCGGCGACTGGGCGACCATCATGTCGAAGAACACTTTCGAATCACCGAGGAAGTCTTCCAGGCTGTTGGTCCCGTGCACGTCCAGGCTGATGAACACGAAGCCCTTGTAGCTTTCGATACGGGCTTTCTTCAGGCCGCGTGTGGCCTTGTCGAAACCTTCGGGGTACTCGCCCGGCGCCTTGACCTTGACCAAGCGGCCGTCGCTCTTGTAGCACCAGGCGTGGAAGGGGCAGGTGAAGGTCGACTGGTTGCCCTTGCCGACACGGGTCAGCGTGGTACCGCGATGCTGGCAGGCGTTGATCAACGCATTGAGCTGGCCGTCACCGTCACGGGTGATGATCATCGGCTGGCGCCCGGCGCGCATCGTCACGAAGTCGTGGTTGTTGGCCAGCTCGCTTTCATGGCAGGCGTAGATCCAGTTCTTCTCGAAGATCAGTTCCATCTCCAGATCGAACAACTGCGGTTCGGTGAAGATGTCCCGGGCGATGCGGAACACGCCCTCGGCCGGACGGAAATCCAGGCAGCCTTCGATAAACGCTTTCCACTGCTCGACGTTCTTTTCGCCACTCATGGTCTGTACCTGTTTTTTGTAGGGGCTAATCGGGTGTGCTCATTAGAGAGAGCGGGGCGGGTGGGGGCTATCCGGTTAGTCGGCGAAGGCAGTCCAGAAAATGGGGCGGTAACACTCGCCCTGTCCCAGGCTGGGCAGCGATGACTCAAAGCGATGAACGGCTGCACCGCTTTGCAGCAATCAGTTACTGTTTGGCGAGACGTCGAGAGCGGTTCGCGGGTGTTTTTCTGCATCGAGCCAACGGGTTTATCCGCTTAGTCGAGGATGACTATCCATAAAGTTGGCATCGACGTTTTGTGGTCTGGAACTTGCCCTTCCAGAACCGAGACGCGCCGTCAGAGCGCGCTGAACAAATAGCCTGTGGGTGCACCGTGATGAGCAGCAAGACCGATCCGCATGTTCACGATATTCGTGTCGACAGCGACGACCTGGAAGCCGCGAGAAGCTGGATGTCCGGTATCTGCGGCCCGCACCGGCTGGTCAGCACGACGCCCGAGCGCATCCGTTTTCATCACACGGCCAACACCTTCAAGTCGATGGCCACCACCCTTGGCACTATCGAATACGGCACTGACGTCACCATCGACATCGAAGACCCCGAGCACTTCAGCAGCTACAGCCTGAGCCTGCCGCTGTCGGGCGAGCAGGAGTTGAGCAAGGACGGCAGCGTGGTCAGGTCCGATCGTGACCAGGGGGTGATTATCTCGCCGTATGAAAACCAGTTGCTGGCGATCTCCGGCGACTGCCGCAAGGTCCAGGTGGTGATCACCCGCGTGGCCATGAGCGAATCGCTGGAGAACCTGCTGCAGCGCCCGGTGGATATGCCACTGCGATTCGAACCGGTGATGGACGCGGTCGGCGGGGCATCGGCCTCGTGGTGGCGCATGGCGCGCTACTTCATCGAGGAGCTTGAGCGCAGCAGCGAACTGTATGACCAAGTGGCGTTTACCCGGGATATCGAAAGCTCGCTGATCAAGGGCCTGATCCTCGCCCAGCCGAACAACTACTCGGAAGAACTGCGGCAGGTGCTGGGCGTGAAGCTGCCGCACTACCTGATCCGGGCCCGGCAATACATCCACGACAACGCCCGCGAGGCCCTGCATCTGGAAGACATCGAAGCGGCGGCCGGCGTGTCGCGCTTCAAGTTGTTCGAAGCCTTCAGGAAGTACTTCGCCCTGTCGCCGATGGCCTATCTGAAGAAGCACCGCTTGAATGCGGTGCGCCAGGAAATTCTCGAACAGGGTTCGGCGCGCAATATCTCCGCGATCGCCATGGGGTGGGGCTTCACCCACCTGGGGCGTTTTTCCGCCGAGTACCGCAAGCTGTTCGACGAATCCCCCAGCATGACCTTGCAACGCCACGACGCCCGGCGCATGCGCGGGTACTAAGCCATCCCCTTTACTTGCGCACCACCAGATCCAGCAACTCGTCCCGCTCCTTGATTTTCTGCAGGACGATTTCCGAACGGATATCGGTGACACCCGCCGTGCGGTTCAAGTGGTTGACGATGAAATCGGAGAAGTGCTTGAGGTTGCGCGCCTGGACCCGCAGCACATAGTTGCTCGCCCCCGTGATCACATAGGCGGTGACCACTTCCGGCCATGACTGGACCTTCGCGATGAAGGTCTCGTGCCAGTCCTCCACGTCCTGTCGCAACGACACATGGACGATGGCCTCCAGCTCGATGCCCAGCCGTTCGGCATTCAGTACGGCGCGATAGCCGCTGATGATCCCCTCGTTTTCCAGCAGGCGCAGGCGGCGCAGACAAGCCGAAGGTGAAAGGGCGACTTTCTCCGCCAGTTCCTGATTGCTGATACGCCCGTCCTGTTGCAGTTGATGCAGGATGCGCAGGTCTGTCGAGTCGAGATTCATGGGTGAAATAAATCCGCGTTAATTGGGTGGTCGTTCGAATTTTCTGCGAGATAACTACGCGAAGGCGGCTCACTTTGCACGAAAATTCTTTAGAGCTTCGTTCATTATTTCTCCATCGAATAGCCGTGAACCCGCCCCGGAACAGGCGATTTTTCGACTGTGCCCGGACGGCATGTCACTTACAAAACAGGACGCTCAATGACTACAAGAAACGATTGCCTGGCGCTTGATGCGCAGGACGCCCTGGCGCCTCTGCGTCAACAATTCGCACTGCCTGAAGGCGTGATCTACCTCGACGGCAACTCCTTGGGTGCCCGGCCAGTCGCGTCGTTGGCCCGGGCCCAGGCGGTGATCGCCGAAGAATGGGGCAACGGCCTGATTCGCAGCTGGAACACGGCGGGTTGGCGCGACCTCAGCGAGCGTCTGGGCAACCGCCTTGCCAGCCTGATCGGCGCCCGCGACGGTGAAGTCGTGGTGACCGACACCACCTCGATCAACCTGTTCAAGGTGCTCAGCGCTGCCTTGCGCGTGCAGTCTGAACGCTCGCCGCAGCGGCGGGTGATCGTCACCGAATCCAGCAACTTCCCCACCGACCTGTACATCGCCGAAGGCCTGACGCAGATGCTTCAGCAGGGTTACAGCCTGCGTCTGGTCGACAGCCCCGAAGAGCTGCCGCAAGCGATCGACCAGGACACGGCAGTGGTCATGCTCACCCACGTGAACTACAAGACCGGCTACATGCACGACATGCAGGGCCTGACCACACTCGCCCACGAGTGCGGCGCACTGACCATCTGGGATCTGGCGCATTCCGCCGGTGCGGTGCCGGTGGACCTGCATCAGGCCGGTGCCGACTACGCCATCGGTTGCACCTACAAGTATCTCAATGGCGGCCCGGGTTCCCAGGCGTTCGTCTGGGTATCGCCGACGCTGTGCGATCTGGTGTCGCAGCCGTTGTCCGGCTGGTTCGGCCATTCGCGGCAGTTTGCCATGGAGTCGCATTACGAACCGAGCAACGGCATTGCCCGTTACCTGTGCGGCACCCAGCCGATTACCTCGCTGGCGATGGTCGAGTGCGGCCTGGACGTGTTCGCCCAGACCAACATGGCCAGCCTGCGCCGCAAATCCCTGGCACTGACGGACCTGTTCATCGAGCTGGTCGAGCAACGTTGTGCCGGCCATGAACTGACCCTGGTCACGCCGCGTGAACACGCCAAGCGCGGCAGTCATGTCAGCTTCGAACACCCTGAAGGTTATGCGGTGATCCAGGCCCTGATCGCCCGTGGCGTGATCGGTGATTACCGCGAGCCGCGGATCATGCGCTTCGGTTTCACGCCGCTGTACACCACCTTCACCGAGGTCTGGGATGCCGTGCAGATCCTGGGTGAAATCCTCGATGAGAAAACCTGGGCGCAAGCACAATTCCAGGTTCGCCACAGCGTCACCTGATACCGCTCTGTTCAAGAACAATAAAATCCAGAGGCCTGAATAAATGACCGACAACGCCGGTTTTGAAACGATATCCAACCGTGAGCACGGCCTGCGGCGTCAGCTGACGTCGGGGCAGATGAGCATGATCGCCATCGGCGGTGCGATCGGCACCGGGTTGTTCATGGGCAGTGCCTACGCCATCGGCTATGCCGGGCCGAGCGTGCTGCTCAGCTACGCCATCGGCGCGATCATCACCTTGCTGCTGATGGGCTGCCTGGCGGAAATGACCGTGGCCCATTCGACCTCGGGGTCGTTCGGCGCCTATGCCGAGTTTTACATCAGCCCGCTGGCCGGGTTTCTGGTGCGTTATGCCTACTGGGCGGCCATCGTGCTGGCGGTCGGCACCGAAGTGACGGCGGTGGCGATGTACATGAAGTACTGGTTCGCCAACGTGCCGGAGTGGGTGTGGATCGTGTCGTTCTCCAGTGTGCTGATCGTGTTGAACGCCATCAGCGTGAAGACCTTCGGCACCTTCGAATACTGGTTCTCGACCATCAAGATCGGCGCGATCGTCGGCTTCATCATCCTCGCGGTGTATGTGGTGTTCGGCTCCGGCAACCCGGAATACGGCGTGCACAACTACACCGCCCACGGCGGCTTTTTCCCTCATGGCCTGCAAGGCATGTGGGTGGCGGTGATCGTGTCGATCTTCAGCTACTTGAGTGTGGAGATGATCGCGGTGGCCGCCGGTGAGGCGAAGGACCCGGAGCGGGCGGTGAAGCAGGCCTTTCGCGCGACCATGGTGCGGCTGGTGGTGTTCTACCTGCTGACCCTGGCGCTGATGCTGGCGATCGTGCCGTGGGTCCAGGCCGGCCAGGCCCAGAGCCCGTTCGTCACGGTCATGCAGGCCATCGGCATTCCCGGCGCGACCGGCGTGATGAACTTCGTGATCCTGATCGCGGCGCTGTCGGCGATGAACAGCCAGTTGTACATCACCACGCGCATGATGTTCAGCCTGTCCCGTGGCGGCTACGCGCCGAAGGCCATGGGCAAGTTGAGCAAGTCGGGCATTCCCCTGAACGCGCTGTTGCTGTCCAGCTCGGGCATCACATTGGCGACCTTGCTCAACATCCTCTATCCGGAAAGTTCGTTCACCCTGATGATGGCGATTTCCATGTTCGGCGCCATCTTCACCTGGTTCATGATCTTCCTGACGCACTACTGCTTCCGGCGTTACCACCAGCGTCACGGCGAGCGCCAGCTGTCGTTCCGCATGCGCCTGTTCCCGTACACAACCGGGCTGGGTTTGCTGCTGATGGGCGCGGTAATGATCACCACCTACTTCACCGAGGCCTTCAAGATGACCCTGGTGTTCGGGGTGCCGTTCCTGCTGTTGCTGACGGTGGTCTACTGGGTGTTTTTCCGCAAAGCCGAACCGGCCTCACTCGGCGCGCAACGTGCCGAGCAAGGTTCGGGCATAGCCGGGCAGGTCGGTGAATGAGCGGGCGCACAGCAGCAGCTTTCGCTGGGCCCAGGCTTCTTCGAGGATGAAGCTTTTCAAGGATTGATCCACGGGCCGTCGCTGGATCGCCGCCAACGGCACGATGGCAAGTCCGGCGCCTCGAGCGACCATGCGCATCACGCCGTCGAAACCTTCCGCACGGATGCGGATTTGCAGGCGGGCCCCGGCGTGCAGCGCCTGTTCTTCGAGGTACACCGACAGGGCGCTGTCGGCGGCCAGGCCGACGTAGTCGTAGCGCAGCGTCTCGCTGAAACGCGGCGTGGCGGCGTGGGCCAATGGGTGTTCGGAGGGCATGATCAGCACCAGCGGATCATCGCGAAAGGGCAGGGTCTCCAGCGCGTGGGTGTCCACGGCGTCCGAGACGATGCCAAGGTCCGCCGCACCCTGGCGCAAGGCGTGGACGATGCGCAGGCTCGGCATTTCCTGCAGGTCGATGTCGAGGTTGGGATGCTGGCAAAGGAAGTCCGCCAGCACTTCCGGAAGGTGCTCGGTGATCGCCGTCGTATTGCACAGCAGACGTACCTGACCTTTGACACCTTTGGCGTACTCGGCCAGATCCTGCTGCATGCGCTCGGCCTGTTGCAGCAAAAGCCGGGCGTGTTGCGCCAGGGCCTTTCCCGCCGGCGTCGGCGTGACTCCGCGACGACCGCGTTCCAGAAAATCGATGCCCAGTGAAGACTCCATCGCCCGGATCCGTGCACTCGCCGCTGCCAGGGACAGGTGACTGCGGGCGGCGCCGGCGGTGATGTTGCCGGTGTCGAGGATGTGCAGGTAGAGGCGCAGGTCGGTGAGGTCGAAGTGCATGGAGGCAATCCAGATAGGTGTGTTGTCAGGGCGGACGCCATCGCGAGCAGGCTCGCTCCTACAGGGGATTTATGACCGACACAAAACCACTGTAGGAGCGAGCCTGCTCGCGATGGCGTCAGTAGCCACGATCCATAATTCAGCCTCTTGCTGGAAAAGAGGCACCCTCAGTATATGGCAGATTTCCAACGGCCCAATCCTGCCTCAGGATTACCCCATGAATACTCTCGCCACGTTCTACCAAAACCTCGGTCTGGCCCTGTCTTTACTGGTTCTCGCCACCTTCCTCCTGGCCGGCACCATCAAGGGCGTGATCGGCCTCGGCCTGCCAACCATTTCCATGGGGCTGCTCGGTCTGGCTATGGCGCCATCGCAGGCTGCCGCATTGCTGATCATCCCGGCCACACTGACGAATGTCTGGCAACTGGCATTCGGCGGCCATCTGCAAGGGCTGATCAAGCGGCTGTGGCCGATGCTGCTGGCGATCTTCATCGGCACCGGCGCGGGCACGTTGTGGATTGGCATGGTCGGTGGACATTGGGTGGTGCGTGGGCTGGGCGCGGCGTTGTTGCTCTACGCCTTGAGTGGTCTGTTCCTGCCGACCCAGCGTGTTGGCGAACGCAGCGAAGGTTGGCTCGGCCCGTTGTGCGGCCTGATCACTGGCGTCATCACCTCCGCCACGGGCGTGTTCGTGATACCGGCGGTGCCGTATCTGCAAGCATTGGGCTTGAGCAAGGACGAACTGGTGCAGGCGCTGGGGCTGTCGTTCACCGTCTCGACCCTGGCCCTGGCCGCCGGGCTGTTATGGCGCGGCGCCCTCGGCGGTGGCGAGCTGAGCGCCTCGCTGCTGGCGCTGATCCCGGCGGTGCTCGGCATGTGGCTGGGGCAGTGGCTGCGCCAGGGGATCAGCGCGGTGTTGTTCAAGCGCGTGTTCTTCATTGGCCTTGGATTGCTCGGCGGCCACTTATTGATCAGCGGCTAGCGGAGGGCGCGCTGATCATCTCGATCGCACGGATCTCGAAATCCCGCTCCAGGTACTCATCGCGCTGAGCGAGAAATTCCTTCATGTGCGGCAGGTTCGAATGCACGTCGAGGTGCGCCTGGGACTGCCAGATTTCGTAGAAGATGAACAGGGTCGGGTCCTGCTTGTCGCGCAGCATGTGGTATTCGATGCAGCCGGGTTCGGCGCGACTGGCCTCTACGTAACCGCTGAAGAACGCTTCGAAGGCGTCGGATTTTTCCGGGCGGGTCTTGGCGTGCAGGATGAAGCCTTGCATTTCACTCACGAACATCACTCCTCAAGTCAGAATCGGCGCCAGTCTATGGCAACAATCGGTTGTTGATTCGTGCGTTTTGGTCAAATGAATTTTGCGAAAGCCGTGCTTTTTCCGCGCGAGGCTCATGGGTAAGGTGCCGTCCTCAAATTTTCCAACCCTTCCTTTCCCACCCTTTCGAGTGCTCCATGAAAAAAGTCCTGTTGCTCAACGGCGGCAAACAATTCGCCCACTCCGACGGTCGCTACAACGCCACCTTGCACGAAGCTGCACTGAGCGTGCTGGACCGTGGTGGCCTGGACGTGAAAACCACTTTCATCGACGGCGGCTACGACATCGCCGAAGAAGTGGCCAAATTCCTCTGGGCTGACGTGATCATTTACCAGATGCCCGGCTGGTGGATGGGCGCACCCTGGACCGTCAAGAAATACATCGACGAAGTGTTCACCGAAGGCCACGGCAGCCTCTACGCCAGCGACGGCCGCACCCGTTCCGATTCCTCGCAGAAATACGGCAGCGGCGGCCTGATCCAGGGCAAGCAGTACATGCTGTCGCTGACCTGGAACGCCCCGCAGCAAGCCTTCGACGACCCGACCGATTTCTTCGAAGGCAAGGGCGTGGACGCGGTGTATTTCCCCTTCCACAAGGCCAACGAGTTCCTCGGCATGACCGGCCTGCCGACTTTCCTGGCCGTGGACGTGATGAAGCGCCCGGACATTGCAGGGCATGTGGCGCAATATGAGCAGCATCTGACCGAGGTGTTTGGCCTCAAGGCTTGACGCTCGGCTACTATCGAAAGCAAGACCGAGGACCTGTAGGAGCAAGGCTTGCCCGCGATGGCGTTCTTGAGGGCGCCATCGCGGGCAAGCCTTGCTCCCACAGGTTCAGCTATTGAGAAGGGACCTCCGTGAAAGCCAGATCCGATGAGTTGCAGATATTCGTCTGCGTGATCGAGTGCGGTTCGATCTCCGCCGCCGCCGAGCAGGTCGGGCAAACACCGTCGGCGGTCAGCCGCACCTTGTCGCGCCTGGAAGCCAAGCTCGACACGACCCTGATCAACCGCACCACGCGGCGCATGGATCTGACCGAGGAGGGCAAGTATTTCTTCGAGCACGCCAAGCTGATTCTCGATCAGATGGACGAACTCGAAGAGCGCCTGACCTCGCGTCAGCAAACGCCCTCAGGGCGCCTTCGCATCAACGCCGCGTCACCCTTCATGCTGCACGCCATCGTGCCCTACATCGATGAGTTCCGCCGGCTCTACCCGGATATCCAGCTCGAACTCAACAGCAACGACCTGATCATCGACTTGCTCGAACAAAGCACCGACATCGCCATCCGCATCGGCACCCTGGCCGACTCGACCCTGCACGCTCGCTCACTGGGTTGCAGCCCGATCCACATCGTCGCCAGCCCCGCCTATCTGGAAAAGCACGGCACGCCGACGGCGGTGGCCGACCTGGCCAATCACACGCTGCTGGGCTTCACCCAGAACGAGGGCCTGAACCAGTGGCCATTGCGCTACGTGCACGGTGATCGCTGGCCGATCGAGGCCTCGCTCAGCGCCTCCAGCGGCGAGACCATCCGTCATCTGGCGCTGGAAGGCCAGGGCATCGCCAGCCTGTCGCACTACATGACCATCGAAGACATTCGTGCGGGGCGCTTGAAAGTCCTGCTGGCCGAGTTCAACAGCGGCTATCGCCAGCCGATCAACGCGGTGTACTACCGCAACTCGCAACTGGCCCTGCGAATTCAATGTTTCCTCGATTTCATCCAGGGCAAGTTGGCGCTTTATGCGGGTGAGGACTTCAAGGCGGATTCGTGATCCCTGCGCAAGAGTGATTTGGGCCAGCGGGGATTTTTCGTCGCGCACCGCTGCCGGATACTCGTTGCATCACTTATCCACGCAGGGAGTTTCTCCATGAACGTATTCGTCACCGGCGCTGCCGGCTTTATTGGCGGTTCCATCGCCACGGGTTTGATCCAGGCCGGTCACAGCGTCACAGGCCTGGTGCGCAATGCCGAACAGGCTAATGAAATGAAGACGCTGGGCATCACGCCGGTGATTGGCACGCTGGACGACAGCGCGTTGCTGGCCGAACAGGCCCGTGCCGCCGACGCCGTGATCAACGCCGCCAGCAGCGACCATCGCGGTGCCGTCGAAGCCTTGCTCGGTGCCTTGCGCGGTTCCAACAAGGTGTTCCTGCACACCAGCGGTTCGAGCATCGTCGGCGATGCGTCGGGCGGCAAATCCAGCGACATCATCTACTTCGAGGACAACCTGCCGGAGCCCACCGTCGACAAGGCCGCCCGCGTGGCCATCGACAACCTGATCCTCGCGGCGGCGAAAGACGGGGTGAACTCGGCGGTCATCTGTAACACCCTGATATACGGCCACAGCCTGGGCGTCAATCGCGACAGCGTGCAGTTGCCACGCTTGCTGAAACAGGCGCGCAAGAGCGGCGTGGTGCGCCACGTCGGCCCCGGCCAGAACATCTGGTCGAACGTGCACATCGAAGACGTGGTGTCGCTGTACCTGCTGGCGCTGACCAAAAACGTACCGGGCACGTTCTACTTCGTCGAAAGCGGTGAGGCGTCGTTCATCGACATGACCACCGCGATGGCTCAGGCGCTGAACTTGGGCGAGCCGCAAGACTGGCCGCTCAAGGCCGCCGAGGCCGAGTGGGGGTATGAGATGGCCAACTATGGTTTGGGCTCCAACAGCCGGGTGCGTGGCAAGCAGGCGCGGGAGTTGTTGGGGTGGGTGCCGAAGCGGGCTTCGGTGGTGGAGTGGATTCGCAGCGAGATGGTGTGAGTTCGCTGTAGACCGCGTCATCGTTCATCGCGGGCAAGCCTTGCTCCTACAGAACCTGTGGGAGCAAGGCTTGCCCGCGATGGCGTCTTCAGCGTCGCAACAACTGGCCGGGCTGCCCTCGATTCCGTAACATCCGCACATTCTTCTTCGCGACTCCCTGCGGTCCTCCATGAAACCAAAACACCTGCGCGCCGACATCCTGGCCGGCCTCACCACGTCTTTTGCCCTGCTGCCCGAATGCATCGCCTTCGCGCTGGTGGCCCACCTCAATCCGCTGATGGGGCTGTACGGTGCATTCATCATCTGCACCCTGACCGCGTTGTTCGGTGGCCGGCCGGGCATGGTGTCCGGTGCCGCCGGCTCCATGGCGGTGGTGATCGTCGCGCTGGTGGTACAGCACGGTGTGCAGTACTTGCTGGCCACGGTGCTGCTGGGCGGGTTGATCATGATGGCGTTCGGTCTGCTCAAGCTCGGCAAGTTGGTACGCATGGTGCCGCACCCGGTGATGCTGGGTTTCGTCAACGGCCTGGCGATCGTCATTGCCCTGGCCCAGTTGGAACACTTCAAGAACGGCGACGCGTGGCTGAGCGGTACGCCGCTGTACATCATGATCGGGCTGGTGGTCGCGACCATGGCGATTGTCTATGTGCTGCCACGTTTGACCCTTGCGGTGCCGCCGGCATTGGCGGCGATTCTCGGCGTGGGCCTGGCGGTGTACCTGCTTGGCCTGCCGACCCGCACCCTGGGCGACATGGCGCACATCGCCGGTGGCTTGCCGACCTTCGCCCTGCCGGACATTCCCTGGAACCTCGACACCCTGCGCATCATCGCCCCCTACGCGATCCTCATGGCGCTGGTGGGCCTGCTGGAAACCCTGCTGACCCTGAACCTCACCGACGAAATCACCGAGAGCCGCGGCTACCCGGATCGTGAGTGCGTGGCGCTGGGCGCGGCGAACGTGGTGTCCGGCGCGTTCGGTGGCATGGGCGGCTGCGCGATGATCGGCCAGACCATGATCAACCTCAGTTCCGGTGGGCGCGGTCGCCTGTCCGGGGTGGTGGCCGGGGTGGCGATTGTGTTGTTCATCCTGTTCCTGTCGCCGCTGATCGAGCGCATTCCGCTGGCGGCGCTGGTGGGGGTGATGTTCGTGGTGTCGCAGCAGACCTTCGCCTGGGCCTCTTTGCGGGTGGTCAACAAGGTGCCGCTCAACGATGTGCTGGTTATCATTGCGGTGACGGTGATCACCGTGTTCACCGACCTGGCCACGGCCGTGCTGTGCGGGATCATCATCGCCGCGCTGAATTTCGCCTGGCAGCAGGCCCGCGAGCTGTACGCCGACAGTCATCTGGAGGCTGACGGCAGCAAGCTGTACCTGATGCACGGCACGCTGTTTTTCGCCTCGACCACGCCTTTTCTCAATCAATTCGACCCGGCCAACGACCCGGCCGTGGTGACCATCGACTGCCGTCACCTGAGCTTCGTCGACTATTCGGCCATCGCCGCCCTCAAGACCTTGCGTGAGCGCTATGCAAAGGCCGGCAAGCATTTGCGGGTGCTGCATTTGTCCGAGCGCTGCAAGAAGTTGCTCAAGCGGGCGCACGTCGCACACGACTGACCACACAGATCGTTCCCACGCTCTGCGTGGGAACGCAGCCAGGGACGCTCCGCGTCCCTTTCGAAAGCTGGAACGCGGAGCGTCCCTTGAGGCATTCCCACGCAGAGTGTGGGAACGATCGGGGTAAAGGCGATGAAAATTCGCAGGGTCGATTTTCATTGTTAACGACAAAACATATCTAAAAACGACACTCCTTACCTCTGTACGAAAATTACTTTCACCTCGTTTGAGTTTCACGTCTCGAAATGTTTTAAGAGTTTCACAAAACTTTCGACGTGACCCTCTCGAGGAGTACCGCATGACCCCGTCCTTCGGCCATTGGCTGCTGGTGTATGCCGCCGTTGCCATCATTGCCCTGATCGTTCTGATCGCCCGCTACCGGCTCAATCCGTTCATTGTCATCACCCTGATTACCCTCGGCCTGGCGCTGGTCGCGGGGATGCCGCCGTCTGGCGTGGTGGGGGCTTATGAGGCCGGGGTTGGCAAGACGCTGGGGCACATCGCGCTGGTGGTGGCGCTGGGCACGATGCTCGGCAAGATGATGGCCGAGTCCGGGGGCGCCGAGCAGGTGGCGCGGACCCTGATCGACCGGTTCGGCGAGAAGAATGCGCACTGGGCGATGGTCTGCATTGCGTTTCTGGTGGGCTTGCCGTTGTTCTTCGAGGTCGGTTTCGTGCTGCTGGTGCCGATTGCGTTCACCGTGGCGCGCCGGGTGGGTGTGTCGATCCTGATGGTCGGCCTGCCAATGGTCGCAGGGCTCTCGGTGGTGCATGCGCTGGTGCCGCCGCACCCGGCGGCGATGCTGGCGGTACAGGTCTATCAGGCGTCGGTGGGGCAGACCTTGCTCTACGCGATTGCGGTTGGCATTCCCACGGCGATCATCGCTGGCCCCCTGTACGCCAAATTCATCGTGCCGCGCATTCAGTTGCCGGCGGAAAACCCGCTGGAGCGCCAGTTCCTCGAACGCGAACCCCGCGACAGCCTGCCGGGCTTCGGCATCACCATGGCAACCATTCTACTGCCGGTGGTGCTGATGCTGATCGGCGGCTGGGCCAACCTGATTTCCACGCCGGACACGAGCCTCAACCAGTTCCTGCTGTTCATCGGCAACTCGGTGATTGCGCTGCTGCTGGCAACCCTGTTGAGCTTCTGGACCCTCGGCATCGCCCAGGGCTTCAACCGCGAATCGATCCTCAAGTTCACCAACGAATGCCTGGCACCGACCGCCAGCATCACCCTGCTGGTGGGTGCCGGCGGCGGTCTGAACAAGATTCTGGTGGACGCCGGCGTCACCGACCAGATCGTCGGCCTGGCCCACGAATTCCATCTGTCGCCGCTGTTGATGGGCTGGCTGTTCGCCGCGCTGATGCGCATCGCCACCGGTTCCGCCACCGTGGCCATGACTACCGCATCGGGCGTGGTCGCGCCGGTGGCCATCGGCCTGGGCTATCCGCATCCGGAATTGCTGGTGCTGGCCACCGGTGCCGGCTCGGTGATCTTTTCTCACGTCAACGACGGCGGCTTCTGGTTGATCAAGGAATACTTCAACATGACGGTGGCCCAGACCTTCAAGACCTGGACCGTGTTGGAAACCCTGATTTCGCTGGTTGCCTTCGGCCTGACCGTTGGCCTTTCCTACCTGATTTAACCGGAGCCATATGCCATGGACATCCTTTACCAGATTCGCGCCCGCCAGGATTCTTTCAGCGCCGGTGAAGGACGCATCGCCCGCCTGATGCTCGACGACGTCGGCTTCGCCGCTTCCGCCAGCCTCGACGAACTGGCGCTGCGGGCGGAAGTCAGCACCGCGACCCTGTCGCGATTCGCCCGCACCGTGGGCTGTCGCGACTTGCGTGACCTGCGCCTGCAACTGGCCCAGGCCAGCGGCGTCGGCAGCCGCTTCCTCGACCCGGCGGGCACGCCCGAGCAATCGGCGTTCTACGGGCAGATCGTCGGCGATATCGAATCGACCCTGCGCCAGCATCTGTCGGGCTTCGACGAGTCGCGGTTTGCCGATGCGGTGAAACTGCTGGGCAAGGCGCGGATGATTCACGCCTTTGGCATGGGCGGCTGCTCGACCCTGTGCAGCGATGAATTGCAGGTGCGGCTGGTGCGCCTCGGCTACCCGATTTCGGTCTGCCACGACGCGGTGATGATGCGCATCACCGCCTCCAGCCTCAGCGCCGAACACGTGGTGATCGTCTGCTCGCTGACCGGCATCACCCCGGAGCTGATCGAAACGGTGGAGCTGGCCCGCAGCTACGGTGCGCGGATTCTGGCCATCACCCGTGGCGACTCGACGCTGGCACAACTGGCCGACATCGTCCTGCCGCTGCAAAGCGCCGAAACCTCCTTCATCTACAAACCCACGGCGGCGCGCTACGGCATGCTGCTGGCCATCGATGTGCTTGCCACCGAGCTGGCACTGGCCAATCCTCAAGACAATCAAGAGCGTCTGCGGCGGATCAAGCTCGCCCTGGACGATTACCGCGGCGGCGACGATCACCTGCCGCTGGGAGACTGACATGCAGTACGACACGCTGATCCGCAATGCCTTGATCATCGATGGCAGCAACACCCCCGGTTACCCCGCCGACGTGGCGATTCTCAACGGCCGCATCGAGCGCATCGGTGATTTGAGCGAGGCCAGCGCCATCGAGGAAATCGACGCCCAAGGCCACGTACTCGCTCCGGGTTTCATCGACGTGCACACCCACGACGACACGGTGGTGATCCGCCAGCCGCAGATGCTGCCCAAGCTCAGCCAGGGCGTGACCACGGTGATCGTCGGCAACTGCGGCATCAGTGCCTCGCCGGTGAGCCTGCGCGGCGATCCGCCGGACCCGATGAACCTGCTCGGCACCTCGGCGGCGTTTGTTTATCCAACGTTCAGCGACTACCGCGCCGCCGTCGAAGCGGCGAACACCACGCTGAACGTGGCGGCGCTGGTGGGGCATACCGCGTTGCGCAGCAATCATCTCGATGACCTGTTTCGCACCGCCACGCCGGATGAAATTGCGGCGATGCGCGAGCAACTGCGCGAGAGTCTGGAGGCCGGTGCGCTGGGTTTGTCCACCGGTCTTGCCTACGCCAGTGCGTACTCGGCATCCACTGATGAAGTCATGCAACTGACCGAAGAACTCACGGCGTTCGGCGCGGTGTACACCACCCATTTGCGCAGCGAATTCGAGCCGGTGCTGGAGGCCATGGACGAGGCGTATCAGATCGGCCGCCATGCGAAATCCCCGGTGATCATCTCCCACCTCAAATGCGCCGGCGCCGGTAACTGGGGACGCAGTCCGCAACTGCTGGCCTCGCTTGAGCAGGCCGCGAAAACCCACCCGGTGGGCTGCGATTGCTATCCCTATGCCGCCAGCTCCTCGACCCTGGACCTCAAGCAAGTCACCGATGCCCACCGCATCACCATCACCTGGTCCACGCCGCACCCGGAAATGGGCGGTCGCGACCTGATGGACATCGCCGCCGAATGGAACCTGTCGCTGCTCGACGCGGCCCGTCAGCTGCAACCGGCCGGGGCGGTGTATTACGGCATGGATGAAAACGATGTGCGCCGGATCCTCGCGCACCCGCTGTCGATGGTCGGTTCCGATGGTTTGCCGGAAGATCCGTTTCCGCATCCGCGCCTGTGGGGCGCCTTCCCGCGAGTGCTCGGGCATTTCAGCCGCGACGTGGGCCTGTTCCCGCTGCACACCGCCGTGCACAAGATGACCGGGCTGTCAGCGGCGCGATTCGGCTTGAAGGGCAGGGGCGAGATTCGCGAAGGGCAGTGGGCGGACCTGGTGTTGTTCGACCCGGCGACCATTCGTGATGTGGCGGACTTCAATGACCCGCAACGGGCGGCGGAAGGCATCGAAGGTGTGTGGGTCAACGGGGTGCTGAGTTATCGCGAGGGTCAGGCGAACGGGCGCCGGGAAGGGCGGTTTCTGGCGCGGGAAGGGGATTTGCGTGACGGGTTTTAGTCTGTTCTGGGCGGTGCGTCACAGTGATGGCACATTGAGATTAAAGAATGCTGCCACCACGCCGATTTGCTGACATGCAGCCCGGCTACACTGCGGGCAATTTCTGTCTGGGAGCAACTTGATGAGCTTCGGCAAAACCACCCCGATCCTGCGGATCTTCGACGAAACCAAAGCGGTTGAATTCTACGTCGACTTCCTTGGATTCAAGATCGACTGGCAGCACCGTTTCGAAGCCAACTTCCCGCTGTATCTGCAAGTCTCCCGGGGCGAATGCGTGCTGCACCTCTCCGAACACCACGGCGACGCCACCCCGGGCTCGGCCCTGCGCATCGAGACCGACGAACTGGAAGCCTTCCAGCAGCAACTGCTGGCCAAGGATTACCCCTTCTCCCGCCCGCACATACAGGCCATGCCGTGGGGCAGCCAGGACATGACCATCAGCGATCCGTTTGGCAATCGGTTGGTGTTTACCAATGCGATTAGCGTCTGAGGCCGTTCGGCAACTTGGTAGTTTTAACTGAAGCATGATGTGCTAGCCTGCAATCAATGATTTCACTGATTGCAGGAGGCATCATGGCCAGCATCACTATTCGAAACCTGGACGATCAGATTAAAGAGCAACTGCGTATAGCGGCCGCTCATAACGGGCATTCGATGGAAGAAGAAGCCCGCCTGATCCTGGGAAGAGCGTTAGCCACCGTTGATCGTGCGGGGGGACTTGGCAGCAGAATCCGCAACAGGTTCAGTGCAAGCGGCGGGGTTGAACTTGACCTGCCTGCTCGGCAGGAAAAAGCCACTGCGGTGGACTTCACCGAATGATAGTGCTCGATACCAATGTTCTTTCAGAGTTCATGCGGGTAGAACCTGACACTCAAGTCCTTGCCTGGGTGGATGCACAGCCTGCGATGGAGTTGGCGATCAGTGCCGTTACCGTGGCGGAAATCCTCCATGGCATCGCCCGTCTCCCGCCGGGCAAACGCAAGCAAAAACTTGAAGCACATGCGATGGCGATGTTTGAAGAAGACTTTGCCGGAAGAATATTGCCCTTCGATGGGCATGCTGCGGTCGAGTACGCGAATCTCGTGGCGGGGAGTGAAGCAAAGGGGCGGGCAGTGGCAATGGCGGATGCGCAGATTGCTGCGGTGTGTCGAACTCATGGAGCCCCGATTGCCACGCGCAATGTTCGTGATTTCGAGTTTCCCGGACTGGAAGTGATTAATCCGTGGGAGTCCTGAGTTTCTCCGTTGTCTTTTAGATCGCCATCGCGGGCAAGCCCGCTCCCACAGGTTGGTCACTGACCCTGTGGGGGCGGGCTTGCCCGCGATGGCGTTCTTTCATTCAACGCTGATTGAGCGTTAGACGCGGAAGTGGCTGACCATCATCTGCAACTGATTGCCCAACCGCGCCAGTTCAACGCTGGACTTGGCCGTGTCATCGCTGGCCGCGGCGGTCTGTTCCGACACATCGCGCACGTTGATGATGCTGCGGCTGATTTCTTCGGCCACCGCGCTTTGTTGCTCGGCGGCAGCGGCGATTTGCTGGTTCATCGACTGGATGTTGGACACCGTGCGGGTGATGTTTTCCAGTGACTCGCCGGCCTTTCGGGTCAGGGCGACGCTGCTGTCGGTGAGGGCGCGACTGTTGTTCATCACTGCCGAGACCTGTTGCGTGCCGTTTTGCAGGCCGGCCACCAGCCCTTCGATTTCTTCGGTGGATTTTTGCGTGCGCTGGGCCAGGCCGCGAACCTCGTCGGCCACCACCGCAAAACCGCGACCGGCTTCACCGGCACGGGCCGCTTCGATGGCGGCGTTGAGCGCCAGCAGGTTGGTCTGTTCGGCCACGGCCTTGATCACGTCCATGACGCTGCCGATCTTGTCGCTTTCCTGTTGCAGCACGCTCATGGCTTCGGTGGAGCGCACCACTTCACTGGCCAGACGCTCGATCTGGGCGATGGCTTCGTTCACCACCTTGTCGCCTTCACGGGCTTCGCCGTCGGCGGCCGCAGCCGCTTGCGAGGCCTCTTCGGCGTTGCGCGCGACTTCCTGCACGGTGGCGGTCATCTCGTGCATGGCGGTGGCGACCTGATCGGTCTCGACTTTTTGGTTGTTCACGCCGGCGCTGGTCTGCTCGGTGACCGCCGACAGTTCTTCGGCGGCGCTGGCGATCTGGGTCACGCCGTCGCGGATGCCGCTGATCAGGTCGCGCAGGGTCACGCCCATGCGCGCGATGCCTTGCTGCAAGACGCCAAGCTCGTCGCGACGGGTGACCTGCACGTTGTGGGACAAATCTCCGCTGGCGATGCGATCGACCACGGCCAGGGTGTCGCGCAAGGGACGGGTGATCTGCCGGGTAATGAGCACGGCGGCAATGATGCCCACCAGCAACGCCAGCAGGGTGCTGACCAGTTGCAGGGTCTGGGCCCTGGCGCTTTCCGCATCGCGGCGGTCGAGCTGGATCTGGTACAGCTGCTCGCTCAGGGAGACGATGGCGGCGCCTTCGTCGGTCATTTCCTTGCGCGCCTCTACCACCACGTTGCTCGCGGTTTTGTAGTCCTGCAGGGCAGCACGGTAATTGCCCAGGGCTGCTTCCAGTTTCGACAGGGCGTCTGGCTGCACGTCAGCAAAATGCACGTTGAGCGGTTTGAGGCTGGCGATGGCGGCATCCAGTTGCGTGACCGCTTTCTGTTCGGTCTCGGCGTTGGTGGTGGCGGTGTAGCCGCGCACTTCGTAGCGTGCCAGCAGGAACGCTTCCTTGGCCGTGGTGATGGCTTGCAACTGTTCGAAACGCTCATCGCTTGGCGGCAGTTGTTGCACCCGGGTGTTCAAGGTGTTGATCAGCGTGTTGGCGGTTTCCGCGTTGGCCGTCATGACATCCCGTGCCGCGTTGCCAGTGCGATAGGCGCCGCGCATTTTGTTCAGCGAGGTTTTGTAGGCCTCGATGACCGCGCCTTGCTCCTTGAGCAACTTGATGTTTTCCGGGCTCTTGAATTTCGTCAGCACAGCCTGGTGCTGCGCGGAAAACCCTTCGAGGGTGGTCTGCACATTCTGCGCGAGGGTTTCATCGCCGTTGGCCAGCATGTACTGCAGGCGCACCACCCGCAGCTTGGTCAGGCCGGCGTTGAGCTGGGTGATGTCGCTCATCCAGTTGCTGCGGTCGATCAGGCTGCCCAGGCTGGTCCAGCCAGTCAGGGCGAGGATGCAAGTCAGGGCCAGGACCAGGCCGAACCCCAGGCCCAGTTTGAGGTTCACGCTGATATTGCCGAACCAGCTATTCATCAAAATTCCTCCAGGAACGTAGTGCTCTCGATCGTTGGTTGGCTGGAAGATTGTTGTTTTTGGTGCCAGCAAGGTGTTTAGAAGGCCTGTATCGGCCGCAAACACGAGAGCTGAAAGGATTTTTCAGGTGTTATTTTGTAACAGGGTGTTTGCGTGTTTTGTGTCGCCTTAAGCTTTTTTTCACAAACGTTTCACTGCCTGCCCACGCCCGTGTCTCTACCTTCGCCGCATCGAATTCGGAGTACGTGCCGGCGAGGCGGCTAGCTGTGGAACTGAGACTGAGTCTATTTGGCGTAACCCGCACGCTCGACCTGAACCGTTTGGCCCGTTATCGCAACACCGCCGTGATCGTGGCCTGTGCGCTGCTGGTGGTGCCGCTGACCGTGTTTTTACTGCGCCCGGCCGCAGTGCCGGACCTGGCTCATGGCAACGTCGCCGGTGCGCGGGCGTTGCAGGCGGGCTGGGCCAAGGGCGACATGATCGTGCTGGTGCGCCACGTCGAACGCTGCGACCACTCCAGCGCGCCTTGCCTGATCGGTCACGACGGGATCACCGATCGTTCGCGGGAAGTCGCGGTGGCCGTCGGCGCGCAATTCCAGAAACTGGGCCTGAGCAAGGCCGACATCTACAACAGCCCGATGCTGCGTACGGCGCAAACCGCCGGCTACATGTTCAACAAGGTCGGCACCGGTGACGAGTGGTTGATCAACTGCAAGGGCACCATGTTGCGTGATGCCCTGGCGCACAAGGTGCCCGGGCGCAACCTGATCCTGGTGACCCATAGCGAATGCATGGCGCAAATGGAAAAAGATCTCAAGCTGCCGGGCTCGAATCTGGGTTACGGTGCATCGCTGTTTATTTCCACTGCCAGCCCTGCGGCCCCGCAGATGCTCGGTTTTATTGAAGCTTCTGACTGGCGCACGGTGACCACTCAATGACCTCACGTTTTTATGCGACCAACTTCGGCATCCCGCTGGTGTGTGCCGTGCTGGTGTTCCTGTTTTTTGACATGACCAACATCGATGCCGCGTTCAGCAACCTGCTGTTCGATCCGTTGACTCATTCGTTCCCGCTGGACCACGTCCACTTCTTCGAGAAGCTGACGCACAAGTGGGCGCGGATCATTCCGAACTGGACGGCCGAGATTGCACTGATCGGTGCCGTGTTGTCGTTCGTGTGGCCGCTGGTCAACCCGCAGAAGCGTCCTGGTCTGGGTGGATTTCTGGAGCGCAGCCGGGTCGCACCGGTACTCAAGTTTGCCGAGGCTCACCGTCGCGACTTTCTGTTTGTGGTGGTTGCGTTTGCGCTGTGCACGGGGGTGATCCACTTCCTCAAGGCCCACACCAGCGTGTACTGCCCTATCGAGACCACGCTGTACGGCGGAAAAATGCCCCACATCGAGTGGTACAGCAATTTCCAGTTGTTCCAGGAAGCCGGTGATGGCCGTTGCTGGCCGGGTGGTCATGCCTCGGGTGGCTTCACCATGCTGGCGTTGTACTTCGTGGCCCGTCGCTACCGCTGGCGGTTCTCCAGTGCCGTGATGTGGGGCTCGCTACTGCTGGGCTTCATCTACGGCACGACCCGGGTGCTTCAAGGCTGGCACTACATGTCCCACACCTTCTGGGCCGGAATCTTCGTGTGGCTGACCTGTCTGCTGACGGCGCTGGCGTTTTATGGGCGGGCGCGGCTGGAGTTGCCGGTGTTGAAGAAGCATGAGCGAGCGCGGGTGATGGCTGAGGCGGAGCCTGTGAACTGAAGCATTTGTTGTATCGAGAAACCCGCTTCCTGGGTCAGGGGGCGGGTTTTTTGTTGTCTGGGAAATAGCTTTCGCGAGCAGGCTCGCTCCTACAGTGGATTTGTGTACGACTCAGGTCACTGTAGGAGCGAGCCTGCTCGCGATAGCGGTGGGTCAGGCGGCATCTTTATCGACTGGTGGGCAGTCATCGCGAGCAAGCTCGCTCCCACAGGGGCAGCGTGTTAACCCTGCGGGTCGAGGTTATCCAGCGCCCGGTTCACCGCCAGTTCCGCGAGCATGACGATCTGTGCAATCGCCAGCGCCGTGTTGCGTTGCGGGCCGTTGAGGTAGGTGGCGAAGTCGTTGAGCATGACGTTGGCCGAGGCCAGTGATTCGCAGGCGTGGGCGAGGAGGTTTTCGGTTTTTATGTCGGGCAGGACGGTGAAAAAGGTAGTGGGGCGGTAGGGACGTTCGGTTTCGGAAGGGGCATCGGGATTAATCTTATTCATCTATGTTCTCCACTGCGGTAGTACTGATACTGGATGCCTACTCTTCGGGTTCTCACTCCCGGTAACTGAATTTTTCAGCGACCGCCAGAGACTATTCAGCCCGCTTCCGACCAACAACCTGAAACATTTGTGGGAGCTTTCTGCTATTTCGCGGCGCTTGTAGGACGTGTCCTGCGACTCACTGCCCGACGAAGTAATACGCCTGGCTGCCGACCTTCATCGTCTTGAGCAGCTTCAACGGCGCGACCGGCACTGCCCCGCCAGACAGAACGGCGACGTTATCGGGCGATGCACCGAGAAACGCATGCAACTGCGCCTCGGTATCGAGCCCCTTGAGCAGGCTGTGGGTGTAGAACACGCTGGCGCCGCCCAGCCGTTCATTGGCCTGGAACAGCGCGACTTGCTGCCCGTTGGCCTGCATCGACTGGATCTGCTCGGTCAGCGGCAGGAACGACAAGGTGCGATCGGCACGGGGCATCGCCCATTGTGCGGTCGCCAGGTAACTGCCGATGACCAGCGCCAGCGCGCCGAAGGCCAGGCGCTGGCGATGTTTAACGAGGCGATCCAGCCAGGTCGAAACACCTTCCCGGGCCTTGAGACGCTCAAACAGAACCCGGGCGTACTCGGCCGCGATCACGGCCGCCGCTGGCGTCATCGACATCAGGTACACCGTGCGTTTGCTCGACGCCAGCGTCAGCACCACGAACTGCGCCAGCATCCACAGGGTGAAAAACAGCAAGTAGCGGTTGCTCAGCAGGCTTTTGCGAAAGTGCCAAAGTCCCAGATACAGCAGAATGTTCCAGGGCAAAAAGGCTTGCGGCAGCTTGGCCAGGTAGTAGTAGAAAGGTTCGTAGTGCCCGGCCTCGACGAAAGAACCGCTGAAACGCCCGACGCTGTTGGTCAGCAGGACTTCGGTCACTGCCTGGAGCCCGCCGCGCTGGTACAACAGGGCGAGCCAGATCATCAGCGGCACCAGACCGAGCAACGTCAGCAACCCGGGCCGCAGCCAGTGCGCCAACTTCAGGCGTCGCTCCATCAGGCTTTCAGCCAAAAGGTAAGCGAAGATCACCACCCCCGGCATGGCCAGGCCCAGCACGCCTTTGCTCAATGTCGCGATCGTGATCCCCAGGGCAAACAGCAAAGCATTGCCGACACTCGCCCGTCGGGTTCCGGCAAAAAACGCCAGCAGCGCCATGCTCACGCCGAGGGCGAGCAGCGCGTCCTCGCCAACCCCGCGTACGTTGCTCCAGTAACTGGCCATGGTTGCCAGCATCAGGGCGGCGGTCCAAGCCACGCTCACCGGCCGACCGAAGCGGCGCAGCATCGCGTACAAAAACATCACGCTGAACAAACCGGCAAACGCCGAGGTCAGGCGTACGGCCCAAGGCGTGCCGCCAAAGGTTCGGATCGCGGCGGCATCGAGCCACAGGCTCAGGGGTGGTTTTTCCAGAAAGGGTTCGTTGAACAGGCGAGGCGTGACCCAGTCGTTGTCCAGGTGCATTTCCATGGCGATCCCGGCAACCCGGGCTTCGGTGGACCCTTGCAACTGGTGATTGCCCAGGGCGAAGAAAAACAGCAGTGCGACAATCAGCAACAGTGAAGAGACGGGTCGCGACATGAGCTTCTGGTGACCGAGGAGGAACCGGGGAAGCCCAGCTTACGGAGCGAGAACTTAATGAATCGTGAACGGGATGTGAAACTCACGAAAGTTGTCGCGACCAGAGCCTGTCCGGGTCTTCCCAGACCTGGCTCACCAGGGCGGTCATCACGTGATCCTGCCAGCGCCCGGCAATGTTCAGATAAGCCTTGGCATAGCCTTCCTGTTCGAACCCCAGCCGCTCCAGCAACCGCGCACTGCGCTCGTTACCCGGAATGTAGTTGGCCATGATCCGGTGCAGGTTCAGGGTCTCGAACACATAACCGATGCCGGCTTGCAGCGCTTCGTGCATCAAGCCCTGGCCCTGACGGGATTCGCAAATGTGGTAGCCCAGATAACACGCCTGAAACGCCCCCCGGACGATGCCGCTGAAGTTGCACGCGCCAATCATCTGCCCGTCATCGCGATCCAGCACCGCGAAATGCACCGCGTAACCTTCATCAAACGCCATGGCCTGTTGCGAAAGACGCGAGCGGATTCTTTCAGGGCTGTAGTAATCGTCGGAGCGAACCGGTGACCAGGGCGCGAGATGCGCCTGATTGCGCTGGTAAAAGTCGCTTTCCAGCGCGGCTTGACTGGGGCTCAGGATCGCCAGCGTCAGTCGCTCGCAAGGCAGGGTGAAGATCGTCATCGCAAGCTCCGGGCAACCTGCCCATGAATGGAGAGAATGCCGAGCAATCTACAGGCAAAAAAAAGCCCGCGGGAGGGCGGGCAAACCGTAGTTTCTTGAATGAGCGAGCGAAATGTACAGGCTGGCGCGGGGTGGTGGGGTGAAGAAAAGTTCATGTGTGGGCTGATGTTCGGCCTTCTGTTGTGCAGCAAGAGAACTGAAATCAGGCATTCATCGTTTGGGGCAGGGTGCCACCACGTCTCGCATTTGGTTACACTCATTTGGATCCGATTTGGATCGTCAAAATAATGACTGTTTTGTTGCGATGATCAGCGGGTCGAGATGAATTCGACAACCTATTGACAGTAATCCCCGAATCTCCCATCATCGACACCGTTTTAGTGGCCTTGCGCCATAAAGCCGTCGGAGTGACCGTTTGATATCACTTGCTCCACATTGGTCTATGATTGAACCGATCACATACCGTTAGCGGACTACCTACTTTGATATCCGCTTGAATCTTCAGGAAGAAATTTCATGTTTGTTGAGCGCGTACTGGTCACTGGCGGTGCAGGTTTCATTGGGTCGCATCTTGTGGAAGCCTTGCTGGCCAAGGGGTACAAAGTTCGCGTTCTGGACAATTTGTCGACTGGCAAAGTCAGCAATTTGCCGATGGATAACTCCAACCTGGACCTGGTCAACGGTGATGTCGCCGACAGCAACGTCGTAAATCAGGCCATGCGTGATTGCGGTGCCGTCGTACATTTGGCGGCAGTGGCCTCGGTTCAGGCGTCGGTGGATGATCCTGTTTCGACGCACCAGGCCAATTTTGTCGGCACGTTGAACGTTTGCGAAAGCATGGCCAAAGCCGGGATCAAGCGCGTGGTGTTTGCTTCCAGTGCTGCCATCTACGGCAACAACGGTGAAGGCACGGCCATCGACGAAGACACCCCGAAATCGCCTCTGACGCCTTACGCCAGCGACAAACTGGCCAGCGAGTACTACTTGGACTTCTATCGCCGCGAGCACGGCCTGGAGCCGGTGGTGCTGCGCTTCTTCAATATCTTCGGCCCACGCCAGGATCCTTCTTCGCCGTACTCCGGCGTGATCAGCATCTTCACCGAACGTGCGCTGAAAAAGCTGCCGGTGTCGATTTTCGGCGACGGCCAGCAAACCCGCGATTTCGTCTATGTTCAGGATCTGGTGAAGATTCTGCTGCAGGCCGTGGAGATGGAGTCGCCTCAGCCGGGTGCCGTGAACATCGGCCTGAGCCGTTCCACCAGCCTCAATGATCTGATCGCCGAATTGGGAACCGCTACCGGCACGCCCTTGACCGTGAACTATCAGGCGCCACGCCAGGGCGATATTCGCCACTCGCGCGCCAACAACACTCGTTTGCTCGAGCGCTTCAACCTTCCGGAGCCGACGTCGATCGGCAATGGATTGGCGCAGTTGATCCGCAGTCTGTAACCCGTTCGGTGTAACTGCTTCGGGTGCAGTGATTTTGGTTCATACAATTCAAGAGTGAGTTATGGAATTCGTTTTTCGCAGGACGCGTGTCCGCTCGGTCGCCAAACGACTGTTAGCTGCTCTGGCATTGTGCGTGAGCGGTCCGGCCGTACAGGCTGCCGCCCTGGTGCCACCTTCCAGTGTGTCCTTCTGGTATGCCGACGAGCCGCCGCTGGCCGAGCTGGCGCAGTTCGCCTGGACGGTGGTCGAGCCGGGGCATATGACGGCGGCGGATGTCAAAACCCTGCGCAAGCTGGGCAGCGAGCCGTTCGCCTATCTGTCGGTCGGCGAGTTCGACGGATCCAAGGCTGACATCACCAAAGCGGGCCTCACCAAGGCCGTTTCCCCGGTGCGCAACGACTCGTGGAACAGTCAGGTCATGGACCTCACTTCTCCAGCCTGGCGCGACCACTTGCTGGGTCGGGCCAAGCAATTGCAGGCCCAGGGCTATGGCGGCCTGTTCCTCGATACCCTCGACAGTTTCACGCTGTTGCCGCAAGCCGCGCAGGAAGCGCAGCGCGCGGGGCTGGCCAGTTTCCTGCGCGAACTGCACAAGCAGCAGCCTCAGCTGAAGCTGTTCTTTAACCGTGGCTTTGAAGTGTTGCCCGAGCTCGACGGCGTGGCGGCAGCGGTGGCATTCGAGTCGCTGTATGCCGGCTGGGATGCGGCGGCCAAGCGTTATCGCCCGGTGCCGGAAGCCGATCGCCAGTGGCTGCTGGGCCAGTTGCAACCGTTGCGCGCCAAGGGCATTCCACTGGTGGCCATCGATTATTTGCCGCCGGAGCGTCGCGACGAGGCCCGCAAGCTGGCCAAGCGTCTGCGTGACGAAGGCTTCATTCCTTTCATCAGCACCCCTGACCTCAACTCGATGGGCATCAGCACCGTCGAAGTCCAGCCGCGTCGCATCGCGATGGTTTACGACCCTCGCGAAGGCGATCTGGCCTATAACGCCGGGCATTCGTTGCTGGGCGGCTTGCTTGAATACCTCGGTTATCGCGTCGACTACATTCCGGCCAGCAGCGCCATGCCGGCCTATCGCTTCAGTGGTTTGTATGCCGGCGTGATTACCTGGATGACCAGCGGCCCGCCGCAGGACAGTCCGGCGTTCAATCGCTGGATCAGCGCAAAACTGGATGAACAGATACCGGTGGTTTTCTTCGCCGGTTTGCCTATTGAAGACAAGGTGCTGCTCAAGCGCCTGGGCCTTGATCGCCATGCGCCGCCGGGTACTCAAACCCTGACCATCACTCATCAGGACAAGGCGCTGGTCGGGGCGTTCGAAGCACCGGTGCAGCCCAGGTCCCGTGACCTGACCGCGGTTTCGGTATTGCCCAAGGGGCCCAAACCGGCACTGTCGCTGACCAATGCAGGGGGTGAAGTGTTCACCCCGATCGTCATTGGCGACTGGGGCGGCCTGGCGCTGACCCCGTACATTCTTGAAGTGAACAACGAACGCAGCCGCTGGATTCTCGATCCCTTCGCGTTCCTCAAGGCCAGCCTGCGCCTGCCGGAGCAACCGCGCCCGGACACCACCACCGAAAACGGTCGCCGCATCGCCACTGTGCACATCGATGGCGACGGCTTTCCGTCCCGCGCCGAAGTGCGTGGCACCCCCTATGCCGGTCGCCACACCCTCGACGACTACATTCAGCCCAACCCGTTCCTGACCTCGGTGTCGATCGTCGAGGGTGAGATTTCGCCGCGCGGCATGTTCCCGCATCTGGCCCGCGAGCTTGAGCCCATCGCCCGCGATATCTTCGCCAACCCGAAAGTCGAAGTGGCGACCCACACCTTCAGCCACCCGTTCTTCATGCAGCCGGACAAGGCCAAGAAACGCGAAAACTTCAGGCCTGAATACGGCTTGAACATGGCCATCCCGGGCTACAACAAAATCGATTTCAATCGCGAGGTCGTTGGGTCGCGCGACTACATCAACCAGAATCTCACCACCCCGCAAAAGCCGGTGAAGATGGTGTTCTGGCCAGGTGATGCCTTGCCGTCGGCCGAGACTTTGAAGATTGCCTACGATGCCGGCCTGAAAAACGTCAACGGCGCCGAGACCATGATGACCAAGGCCGACCCGTCGCTGACCGGGTTGAACCCGTTGCTGCGCCCCACCGAAGGCGGCTTGCAGTACTACGCGCCGATCATCAACGAAAACCTCTACACCAACCTGTGGAAAGGCCCGTACTACGGCTTCCGCGATGTGATCGACACCTTCGAGCTGACCGACAGCCCGCGTCGTCTGCGCGGCCTGCACCTCTACTACCACTTCTATTCGAGCACCAAGCAGGCCTCGATCAAGGCCATGCACGAGATCTACGGCTACATGCGTGATCAGAAGCCGATGTCGCTGTGGATGAGCGACTACATCGATCGCCTGCATGGTCTGTATCAGTCCAGTCTGGCGCGGACCGTCGATGGCAACTGGCAGATTCGCGGCATGGATGGGCTGCGCACCGTGCGCCTCGACCCGCAAATGGGCTGGCCGGATCTGCTGCGTTCGCAAGGCATCGCCGGTGTTCGCGACCTGCCGCAAGGCCGCTATGTGGCCTTGAGCAGCGACCGCGCGTTGCTGGTGCTGCGCCCTGATCGGGACGACCGGCCGGCACTGGAGGAAGCCAACCTGCCATTGGTCAATTGGCAGTACCTGGATGATCGGCGCGTGAGCTTTGCGTTTGCCGGGCAGTTTGATTTGACCTTCTCGGTACGCTCTTCAAGCGCTTGCCGGGTAGAAGTGGATGGACAGCGTTATGCAGGGAAGTCGTCTGCAGGCCTGTGGACTTTTCAATTACCAATGAAGCAGGTGAGTAATGGCCAGCTCCTCTGCAACTAAAAACAGTCGCCTGCTCAACCCATGGGCGCTGGCGGTGGTCGCCGTCGCCGTGGGCGGCCTGCTGTGGGCGACCTTCCAGCGTGAAGAAGTGTTCCAGCCCGACGGCCGTGAGCCGGACGCGGTTTCGGCCAACTACGCCGAGCTGTTGTTGGCGGCCCACCCCGATGATGATCACCTGCGTCTGCAACTGATCGACTTGCTGATTCGCCTGGGTGATTACACCAAGGCGCGGCAACACCTTGAGGCCTGGCCCAAGCCAAAGGCGGAGGTACAGGCCTATTACCGTCTGGAGCTTGACGCACTGGTGGCGGCCAGCGGCAACGATCTGATCGCGCAGCAGGCGTTGGTCGAGCGTCTGAAAAGCTTCGATCACCGCGAGCTGCCGACGCCGCAATTGCAGAACCTGGCGAAGTTGGCGCTGACCCTGCAAGCCCCGGCATTCGCCGCCAGTGTCTTCGAGGAAATCGCCGGGCGTGATCCGAAGCTGCGCATCGAGTCGCTCAAGTCGGCCGCCCAGTGGTATCTGGCGGGTGAGCAACCGGGCCGTGCAGCGGAAATCTATCTGCAGCTGAAAAAGGACACCGAGGTCGAGACCGAGCGTCGCGAATATGCGCAGCTGGCGTTCAACGGCCTGCTGTCCGCCGGCCGTGGCGATGATGCCGCACAAGTGCTCGCGGATGAACTGCCACAGCTGACCAATCCAGAGACTGATGTGGCCTGGCTCCAGCAGGGCGTCGATGTCGCGGTGGCGAACAAGCGCTTTGACCTGGCAGAGCAAGTGCTCAAGCAGTGGCAGACCTTGCAGCCGGATAACCCGCAGATTCCGCTGAAGACCTTCCATGTGCGCCTGGCCATTGGCGACCTGGCGGGGGCTTGGGAAATCGGCCAGCAATTGGCAATCGATCACCCGGAAGACCCGGCGCTGATCGAGCAAATGGCACACCTGGGTGAATGGCGTGGCGATACCGAGGCTGCTCTGAACTACTGGATCAGCCTGCTGGAATTGCGCGAGGACCCGGAGGTTCGGGAGCACGCCTGGCGCCTGGCGAGCCAGCAGTTCGACTTCGATCGTTCGATCCCGTTGCTCGCCGGCATCATGGATCAGCGCGCGCTCACCGACACCGAACTGGATGCACTGAACTACGGTCACGAATCCCGGGGTACGCCGAATGAGGCCGAGGCCTGGTTCCGTGCCTACGTGCGCAAGTACCCGGAACATCGCCTGGCCTGGACGCGCCTTTTGCAGAACCTGGAAAACACCGGGCAGTTCGAGGCCAAGTCGAAGGTCTACAAGGACTATTCGAAACGCTTCAAGCTCAACACCACCGAGCAGGTCGATTGGGCCAACACCTATCTGAAGCTGTTCGATTATCAAGGCGCGTGGAGTGTCTTGAAGGAAGACGACCAGAGCATCACCGACGAGAGTTACTGGCGCACCCGGGCCGCCCTGGCCTGGGACCTGGAGCGCGATGAAGACCTGCGGGTGTCCCTGGAGAAACTGCTGTCGATCGATGGCAAGTTGACCAGTGGCGACGAGAGCCAGTTGATCACCATCTACCGCACCAGCAACCCGCAGCGCGCCTTGACCTTGACCGTTGGCAGCTGGGAGCGCACCAAGGATCCGCAGCGCCTGGTCGAAGCCTTGCAGCAAGCGCAAGAGCTGGAGGACTGGCCGCTGGTGGTGAAGCTGCTCAAGGATGCCGAAGAACATCCCGAAGCCTATGAACAGGCTCAGGTGCTGGCAGTGCGCGGCGCCCTGGCGGTTCAGCAGGGGCAGAGCGATGAAGCCGAGCGCCTGTATCAATTGGGCTTGCAGCGCTATCCCGATGACAACCTGTTCCGTGAGCGCCTGGTGTGGCTGTACGTCGATCAGGGCAACACCGCGAAACTCAAGCCGTTGCTCACCCAATGGCGCAGCAATGCGCGCGAAGACCGCCTGTTGTGGCTGCCGTTCGCCAGTGCCAGCCAGATGCTCGGGCGTGATGCCGAAGCGCTGGCCTGGTATCGCATGTACCTCAAGACCAGCCCGCAGGACTGGCTGGTTCGGGCTGCCTATGCCGATGCCCTGGAAAGCGCCGGTTACGAGGATGCCGCCCAGCGTCTGCGCCTGAAGCTGTTGCGTAGCCCGGAGGGTGAAAACATTCAGCCTTCGTCCCAGCGTTACGCGATTTGGTTGCGCCTGATGTCCAGCAGCTATTCGCCGAAGAAGGCGCAGCAGGAAGTGTTGAAGTGGAAGGACGGCTCGCCCGCCATGCTGCAGCTGTGGTTCGAACGCTTGCTGGCGCGTCTGGATGCCACCAATCAGGAAGCGCAGAAGGATGAATGGCTGGCGTGGGCCCGCAGCCAAGGCCTGAAGGTCGAGCGTTACGAGCAGATTCAGGAAGCCCTGCGCAGTCGCAACAAGGCGCAGGTCGAAGCCCTGTTGGCCAGCAGCGACTTGAATCCGGCGCAACGGGCCCAGGCCCTCAACCGCCTGGGACGCTTGGGCGAAGCACTCGATACCAGCCTTTCGGCGTTGGGTGATGAGCAGCCGGAAGCGGTGCGTGAGCAGCTGCGTCGTCAGGCCGTGGAGATCAACGAGCGTACGCCGCAAGGCGCACAAATCTCCTGGCATGAGCAGGACTTCGGCGGCCTGGATTTCAAAGGCCCGCGCCTGGAGATCGCGCAAAACCTGGGTGATAAGTGGTACGCCGATGTTGAGCTGGAACAGGGCGACTACAGCGGCGACGACATCGAATCTTCGGAAATCGGTACCGAGCGCAACGTCGCCCTGACCTTGCAACGGGCGGTCGAGAACGGCAGCTACAAACTGTTCGCCGACACCAGCCAGCGCAGCGATGACGACCGCAACGGCCTGGGCCTGTCCCGGACCTGGCAGTTAGGCGTGAGCGATGAACTGGAAACCGGCGTCGACTGGCATCGCAAGAACGAAGACAGCGGTTTGATGCGCGCATTCGGTCAACAGGACCGCGTGTTCCTCGGTGGTCGTCACAGCCTGACCGCCCGCGACCAGTTCAGTTGGGAAGTCGCGCAGCGTTCGTTCTCCACCCGTGCCGGCGACGATCTGGGTGACGGTCACGCGCTGAAGATGGAGTACAACCACACCCTGGAATTCGCCGGCCCCAACTGGACCGTGCGCAGCGGTGTCGACTATCAGAAGAACAACGTGAAGGACAAGACGCTGGATTATCTGTCCAGCCGCAATGGTGGCCCGGTCATCGTTCCTGCGCAGACGATCGATCCGGATACCGGTCTGCCCGACCCGACCGACACGCAAACCGTGCTCGCCAGCGACCTGCTGCAAAGCCGCTACGGCCAACTCTATGTCGGCAGTTCCTGGCGTCGCGGCTTGCCGGGGGCGCTGGTGCGTACCCGTCCGCAATACACCTGGCTGGTGGACCTGACAGGTGGCTGGCAGTGGACGGATTCAACCTTTAACTACGGCATCAGTACCGGGCTCGGCATTGAAGTGCTGGGTGACGACGAACTGGCCCTGACCTTCGGTTACCAGTCCGCGCCACAAGGCGGGGACGGCAAGGCCGGCGGAACACTGGGTGTGAGCTACGGCGTGCGCTTCGGACGCTGATCATGGATTTTCTACGGGAGTACAACGTATGCAAGCAATTCGTAATCTGAGCCTGGCACTGGCCGTTGTGTTCGTCGCCGGTTGCGCCAGCTTCACCGACGAGGCCAGCCCGAACCTGCCACGCAGCGCGCAATGGGGCGTGGTGCCGATGGTCAACTATTCACAGACGCCGCAGGCCGGTGAGCGCAGCGAGCAGATTCTGATCAGCGTGCTCAGCAGCCACGGCCTGAAACCTCGGGTTTACCCACCGAGCACCCAGGGCGAGCAGGCGCTGATGGACGATAACGAGCGCCTGGCCGGTGCCCTCGAGTGGGCGCGTGAGCAGAAGCTCGATTACGTGGTCGCCGGCAGCGTCGAAGAATGGCAGTACAAGAACGGTCTGGACGGCGAGCCGGCGGTCGGCATCAGCCTGCGCGTGCTCGATGCCAGCAGCGGCCAGGTGCTCTGGAGCAAAAGCGGCGCCCGCGCCGGCTGGTCCCGTGAAAGCCTGGCCGGTACTGCGCAAACCGTGCTCGACAAACTTGTTGGCGCCCTTCGGTTCGAGTGAACGCAATGAATTCTCCACACATGGATTACAGCCTGGCGCCTCGCGCCAGCGGCCCGGTGTCTTGGCTGGAAACGCTCCTGGTGACCGGCCTGGCCATCATCCTCGGCCTGTGGTTGACCCCGGAAGACCCGTTGCGAATGCACGGCGGTTTCCCGTGGCCGATTCTGGCGCCGTTGCTGTTGGGTGTGCGTTACGGATTTGTCCGCGGCCTGTTCAGCGCTGCGATTCTGGTGCTGGCGGTGTTCGTCCTGCGTCACACCGGGCATGCCGCCTACCAGGAGCTTGAGCCGTCGTGGATCGTCGGCGTGCTGGTGTGCGGGATGTTGGTCGGCGAGGTGCGCGATCTGTGGGAACGCCGCCTTGAGCGTCTGCAGATGGCCAACGATTACCGCCAGTATCGTCTCGATGAGTTCACCCGCTCGCACCAGATTCTGCGGGTCTCGCACGATCTGCTGGAGCGGCGCGTGGCGGGCAGCGACCAGAGCTTGCGCAGTTCGTTGCTGGGCTTGCGTGAAAAACTGCGGGTCATGCCGGACGAAAGCGATGCATTGGGCTCGCTGGCCGAACCGATTGTGGCGGTGCTGGGGCAATACGGCACGCTGCGGGTCGCGGGCCTGTATCGGGTGGACGAACGTGGCGATCGGATACTGCCCACGCCGCTGGCCACTATCGGCGTGATGGGTGAGCTGGACACCGACGATGGGCTGGTCAAGTTGTGCCTTGAGCGCGGTGAACTGGTGAGCGTGCGCAAGGATCTGCTCGAAGCGGGTGCTGCGGGGCAATTCTCGTCCCTTCAGGCCTGCATTCCGTTGATCGATGCGCAAGGGCGACTGTTGGCGGTATTGGCTGTGCGGCAGATGCCGTTCTTCGCCTTCCACGAACGTATATTGAGCCTGCTGGCACTGCTGGCCGGTCACATCGCCGACCTGTTGTTGCGTGATGCCCAAGTGCTGCACTTGCAGAATGCGGATGCTCAGCACTTCACGTTGCAACTCAAGCGCTCAATGGTGGACGTCGAGAAGCACAACTTGTCCGCCGGGCTGTTCGCCTTTGAAATGACCCGCCCCAACGAAGAACTGACGCGCCTGCTGGAGCGCAGTCAACGGGGTCTGGATTTGCACTTGCCGCTGCGCAACAACCGCGACCATCACCTGTTGCTGGTGCTGCTGCCGTTGACCAGCCCGCAAGGCACCGAAGGTTACCTGGCACGTATCAACCTGATGCTGCATGAGCACTTTGGCATTGAAAGCGACATGGAAAGCCTGGGCGTGCGGCTCATGCCTTTCAACCTGGAGCCTGGCGAACCCAACGGGCTGCGTAACTTCCTGTACAACGAGTGTGGTCTGAATGATCAGCAAGTGGCTGTTTAGCGGAGCCCTGGTGCTGGAAGCGGGCAGTTGGACCACGTTGTGGTCGGACTTGCCCGAGGCGCACCAATTGGCGGTGTTCACCTTGAGCCATGGCCTGGCCTGCGTGATGTTGTGCGGGGCGATCTGGCTGTTGCTGCCGGCGCGTTACCGTTCGCCGTTGCCGTGGAGCCCGCTGTTCATTTTCAGCCTGGCGTTCTTCGTGCCGGTGCTCGGTACGGTCGGGGTGGTCGCGGCGATTTTCCCGGCGTTGTACCTGCCGCGCAAACGCGAGAAACAGGTCTGGCAGGCGGTCGGCATCCCTGACCTGCCGTATCGGGCGCAGCTGCAATCACGTTCGCCGATCTTCGCCGATGGCGGCTTGCAGGACGTGTTGCGCCATGCGCCGGATCCGGATCAGCGCCTGGCCGCGTTGCTGGCCACCAAGCGCATGCCGGGCAAGGAAGCGGTGCCGATCCTCAAGCTGGCGCTGGGCGATCCGAGCGATGACGTGCGTCTGCTGGCGTATTCGATGCTCGATAAACAGGAAAGCGACATCAACCTGCGCATCCAGATCGCCCTCGGTCAATTGCAGGGCGCCAGCACCCAGGCCGCCGGAAAACTGCACGGCACGCTGGCGCGCTGGTACTGGGAGCTGGCGTACCTGGGCCTGGCGCAGGGCAGTGTGCTCGAACACGTGCTCAATCAGTCCAACGAGCATGCCGAGCAAGCGCTGCAAGCAGGCGAGGGCGGTGAGCTGTTTCTGCTGGCCGGGCGTATCGCCCTGGAGCTTGGCGATGTCCAGCGTGCGGAAATATTGCTCACCAAGGCCCAGGAAGACGGCATGGGCGCGGCGCAGATCCTGCCATTCCACGCCGAGCTTGCCTTCGAGTCCGGCCAATATCATGAGATCCCGGGGTTGCTCGCCAGCCTTCCCGAGAAAACCCGTCAGCGGCCTCCATTCGCTGATCTGGTGAGGAGCTGGACATGAGTCAAAGGGAAGAGGCGCCGATCGCCGATATCTGCCTGCTGCTCGAAGGCACCTGGCCTTACGTGCGTGGCGGTGTGTCGAGCTGGATTCACCAGATGATCCTCGGCCTGCCGGAATTGACCTTTTCGGTGATGTTCATCGGCGGCCAGCGTTCGGCCTATGGCGAACGCCGCTACCAAGTGCCGTCGAACGTGGTGCACATCGAGGAAGTGTTTCTCGAAGATGCGACCCATTCGACCGACAGCCGAACCACGCCTCGGGAAGCCGACCTGCAGCAACAGCAGGACTTGTATCGCTTCCTGCATCACCCGGATGCGCCGGAACCTGCGCTGGGCGAAAACCTGCTGATCTGCATCGCCGAAGGCCGCATGACCCTGGACGACGTGCTGCGCAGCCGCGCCAGTTGGGAGGCGTTGAGCGAGGGCTACCGCCTGCACTGCGCCGACCCGTCGTTCATCAACTATTTCTGGACCCTGCGCTCGATGCAGTCGCCGATGCTGATGCTCGCCGAAGCCTCGCGCAAAATGCCACGGGCGCGTGTCCTGCATTCGATTTCCACCGGTTACGCGGGACTGTTGGGCTGCATCCTCAAGCAGCGCTGGAACTGCACCTACTTGCTCAGCGAGCACGGGATCTACACCAAGGAGCGCAAGATCGACCTGGCCCAGGCCAGCTGGATCGCCGAGAGTTCCGGCGCGGCCTTGAACCGCAGTCTCGATGCCGGCTCCGGTTATATCCGGACCTTGTGGGTGCGCTTCTTCGAGCGCATCGGTCAGCTGACTTACAACAGCGCCGACAGCATCATTTCGTTGTACGACGGCAACCGTCAGCGGCAGATCAAGGACGGCGCGGATCCGGTGCGCACCCGGGTCATTCCCAACGGCATCGACCTGCCACAGTGGACCGCGGCGCTCGAATCCCGCAAACCCGGCATTGCGCCGGTGGTGGGGCTGATCGGGCGGGTGGTGCCGATCAAGGACGTGAAGACTTTCCTGCGGGCGATGCGCGGCGTGATCAGCGCCATGCCTGAAGCCGAGGGCTGGATCGTCGGCCCGGAAGAGGAAGACCCGGAATATGTCAGCGAATGCCGCAGCCTGATGGCGAGCCTGGGGCTGGAGGGCAAGGTGCATTTCCTCGGCTTCCAGCGTATCCAGGAGATCCTGCCGCAGCTGGGGCTGATGGTGTTGACCTCCATCAGTGAGGCGCAGCCGCTGGTGATTCTCGAAGCCTGGGCGGCCGGCACGCCGGTGGTCAGCAGTGACGTGGGCTCGTGCCGCGAATTGATCGAAGGCGGCAGCGCCGAAGACCGTGACCTGGGCCTGGCCGGCAAGGTCGTGGCGATTGCCGATCCGCAGGCCACCAGCGCGGCGATCCTCGAACTGCTGCGCAACCCGCAACGCTGGGAGTCCGCGCAAGCCAGCGGCCTGCAACGGGTTACTCGCTACTACACCGAAGCCTTGATGCTGCAGCGCTATCGCGATTTGTATCAAGCCGCCATGGAGAACAGTTAAATGGCCGGGATTGGCTTCGAACTCCGCAAGATCCTGTCGCGCGATTCCTATACCGCGACCTTGCACGCTTATGTGTATGCCGGGCTGATCAGTTCCGGCCCCTGGGTGCTGTCGATCATCAGCGTGATGCTGGTGGGTATCATCAGCTTGAGCCGTGTGGTGCCCAATACGCTGGTGGCGCAGTTTCTGGTCACGGTGACCTACATGATGGCCAGCTCGCTGATTCTCACCGGCGGCTTGCAACTGTTCTTCACCCGGTTCGTCTCCGACCGCCTGTTCGAGCAAAAGTACGATCAGATTCTGCCCAACCTGTTGGGCGTGCTGCTGATGGTCACGGTCGGCGCCGGGGTGCTGGGTATCGTGGTGCTGGTGACCTTGTTCGATCAGTCGCTGATTTACCGGCTGCTGGTGCTGTCGAACTTCGTGGTGCTGTGCAACCTGTGGATGGTGATCATCTTCCTCTCGGGCATGAAGGCCTATAACCGCATTCTGCTGGTGATGCTGGTGGGCTATACGCTGATGGTGATCACCGCATACCTGCTGACCTTCCTCGGGATCGCAGGCCTGCTGCTGGCGCTGTTGATCGGTCATAGCACGCTGCTGTTCCTGTTCCTGTACGACATCCTGCGCGAGTACCGCGCCGAGAAGCTGGTGGCCTTTGACTTCCTCAAGGGGCGCCAGGTGTTTGTCAGCCTGCTGGTCACCGGGTTCTTCTATAACTTCGGCATCTGGGTCGACAAGTTTCTGTTCTGGTTCAACCCGGGCACCTCGAACAACGTCATCGGCCCGCTGCGCGCGTCGATTCTGTACGACCTGCCGATCTTCCTCGCGTACCTGGCGATCATCCCCGGCATGGCGGTGTTCCTGGTGCGCATCGAGACCGATTTCGCCGAGTGGTACGACCGCCTGTTCAAGGCGATCCGCGAGGGTGAAACCCTGCAGCACATCAACTCGCTGAAAACCGAGATGACCCTGTCGATCCGCCAGGGCCTGGTGGAAATCTGCAAGGTGCAGGGGCTGACCGTGGTGCTGCTGTACCTGTTCGCCCCGCGCTTGCTGGAGTGGCTGGGGATCTCCAGTTACTACCTGCCGCTGTTCTACATCGACCTGATCGGCGTGAGCATCCAGGTGGTGTTCATGGCGCTGCTCAACGTGTTCTTCTACCTGGACAAGCGCACCGTGGTGCTGGAGTTGTGCGTGCTGTTCGCGGTGTTGAACGCCGTGCTGACCCTGTTCAGCATGTACCTGGGGCCGAGCTTCTTTGGCTATGGCTTCACGCTGTCGTTGCTGGTCTGCGTGTTGTTGGGGTTGCATAGGTTGTCTACGGCGCTGGAAGACCTGGAGTACGACACGTTCATGCTGTCGCGCTGAGGGGTTTTTCGGGTGTGAAAAAAAAAGGCACTGGCGATGATCGTCAGTGCCTTTTTTTATCGGCGGTGATTGCAGCTGATGCTCGACCACGCCTGTTGTCGAGCTTCAGTTATACAGCCACGGTTCCAGTTCGCTGAGGTTCCTCACCACGATTTGTTGTGCTTCCGGGCGGGGGTGCATTTTCGTCGGGTCGATCTGAAACCGCTGCAAGACATACTTCACCAGCGCTTTGCGGGTGGGGATCAGGAGCTGGCCGTCGAGCATGCCGAAATCGACTTCGATGATCGCCTTCTGCTCGGCGGTCAGGCGTGAGTCCGGCTCGATAATGACCGTCACGTGGGTGTTCCAGATGTCATCTTCCTCAATCCCGTTGGCGGCCTTGCCGTCCAGTTCGGGTTCACCGCGCAATCGACTCAGCACAAAGTCACGGTACTGCCCGTTCTTCTCGCAGTAGGCGCGCACATGCCAGCGCATGCCGGTGTAGACCAGCGTGTGCGGGGCAATCAGCCGGCCTTCCGGAACCGGGTTGCTGAGAGAGACGTAGTCGACTTCCAGTGTCAGGTGGTCGCGGCATGCCTTGAGCAAGGGGCGAAGAATTTCGGGCCTGATAGAGCGATCGGGCACCTCCAGCACCTTGGTATGGGCGTAGGCCAGCGCCAGGCCTTCGATGTGAGGGGCGCGCTCATTGTTCTGGTAAAGCAGGTGCAGGTACGCACTGGCGCTGTCGTCGATGAACAGCGGCTTGAAGTGTTTACCGGGGACGTAGCCCTTGAGCTGCTTGTCGTATGTCAAGTTTCGGGGCGCATGTTCGGTGATGTAGGTGTTGATGTCCTTGGACGCCTGTTGGCGACTGATGCCAAAGCTCTGGATCAAGTGCCCCGTGGTCAGCCGGCCTTCCCACCAGGCTACGGTCTCGATCAAGCGATAGCGAAGTGCCAGATCCCAGCGGACTTGTTCGACGGATTGCTTGCGTTTCATGACCCCTCCATGTGCGCGAATACTTTACCTGTATAAGTCTACATTCTAGACCTGTCGTCAAACACTACATATCTTTGAATTGTCTTCGAGACCAATCGAATTCACGAAAGGATAGGGAAATGAATATGCCGGATGCGATTTTGATCATTGCCTTGCTGATGATGGGCGCCATTTTGCTGGTGCTGTTGTTGCAAAGCCTGAGGTTGGGAGAACTGTGGAAAATGGCGCGTGGCTGTCAGCGTGACAGGCGCTGGGCGCGGATCCGCGAAATGGAGAACAGGGAGCTGCGCTCGGCGTTGCGTGCCGAGAAAGCGCACATCGAGCAGTTGCAAAGGAAGCTGGTCATTTTGCAGGAACTGGTACCGCAAGGCTGATGGGGGACTCTGCGCGTTCAATCGGAAGATGCGGATGGCGGCAGATCAAACCCGGTCAGGCGAACCCGCTGCTCTGCCTGCGTCTGTAAAAGGGTGCAGGCCTGCACATTCAGCGTGACGTACTCATCCCAGGAATACTGTTGGTTGTAACGTTGGGTGTACTGCAGATCCACCCGGCAGATGTCCGGACGCTCTGCGTAAATGGTGCAGCGCTTGCCTGGCGTATCGAAATGCCGACAGGTGCCGTCACCACGATCCAGAAAGCGGGTTTCTTCAGCCAGATGAACATGCTGGCAGCACAGTCCACATTGGCTGCAGGGAAAGACAGAGGTGGGGCTGTGCATGGGCAGGTTTCATCGCCGTTGAGGCGATGCCGGAAGTCACTGGAGCAGGGAGGGGGAAGGCCCGCGCGCGAGCGCGGGCCTTGTCGTTATGCCGAAGGAGCGTCCAGGCCGGCTTTCTGCCCGCTGGCCACGGCGGCCACATCCTGGATGCGCTTTTCCGTTGCCAGCACCAGGTTGCCGTCCTTGTCCAGGATCGCGGTGTCGATCATGGCTTTGAGCAACTGAGCAAACTTGACGGAGCGGAACACCACTTTTTTGCTTTCATCGGAGTAGGTCTGGTAGTTGACGCCATTGTTCTCCAGGACAGTCTTCAACTCGCTGACGGCGCGACGCAGTTGCGAGCTGATCTTGGAGAATGTGGTGTTGGCCAGGGCGGTTACCTGCTCGATGGCGCGCAGTTTACCGACCATCAGTTCGGACTGATCGCGGATAGTGCGAGCCTGTTCCATATTGCTGCGGGCATTGTTCAGGGCTTCTTCACCCTTGTTGCCCAGAACGTGGCCGAAGATCGCCAGCGCTGGACCGGCGACGATGCCACCCAGGACCATCATGCCCCCGGCCATGCCATAGCCACCGGCCGCCAGCGAACCGCCGCCCAGCCAGGCCAGGGTGGCGTTGGTGGCCGCCACGCCGCCCAGGGAGGAGATCGCCGTGCCGGTGCTGGCCGTTGCCAGCAACATGGTGCCGTTGTAGGCACCGAACGCCAGTGCGGCACCTCCGCCCATGCCGGCGCCCAGGCCGAGACCGGCGTCTTTCAATGCCTGATAGTCCTGGCGCAGACCGCCCAGTGTCTTGCCGGAAAAGTCGCCCGCGTTCAGTTTGTCCAGTTCCGGGCTCTGGCTGAGTTCGCAGTTTTGAAGGCGCTCGAAGGTCACGATGAAGTCGGCGATCACCCCGGTGAACGCGCGCAGTTTGCGCTGGCCGTAGTCTTCCAGCGTGGTGTTGGTCGCCTTGCGCTGGTCTTCGATTTTACGGTTGGCGGTATCCACCATCGTACGGGCATCGTTGTTGAGGTCTTTGGCGTCGCTGTGGTCGATCGCGCCGCTGATGCCTTTGGCGGCACCGTACAAACCGGCTGCCGCTGCGACTGCACCGATGATCAGGGGAATAGGCATGCTCTGTTCCTTACTCGAGAATAATGGAGATGGTTTTGCTGACTTCCAGGTTCAGCGTTTCCGCACGCTCCAGGAGATCATCGAAAATGAAGTCTTCCAGTTGGTGGTGCGCTTGAAACTCTTTGAGCAATGCCCACTCGATGCTGGAGATATGTCCGTCTCGAAGAGCGACCAGCAGCAGTTCGAACAGGATTACCTTTGGTGCGGTTGGCAGCTCGAATTTCTTGTCCTTGATCAGCTCTTTCAAAATCTTCGTGGCAGCCTGGACACGGGTTTCGGGTTTTTCCGCTTTGGGGATCGGGAACTTCTTGAGCGCCTCGACGAGTCGCGAACCCACGTCAGAGGGCCCGAAGCCCCAGAGAGGTAGATAGGGGGCTGGAGCACCGATGGACTTTTCGAGCTCCGCGATCAGCTCGCGCTCTTTTTCGCCTTCCTGGATGGACAGCGCATTCAGGTCGGTACCTGAGGTCAATTCATCCGAGGTTTTTCCGTCCCACAGCAGCGGTTTATCCGACAGGGCCAGCAGCTTCGCCAGATCCAGCAAGTGTTTTTGGTCCGACTCGGACAGCAGTTTGATCAGCATTCAGGGTGTCGTCCTTTTCGAGGGTGTGAGTTACAGCTTCAACGGCAGATCGGAGTTCATGAAGTCATCGAATTCCGCCATCGTCTGAAATTGCAGTTGTTTGCCCAGCAGGGTCGCGAATTGGTTGATGGCCGCCGCGAGGACGTCAGCGCTGGCGCTGGCATTGGAATTCACGATGGCGAACAGGTGCTCCGTTTCCTTGCGCAATTGCGGCAGTTCGCGCTGCGTGAAGGCGTCCAGCCGTGCTTGCTCGTCGGCAATGCGATCGCGGGCCGCCGCCTGGATGGCTTGGGTGCGGGCCAACTGCTGGCGCGACAGTTCGACGCCGCGTGCGGCGTCCAATGTGGCCTGGTAGAAAAGCGAAGAGAGGGTGTAACCGATCATGCCGCCAATGGCTGCGCCGACGAAGGGCACGGGGATAGCCAGTTGTCCCAGGGCAGCCATCATGCCGCTGGAGAGCATGCCTGCACCTTTCTCGCCGACTTCGGTCAGCAGTTGGGCCTCGCTGATCTCGCCCGTGACATAACGTTTGACCGAGCTGCCCAGCGACAGGCAAATGTTGATCGCCATCGCGGGAGCGTTGGTGTTCGAGAGCGTGCGCAGGGCCTGGCTGCTCGATTGCTGCATCCCGCCCTTGAGCGCCGCGCCCGCGAACGCGGTGGCATAACCCACGGCACCGGCCTTGGCGGTGTCGAGCGCGAGATCCTGGACGGCTTCGCCCACGTTTTTTTCGCCTTGTGCGGTGGCCAGCAGGTTCTGTAGCAGGGAAATACTCCCGCCAATTGCAGCACCGAATTTGGCGCCTTCCATGCCGGCCCGGTGACTGGTGCGGGCGATGTCGCGCAGGGTGGCGAACTCAGGATGCTTGCGATAGAAGATGGCGTCCTCGGTGGTGAGTCCGCTGTCGCTGCAATTGTCGGCAAGCTGATCGTAGTTATCCGCTTCGCGACGCAGTTTTGCCGCAGCATCGGTGTTGCCGTTTTTCTCGGCGGCGTCTGCGTTCAGGCGCCGTTGGCGGGCCTGGTCGCGGCAATAGTCAGCGGCCGGCTTGGGCTGGAAGTCCTTGGAGGCGACCAGTTTCTCGATGGCCTCTGCATCGCGCTGCAATTTGATGACCTGGTCCGCCTTGGCCGGGTCGGCGGCGATGCTCTGCGCGCGCTCGCGCAGTTTTTTTGCTTCTTCCAGGTAATACGCCTTGCTGCCCTCGAACTGTTCCGAGGGCAGCTCCAGTTTGGTCCCCTGGTAGCGGGTGAACTTTCCGTCCTCCCGTGCAATGTCGTCGAGCAACTGATTGCGGTCGCCGACAAATTTCATCTGGGCCTGAGAGCCTTCGATGATCTGCCCGTCGAGAATCTGCACGCGATCCACAACGTTGTGGTTTCTGCCGTAGTGGGGCAGGTCGTCACTGCGCGATGTCCGTACCTTGGAGCCGCTGATGATCGCTTCGGCGTTGTCGCGGCTGGTGGCGGCGACCTCCGCGCTGAAACCGGCCTGCTGTTTGATGTTCTGCTTGGCCAGGTCCGGGTCGGCGTGCACCTTGTGCTTGGCGATATCCGCCAGGCCCTTGGCAAATTTCTGCCCCGTTTCGTGATCGACGCCACTGTAGCCCTTGAGGAATTCGGCGTTGGCACTGCCATAACGACTGACCGTTTCACTGGTGGACAGCGCGGCGGCGGTGCGGGTGATATCCCGTGCGATTTCTTCTCTGTTGTCGTCTTGGCGCGGGGAAGCAGGCGTTGCGGTTTCGTGGGAACTCATGGTGCCTCCTGGCAGGCATGTGTGTTCGTGAGAGGGGGCTGCGAGTACAGCGCACCTGTTTTGATCAGCTTCGTTTTGATGATGTCTGCCCAGCGCTTGGGCTCGTGCAGTCGAATGTTTTCGGCCAGGCCAAACACCCACCAGAGCGTTTCCGGGTCATCCGGTACTTGCGCGCGCAGGCGTTGCCAGTCGCTATCTGGCAGCGGCTCCAGGCGTTGTTCGCAAGTCAGCGGGGTTTCATTGAGCAGCCAGGCAATTTGCGGGGACACGTCCGCGTGCAGTTCGTGGTACTGCGTTGGACCCGGGTTGTTGAAACCGCCGCTGTGGATGTAGCGGTCGATCTCGAAATCGGGTTGCGCACGGGCGGGTTGATCGAGGCACGTCGCGTGCTGAATCCGGTGCAGGGCGAACTGGCGCACGTCGTTATAACCCTCGACAGTCGCGAGCAGATAGCTGACGGAGTGACGCGAGACCAGGCCTGCGGGGTGGACTCTCAGAGTCTTGCTATCACCCTTGCTGCGGCTGAGGTAAAGAATCTCCAGTTGCCGTGCTTGCAGCAGGGCGTCGGCGACCTGTGACCAGATGCCAGCATCGATTTCGGCAGGCTGCAACGCTTTGCCGTTGGGCAGGGCACGCACGTTTTCGGCCCAGTGAGCCAGACGGTTGTGTTCCAGGCTCTGAAGCTGGCGGTGCGCCAGGTCAAAATGGGGCGCCAGCAGACCCAGCACGCTGGGCGGCATCAGCTTACTGAGGTGACTTTGCGCAAGGACGAAGGCCAGGGCGGTGGGCGTGTCCAGCGCCGGCAAATCGAATTGCGGCGTGTCCTTGCGAAAGCTCCACCGATAAGGTCGCCGGCTTTCGTCACAGATCAGCGGAAAGTCCAGCGCAAGGCGGCCGATCAGGTCCCGTTGCAGGGTTCGACGGTCGATGTCGAAACATTCGGCGTTGAGTCTCTCCAACAGTTCGTTGGTCGAGATGCTTTTGGGGGCACGCGGAATGAGGCGTAGCAGTGCCAAGTGCCGGAACAGCCGGTCTTTGGGATCTGACATGGGGGACGGCGCTCGAATCTTCCTTGATGGTTCGCTGATGGCATATAGCCTGCGAACTTCCGTTGGTGGCGTTTTAACACTATTTGCTCCATCTCGCCAATAGCGAATGGTCGTAGCGTCACGGCTGCCCGGTTGCGCTTGCGGGCCGGTTGCAAAACCTTTCGCGTTCCAGTTCTTTCTTCAGTTCATCAATGGCCTGGCTTTTCTTCATCACCACAGCACCCACCAACAGGCCGATGGCAAAGCAGATCAACTCTTTCATAGGGACGCGCCTCACAGATGACTGGACCGTTGAGGGGCATACTCCACCAGGGCTGCGACAGTCTGTGTCGTCTGGACCAGGGTTCTGAAAATGATGGCAATTCGAGTCAAGCGATCCATCGATAAGGACGATGGCGGGGGGGGGGGGCAGGGAGAGGTGCAGCGATCGCCACGGCATCGCACGCTCAAGCCTGAATGGATTCGTGGCCAGATCGCAGGCAACAAAAAAGCCGTAAAGCGTGGGCTTTACGGCTTTCTTCGAGTTTGGTGGAGCCGGGGGGATTTGAACCCCCGTCCGCCAGTACTCCGCTGTCGGTACTACATGCGTAGCCGTGTCTATTAAGTTAACCCTCAGCGACCCGACGGGCAGGGTGCTTTGGGCGAGTTGTGTAAGTTTTAGCCGCTTCGTCCACAACGTACTGCACGGCGATTCTGTTCTATATGACAATCATTTTGGGTTTACAGACATCCCCTGATGATTGCTGGACCCGAAGGTACCAGGAGTGCATGTCAGCTGCAATTAAGCAGCGAGAGCAGCACCGTATTGGTCGTCATTGGCAACTATAAGAAGTTGCAACAGTGGATTTACGAGTTCTGTTACCAACTCGGCATGCACCTAAAGTTTCGCAACCGGCGTCGAATCCTAAACGGCCCCGAACTCATTGCTCGTGAATCTGTTGAGCAACAAGCCTGTGTAGTCTACGGCAATGTGGCCCGGAAGGCCAACCCGAAGGTTGGCCTTGCACCATGTCAGTTCCGGGCAGGGTTGCGAATCTGTATTTTTTCCCACATGCCTTCGGCGATTGCGACGCAATCCTTGTCGTTTCCGGCTGCCTGAGCCGCCTTCGCTCTATCCAGCGCGTCTTTGACGTTATCCAGCTTTTCACTCGGGATGGACGGTGCACTGTCCACGAAGCTTTGTACCTGTTGAATGTTCGTCGCACAAAGATCCTTGTCCGCCGCAAACACGGGCGACGCCAGCAGTGCCGCCGTGATAAACAATCCAGCAATTGCAGAGTGCTTCATGGGTATCTCCTTGCGCATGAGGGCTCGGTGCTGCCGGTAAAGCAGGGCCGCTGGCCGAGGTGGTTATAAGCCCTTTCGCAGGGCCTAGCTAAATGACTATAGCTGCCGGCGGGAATTCGGTTTTTTTTTGCGGAATTTGTGAGGATGCTGACGCAATCTGTGGGAGCGAGCTTGCTCGCGATAGCGGTGGGTCAGTCATCATCGATGCTGAATGTTCCGCCGTCATCGCGAGCAGGCTCGCTCCTACAGTTTTACGCAGTGCGTGGCTGGGTGACGCGGTCTATCAGGTAGACCAGCCCGTGGTAATCGATTCCGCCATGCTGGCTGAGGCCGATTTCACAGGTGCGGCTGGTGGAAATGCCTTCGCTACAGTACTGCACCGCGTCTTTCAAAGAGCGCAGCGAATGCGCGTTCAGCTCCGGGGTCGTGAAGCCCTTGTCGCCGGCGAAACCGCAGCAGTGGATGCCTTCGGGAATGACCACGTTCTTGCTGCACTTGCGCGCCAGGTCGATCAGCGCCTGGCTTTCACCAAGATGCTGGGTGCTGCAGGTGACGTGCACCGCGATGGGCATTTCCTGCGGCGTGAAGTCCAGGCGATCCATCAGGTGTGTGCAGATGAAGCGTACCGGGTCGTAGAGATCCAGGCGCACATCGCCCAAGTCCTGGGTCAGGCGCAAGGTGCAGGGGCTGGTGTCGCAATAGATGGGATCGAGCCCGCCACGGCTGGCATGGAGCAACGCCCCGATCAACTCCTGACGTTTGTGCTCGGCCTGTTCGGCATAGCCTTTGGAGGCGAAGGGCTGGCCGCAGCACAGGCTGTCCAGATTGTCCGGGAACACCACCTGATAACCGGCTTTTTCCAGCAGGCCACGGGTTTTGTCGTACAGCGACATTTGTTCCTTGTCGCCGGCCGCGGGCCCCATGACCCGTGAAACGCAGGCGGCCAGGTACACCACGCGCGGGCGTTCATCAGTTACAGGCGGACTGAAGCGGATCGCCCGTTCCGGCTGTGGCATGGCGTTGGTCCATTGCGGGATCTGCCCTTTGGACAGGCGCGTCACCGCCGTCGAAAGCCTGGTCAATCGTGGCGCCCCCAGCAGCATCCGCGCGCCGTTGGCCACATGCAGTGTGAAGCGCGCACCTTGCAGGGCAGTGGCGAAATTTCCTTCAAGCCAGGTGGCGGTTTTCTTGTGGGTGGCGTGCTGACTGCGGAGCTTTTTCACCAGCTCGCCGGTATTGATGCCGACTGGACAACGTTGCGCGCAGAGCCCGGTCGCCGCGCAGGTATCGATGCCCTGGTATTCGTAGGCTTCTTCCAGTTCGCGGGTATCGACACCGGCACGCTTTTTCGCCTGGATGTCCCGCCAGATCACAATGCGCTGGCGCGGGCTCAGGGTCAGGCCTTTCGACGGGCAGACCGGTTCGCAGAAACCGCATTCGATGCACTTGTCCACAATCTCGTCGGCCGCCGGCAGGGGCTTGAGGTGCTTGAGGTGGATCTGTGGATCTTCGCTGAGGACCACGTCCGGATTGAGAATGCCATTGGGGTCGAGCAGGCGTTTGAGTTGCCACATCAACTGGTAGGCATCACTGCCCCATTCCAGTTCGACGAAGGGCGCCATGTTGCGTCCGGTGCCGTGTTCGGCTTTGAGCGAGCCGCCAAACTCCACCGCGACCAACTGCGCCACGTCGTCCATGAATGCCTGGTAGCGTACGACTTCTTCCGGGCTGTTGAAGCCTTGGGTGAAGACGAAGTGCAGATTGCCTTCCAGTGCGTGTCCGAAAAGGATCGCTTCATCGTAGTGATGTTTGTCGAACAACTCGATCAGGCGGTTCACGCCGATGGCCAGCTGTTCCACCGGAAAGGTCACGTCCTCGATGATCACTGTGGTGCCGGTTTTGCGCACCGCGCCGACGGCCGGGAAGGTGTCCTTGCGGATCGCCCAGAGACGGGCGTTTTCCAGCGGGTCTTCGGTGAAGTCGACTTGCTTCTCCACCGGGAACGACGCCAGAGACGCCATGATTTGCGCCAGCTGCTCCTGCAGCAATGTGGACGACGCCGCGCGGGACTCGATCAGCAAGGCGCAGGCATTGTTCGACAGGTGCTGTACGAAAGCCGGCATGCCGGGTTTGTTCTGCACCGAGCGCAAGCTGCGGCGGTCCAGCAGTTCCACGGCGGACACCGGCTGGCTTTTCAGCACGGTGACCGCGTTGCAGCAGGTCTCCACGTTTGGAAAGACGATCAGCGCCGAGGCCTTGTTCGGATGGTCGATTACCGTGTCGTAGGTCACCGCGCTGATGAAACCGAGGGTGCCTTCGGAGCCCACCAGCAAGTGGCTCAAGATATCCACAGGCTCGTCGTAATCCACCAGGGCATTGAGTGACAGGCCGGTGGTATTTTTCAGACGGTACTTGTGGCGAATTTTTGCAGCCAGTTCGGTGTTGGCTCGGGTCTCGCGGCCAAGGGTTGCCAGACGCTCCAGCAGGTCGCCATGGGTTTGTCGGAACGCGGCAACGCTTGCGGCATCTTCGGTGTCGAGACGGCTGCCATCGGCCAGCACCAGTCGAATGCCGGCCAGCGTGTGATAAGTGTTTTGCGCGGTGCCGCAGCACATGCCGCTGGCATTGTTGGCGACGATGCCGCCGATCTTGCAGGCATTGATCGACGCCGGGTCAGGGCCGATCTTGCGCCCGAACGGCGCCAACCAGGCATTGGCCTGTGCACCGATTACTCCCGGTTGCAGGCGGATTTGCGTGCCCTGGCCACGGATCTCGCGACCGTTCCAGTTATCCCCAAGGACGATCAGCACCGAGTCGCTGATGGCCTGGCCGGACAGGCTGGTGCCGGCGGCGCGGAAGGTCACGGGGACCTGATCGCGCTGCGCCAGTTTCAACAGCGTCACCACTTCGTCTTCGGACTCGACGCGGATCACCAGTTGCGGAATCAGGCGGTAGAAGCTGGCGTCGGTACCGAATGCGAGGGTCGACAACGGGTCGTCGAAGCGACGTTCCCGGGGAATCAGTTGCTGCGCATCGCGCAGGAATGCGGCCGGTAGACTCATTGGTCCTCCAGAATCAACACCACCAGATCTTTCGGACCGTGAGCGCCGTAAGCCAGCACCTGCTCAATGTCGGCGGTCTTCGACGGACCCGACACCAGCAACGCATTGGTCGGCATGCCCTGGGCCCATTCGAAATCCTGCTGTACCTGATAGAAGTTGTCGCGGATTTCGCTGGCCTTGAGCAGGGCAAAATGTACCGTTGGCGCCAGGCTCATCAGGCGTGGTTCTTCCCGCGTTGGCCAGAGAATCAGGCTGCCGGTGGCAGCGATGGCGCCGAGGGTGCCGGTCAGGCTCGCTGGCGTGTCGTTGAACAGTTCGGCCTTCCATTCTTCCACCGGGCGGTCGTAGGCCTTGAGTGTAGGCAGGGTCGGATGCTTCGCCCAATGCTGTGTGATCTGTTGGCCGTGGGTCGTGGTCGGTGCGATCAACAGGCTCGGTAGCTGACGATCCTGCAGCAGTCTGGCCAGCAGGGCAGGCCATGCTTGCGCTGATGTCAGGTGGATTTCCGTGTGCACCGCTTCCATCAGTTTTCGCAGCTGCGGGATGTGTTGTTCCGGAGTGTAGGTGTAAGGCGCGGTCACCAGATCGACATCGAAGTTGTCAGGCACCGGTGTGGTGCCTGTCAGACTTTTGCGCAGTTTGCCCAGGATATTTTGCTTGGCGCTCATCAACGATCTCCCTGTTTGGCCAGATGCTCGCGAGCCATGTCGTGCAGCGAGCGCGCGGCGGGTTTCGGTGCGCTGTGGTTTTGCGTCCAGGGGCCGACGTTGTTCGGGGTGAGCGCGCGCAGGCGAGTGGCGGCAAGCGCAAACAGGCGATACAGCGTCGGCGAACTGTTGAGCCGGGCCCAGGCGTTCCAGATAAACCGTTCCTTGCGCGAGTATTTGCGACCCTGGTCGCGCATCACCGGGTTCGGGCTGTCGGGCGCTTTGACGTTTTCTTCGCGCAGGCGCCGCAGCAACGACGGGATCGGAATCTTGACCGGGCACACTTCTCCGCAGGCACCGCACAACGAGGAGGCGCTCGGGTGATCCGGCACCTTCGTCAGGCCGACCATGTGCGGTGTGATGATTTTTCCGATAGGACCGGGGTACACCTCGCCGTAGGCATGGCCGCCGATTCGGGTGTAGACCGGGCAATGATTCATACAGGCGCCGCAGCGGATGCAGTTCAGGGACTGGCGCAATTCGCTGTCGGCAAAGGCCTGGCTGCGACCGTTGTCGAGCAGTACCAGATGCACTTCCTGCGGGCCGTCGAGTTCATGGTCCTTGCGCGGGCCGGAAATCATGTTGACGTAGGTGGTGATCGGAATGCCCAGGGCCGAGCGGGTCAGCAGCGACAGCAACGGCACTACGTCGCGCAGGTTTTCCACGACTTTTTCGATACCGGTGACGGCGATGTGTACCGGCGGAACGGTGGTGGTCATGCGACCGTTGCCTTCGTTTTCCACCAGCAGCAAGGTGCCGGTTTCGGCCACGGCGAAGTTGACACCGGAGACGCCGATGTCGGCTTCGAAGAACTTCTGCCGCAGGACCCTGCGACCGATCTGAATAAGCTGGTCAACGTCCTTGGTGTATTCCACGCCAAGTTTGTCGTGGAACAAGGACGCGACCTGACCGGCATTCTTGTGGATCGCCGGCATGATTATGTGTGAAGGCTTCTCGTGGTCGAGCTGGACGATGTACTCGCCCATGTCCGATTCCAGGCATTCAATGCCCTGTTCAGCGAGGACATGGTTCATCTCCATCTCTTCGCTGACCATCGATTTGCCCTTGATCACTTGCCGCCCCTCGTGAGCGCGGATGATCGACAGGACGATGCCATTGGCTTCGTCCACCGTTTCCGCCCAGTGCACTGTCACACCGTTGCGGGTCAGGTTCTGTTCAAGCTGCTCGAGCAGGTCGGGCAACTTGGATAAAGCACGGGCGCGGACCGCATTGCCCAGCGCACGCAGATGTTCTCGTTCGTGGGCATCGCCGAAGGCGTTTGCCCGTTTGGTCATCAGTGAATCCATCGCCTTGCGAAAGTTGTTTCGCAATTGCGCATCACCCAACGCGTTATGGGCGCGGGTGCGGAAATCTTCTTCCACAGCAACCGTAGGAATAATCGCGGAAGCGTTCATTGCGCGCCTCCGGTTCTTTCCCAGAGAAAGCTGGCCAGGTGTTGGCCACGCAACGCTTCCTTCTGTTTTTCCAGCGAGCCGTTGATGTTCATCAGGCAACCACAATCGGCACTCAGTACCTTGTGCGCGCCGGATTCCTTCAACGACCGGGTCTTGTCGGCGACCATCGCACCGGAAATATCCGGCATACGGACGCTGAAAGTCCCACCGAAGCCACAGCACTCGCTTTCGTGATCATGATTGACCCGCTCCACATTGCTCAGTTGCGACAACAACTCGCGCCCGTGCAGGTGGGTGTTCATCTCTCGACGCGCCGAGCACGAAGTGTGCAGCGCCACTTTGACCGGCTCGCCGCTGTCCTTGAGCTGCACCTTGCAGACAAACAGCAGGAACTCGGCGAGTTCGTAGGTTCTGGCCGCCAGGGCCTGAACCTGTTTCAAGGTGCCCGGTTCGTCCTTGAACAGGTCGGCATAGTGCTCGCGCAACATGCCGGCACAGGAACCCGACGGCACCACCACCGGATAATCCTCGGCGAACAGCGCCAGTTGCGAGCGCGCCACGGTCCGGGCCTGTTCGGTGTAACCGGAGGTGTAGGCCGGTTGTCCGCAGCAGCTTTGCCCTTGCGGGTACTCGACACGGATGCCCTCGCGCTCCAGCAGGTGGATCGCGTCCATGCCGGCTTGCGGGTAGAACAGATCCACTACGCAGGTCCCGAACAGGTACACCCGTTGCGGTTTCTCGCTGGGGTATTGCCGAGGCTCGGGCAGTGGCGGGGCGACGCGGGTCGCATTCGGCACGGCGTTGTAAAAGAGTTCGCTCATCAGGCGTGTCTCCGGGTGGTCCCGGTTGTCCGTCCGTTGAGGCGGCTGAATATAGAGGGAGATGCTTTCAGCAGCCTTACAGACCGGGTGGTGAATTGCTGACGCCGGAATGGTGATCCGGCGTCGGTTTTTTCAGATTGGTTGTAGGACTCAGTGCACCAGCATGCCGGTGAACCAGTAGGCCTGGGCCAGGGTGATCAGGCCGACGATGGTGGCGAAGAACAGGCTGTGCTTGAGGGTGAAGCGGAACAGATCCGATTCCTTGCCCACCAGGCCGGTTGCGGCGCAAGCCACGGCGATCGATTGCGGCGAGATCATCTTGCCGGTCACGCCACCGCTGGTGTTCGCCGCCACCAGCAGGGTGTCGTTGACGCCAATCTGGTGGGCCGTGGTGGCCTGCAGCGAACTGAACAGCGCGTTCGACGAGGTATCGGAACCGGTCAGGAACACGCCCAGCCAACCGAGGAACGGCGAGAAAAACGGGAACGCCGCGCCGGTGCCGGCCAGAACCAAGGCCATGGTCGAAGACATGCCCGAGTAGTTGGTGACGAAAGCGAATGCCAGCACCATGCCGATGGACAGGATCGGCCAGCGCAGCTCGTAGAAAGTCTCTTTCAAAGTGGTCAGACCAGTTTTTACGTTGATTTTCAGAATCAGCATCGAGATCAGTGCCGAGAAGAAAATCGCCGTGCCGGTCGCAGAAATCGGGTCGAGCTTGAACACGGCCGGGATGGCGGTCGGCGCGGCCACGATGGGGGCAGTCTTGATCACCAGTTGGTCGAGGTGCGGGATGGCAAAGTTGAACACCCAGCTGTACATCGAGCCGCCTGCGGCAAACATGGCCTTGAACGGTTTCAGAGTCCAGATGGTGACGAGGACGGTGAGGATCAGGAACGGCGACCAGGCCTTGAAGATTTCACCCAGGCTGTAGGGCGATGCTACGGTGGTGCGTTTCTGGCCGAAACCACCGGCGCTGGCGCTGACTACGGAGGCCGAGACGGCGCCGGCGATGTGTTGGCCGGCAGCGCGTTTTGGTTGCCAGACCTTCAGGAACAGGGTCAGGGCAATCAGGCTGGCCAGGGCCGAGGTAATGTCCGGCAGTTCCGGGCCGATGAAGTTCGAGGTGAAGTATTGAGTGACGGCAAAGCTCAAGCCGGCCACCAATGCTGCGGGCCAGGTTTCACGAACGCCGCGCAGGCCATCCATCATGAACACCAGCCAGAACGGTACGAACATCGACAGCAGCGGCAGTTGGCGGCCAGTCATGGCGCCAATCTTGAACGCGTCGATGCCGGTGACCTGGCCGGCGACGATGATCGGAATGCCCAGGGCGCCGAATGCCACCGGAGCGGTGTTCGCAATCAGGCACAGGCCTGCGGCGTACAGTGGATTGAAACCGAGGCCTACCAGCAATGCGGCAGTAATCGCCACCGGTGCGCCGAAGCCGGCCGCGCCTTCGAGGAAGGCGCCGAAGCAGAAACCGATTAGCAGCACTTGCAGGCGCTGGTCGTCGGTAATCGACAGCACCGAGCTGCGGATCACTTCGAACTGGCCACTCTTGACCGTCAGTTTGTAGAGGAATACCGCCGCTACGATGATCCAGGCAATCGGCCACAGGCCGTAGGCGAAGCCATAGCCGGCCGCGGCGAAAGCCATGTCGACCGGCATCTGGAACGCAAAGATCGCCACCAGGATCGACAAGGCAAGCGTAATGCTGCCTGCCACGTGCCCTTTGAGTCGGAACACGGCCAGCGCCAGGAAGAAAAACACGATGGGAATGACGGCTGCGAGCGCGGATAAACCGAGGCTGCCGAGCGGGCTGTAGAGCTGTTGCCAGGTTTGCATATGGGGTGGCCCCTAATTGTTGTTGGTCAGGCACTGATCAGCGTGCTTGGATAATTGGTAATACCAATTTACAATCGCTGTTGGCTAGGGTAAAAGCCTTGTAGGCGGTGTGTCAATTTGCCGCCCTAAAACTTTTGTCGAATGCACTGCCCTTCGGCTTGCCTGATCCGCTTGGCTGAATGCTGACTGGCAGGTGCCGATGCCGTATGGATAGGCCAGAATAGAGCCCCGGCGTGTCGTCGGATGGTGGAGAAATCGAGTTATGGGCTTTGATCAGATTCGTCAGCGCCGTTTGTCTGACGATATTGTCGAGCAACTGGAGGGGATGATCCTTGAGGGCACGTTGAAGGCAGGCGAGCGCTTGCCGGCAGAACGTGCCCTGGCCGAGCAGTTCGGGGTCTCGAGACCGTCGTTGCGCGAAGCCATTCAGAAACTGGTGGCCAAGGGGCTGCTGGTCAGTCGCCAAGGCGGTGGGAACTATGTCGTGGAGTCCCTGGGCACAACATTCAGTGATCCATTGCTGCTACTGCTGGAAAGCAACCCGGAAGCTCAGCGCGATCTATTGGAATTTCGCCACACGCTGGAGGCGTCCTGTGCCTATTACGCGGCGTTGCGTGCCACGGATGTCGATCGCGAGCGGCTGACCGCGGCGTTCAACGAATTGCAGGATTGTTATTCGCGAAGCGATGAAGTCAGTCGGGCGGAAGAGGGTGCGGCGGATGCGCGGTTCCATCTGGCGATTGCCGAGGCCAGTCACAATGCGGTGCTGCTGCACACCATCCGCGGCTTGTTCGATTTGCTCAAGCGCAACGTGGTCACCAACATTGGCGGCATGTACAAGCAGCGCACCGAAACTCGCGACATGCTGATCACGCAGCACCGGGAACTGTATCTGGCGATTGTCGAGGGCAGGGCGGAGCAGGCTCGGGAGGTTTCCAGTCGGCACATTTTGTATGTGCAGGAAGTGCTGGAGGAAGTGCGTCAGGAAGTGCAGCGCGTGGCTCGGGCGGAGCGACGCAAGGGAATGTGATTGCGTTTAAACGCAAAAAAGATCGCAGCCTGCGGCAGCTCCTACTGTGGGAACTGCCGAAGGCTGCGATCTTTTTCGATGGCGGCTTAAACCTCAGGCAGAGAAATCAGTCTTCCTTGCCCTTGTTCCGCACCGCGCGCTGCAACTCACGCCCGGCGTCGCGTTCGCGTTCGGTGTCGCGCTTGTCGTATTCCTTCTTGCCCTTGCCCAGTGCGATTTCGCACTTGACCATGTGCTTGCTCCAGTACCAGGACAGACACACGCAGGCATAGCCCTTTTGCGCCACGGCGGCGGACAGCTTGTCCAGCTCGCGCCGATTCAGCAGCAGCTTGCGCGTACGCGTGGGGTCAGCGATGACGTGGGTGCTGGCGGTCGTCAATGGCGTGATGTGACTGCCGAGCAGCCAGGCCTCGCCATCCTTGAGCAGCACATAACTGTCGACCAGTTGCAGCTTGCTCGCCCGCAAACTCTTCACTTCCCAGCCGGCCAGGACCAGACCAGCCTCGAACTTGTGTTCGATGAAGTAATCGTGTCGCGCCTTTTTATTTTGCGCGATTGTCCCTGTGGGGTGTTTCTTCTGTTTAGCCATAGGGCCGGCATTATAGGGAGTTGCAAGCAAGTCGGCTACGGTGTTGCTGTGCGCTTGAGCAGGTTGATTGAATCCCGGACAATGCGCGCACTTTTTTGAATGCTTGGTCGTGGTAACGATGTCGACAGACAAGGTTTCTGTCCACGGCAGTTGGGCTAGCCGCTGGGTTTTCATACTCGCCGCGACCGGTTCGGCCGTCGGGCTGGGTAGCATCTGGAAATTCCCGTACATGGTCGGCGTCTATGGCGGCGGCGCCTTCGTCTTGATGTTCCTGATTTGCATCGCGCTGATCGGCATTCCGGTCATGCTGGCGGAAACCCTGATCGGCCGGCGGGCCCGGCAAAGCCCGGCCAATGCCCTGAAAGCTCTGGCGAAGGAAGCGGGGCATTCGGGCAAATGGTCCTGGGGCGCCTTTGGCGGGATGATCACGGCACTGCTGATTCTTTCTTTCTACAGTGTCGTCGGCGGGTGGTCGCTGGATTACATCATCGACATGGGGCGCGGCGACTTTCAGGGGGCGACACCGAGTCAGGTGGGTGCGTACTTTGGCAATGTCATCGCCGACCCGTGGCGCCTGATCCTCTGGCACACGATATTCATGCTGCTGTCAGCGATTGTGATCGCAAAAGGCGTAGTTGCAGGGCTTGAGCGCAGCTTGCGGATCATGATGCCGCTGCTTTTCGTGATGATCCTGGTGCTACTGGGTTACAGCATGACCACCGGGCATTTCATGGAAGGCGTGCACTTCATGTTCGACTTCCATCCGGAAAAGGTACTGGATGGTTTGCTGCCAGCCATGGGGCACGCGTTCTTTTCCCTGAGCGTCGGTGTCGGGTCGATCATGATTTACGGCGCCTACATGCCGAAGCATTCATCGATTTCGGGAACCGTCGTCAGCGTGGCCTTGCTGGATACTTTTGTTTCTCTGGTAGCTGGCCTGGCACTGTTTCCGATAGTGTTCGCCGCTGGTTTGAACCCGAGCGAAGGTCCCGGCCTGATGTTTGTCAGTCTACCGTTTGCCTTCGGGAATATAGTGTTCGGCCAGTTGATGGGCGTAGTGTTCTTCGTGCTCGTGGCAATTGCGGCGTGGAGTTCGGCGATCTCGCTGCTCGAGCCGATGGTGGCCTATCTGGTCGAGCGAACGCGGGTCAGTCGCGCCTGGGTGACGTTCTGGCTGGCATTCACCTGCTGGTTCGTCGGTCTGGGCACGGTGTTTTCCTTCAATATCTGGAGGCAGGCCAGGTTTTTCGTGAACGAAGGCGGATTGTTCCACCTCTACCGATGGGGTGGGGCAGGCGGACTGGACTTCTTCGGTGTGATCGACTTTTTCACCTCGCGGATCATGTTGCCACTCGGTGGTTTATGTTTCGTGGTTTTTGCGGGCTGGGTAATGGGTCGGGAGGCGGTGAGCGACGAGTTGTCGATCCGCCATCCGGCGTTGTACGCCCTGTCCATGTTCTTGATGCGCTATGTGGCGCCCATCGGCATTCTTGTAGTGTTTGCCGCCCAGCTGTGGAAGTGACGCTGACATGACGACACACATTTCACGTTCGGCCTTGCTGCCGTACCCGGCGCAAGCCCTGTATGACCTGGTCAACGACGTGGCGCGGTACCCGGAATTCCTGCCCTGGTGCTCCTCGGCACAAGTGCTGGAAAGTACCCCTGAATTTATGCGCGCGAGCGTCGGCGTGGCCAAAGGCGGGCTCAGCCAGCATTTCGTGACGCGAAATACTTTGGTGCCCGGCCAATCGATCGAGATGAATCTCGAAGAAGGTCCGTTCACTCAGCTGCACGGTGTCTGGGTGTTCAAGCCTTTGGGCGAAAAGGCCTGCAAGATCAGTCTGGACCTGTCGTTTGACTACGCGGGGCCGATTGTTCGCGCGACCCTTGGACCTTTGTTTAATCAGGCAGCCAATACGCTGGTGGATGCGTTCTGCCAGCGGGCCAAGCAGATGTATGGTTGAGCCGATGATTGAGGTTGAGGTGGTGTATGCCGCCATTGATCGTCAGGTCCTCCTGTCGGTGAGGGTTCCGGCGGGGACGACTGTTCGTACGGCGTTGCTGAAATCCGGTATCGGTCAGGCATTTCCGGAGCTGGATTTGGAGGAGTGCCCGGTGGGGATCTTCGGCAAGGTGATCCCCGATCCGGGGAGTCGTCAGGTTCAGACTGGGGATCGCGTCGAAATTTATCGACCGTTGCTGGCCGATCCAAAGGAAGTTCGTCGGCTGCGTGCGGCCAAAGCTGCCGAGGCAAAGGCTCGTAATCAATAGATCCTTAAATTCCAGATAATAAAAAACCCGGACATGCCGGGTTTTTTATTGCGTCGCAAATTATTGCGGCGAAGTTTCCAGTGGTTCCGGAGTCGGGACAGGAACAGTTTCCACGCCGTCCACTTCCTTCTGGATCTGATCCAGCAACGAACCTGGTTTGGTCGGTTTTTCCGGCTTTGGCTTCTCGACCTTTTCTGCCGGTGCGGCCACTGTAGTGCCGCTGTCCTTGCCAAGGATGGCCTCGTCACGACTCACGCCAGGCATGAAGTCGCCGGACAGGCTGACAAGTTGATCATTTGGGTTGAAGATAACGCTAATGCGTTCCTGTTGGCGTTCACCGCCACCCGGTTGCAGGCTGTACAGATAATCCCAGCGATCGGCATGGAACGTGTCGGTCAACAGAGGGTTGCCCATGATAAACCTTACTTGCTTACGGGTCATTCCCGGGCGTAACTGGTCTATCATGTCCTGCGTGACGACATTGCCCTGCTGGATGTCGATTTTGTAAACCCCGGGGAATGAACAACCGGCGAGTGCGAGCAGTCCCACAAAGGTGAAACTGGTTAGCAAGAGCTTGGTGTTTTGCATCGGTGGGCGACTTCCACTATCTTGGCTGGGACAACGTAAACGCCGATCATACCCGCATTAAGAGAAGCTGCGAAGCAGCATCGCGAGAAAGCTGACCATGGTTGAAAATAGCGAACTACGCAAAGCCGGCCTCAAAGTGACCCTGCCACGGGTCAAAATTCTGCAAATGCTCGATTCCGCCGAGCAGCGCCACATGAGTGCCGAGGATGTCTACAAGGCACTGATGGAGGCTGGCGAGGACGTCGGTCTGGCCACGGTTTACCGTGTACTGACTCAGTTCGAGGCAGCTGGCCTTGTGGTGCGGCACAACTTCGACGGAGGCCATGCGGTCTTCGAGCTGGACGACGGCAAGCATCACGACCACATGGTCAACGTCGAAACCAGTGAAGTGATCGAATTCTTCGACCAGGAAATCGAGAATCTGCAGAAAGCCATCGTCGAAAAATATGGCTTCGAGATGGTTGATCACAATCTGGTGCTGTACGTACGCAAGAAAAAGTAAGCATGTCGCGCGAACATCAGGTTCGCGAAACGAGCGAAGGCGACCCCAGGGTCGCCTTCGTGCTTTCTGCCAACTTTAAACTTTTGCAGCAATCACCATCTTTTTGGCATGAGCCAGAGACTCCTTGGTGAGATCGATGCCGCCCAGCATGCGAGCCACTTCTTCGACCCGGTCGTTCTTGCTCAATTTGGACACGGCAGTGCGTGTCGCATCCTCGCCTCGCACTTTGTGCACAAACAGGTGCTGATGGCCCTGGGCGGCTACCTGCGGCAAGTGGGTCACGGTCAGAACCTGTCCTCTTTCGCCAAGTCGACGCAACAACTGGCCAACGATCTCGGCTGTCGGACCACCAATGCCCACGTCCACTTCGTCGAACACCAGGGTTGGAATGCGGGAGGTTTGTGCAGTGATCACCTGGATAGCCAGGCTGATCCGCGACAGCTCGCCACCGGATGCAACTTTTGCAAGGGCTTTGAGTGGTTGGCCCGGGTTGGCACTGACCAGCAGTTCTACTTGTTCAAGTCCGTTCGGCAGCAGTTCGTCGCTACTGTTTGGGCGCAGCTCGATGGTGAAGCGGCCGCCGGGCATGCCCAGACGCTGGATTTCCTGTTCTACGGCGCTGGCCAGGCTGCCAGAGGCTTGATGGCGCAGATCGCTCAGCTCCCGGGCCTTTTCCTGATAATGGCGCGCATAGGACGACAGTTCGTCGCTCAACCGCTCGATGGATTCATCGTTGGCATTCAGGGTTTCGATTTCTTCCAGCAGCTTTTGCTGCATCTCGCCGACTTCGGTGGGCTGGATGCGGTGTTTGCGCGCCAGGGTATAGATCGCATCCAGGCGCTCTTCCAGATACTGGAGTCGTGATGGGTCGGCATCGAAATTGTCGAGGAAGCGATTCAACTCACCAACGGCTTCTTCAACCTGGATCTGCGCGCTGGTCAGCAAGCTGCTTGCCTCACCCAGCGCACCGATAGAGCTGTTGACGCTCGACAGTCGATTAAGGCTGGCGGTGAGTGCGTTCAGTACGTTGCCGGAATCACTTTCGCTGCATTGTTCGACGACTTGCCGGCAGATGCCCAGCAAGGTTTCGGCATTGGTCAGGTTCTTGTGTTCCTGCTCCAGCTGCTCCAGTTCGTTGTCACCCAGACCCAGGTTTTCCAGTTCTTCAAGCTGATAGCTGAGCAATTGATGGCGTGCGCGCTGCTCATCGCCCGAGTTGGATAGCCGCTCAAGTTCCTGGCGAGTCTGGCGCCAGCGCTGTGCGGCCAGTTGCACCTGGCGGGCAAGATCTGTCGCGCCAGCGTATTCGTCGAGCAGGCGGCGGTGGGTATCGGTCTTGAGCAGGGATTGGTGTTCGTGCTGGCTGTGAATGTCGATCATCAACTCGCCCAGCGCCTTGAGGTCGCCGAGGGGGCAGGGGGTGCCATTGATATAGCCGCGCGAGCGACCCTCGGCAGTGATGACTCGACGCAGGATGCACGGGCCATCGGTCTCGAGGTCGCGTTCGGCCAGCCAGGCGCTGGCTTCCGGGATGTCTGCCAGATCGAAGGTCGCCAGGATGTCGGCCTTGTCCGCGTCGGGACGGACCACGCCGCTATCGGCGCGATCGCCAAGGGTTAGGCCCAGAGCGTCGAGCATGATCGACTTGCCGGCTCCGGTTTCCCCGGTGATCACACTCATCCCGCGATCGAGTTCGAGATCGAGATGTTCAACGATGGCGTAATTATGTACGGACAGGTGCACCAGCATGAAGGCCGCTCCCAGGCTTTATGTCTGGTTATTTATACAGTGTTTTGTTTTGGGCTGACAATGCCTCTCGTTAGCTCGATTGGCTTGAGCCGACGAAATTCTTAGCGCGCCATGGAATGAAAATGCAGCTGTTTTTTGTAGGGTTAATGCTTGCTGCCCCCTTGAAGCCGGATTTTGCGGCCCCATATAGCTGGGCAGAAGTGCGAGTCAGGCTCGCAGACGATATTGAAAGGAGAATTTTATGGCTGACGAACAGACAGTGGATACGCAAAACCCAGACGCCAACCAGGCGCCCGAGGCTTCGGGTGTAGACCTGGCGGCTCGTGTACAAGTGCTCGAAGAGCAACTGGCAGGCGCGCAGGATCAGGCTTTGCGTGTAGCCGCCGATCTGCAGAACGTCCGCCGTCGCGCCGAGCAGGATGTAGAAAAGGCTCACAAATTCGCCCTGGAAAAATTCGCCGGCGACCTGCTGCCGATCATCGACAGCCTGGAGCGTGGTCTTGAGTTGTCCAGCGCGGATGACGAAACCATCCGTCCGATGCGTGAAGGTATCGAGCTGACCCTGAAAATGTTCCAGGACACCCTGAAACGTTATCAGCTCGAAGCCATCGATCCGCACGGCGAACCGTTCAATGCCGTGAAGCATCAGGCAATGGCCATGCAGGAAAGTGCTGACGTCGAGCCGAACAGCGTGCTCAAGGTGTTCCAGAAGGGCTATGAGCTCAATGGTCGCCTGCTGCGCCCGGCGATGGTCGTGGTCAGCAAGGCTCCAGCGCCAGTTTCGCCTTCTATTGACGAGCAGGCTTGAAATTAGCCGCAAGGCCCCCATTTAGAAGTCAAGCGTTTAAGTGCTACCGCAGATGGCCACAACCACTGCGGCAACCAAATCCAAAGTTTCGGGAGAGTGAACATGGGCAAAATTATCGGTATCGACCTGGGGACTACCAACTCCTGCGTCTCCGTGCTGGAAAACGGCACCGCCAAAGTTATTGAAAACGCCGAAGGCGCGCGTACTACGCCTTCGATCATTGCTTACGCCAACGATGGCGAAATCCTGGTTGGCCAGTCCGCCAAGCGTCAGGCAGTGACCAACCCGCATAACACCCTGTACGCGGTGAAGCGTCTGATTGGTCGTCGTTTCGAAGAAGACGTCGTACAGAAAGACATCCAGATGGTCCCTTACAAGATCGTCAAGGCTGACAACAACGATGCCTGGGTAGAAGTGAACGGCCAGAAAATGGCTCCGCCACAAATCTCGGCTGAAATTCTGAAGAAAATGAAGAAGACCGCCGAAGACTACCTCGGCGAGCCAGTGACCGAAGCGGTAATCACCGTTCCGGCCTACTTCAACGACAGCCAGCGTCAAGCTACCAAAGACGCCGGCCGCATCGCGGGTCTGGACGTTAAACGTATCATCAACGAACCGACCGCAGCTGCTCTGGCTTACGGTATGGACAAGGCCAAGGGCGACCACACTGTGATCGTTTACGACCTGGGTGGCGGTACTTTCGACGTTTCCGTGATCGAAATCGCTGAAGTCGACGGTGAGCACCAGTTCGAAGTACTGGCGACCAACGGTGACACCTTCCTGGGTGGTGAAGACTTTGACATTCGTCTGATCGACTACCTCGTCGACGAATTCAAGAAAGAAAGCGGCATGAACCTCAAGGGTGACCCGCTGGCAATGCAGCGTCTGAAAGAAGCCGCTGAAAAGGCCAAGATCGAGCTGTCTTCCGCTCAGTCGACCGACGTGAACCTGCCGTACATCACTGCAGACGCCACCGGTCCTAAGCACCTGAACGTGAAGATATCCCGCGCCAAGCTGGAAGCTCTGGTGGAAGACCTGGTTCAGCGCACCATCGAGCCTTGCCGCATCGCCATGAAAGATGCCGGTATTGACGCCGGCAAGATCAATGATGTGATCCTGGTTGGTGGTCAGACTCGTATGCCACTGGTTCAGAAGCTGGTGACCGAGTTCTTCGGTAAAGAGCCTCGCAAGGACGTGAACCCTGACGAAGCCGTTGCCGTGGGTGCTGCGATTCAGGGCGCCGTTCTGGCGGGTGACGTGAAAGACGTTCTGCTGCTGGACGTGAGCCCGCTGACCCTGGGTATCGAAACCATGGGTGGCGTGATGACCGCGCTGATCGAGAAAAACACCACGATTCCTACCAAGAAATCGCAAGTGTTCTCGACTGCCGACGACAACCAGGGTGCCGTGACCATTCACGTGCTGCAGGGTGAGCGTAAGCAAGCGGCTCAGAACAAGTCCCTGGGCAAGTTCGACCTGGCCGAGATTCCACCAGCACCGCGTGGCGTGCCACAAATCGAAGTGACCTTCGACATCGACGCTAACGGCATTCTGCACGTAGGCGCCAAGGACAAGGCCACTGGCAAGACTCAGTCGATCGTGATCAAGGCCAACTCCGGTCTGTCCGACGAAGAGATCGAGCGCATGGTGCGTGATGCCGAGGCTAATGCCGAGGAAGACCGCAAGTTCGAAGAGCTGGCCGCTGCCCGTAACCAGGGTGATGCACTGGTTCACTCGACTCGCAAAATGGTCGCTGATGCTGGCGACAAGGTGAGCGCTGAAGAGAAGACTGCAATCGAGGCTGCTGTAGTTGCCCTGGAAGCCGCCGTAAAAGGCGACGACAAGGCTGCTATCGAAGCCAAGGTCGAAGAGCTGTCCAAGGTCTCCGCGCCAGTCGCTCAGAAGATGTACGCCGAGCAGGCTCAGCCGGCTGAAGGCGCTGCACCGCACGCTGAGTCGGCTGAAAAGGCAGATGACGTTGTCGATGCCGAGTTCGAAGAAGTCAAAGACCACAAGTAAGTTGTTGGTCGGCCGGTTGACTGCCTTTGGGCGGTGACTGGTAGGATGTCGCCGCGCGGGAGCCTGCTCCCGCGTTGGCGTGTCTGGAGTACACGAATTTTTACAGCATGCGACAACGCTCGGATGCTGATGGTATGGCCGGGAATGCTCCTGCTTTTCGCGCCGAAAATACCGCAATGAACCAAAGACCAGGATCGTTGAATCGACGTGAGTTGGGTCCGGGCCTGTATTGGGGCTCAACGAGTTTGGCGAAGCTCAGGAGAGGTTGGCCGAACGTCCTCAAGAGTGCAGAAGACATATGGCAAAGCGTGACTATTACGAAGTATTGGGTGTTGAGCGAGGCTCAAGCGAGGCGGACCTGAAAAAGGCTTACCGTCGCCTGGCGATGAAGCACCACCCGGACCGTAATCCCGATGACAAGGCGTCGGAAGAGAAATTCAAGGAGGCCAACGAGGCCTACGAAGTGCTGTCCGATTCCAGCAAGCGTGCGGCCTACGATCAGTACGGTCACGCTGGCGTCGACCCAAGTATGGGTGGCGGCGGTGCCGGCTTCGGCGGCCAGAACTTCTCCGACATCTTTGGCGATGTCTTCAGTGATTTCTTCGGTGGCGGTCGCGGTGGTTCCCGTGGAGGCGCTCAGCGCGGCAGCGATTTGCGTTACACCCTGGAACTGGATCTGGAAGAAGCGGTGCGCGGTACGACGGTGAATATCCGCGTTCCAACATTGGTCAACTGCAAGCCTTGTGATGGTTCGGGTGCCAAGAAAGGCTCCTCGCCGGTCACTTGCCCGACTTGTGGCGGCATTGGCCAGGTACGCATGCAGCAGGGCTTCTTCTCGGTGCAGCAAACCTGCCCGCGTTGCCATGGCCAGGGCAAAATCATTTCCGATCCGTGCGACTCGTGCCACGGCGAAGGTCGTGTCGAAGAGTACAAGACTCTGTCGGTAAAAGTGCCGGCGGGTGTCGATACCGGAGACCGTATTCGTCTGTCGGGCGAGGGCGAGGCGGGTGCTCAAGGCGGCCCGACTGGCGACCTTTATGTCGTGATCAATGTGCGTGAGCACTCGATCTTCCAGCGTGACGGCAAACACCTGTTCTGCGAAGTGCCAATCAGCTTCGTTGATGCGGCGCTGGGTGGCGAGCTGGAGATTCCGACCCTCGATGGTCGGGTCAAGCTGAAGATTCCTGAGGGAACTCAGACCGGCAAGCAGTTCCGTGTGCGTGGCAAGGGTGTCGCGCCCGTGCGAGGTGGCGGTGCTGGTGATTTGATGTGCCGTGTCGCGGTCGAGACGCCGGTCAATCTGAGCCGCCGTCAGCGCGAAATGCTGGAAGAGTTCCGCAGTTCGCTGGCTGACGATAACAGTCATTCACCGAAAACCACGGGCTGGTTCGAAGGCGTGAAGCGCTTCTTCGGCGATTTGTAAGGAGGCAGGCATGCGACGTATTGCTGTGATGGGCGCCGCCGGGCGCATGGGCAAGACCTTGATCGAAGCGGTGCATCAAGCGCCGGGTGCTGGTTTGACGGCGGCGGTTGATCGTCCTGACAGTACGCTGGTCGGTGCCGATGCCGGTGAGTTGGCGGCGCTGGGTCGTATCGGTGTGCCGCTGTCCGGTGATCTGGATCGAGTGGTTGACGAGTTCGACGTGCTGATCGATTTCACGCACCCGACAGTGACCCTGAAAAATCTCGCCTTCTGCCGCAAGCATGGCAAGGCAATGATTATCGGCACCACCGGTTTCAGTGTTGAAGAGAAGCAGTTGCTGGCGGAGGCGGGCAAGGATATTCCGATCGTCTTCGCGGCTAACTTCAGTGTCGGTGTGAACCTGTGTCTGAAGCTGCTCGACACTGCTGCTCGCGTGCTGGGCGATGATGTCGATATCGAAATCACTGAAGCTCACCACCGGCATAAAGTCGATGCGCCATCGGGTACGGCAGTGCGTATGGGTGAGGTGATTGCCGATGCGCTGGGTCGAGACCTGAAGAAGGTGGCGGTTTACGGTCGTGAGGGGCAGACCGGCGCCCGTGATCGCGAAACAATTGGCTTTGCCACTGTGCGTGCCGGTGACATTGTGGGTGATCACACTGTGTTGTTTGCTGCTGATGGCGAGCGCGTCGAGATCACTCACAAAGCCTCCAGTCGCATGACCTTCGCCAAGGGCGCGGTGCGTGCGGCGCTTTGGCTCGATGGACGTGTGCCTGGCCTGTACGACATGCAAGACGTGCTCGACCTGCGTTAACATCTGCCTGAAATCGGGCTCGAACCCGTGTTTGAGCCCGGTTTTGCACTGCCAAGCGACGACCTGTCGCATTCTCCGGCCTTTCGGGCTCATTGGCGGTAGACCAAAAAACCATTTTTCTGTAAGCTACAGCTTTAGTGTGTCCACTAAAAGCGCGCAGAATAATTCAGTGAAGAAGCGGGGTGACGTGTCCATACGTCACTCCGCTTTTTTACAACCTGCGATCGCCCTTTCAGGCTTTATTTACGGGAGGTCTTCTTGACTAAGCCAGCCATACTCGCCCTTGCTGATGGCAGCATTTTTCGCGGCGAAGCCATTGGAGCCGACGGTCAGACCGTTGGTGAGGTCGTGTTCAACACCGCAATGACCGGCTATCAGGAAATCCTTACCGATCCTTCCTACGCCCAACAGATCGTTACCCTGACTTACCCGCACATCGGCAACACCGGCACCACGCCGGAAGACGCCGAGTCGAACCGCGTATGGTCCGCTGGCCTGGTTATCCGTGACCTGCCACTGGTTGCGAGCAACTGGCGTAACACGATGTCCCTGTCCGACTACCTCAAGGCCAACAATGTTGTAGCCATCGCCGGTATCGACACTCGCCGCCTGACGCGCATCCTGCGTGAAAAAGGCGCACAGAACGGCTGCATCATGGCCGGTGACAACATCTCCGAAGAAGCCGCCATCGCCGCAGCCCAGGGTTTCCCTGGCCTCAAGGGCATGGACCTGGCAAAAGTCGTCAGCACCAAGGACACCTACGAATGGCGTTCGACGGTCTGGGATCTGAAGACCGACAGTCACGCGACCATTGAAGCTGCCGATCTGCCGTACCATGTCGTGGCCTACGACTACGGTGTCAAGGTGAACATCCTGCGCATGCTGGTCGAGCGCGGTTGCCGCGTGACCGTGGTGCCTGCGCAAACGCCGGCTGCCGATGTGTTGGCAATGAATCCGGATGGTGTGTTCCTGTCCAACGGCCCTGGTGATCCGGAGCCTTGCGACTATGCCATCCAGGCGATCAAGGACGTGCTGGAAACCGAAATCCCTGTATTCGGTATCTGCCTGGGTCACCAACTGCTGGCCCTGGCCTCCGGCGCCAAGACCCTGAAGATGGGTCACGGCCACCACGGTGCCAACCACCCGGTCCAGGATCTGGATACCGGCGTTGTGATGATCACCAGCCAGAACCACGGTTTTGCGGTGGACGAAGAAACCCTGCCAGCCAACGTTCGCGCGATCCACAAATCGCTGTTCGACGGCACCCTGCAAGGGATCGAGCGTACCGACAAGAGCGCCTTCAGCTTCCAGGGTCACCCTGAAGCCAGCCCTGGCCCGAACGACGTAGCGCCACTGTTTGATCGCTTCATCAACGAGATGGCCAAGCGACGCTGATCGCTCGCCCTGATGTAGCGAAGCTTGAGGGCGGTCCCGACACCGGCGGCCCCCTCAAGTCTTCAGAGATTGAACAAGACGGCTTGCCGACTGACCTGCGGATTTGAGTGACAAACCCATGCCAAAACGTACAGACATTAAAAGCATCCTGATTCTTGGCGCTGGCCCGATCGTAATCGGCCAGGCCTGCGAATTCGACTACTCCGGCGCCCAGGCCTGTAAAGCGCTGCGCGAGGAGGGCTACCGCGTCATCCTGGTGAACTCCAACCCGGCCACCATCATGACCGACCCGGCCATGGCCGACGCCACCTACATCGAGCCGATCAAGTGGCAGACCGTTGCCAAGATCATCGAAAAGGAGCGTCCGGACGCGCTGCTGCCGACCATGGGTGGCCAGACCGCTCTTAACTGCGCCCTGGACCTGGAGCGCGAAGGCGTCCTGGAGAAGTTCGGTGTGGAAATGATCGGCGCCAACGCCGACACCATCGACAAGGCCGAAGACCGTTCGCGTTTCGACAAGGCCATGAAGGCAATCGGCCTGGAATGTCCGCGTTCCGGCATCGCCCACAGCATGGAAGAAGCCAATGCGGTCCTCGAGAAGTTGGGCTTCCCGTGCATCATCCGTCCGTCCTTCACCATGGGCGGCACCGGTGGCGGTATCGCTTACAACCGCGAAGAGTTCGAAGAAATCTGCGCCCGTGGTCTGGACTTGTCGCCGACCAAAGAGCTGCTGATCGACGAATCCCTGATCGGCTGGAAAGAATACGAAATGGAGGTTGTCCGCGATAAGAAGGACAACTGCATCATCGTCTGCTCCATCGAAAACTTCGACCCGATGGGCGTGCACACCGGTGACTCGATCACCGTGGCTCCTGCGCAGACCCTGACCGACAAGGAATACCAGATCCTGCGTAACGCCTCCCTGGCGGTACTGCGTGAGATTGGCGTGGAAACCGGCGGTTCCAACGTTCAGTTCGGTATTTGCCCGGACACTGGCCGCATGGTCGTCATCGAGATGAACCCACGTGTGTCCCGCTCCTCGGCACTGGCTTCGAAAGCCACCGGTTTCCCGATCGCCAAGATCGCCGCCAAGCTGGCTGTCGGTTACACCCTGGACGAGCTGCAAAACGATATCACCGGTGGTCGTACTCCAGCGTCCTTCGAACCTTCGATCGACTACGTCGTCACCAAGCTGCCACGTTTCGCCTTCGAGAAGTTCGCCAAGGCTGACGCACGCCTGACCACGCAAATGAAGTCGGTCGGTGAAGTCATGGCCATCGGCCGTACCTTCCAGGAATCCCTGCAGAAAGCTCTGCGCGGTCTGGAAGTTGGTGTTTGCGGCCTGGACGAGAAGGTTGATCTGAGCAACCCGGAAAGCATGGGTGTTCTCAAGCGCGAGCTGACCGTGCCGGGCGCCGAGCGTATCTGGTACGTGGCTGACGCAATGCGCGCCGGCATGAGCGTTGATGACATCTTCGGCATGACCATGATCGACCGTTGGTTCCTGGTGCAGATGGAAGATCTGATCAAGGACGAAGAGAAGGTCAAGACCCTGGGCCTGACCAGCATCGACCGTGACCTGATGTTCCGCCTCAAGCGCAAGGGTTTCTCTGATCAGCGTCTGGCCAAGCTGCTGGGTGTGACCGAGAAGAGCCTGCGTGCCCATCGCCACAAGCTGGAAGTGTTCCCGGTCTACAAGCGCGTCGACACCTGCGCCGCCGAGTTTGCTACCGACACCGCTTACCTGTACTCCACGTACGAGGAAGAGTGCGAAGCCGCACCATCGGGTCGCGACAAGATCATGATCCTGGGTGGCGGTCCGAACCGAATCGGCCAGGGCATCGAGTTCGACTACTGCTGCGTACACGCGGCACTGGCCCTTCGCGATGACGGGTACGAGACCATCATGGTCAACTGCAACCCGGAAACCGTTTCCACTGACTACGACACTTCCGATCGCCTGTACTTCGAGCCGGTAACCCTGGAAGACGTGCTGGAAATCGTTCGCGTTGAGAAGCCAAAAGGCGTGATCGTCCAGTACGGTGGCCAGACGCCGCTGAAACTGGCTCGTGCCCTGGAAGCTGCTGGTGTGCCAATTATCGGCACCAGCCCAGACGCCATCGACCGCGCCGAAGATCGTGAGCGCTTCCAGCAGATGGTCCAGCGCCTGAACCTGCGTCAGCCGCCAAACGCCACCGTGCGTAGCGAAGACGAGGCGGTACGTGCTGCGGCAAAGATCGGTTACCCGCTGGTAGTGCGTCCGTCCTACGTATTGGGCGGCCGGGCGATGGAAATCGTCTACAAGGAAGAAGAGCTCAAGCGTTACCTGCGCGAAGCGGTGCAGGTGTCCAACGACAGCCCGGTGCTGCTGGATCACTTCCTGAACTGCGCGATTGAAATGGATGTGGACGCGGTCAGCGACGGCAAAGACGTCGTGATCGGCGCGATCATGCAGCACATCGAACAGGCTGGCGTTCACTCCGGTGACTCGGCTTGCTCCCTACCGCCGTACTCGTTGCCGGCGCACATCCAGGACGAGATGCGCGAACAGGTCAAGAAAATGGCCCTGGAGCTGGGCGTGGTCGGCCTGATGAACGTACAACTGGCGCTGCAAGGCGAAGACATCTACGTCATCGAAGTCAACCCGCGTGCTTCCCGTACCGTGCCGTTCGTATCCAAGTGCATCGGTGTTTCTTTGGCGATGATCGCGGCACGTGTGATGGCCGGTAAAACCCTGAAAGAGCTGGGTTTCACCAAGGAAATCATCCCGAACTTCTACAGCGTGAAAGAGGCGGTGTTCCCATTCGCCAAGTTCCCTGGCGTTGACCCGATCCTCGGCCCAGAGATGAAGTCGACGGGCGAAGTAATGGGCGTGGGCGATACCTTCGGTGAAGCATTTGCCAAGGCCCAGATGGGTGCCAGCGAAGTGCTGCCGACTGGTGGTACTGCCTTCATCAGCGTGCGTGATGACGACAAGCCACTGGTTGCTGGTGTGGCTCGCGATCTGATCAACTTGGGCTTTGAAGTGGTTGCCACTGCCGGTACTGCCAAGCTGATCGAAGCCGCAGGTCTGAAAGTGCGCCGTGTGAACAAGGTGACCGAAGGCCGTCCGCACGTGGTCGACATGATCAAGAATGACGAAGTCACCCTGATCATCAACACCACTGAAGGTCGCCAGTCGATCGCTGACTCTTACTCCATTCGTCGCAATGCCCTGCAGCACAAGATTTACTGCACCACGACCATTGCTGCTGGCGAAGCGATCTGCGAAGCGCTGAAGTTCGGTCCTGAGAAGACCGTACGTCGCTTGCAGGATCTACACGCAGGATTGAAGGCATGAGCATAACGAAGTACCCAATGACTGTTCAGGGCGCTCGCGCCCTGGAAGAAGAACATGCTCACCTGACCAAAGTCGTACGTCCGAAGCTGAGCCAGGACATCGGTACGGCCCGTGAGTTGGGTGACTTGAAGGAAAACGCCGAATACCACGCCGCTCGTGAGCAGCAGGGTATGGTCGAGGCGCGGATTCGTGACATTGAAGGCCGCATGCAAAATGCTGTGGTCATCGATGTCACGACTATTCCTCACACCGGAAAGGTGATTTTCGGTACGACTGTGGAGATCGCTAACGTCGAAACCGATGAAAGCGTGACCTACCAGATCGTTGGTGAGGACGAGGCTGACATCAAGCTCGGCAAGATCTCTGTCGGTTCGCCTATCGCCCGCGCCTTGATTGCCAAGGAAGAGGGTGATGTGGTTGCGGTCAAAACGCCAGGTGGCGTGATCGAGTATGAGATTGTCGAAGTTCGTCACATCTGAAGGTCGGCGCCCGCTTCGTGCGGGCGCCATGCTTTGGCAACTGGCCCAGATGCTCTGGGTCGGCGGCTTGTGGTTGTTGCAACTCGGCTTGCAGCCGATGCTCGGGCGAATAGGCCTGGCGCCGCTGTTGGTCGACGAAATTGCATCGATTTTATACGCCATGGCGGTAGGGATTGCCGCGGTGTGCGTGGTTCTTCAAGTTCTGGTGCTGATTCAGTTCGAAGGCGTCGCCAGTCTTTGGCGGGATATTCGCGGGCAACTGCTATTGATGGCGCTGTATGCGTGTGCGATGTACTTCGCAATGCATATCGGCTGGCCGGAGGCGGGGCGTTGGCGGGTATTCAGCTACCTTGTGCTGGGCTTTTCAGGGCTGCTGCTGGTGTTGCAGTCGGTGCCGGGGTGGAGTGGCAGGGTGCGCGAAGCACACCCTTGACCCTTGCCATCACTTGAAGCGATGGACGTTCGACAGCTGTTTGTTGACGCTGAAATTCTTGCGGTAAATCAGTGCCATCTTGCCGATGACCTGAACCAGATCCGCCTTGCCGACTTTGCACAGCTCTGCAATGGATGCCAGGCGCGATTCGCGATCCAGGATGTTGAGCTTGATCTTGATCAGTTCGTGATCCGCCAATGCGCGTTCAAGTTCGGCTAACACACCTTCAGTCAAACCGTTGTCAGCCACAATCAAAACTGGTTTCAGATGGTGGCCAATGGATTTGTACTGTTTCTTCTGCTCTTGAGTGAGCGGCATAATCTGACCCTTTCGTCTGGATTCTGTAAAATGGCGGCCATTTTACCCGAGGGCTCGCGGATCCGCCCAATTAATCACGACCCTTATCATCGAGGTGCCCAATGGCGCGTTCCAAGACAAGCCTTGGTTGGCTGAAAAGACATGTCAACGACCCCTATGTGAAGCAGGCGCAGAAGGATGGCTACCGCTCGCGTGCGAGTTACAAACTTCTGGAGGTCCAGGAGAAATACAAGTTGATCCGTCCGGGCATGAGCGTTGTCGACCTCGGCGCGGCGCCTGGCGGTTGGTCGCAGGTCACTAGCCGGCTGATTGGTGGTCAGGGGCGCCTGATCGCGTCGGATATCCTGGAGATGGACAGTATTCCGGACGTGACTTTCATTCAGGGAGACTTCACTCAGGACGAAGTGCTCGCCCGGATTCTTGAAGCGGTGGGTAATTCGCAGGTGGACCTTGTGATTTCCGATATGGCCCCCAATATGAGTGGTACGCCTGCCGTGGATATGCCAAAAGCCATGTTTCTTTGCGAATTGGCACTTGATCTGGCGGAGCGGATTCTCAAGCCGGGTGGTAATTTCCTGATCAAGATTTTTCAGGGCGAAGGGTTCGATATTTACCTGAAGGACGCTCGTAAGAAATTCGACAAGGTCCAGATGATCAAGCCGGACTCTTCCCGTGACAGTTCCCGCGAGCAATACATGCTGGCCTGGGGCTATCGCGGTGGTAGCGAGTAACACGAGTTTTTTTGCGGGGTGATAGGTTTTTCGTATTTCGCCCTGCGTGCATAAGCGAATATTGTGTAGAAAGTGTTTCACAAAGGGTTACAGACGGCGCCTGCCAGAGCTGTAGGTAATGTAGTAAGTTAGGCCGGTGAATATCATGCGAAGCGCGCGCCAGTAGCGGAGCTTGCTTCAGAGGGTAGTTAATTGAACGATATGGCAAAGAATCTGATCCTGTGGTTGATCATCGCGGCAGTCCTGGTGACGGTGATGAACAACTTCTCCAGCCCTAACGAGCCGCAGACCCTCAACTATTCCGACTTCATCCAGCAGGTCAAGGATGGCAAGGTCGAGCGCGTCGCCGTCGACGGCTATGTGATTACCGGCAAGCGCAACGATGGCGATAGCTTCAAGACCATTCGTCCGGCGATTCAGGATAATGGCCTGATCGGTGACCTGGTCGACAACCACGTTGTGGTCGAAGGCAAGCAGCCTGAGCAGCAAAGCATCTGGACCCAGCTTCTGGTGGCCAGCTTCCCGATCCTGGTGATCATCGCGGTGTTCATGTTCTTCATGCGCCAGATGCAAGGCGGTGCGGGCGGCAAGGGTGGGCCGATGAGCTTTGGCAAAAGCAAGGCGCGCCTGCTGTCTGAAGATCAGGTGAAAACCACCCTGGCTGACGTTGCGGGTTGCGACGAAGCCAAGGAAGAAGTTGGTGAGTTGGTCGAATTCCTGCGTGATCCAGGCAAGTTCCAGCGTCTGGGTGGCCGCATTCCCCGCGGTGTGCTGATGGTCGGTCCTCCGGGTACCGGTAAAACCTTGCTGGCCAAGGCGATTGCCGGCGAAGCCAAGGTGCCGTTCTTCACCATTTCCGGTTCTGACTTCGTCGAAATGTTCGTCGGTGTCGGTGCCAGCCGCGTTCGCGATATGTTCGAACAGGCCAAGAAGCACGCGCCCTGCATTATCTTCATCGATGAAATCGACGCCGTTGGTCGCCACCGTGGCGCCGGCATGGGCGGCGGTCACGATGAGCGCGAGCAGACTCTCAACCAGTTGCTGGTAGAGATGGACGGCTTTGAAATGAATGACGGCATCATCGTGATTGCGGCGACCAACCGTCCTGACGTTCTTGACCCTGCACTGCTCCGTCCGGGCCGTTTCGACCGTCAGGTTGTAGTGGGTCTGCCGGATATCCGTGGTCGCGAACAGATTCTCAAGGTCCACATGCGCAAAGTGCCAATGGGTGACGATGTGGCTGCGGCCGTTATCGCCCGTGGTACCCCAGGCTTCTCCGGTGCCGACCTGGCGAACTTGGTGAACGAGGCGTCTCTGTTCGCTGCCCGTGCAGGCAAGCGCATCGTCGAGATGAAAGAGTTCGAACTGGCAAAAGACAAGATCATGATGGGCGCAGAGCGCAAATCCATGGTCATGTCCGAGAAGGAAAAGCAGAACACTGCTTATCACGAAGCGGGCCACGCCATCGTTGGTCGCGTCGTGCCTGAGCATGATCCGGTGTACAAGGTCTCGATCATCCCGCGCGGTCGCGCGCTGGGCGTGACCATGTTCCTGCCGGAAGAAGACCGTTACAGCTTGTCCAAGCGTGCCTTGATCAGTCAGATTTGCTCGCTTTACGGCGGTCGTATCGCTGAAGAGATGACTTTGGGCTTCGACGGTGTAACCACCGGCGCCTCCAATGACATCATGCGTGCGAGTCAGATTGCGCGGAACATGGTGACCAAGTGGGGCCTTTCCGAGAAACTCGGTCCATTGATGTACGCCGAAGAGGAAGGTGAAGTCTTCCTTGGTCGTGGCGGCGGTGGCCAGAACGCAAGCTTCTCGGGTGAGACCGCGAAACTGATCGACTCCGAGGTCCGCAGCATCATCGATCATTGCTACGGCACGGCGAAGCAGATCCTCACGGATAACCGCGACAAGCTCGACGCCATGGCTGATGCGTTAATGAAGTACGAAACGATCGATGCCGAGCAGATCGACGACATCATGGCAGGTCGTACACCTCGCGAACCTCGTGATTGGTCGGGTGGTACAGGCACTTCCGGAACTCCTCCGGTAGTGCAGGATGAGCGTCCACAAACACCTATCGGCGGTCCGGCTGCTGACGTTTAAGGTTTGAAATGACTTTTGTTCAGTCCTCGACCCGGTTGCCTTGCGGCAACCGGGTTCTTGATTTGGCCCAGACACATGTCATGGGCATTCTCAATGTCACTCCTGATTCCTTTTCCGATGGCGGCAAGTACAGCCAGCTTGATGCGGCCTTGCGTCATGCTGAAGCCATGGTTGCTGCGGGCGCGACGTTGATCGATGTCGGTGGTGAGTCAACGCGGCCGGGTGCCAGGGCGGTATCGTCACTGGAAGAGCTTGAGCGCGTGGCCCCGATCGTCGAGCGGATTCATTGCGAGCTGGATGTCATTATCTCTGTTGATACCTCTACGCCAGCCGTAATGCGTGAAACCGCGCGGCTGGGAGCTGGGTTGATCAATGATGTGCGCTCCTTGCGCCGCGATGGCGCGCTCGATGCTGCAGCGGCAACGGGGTTGCCGGTTTGTCTGATGCATATGCTCGGTGAACCGGGCGATATGCAGGACAATCCGCAGTACAAGGATGTCACGAAAGAGGTAGGCGAGTTTCTTGCCGAGCGTATGGCTCAGTGCGCGTCGGTGGGAATTCCTTCCGAGCGAATCATTCTCGATCCCGGGTTCGGCTTCGCAAAAACGTTGCAGCACAATCTAAGCTTGTTCAAACATATGGAAGCTTTGCATGTCCTGGGCAGGCCTCTGTTGGTTGGGGTGTCGCGCAAGAGCATGATAGGGCAGGCGTTGAATCGCCCCGTGGGTGAGCGCCTTTATGGTGGTCTTGCCCTGGCAGTACTGGCTTCGCAAAAAGGTGCGCGTATATTGCGTGTCCATGATGTAGCCGAAACAGTCGATGTGGTGAAGATGATCGCCGCAGTGGAATCAGCCGAATAAGAATGATGGAGCGTTTATGACTAGGAAATACTTTGGTACCGACGGCATTCGTGGTCGAGTGGGCGAATACCCGATTACTCCTGATTTCATGCTCAAACTCGGTTGGGCTGCGGGCATGGCATTTCGCAAGATGGGTGCATGCAAGGTGCTGGTTGGCAAGGACACCCGGATTTCCGGTTACATGTTTGAATCTGCTCTAGAGGCCGGGCTCACTTCGGCTGGCGCTGATGTCATGCTTCTGGGGCCGATGCCAACTCCGGCCATTGCCTATCTGACACGCACCTTTCATGCTGAAGCCGGCATCGTGATCAGTGCTTCGCACAACCCTCATGATGACAATGGCATCAAGTTCTTCTCGGGCAAGGGCACCAAGCTGCCGGATGAAGTCGAGCAAATGATCGAAGAGCTGCTGGACACGCCGATGACGGTGGTCGAGTCGAGCAAGATCGGCAAGGTTTCGCGAATCAATGACGCTTCAGGGCGTTATATCGAATTCTGTAAGAGCAGTGTGCCAACGGGCACCAGCTTCTCCGGCATGAAAATCGTTCTCGACTGCGCCCATGGTGCGACCTATAAGGTTGCACCCAGCGTGTTCCGTGAGCTCGGTGCCGATGTAGTGGTGTTGTCGGCACAGCCCAACGGTCTGAACATCAACGACAATTGCGGCTCCACCCATATGGGGCAGCTGCAGTCCGCCGTTCTCGCCGAGCACGCCGATCTGGGGATCGCATTCGATGGGGATGGTGACAGGGTTCTGATGGTCGACCACACCGGCGCAATCGTCGATGGTGATGAATTGCTTTATATCATCGCTCGCGATTTGCACGAGCGTGACAAGCTGCAGGGTGGTGTTGTCGGTACGCTGATGAGCAATCTGGGGTTGGAACTGGCTCTCGCGGATCTGGCGATTCCGTTCGTGCGTGCCAATGTCGGTGACCGTTATGTCATTGCTGATCTGCTCGAGCGGAACTGGCTGGTAGGTGGTGAGAACTCCGGTCATATCGTTTGCTTCAATCACACAACAACCGGAGATGCGATTATCGCAGCATTGCAGGTATTGATGGCGCTGAAGACCCGATCCGAAAGCTTGGCTCAGGCTCGGCAGGCGCTGCGCAAGTGCCCTCAGGTGCTTATCAATGTTCGCTTTGGTGGTGGTGCCAGTCCTCTCGAGCACCCGTCAGTCAAGGAAGCAAGTGAGCGTGTCACCAAGGCTATGGCGGGCCGTGGGCGCGTGCTTTTGCGCAAGTCCGGGACGGAGCCTCTGGTGCGTGTAATGGTCGAAGGCGAAGATGAAAAACAGGTTCGCGCGTACGCCGAAGAGCTGGCAAAACTGGTTACTGAAGTTTCTGCCTGATTTCGGCTTGCCAGCCATGAATGTGTTGGGTAACATCTGCGCCCACTTTGACCGACGAGGTACAGCATGCGTCGCCCTATGGTAGCTGGTAACTGGAAGATGCACGGTACCCGCGCCAGCGTCGCTGAGCTGATCAATGGCCTTCGTGACCTGGCCTTGCCGGACGGTGTTGATGTAGCGGTATTCCCTTCTTTTCTACATGTCAACCAAGTGGTTGATGGGTTGAAAGGTAGTTCGATTTCGGTCGGTGCGCAGAACTCTGCGGTGGAATCCGGGCAAGGTGCGTTGACTGGTGAAGTTGCACCAAGTCAGTTGGTGGATGCAGATTGTTCCCTGGTGCTTGTCGGGCACTCCGAGCGCCGTCAGATCATGGGCGAGCAGGACGGAATGCTGATCCGCAAGTTCGCGGCGGCACAGGCGTGTGGCTTGGTTCCAGTGTTGTGCGTAGGGGAAACCCTCGAGCAGCGCGAAGCGGGGAAAACTCTTGAAGTTGTCTCGCGTCAGCTGAGCAGTATCATCGACGAGTTGGGTGTCGGTGCATTTGCAAAGGCGGTAATCGCTTACGAGCCGGTCTGGGCCATTGGTACCGGACTGACCGCTTCGCCACAGCAGGCACAGGATGTACATGCAGCCATTCGTGCTCAGTTGGCAGCAGAGAATTCTGAGGTCGCACAAGGTGTGCGACTTCTATACGGCGGCAGCGTGAAGGCGGCCAATGCGGTCGAACTGTTCGGCATGCCGGATATCGATGGGGGTCTCATTGGTGGGGCTTCCCTGAATGCAGATGAGTTCGGTGCGATCTGTCGCGCCGCGGGAAACTGAAAAAATGCTGGAAACAGTCGTAGTCGTTTTTCATCTGCTGGGTGCATTGGGCGTAGTCGCTCTGGTTTTGCTGCAGCAGGGTAAAGGTGCGGATGCTGGCGCGTCTTTCGGAGCAGGTGCTTCAAATACTGTGTTCGGAAGCCAAGGTTCCTCTACCTTTCTTAGTAAGTTTACTGCTATACTTGCCGCAGGTTTTTTCATAACCAGCTTGGGGTTAGGTTACTTTGCTAAAGAGAAGGCTCACCAGCTGACTCAAGTAGGTCTCCCAAACCCGGCGGTGTTGGAAGTTCCAAAGCAACAACCGGCTTCTGATGATGTCCCGGTGCTTCAAGAGCAAAAGTCGGCTACTCCAGCGACTGACGTACCTCCAGCTCAAGAGCAGAAGTAGGAAGGGTTTCAAACGTAGTTTTGCCGAGGTGGTGGAATTGGTAGACACGCAACCTTGAGGTGGTTGTGCCCATAGGGTGTAGGGGTTCGAGTCCCCTTCTCGGTACCAATTAGTCAGGAGAGCCCGCTGTTGCGGGCTTTCTTGCAGGTGGAAGGTTACATTGACCCTCCAGGGGATCGGTCGTATACTTCCGCCCCAGCTTTGTCGCGGGGTGGAGCAGTCTGGTAGCTCGTCGGGCTCATAACCCGAAGGTCGTCGGTTCAAATCCGGCCCCCGCAACCAGTTTAAGGAGCCCCTTTTAAGGGGCTTTTTGTTAGCTGGACACTTTCAGCGCCGCTGTTCGACGGCGTTTCAAGGATGGGCGTTTCGCCCATTTTTTATTTTTCATGGCATGCACATACATGCACTAGGGGGTTCAGGTGTCGAGCAAGCTAGAAGAGTTGCAGGCCTTGCTGGCCCCGGTGGTCGTGGCCCTGGGCTATGAATGCTGGGGTATTGAGTTCACGGCGCAAGGTCGCCACTCAATGTTGCGCGTTTATATCGATAAAGAAGGCGGCGTGCTGGTGGACGATTGCGCCATCGTCAGCCGTCAGATCAGCGGTGTCCTGGATGTTGAAGATCCAATCGCCGTTGAATACACCCTTGAAGTTTCCTCGCCTGGCATGGAACGCCCTCTGTTCACTCTTGAGCAGTTTGCAAAATTTGCCGGTGAACAAGTGAAGATCAAGCTGCGCTCGCCTTTTGAAGGACGACGCAACTTTCAGGGCCTTCTGCGCGGTGTAGAAGAGCAGGATGTCGTGGTGCAGGTAGATGACCATGAGTTCCTGTTGCCGATCGATATGATCGACAAGGCCAATATTATTCCCAGTTTTGACTGAGACGCGGATCCCGCGGATCCAATGGCTTGCGAAAGGCGAGGCGTACGATGAGCAAAGAAGTACTGCTGGTTGTTGAGTCGGTATCCAATGAAAAAGGCGTACCACCAAACGTGATTTTTGAAGCGCTGGAGCTGGCCTTGGCCACTGCTACCAAAAAGCGTTTCGAAGACGAAGTTGACCTGCGTGTGGAAATTAATCGCCACACCGGTTCCTACGAGACATTCCGTCGCTGGACTGTCGTCGAAGAAGATGACCTGGACGATCCTGCGATCGAAACCTGGCCAAGCAAGGTTGCTCAAACGCATCCTGGCGCCAAGGTGGGTGATGTCGTCGAAGAGAAGATCGAGTCGATCGAATTCGGTCGTATCGCTGCACAGACTGCCAAGCAAGTCATCGTGCAGAAAGTTCGCGAAGCCGAGCGCGCTCAGGTTGTTGACGCTTACCGCGAACGCCTGGGTGAAATCATCTCCGGCACCGTAAAGAAAGTGACCCGCGACAACGTGATCGTCGATTTGGGCAACAACGCCGAAGCGTTGCTGGCCCGTGAGGACATCATTTCTCGCGAAACCTTCCGGGTTGGCGTGCGTCTGCGTGCGCTGCTCAAGGAAATCCGAACCGAGAACCGCGGCCCGCAGCTTATCCTGTCGCGTACCGCGCCGGAAATGCTGATCGAGTTGTTCCGCATCGAAGTGCCGGAAATTGCTGAAGGTCTGATCGAAGTCATGGCGGCATCCCGTGATCCGGGTTCCCGTGCCAAGATCGCCGTCCGCTCCAAGGACAAACGCATCGACCCGCAGGGCGCTTGCATCGGTATGCGCGGTTCGCGCGTACAAGCAGTGTCGGGCGAGTTGGGCGGTGAGCGCGTTGACATCGTTCTGTGGGACGACAACCCGGCTCAGTTCGTAATCAATGCCATGTCCCCGGCTGAGGTTGCGGCAATTATCGTTGATGAAGATGCCCACGCCATGGACATCGCCGTTGGCGCTGACAATCTGGCTCAGGCCATCGGTCGCGGTGGTCAGAACGTGCGTCTGGCGAGCCAATTGACTGGCTGGACCCTGAACGTGATGACCGAATCGGACATCCAGGCCAAGCAGCAAGCAGAAACCGGCGACATCCTGCGCAACTTCATCGACGAGCTGGAAGTCGACGAAGAGCTGGCTCAGGTGCTGGTTGATGAAGGCTTCACCAGCCTGGAAGAGATTGCCTACGTACCGTTGGAAGAAATGCTCAACATCGACGGCTTTGACGAAGAAATCGTCAACGAGCTTCGCGCTCGTGCCAAGGATCGTTTGTTGACCAAAGCCATCGCTACCGAGGAAAAGCTGGCAGACGCCCATCCGGCCGAAGACCTGCTCTCGCTTGAGGGTATGGACAAGGATTTGGCGATGGAACTGGCGGTGCGCGGCGTCATTACCCGCGAAGACCTGGCCGAGCAGTCTATTGACGACCTGCTCGACATCGACGGCATCGACGAAGATCGTGCCGGCAAGTTGATCATGGCCGCCCGAGCCCACTGGTTCGAGTAATTAGGCGCGGCCTGAGGAGAGAAGTGCATGACGCAAGTCACGGTGAAACAACTGGCCGATGAGGTCAAAACACCGGTAGAGCGCCTGTTGCAGCAGATGCGTGAGGCAGGTCTGCCGCACACCGCCGCCGAAGAACATGTGACTGACAGTGAGAAGCAATCCCTGCTGACTCACTTGAAAAGCAGCCACAAGGCGAAAGTGGAAGAGCCACGCAAGATTACGCTGCAGCGTAAAACCACCAGCACCCTGCGTGTTGCTGGCAGCAAAAGCATCAGCGTTGAAGTACGCAAGAAGAAAGTCTTCGTACAGCGTAGCCCGGAAGAAATCGAAGCCGAGCGCAAGCGTGAGCTGGATGAGCGTCGCGCAGTAGAGAATGCTGCCCGTCAAAAGGCTGAGGAAGAAGCCAAGCGTCGCGCCGAAGAAGAAGCGCGTCGTCAGCCTGCCCCAGTTGCTGCGCCGGTTGCTCCGGTCGAAGCTGTTGCAGAGCCTGCTGCAGTTGTCGAGCCTGTGCGTGAAAGCGCCCCGGTTGTGGCGCCAGCACCAGCTCCTGTGGCCGATACCCGCAAGCGCGACGAACAGCGTCGTCCGGACAAAACCCGTTCCGACGAAAATCGTCGCGGCGGTGGCGACGGCGAGCGCAAAAATGCTCCGCATCGCGCTTCGGTCAAGGAAAAGGCTCCAGCTCCACGTGTTGCCCCGCGTACTACCGACGAAGAAAGCGATGGCTTCCGTCGTGGTGGTCGCGGCAAGGCCAAGCTGAAGAAGCGCAACGCCCACGGTTTCCAGAACCCGACCGGTCCTGTCGTGCGCGAAGTGAAGATCGGCGAGACCATCACTGTGGGCGATCTCGCCCAGCAGATGTCGGTCAAGGCTGCTGAAATCATCAAGTTCATGTTCAAGCTGGGTACTCCGGCAACCATCAACCAGGTACTGGATCAGGAAACTGCCCAGCTGGTTGCTGAAGAGCTGGGCCACAAAGTGACCCTGATCAGCGACACCGCCCTGGAAGATTCCCTGGCCGAGTCCCTGAAGTTTGAAGGCGAGGCTGTTGCCCGTGCGCCAGTCGTGACCGTAATGGGCCACGTTGACCACGGTAAGACTTCCCTGCTCGACTACATCCGTCGTGCCAAGGTTGCTGCTGGCGAAGCCGGTGGCATTACCCAGCACATCGGTGCATACCACGTTGAAACCGACCGTGGCATGGTGACGTTCCTCGACACCCCGGGTCACGCCGCGTTTACCGCAATGCGTGCTCGTGGTGCCAAGGCAACCGACATCGTGATCCTTGTGGTTGCAGCGGACGACGGCGTAATGCCACAAACCATCGAAGCGGTTCAGCACGCTCAGGCCGCGGGTGTTCCGCTGGTCGTGGCGGTGAACAAGATCGACAAGCCGGGCGCCGATCTCGATCGCATCCGTAGCGAATTGTCGGTACACGGCGTGACGTCGGAAGATTGGGGTGGTGACACTCCATTCGTACCGGTTTCCGCGAAAATGGGTACCGGTGTCGACGAACTGCTCGAAGCTGTTCTGCTGCAAGCCGAAGTTCTGGAACTGACTGCTACTCCATCGGCTCCTGGTCGTGGTGTCGTGGTTGAGTCCCGTCTGGACAAGGGCCGTGGCCCGGTGGCGACCGTTCTGGTTCAGGACGGTACCCTGCGTCAAGGCGACATGGTCCTGGTCGGTTCGAACTATGGCCGCGTTCGCGCCATGCTCGACGAGAACGGCAAGCCAATCAAGGAAGCCGGCCCGGCCATCCCTGTCGAGATCCTCGGCCTGGACGGTACCCCAGACGCTGGCGACGAGATGAGCGTGGTTGCCGACGAGAAGAAAGCCCGTGAAGTGGCTCTGTTCCGTCAAGGCAAGTTCCGCGAAGTCAAACTGGCTCGTGCTCACGCAGGCAAGCTGGAAAACATCTTCGAAAACATGGGCCAGGAAGAGAAGAAGACGCTCAACATCGTCCTCAAATCCGACGTCCGTGGTTCGCTGGAAGCTTTGCAGGGTGCTCTGAACGGCCTGGGCAACGACGAAGTGCAAGTGCGTGTAGTGGGTGGCGGTGTCGGTGGTATCACCGAGTCCGACGCCAACCTGGCACTGGCCTCCAACGCTGTACTGTTCGGCTTCAACGTGCGTGCCGATGCCGGTGCTCGCAAGATCGTCGAGCAGGAAGGTCTGGATATGCGTTACTACAACGTGATCTACGACATCATCGAAGACGTCAAGAAAGCCCTGACCGGTATGCTCGGCAGCGATGTTCGCGAGAACATTCTGGGTATCGCCGAAGTGCGTGACGTGTTCCGTTCGCCGAAGTTTGGTGCGATCGCCGGTTGCATGGTTATCGAAGGCACTGTTCACCGTAACCGTCCGATCCGTGTGCTGCGTGAAGACATCGTTATCTTCGAGGGCGAGCTGGAATCCCTGCGCCGCTTCAAGGATGACGCTTCCGAAGTGCGTTCCGGCATGGAATGCGGTATCGGCGTGAAGAGCTACAACGACGTCAAGGTCGGTGACAAGATCGAAGTCTTCGAGAAGGTTCAGGTTGCTCGCAGCCTCTAACTCGCGCACTTCAAGAGCCGTGATGGCCAGTCGCATGCAAATGCACGACTCATCGCCAGGACTCTAAACGCAACGCCCGGTCTGGCTTCTGCCAGGCCGGGCGTTTGCCGCTTTCAGACCTCATGGGTTTCACCATGGGGCAGTAACAGGTAACAAGACATGGCAAAAGAATACAGCCGTACCCAGCGCATCGGCGATCAAATGCAGCGCGAGCTCGCACAACTGATCCGTCGTGAAGTCAAAGACCCGCGTGTCGGCCTGGTCACCATTACCGCTGTGGAAGTCAGTCGTGACGTCGGTCACGCCAAGATTTTCATCACTGTGATGGGCCAGGACAGCCACGAAGAAATTGCACAAAGCATCAAGGTGCTCAACTCTGCCGCCGGTTTCCTGCGCATGCAGTTGGCTCGCGAAATGAAGCTGCGCAGCGTTCCACAGTTGCACTTCCACTACGATGAAAGCGTCGTGCGCGGTGCGCACCTGTCGGCATTGATCGAGCGTGCAGTGGCTGAAGACAGCCAGCATACGGTTGCGGCAGACGCCGAAGACACCAAGGAGTAACCGGTGGCTCAGGTCAAACGTATCCGTCGAAATGTCAGCGGAATCATCCTGCTCGACAAACCGCTGGGGTTCACCTCCAACTCGGCACTGCAGAAGGTTCGCTGGTTGCTCAACGCCGAGAAGGCCGGACATACCGGCAGCCTCGACCCACTGGCCACCGGCGTGTTGCCGTTGTGCTTCGGTGAGGCGACCAAGTTCTCGCAATACCTGCTCGATTCCGACAAGGGTTACGAAACCCTGGCTCAACTGGGCAAGACCACCACCACGGCGGATGCCGAGGGTGAAGTTTTGCAGGAGCGGCCGGTGACCGTTGGTCGCACCGATATCGAAGCGGTACTGCCGAATTTCCGTGGGCAAATCAAGCAGATACCGCCGATGTACTCGGCCCTCAAGCGTGATGGGCAGCCGCTGTACAAGTTGGCTCGTGCTGGCGAAGTAGTGGAGCGCGAACCGCGTTCTGTTACTATTACGCGCTTGGAATTGCTGGCCTTCGAGGGTGATACTGCGCGGCTTGCCGTGGATTGCAGCAAAGGCACCTATATCCGCACCCTGGTTGAGGATATCGGTGAGCAACTCGGTTGTGGTGCTTACGTTGCAGAACTGCGACGTACCCAGGCCGGGCCTTTCACACTGGCGCAAACCGTCACCCTGGAAGAGCTGGAAGCGGTACATGCCGAAGGCGGCAACGAAGCGGTCGATCGCTTCCTGATGCCATCGGACAGCGGCCTGCTGGATTGGCCGCTACTGCAGTTTTCGGAAGCGAGCGCGTTCTACTGGCTTAATGGCCAGCCGGTACGTGCCCCGGATGCACCGAAGTTCGGCATGGTACGGGTACAGGATCACAATGGTCGCTTCATCGGTATCGGTGAAGTGAGCGAAGACGGGCGTATCGCGCCGCGTCGACTGATTCGGTCAGAATGACCGAACGAGGGTGGCTGTTAACAGGCACGGTCACTACTCATTTTTAGATACAGGGATTTGTCCCTGGCCTGTTGAAGCTGTTTCTTTGAAACAGTTTCCTGATAAAAGGATTGCCTCATGGCTCTCAGCGTTGAAGAAAAAGCTCAAATCGTTACCGACTACCAGCAAGCTGTTGGTGATACCGGTTCGCCAGAAGTGCAAGTTGCACTGCTGACCGCCAACATCAACAAACTGCAAGGTCACTTCAAGGCCAACGGTAAAGACCACCACTCCCGTCGTGGTCTGATCCGCATGGTTAACCAGCGTCGCAAGCTGCTGGACTACCTGAAAGGCAAAGACGTGAGCCGTTACAGCGCTCTGATCGGTCGCCTGGGTCTGCGTCGCTAATAAGCGATTGCGCTAGAGGTTGGTTGTCTGTCGTGCGTCAGCGGGTTTCCGCTGGCGCATGGCAGGCTCCCAGCCTCAAGTTTTATCTGGATATCTGCTTTCCCAAGCTTCACCCAAGTAACACCAGGACAACCCGCTCGGGCCGATTCCCGACGTTGCCCAAGAATTTCGCAAGAAACCAGTTTCCCCAAGAGCCACAAAAGAAGGTAGGACACCGTGAACCCGGTAATCAAAAAATTCCAGTTCGGTCAGTCGACCGTTACCCTCGAGACTGGCCGTATCGCCCGTCAGGCCTCCGGCGCAGTATTGGTCACCGTTGACGACGACGTCAGCGTATTGGTGACCGTAGTCGGTGCCAAACAAGCCGATCCAGGCAAGGGTTTCTTCCCGCTGTCTGTCCACTACCAGGAAAAAACTTACGCTGCCGGTAAGATCCCTGGTGGTTTCTTCAAGCGCGAAGGCCGTCCTTCCGAGAAAGAAACCCTGACTTCCCGACTGATCGACCGTCCGATCCGTCCACTGTTCCCAGAAGGCTTCATGAACGAAGTGCAGGTTGTCTGCACCGTCGTTTCCACCAGCAAGAAGACCGATCCGGACATCGCTGCGATGATCGGTACCTCGGCTGCCCTGGCCATCTCCGGCATTCCTTTCGATGGCCCGATCGGCGCTGCCCGTGTCGCTTTCCACGAAAGCACCGGCTACCTGCTGAACCCGACTTACGAGCAACTGGCTGCGTCCAGCCTGGACATGGTTGTTGCCGGTACTTCGGACGCCGTGCTGATGGTTGAATCGGAAGCCGAAGAGCTGACCGAAGACCAGATGCTGGGCGCGGTGCTGTTTGCTCACGACGAGTTCCAGGTTGTGATCAACGCCGTTAAAGAACTGGCTGCCGAAGCTGCCAAGCCAACCTGGACCTGGGCTCCACAAGCCGAAGCCACCGAACTGCTGGGTGCTATCCGCGCCGAGTTCGGCGAAGCGATCTCCCAGGCCTACACCATCACCGTCAAGGCCGACCGTTACGCTCGCCTGGGTGAGCTGAAGGATCAGGTCGTTGCCAAGCTGTCCGGCGAAGAAGGCCAGCCTTCCGCTTCCGACGTCAAAGCCGCTTTCGGTGAAATCGAATACCGTACCGTTCGCGAAAACATCGTTAACGGCAAGCCACGTATCGACGGTCGCGACACCCGTACCGTTCGTCCGCTGAACATCGAAGTCGGCGTTCTGCCGAAGACTCACGGTTCGGCACTGTTCACCCGTGGTGAAACCCAGGCACTGGTCGTAGCAACACTGGGCACCGCCCGTGACGCGCAACTGCTGGACACCCTGGAAGGCGAGAAAAAAGACCCGTTCATGCTGCACTACAACTTCCCTCCGTTCTCGGTGGGCGAGTGTGGTCGCATGGGTGGCGCCGGTCGTCGCGAAATCGGTCACGGCCGTCTGGCCCGTCGTTCGGTTCAGGCCATGCTGCCTGCTGCTGACGTGTTCCCTTACACCATCCGTGTTGTATCGGAAATCACCGAATCCAACGGTTCCAGCTCCATGGCTTCCGTTTGCGGTGCTTCCCTGGCACTGATGGACGCGGGTGTGCCGATGAAGGCACCTGTTGCCGGTATCGCCATGGGTCTGGTTAAAGAAGGCGAGAAATTCGCTGTTCTGACTGACATCCTGGGCGACGAAGACCACCTGGGCGATATGGACTTCAAGGTAGCCGGTACCGCCAAAGGCGTGACCGCGCTGCAGATGGACATCAAGATCAAGGGCATCACCGAAGAGATCATGGAAATCGCCCTGGGCCAGGCCCTGGAAGCGCGCCTGAACATCCTTGGTCAGATGAACCAGATCATTGGCCAGTCGCGTACCGAACTGTCGGCCAACGCGCCGACCATGATCGCGATGAAAATCGACACCGACAAAATCCGTGATGTCATCGGTAAAGGCGGCGCGACCATCCGTGCAATCTGCGAAGAAACCAAGGCGTCGATCGACATCGAAGACGACGGTTCGATCAAGATCTTCGGCGAGACCAAGGATGCTGCAGAAGCTGCACGTCAGCGCGTTCTGTCCATTACCGCTGAAGCGGAAATCGGCAAGATCTACGTCGGCAAGGTTGAGCGCATCGTCGACTTCGGCGCATTCGTCAACATCCTGCCTGGCAAGGACGGTCTGGTTCACATCTCCATGCTGAGCGACGCTCGCGTTGAGAAAGTGACCGACATCCTGAAAGAAGGTCAGGAAGTGGAAGTACTGGTACTGGACGTGGACAACCGCGGCCGTATCAAGCTGTCCATCAAAGACGTGGCAGCAGCCAAGGCTTCGGGCGTTTAATTCCCCCTCAAGCCTGACCGCTAAAACGTTGTAAGAAGGCCCCGCAGTGAAAACTGCGGGGTCTTTTTTTGCCCGGAATCAATCCAGACGCTGGCCAAAGTTGCCGGTAAAGCTTGGCGATGCTAGGTTTAGCGCACCGCCCGTGTAGCTCAGCCGGTAGAGCAGCGCACTCGTAACGCGAAGGTCGCAGGTTCGATTCCTGTCTCGGGCACCATCCCTTTCTTACTTCACCTTCCTGCTCAAGTCCTCGACAGCACGTTTGAGCTGATCGATGGTGCGATCCTGATCGCTGACTTCCCGTTTGAGGCTCGAAATCTCACTGCTGCTGGAACTCGAACTGGAGCCGCTATTGCGTTTCAGTTCTTCCATCTGCTTGCGCAAGTTATCCAGGTCGCGCTTTTGCTCCTCGACGGTGCGCTTGAGCTCTTCCATTCCCTTGTTGCTCGAACTGGAGTTGGAGCCGGAGCTGCGCTTGAGCTCTTCTATCTGGCGCGCCTGATCCTTGAGGGTGTCCTGCATCTTTTCCAGTTCACCAACTTCGACATTGGTTTTGACCAGCACGTCCTTGCCGTACTCATTTTGAATGGCGGTCACTTTCCCGTATGAACTTGCGGAGCTGTTGCTGAATTCAACGCCGGCAAGGGCCGTTCCCGGGAGTGCCAGGACTCCCAGCAGCGTCGACATTGCAGTAGCAGATAGAACAGCGGAGAGCTTCGGGTAGCCAGGCATCGCGAGGGTTCCATATGACATGCCGAGATGGCACATCGCTATGACTTGTGCTTTCGATTTATGTTCCCATCCGACAACCGGGCTGCATGGTTTTTTGTGAGGTAGATGTAAAGAGTCGTGTAAATCGTCCGACAAACATCCTATATTCGGAGCCTGCCTGAGCTTCGCCCAGCAGTTTTCAGATGATCCCAGAATGGTTCTGAAGGCCAGATAAACCGCGCTATGCAAGGTTTTTTGCGTCAGAGAGATCCTTGATGATCCACATCCGTCTTCCATTCCCCCGATCAGCGAGAACACCATGACCGAAAAACAATTGAGCCAGGAAGCCCGCCACGAGGAAGCGCTCAGAAAGTACGCACTCGATGCGCCCGAGTTACTGGAAGAGATCAAGGACTTGAGTCCAGATGATCAGAAGGACCAGATCCAGTGGGCGTTCGAGGACGAGGCAGAGGCCCAGGGCCTGCAGCCTTGGGAGTTGACGCTCAAGTACACCACCACGCCGGAAGAATTCGAGGCCGAACGCCTGAAACTGCATAAAGAGGCAGCCGAGGTGCTGGGTGTCGAGTGGGAAGAGTACTGCGAGATGAACAATCTGGTGGTCTGAAGTAAGCCTGCTTATCCGCTTTTTGTAGGAGCAAGGCTTGCCCGCGATAGCGTCCCCGAGATCGCCATCGCCGGCAAGCCGTGCTTCTACAGGAGGCTCAGAGACTCAAGCGCATCGACAAGTCGACAGCCTTCACATCCTTGGTCATCGCACCAATCGAAATGTAGTCCACCCCAGTCTCGGCGATCGGCAGCAACGTGCTTTCGTTGATTCCGCCGCTGGCCTCCAGTTTTGCCTTGCCGCCGTTCAGACGCACGGCCTCGCGCATGTCATCCAGGCTCAGTTCGTCGAGCATGATGATGTCGGCACCGGCCGCCAGGGCTTCCTTCAGCTCATCCAGGCTTTCCACCTCGATTTCCACCGGTTTGCCCGGTGCGATCTTGTGCGCGGCAGCGATGGCCTGCGGGATGCCTCCGCTGGCGGCGATATGGTTTTCCTTGATCAGGAACGCGTCATACAGGCCGATGCGGTGATTGTGGCAACCGCCGCAGGTCACGGCGTATTTTTGCGCCAGACGCAAGCCAGGCAGGGTCTTGCGGGTGTCCAGCAATTTGACCTGGGTCTGGGCGACAAAGTCGGCCAAATATTGTGCGCGAGTGGCGACGCCGGACAGCAATTGCAGGAAGTTCAGCGCGCTGCGTTCACCGGTCAGCAAGGAGCGGGCAGGGCCTTCGAGGTGGAACAGCACCTGATTGGGTTTGACCCGTTCGCCATCGGCGACCTGCCAGTGCACCGCAACCCGTGGGTCCAGTTGCCGAAACACGGTATCGACCCAGGCCGTGCCGCAGATGACGGCGGCATCGCGGGTAATGATGGTGGCTTTGGCCAGGCGCTCGGCCGGGATCAATTGCGCGGTGATGTCGCCGCTGCCGACATCTTCGAGCAGCGCGCGGCGCACGTTGGCTTCGATTTCGGCGGTCAAATCGGCGAGACGTAGATTCGGCATAACGAGCTCCACAAACAAAGTGGCCCGATTATAGGGCCATGGCAGGAGGCAACCCAAGGCATCTGAGGTGCTCCCATTGTTCCGGAGCCTGTATTTGGTCGATTTCCGCCAGGGTTTGCGCCCGAGCCTCCCATTGAATCGCCATGTGAGTCATCGTTCAGGAGCCTGCAACACGCCAAGTGATCGCGTCCCGGGGGGCTATCGCGGCATACTGGGCACCAACACAGTCGTCGTTGAAGGAATCGGTATGCAGTTGGACCCCGCGAGCGGTTGGTGTCAGGACGTGCGTTTGTGTCCCTCGCCCAACTTCAATGCGCGCCCTACGGGCGAAATTTCCCTGCTGGTGATCCACAACATCAGCCTGCCGCCAGCGCAATTCGCCACCGGCAAGGTGCAGGAGTTTTTCCAGAATCGCCTGGATGTCACGGAGCACCCTTACTTTGAGGGGATTGCCGATCTGCGCGTGTCCGCGCACTTTCTGATTGAGCGTGACGGTGCTGTCACCCAGTTTGTCTCTTGCCTGGAGCGCGCCTGGCACGCCGGGGTGTCGAATTTCGAGGGGCGGGAAACCTGTAACGATTTTTCCGTGGGCATTGAGCTGGAGGGTACGGATGATCTGCCGTTCACCGATGCGCAGTACGACGCATTGACTACCCTGACCCGGCAACTGCAAGGCGCCTTCACGGACATCACCCCGGAACGTATCTGCGGGCACAGCGACATCGCTCCTGGGCGCAAGACCGATCCGGGGCCGGCGTTTGACTGGCAGCGCTACCGTGCAGCCCTGGCAAAAGCCGCTGCGGAAAAAGAGGAATCACAATGAGTTTTCTGGTGTTGCTGTTGGCGGTGTGGATCGAGAAATTCTCGGCCCTGCGTCATCAGGTTCAGCGAGATGGCGCTTGGATTCGCGAGCTGCACAAACTCGAATCGAATCCGCGCATGGCGAAAAATCCATGGCTGGTGCTGGGCGTGCTGGTGTTGTTCCCGGTTGCGCTGCTGGCGCTGCTTTTGTGGGTGCTGGACCCCGTGGCCTACGGTTTGTTGGCGCTGCCGGTGCACCTGCTGGTGGTGATTTACAGCCTGGGGCGGGGCGATCTGCTGGTCGGTCTCGGTCCTTTCCGCGATGCATGGCGTCGGGAAGACCTGCAGGCCGCGGCCCATGTTGCCAAGCGTGATCTGGACATCTGCGCCGACAGTGGCGAGCAATTGCTGGAGCGGGTCGAAGGGCATTTGCTGTGGGAGGCCTACCAGAGCTTTTTCGCGGTGATTTTCTGGTACTTCCTGTTGGGACCGGTCGCCGCCCTGAGCTATCGCTTGTTGGCCCTGGCCGAGGAGCATGGGCAAAACCCTGCCGTGGTCGAGCGTGCCGGGCAATTGCGCCACGCCTTCGACTGGATTCCGGTACGCCTGTTGGCAGCCAGTTTTGCCTTGGTCGGCAACTTCGCCGCAGTCAGCAGGGTGATGTTGCATGAGCTGCTGAACTGGAACATCAGCGCCGCGCAATTGATCGAAAAGGCCGGGCTGGTGGCGGCTGAAATCCCGGCCCCGGTCGCGGGGCCCGAAGGCATCAACAACCTCGACCGGATCTGGGAGTTGCTCCTGCGGGCGGCGGTGCTCTGGTATGCAGGGTTCGCGTTGTGGACCGTGCTGCATTGATTTAAAAAACGAAAAGATCGCCGTCTTCGGCAGCTCCTACGGTCGACAGGTGTGTAGGCGCTGCCTCAGGCTGCGATCTTTTTCCGTTAACCTTAAGTTACAAAACCCTCCCTGATTTTGAGTTATATACAGATAGCGCCCAATAGTGGCTATCTGCTGCCTGGTTGCGCTCGCTAAATAAAAATAAGAAATCCAAGGGAGACATCCAGTGAAGAGCTTGCTCTATCCCGCTGTCGCGCTGATGAACCGCCTGAGCTTCGGCATGAAGTTCAGCCTGATCAGTGTCCTGTTCCTGGTGCCAATGCTGGTGACCAACTTCTACCTGGTCCGTGACTCCTATCGCGAATTCCAGGGCACTCGCATCGAACTGCAGAGCCTCGACCTGTTGGGGCGCAGCGTAGAGCTACGGCGCGACCTGGAGACACTGAACAACCTGGTGCAGATCAACGTCTCCCTCGGTCAGTCGCCCAAGGTGGGCAATCTCGAGTCACAAATCAGCACGCTGGAGCAGGGGGTGCTGACACGCCTACAAGCAATGACGGCGATGACCACAGATCCGGAGCAGATCGCGGTGTTCGACGCCAAGCGCGATGAAATGATCACTGCGTTCAAGGCGCAACAATCGGAAAAATCCCTGCAAAGCAAAAGTGGCATGACCGGCAAATTGCTCGGCAGTGCGCAGATCTTCAGTCAGATCATCGCCAGCCAGGCGGGGCTGAGCCGCGACAATCAAAGCGACATGCGCCAGCTCAGCGAGCTCGCCACCAGCGTGACGCCACGTATTACCCAGATTCTCGGTGAAGGCCGGGCCATCGGTTCTTCAGCCCTGGGTCAGGGTTTTCTCAACTCGGCATCGAGCAATCGCTTCGATGAACTGCTGGCTCAGATCGAAAAGGTCCAGGGCGAATACGGGCTGAAGTTGCAGGACACACTGGCCTCCAGTAAGGCTGCCCGGGACACCCTGGCCGTCCAGGCCGAAAGCAGCAAGGCATCGTTGAAAAAGACCAGTGAGCTGTTTGAAGAGAAAGTGGTGATGGCCGACACCCTGGATACGCCGTGGCAGGCCTTTTACGATCAAGTCACCGGGTTGATGGATCAGACCTATCAACTCAACGACGCCACCCTGAAATTTCTTGATGCTCAGTTGCAGCAGCGCCTGGAGCAAAACCGCACGCACATGATCCTGCAAGCTGTCGCGCTGTCGGTGGTGTTTGTGCTGATTTTCTACCTCTACGGCGGCTTCTACGCCTCGACCCGGACTACGCTCAAGCGCCTTGGCGGCGTAATGGACAAAGTGGCGGCCGGCGACATGACCGTCACCTTCAGTGCCCACAGCCGTGATGAGCTGGGTGAGTTGGGTGAAGTGTTCAACGGCACTGTGAAAAAAATCCATGACCTGATCGAGCGGGTCGGGCACACCGTCAGTGAGGTCGAGCGTCAGGCCGGGCAGGTGGAGAATGTGTCGGCGCAGAGCAACCAGGCGGTGGCCGGGCAACGCACGCAGATCGAACAGGTCGCCACCGCGATGAACCAGATGTCCGCCACTTCCCTGGAGGTCGCGCGCAGCGCCGCCGCGGCAGTCAGCAGCGCTCACAGCGTTAACGACGAAACCATCAGCGGTCGCGGCCTGGTGCAATCCCAGCAGGGCAGCATCGCCGCGCTGGCCAGCGAGATCGATCAATCGGTGTTGGTGATCAATCAACTGGCCAGCGACAGCCAGTCCATCAGCCGTGTGCTGGAAGTGATCAAGAGCATCGCCGAACAGACCAACCTGCTGGCGCTCAATGCCGCCATCGAAGCGGCACGGGCCGGGGAACAAGGGCGCGGTTTCGCGGTGGTGGCGGACGAGGTCCGGACGCTGGCCAAGCGTACCCAGCAATCGACCGAGGAAATCGAGCAGATGATCTCCAGGCTCCATGGCGGCGTCGGTGCGGCGGTGAAGGCGATGGGCGTCAGCCATGAGATGGCGAACGGTACGGTCGGTCAGTCGGAAAAGGTCCAGCAGGCGCTGGAGAACATCCTCGACGCGGTGGGCATGATCGTCGACCAGAACCAGCAGATCGCTGCGGCCGTGGAGCAGCAAACCGCCGTGGCCCACGACATTGACCAGAACATCGTCGAGATCAATCGTGCCGGTGAACGTACTGCCGAAGGCGCGCACCAGACCGAAGACGCCAGCCGCGCATTGTCGATGCAGGTGGTGGAGCTCAAGCAGCTGATCAGCGCGTTCCGCGTTTGATGGGCACCACACTCCAAATGTAGGAGCGAGCCTGCTCGCGATGGCATTTTCAGCTTCAACATTGCGTCGGCTGACAATCCGCTATCGCGAGCAGGCTCGCTCCTACAGGAGGGGTAGCTTAATTTTCTGTAGTACTTTTCACTTGTGCCGGTAGGGAATGTCCTGATTTGATCCGTGCTCCGGTTTTTCGTCTTCAATGGGCGATGATCAAATCACTGACCACATGAAGGAATCATGGTTATGCCCGTTGCAACGCTTGGAATCCAAGGACACTGTGCCCATTGCCAGCGTACGTTGTTGCTCGAACCCTGGCAGCTCAATGCCATCTCCATCAACGAGGCGTTTACCTGTTCCCACTGTCAGAAAGCCTTGCAGCTCAATGATCCTCGGCAGATCAAGCGCTTAAAGTCGCTCGACTCCCTGGCCATGTTGAAGGCAAGCCTGCTGGTGATGATTTGCACCGCCTTGCTGGTCGCCCTGGTGCTGGAATGGATCGGGATGCTCAGTGTCGTCGAACAGATCAATTTTTCGCTGGTGGCGATTTTCATCTACTTCATCGCCATGCGATTTGCCCGTCAGCGTCAGCACATGACCTTGATTCTCGAGGCCGCCAAGGCCCACGCCGACTGATTACCAGTTGAACAATTCACGGGCATTGGCGGTGCTGGCGCCAGCCAATCGTTCGGGGCTGACCGCCATGATCCCGGCCAGTGCCTCGCAGATCGCCGGCAAGTGCGCCGGGCTGTTGCGCTGACCGGGGAACATGGCGGGCGCCATGTCCGGTGAGTCGGTTTCCAGGACGACCGAGTCCAGTGGCAGCTCCGCCAGCACGCGGTGCATGCGCAAGGCCTGCGGCCAGGTGGCGGCTCCGCCCAATCCCAGTTTGAAACCGAGCTTGATGTATTCCCGGGCTTCCTCGCGACTGCCGGCGAAGGCGTGGATGATGCCGGCGCGTTGGAGCTTGAAGCGTTTGAGCGTGGCGATTACCGCCGCATGACTGCGCCGTACGTGGATCAGCGCAGGCAGGTTGAAGTCCGCCGCCAGTTGTAGTTGTGCGTCGAACAACGCCTGCTGGCGTCCGCGGTCGAGGGCTTCGATGAAGTAGTCCAGGCCGATTTCGCCCACGGCGCAAAGCTGTCGATGACCGGCCAGCCGCGTCAGCCAGTCGCCGAGTTCCACCAGGTGTTCGGGGCGATGATCGTCCAGGTACACCGGGTGCAAGCCGAACGCGGCGTAGAGGTCAGGATCGTCTTGCACCAGTTCCCACACCCGTTGCCAATTACCCTGAAATACCCCCAGCACCACCATCTTGCGCACACCGAGGGCGCGACTTTGCGTCATCAGCGCCTGGCGATCGGCGTCGAAGTCCGGGAAGTCCAGATGGGTGTGGGTGTCGATCAGCTCCACGGTTCAATCCTGGCGAATGCGCTGTTTGAAGGTCCGCGCGATGGCCTGCACGCCGGGCTGGTAATCGGACTGCTCGATGGCTGCCAGCGCAAGGGCCAGGGCTTTATCGGCGATCAGCTGGTGCTGCTGGGCCATGGCATTGACCGGCAACGGCAGGAAGTCCAGCAACTGGGTGTCACCGAACGTGCCCAGGCGCAGAGGCCGGGTTTTCAGCGGGAAGTCATGCAAGGCGTCGAACACACCCTGCAGCAGCACGTAAGACGTGGTCACCAGCGCCTCGGGCAAGTGCCCTACACGCTGGAGCATTTCCTCCATCAATTGCTTGCCGCATTCACGGCTGAACGATTCGCCATGTTCAATCAGCACTTCGCCCTTGTATCCGGACAGCGCTTCCTTGAAACCGGCGGCCCGTTCCTGGCTGATGCTCAGCTCCGGACGGGCACCGATCAGGGCGATCTGTTTAGGCAACGGGTCCAGCAGGCTGCGAGTCAGTTGCAGGCTGGCTTCACGGTCGTCGCTGATCACCGAGCAGAAGTGTTCCGGCTCCATGACCCGGTCGACGGCAATGATCGGGATGCCTTTGGCCTGCAACTGGCGATAACTGTCGTCACCGACCGGCAGGCAACTGGCGACGATCAACGCATCGCAGCGCCGGGCGCGGAACAGCTTGAGCAATTGTCGCTCGCTGTCGGGCGCGTCGTCGGAGCTGGCGATCAGCAGTTGATAGCCGCGAGCCCGTGCACCTTGCTCCAGCAACTTGGCAATTCGCGCGTAACTGGGGTTTTCCAGGTCCGGCAGAATGAACCCCAGGGTGCGGGTATGGCGGCTGCGCAGTCCGGCGGCCTGGGGGTTGGGCGTAAAGCCGTGCTGATCGACCACCGCGCGCACGCGCTCGACGGTCGCGCTGCTGATGCGTTGTTGTTCGGCCTTGCCGTTGATGACGTAGCTGGCGGTGGTAACGGACACACCGGCCAACTGGGCGATATCACTGAGTTTCAACCCGTTGTTTCCTTGTTTTTTTTCGAGCTTGCCCGACAGTTTCGCCAATCCTACCCGATTCAGATAGTCGACCCTTGTTGCAGCGCATCCGACAATTGGACTTCACGATTTCGAGGTTATCGAGTAACGTGCCAATCATGCTAGATTAAACGTTTCAGCAAGCGTATTTTCAAGGTTGTTGGTCCCTTTTGTCAGTTCTGCCACGAAACTGCCAAATCTTGTCTTCGCACAGGTGCCTAAGCTGAATCATCCAAAACAATACCTGGTGTCCACAGGGCGCCAAAAAGGAGAAAGCATGCTCGAGCTCACAGTGGAGCAGATATCCATGGGCCAATCGGCTGTGGATAAGTCCGAAGCCTTGCAATTGCTGGCCCGGCATCTGGTCGCCGATGGCCTGGTCGCCGAGGGTTACCTCGCCGGCTTGCAGGCGCGAGAGGCCCAGGGCTCGACCTTTCTCGGCCAGGGGATTGCCATTCCCCATGGCACGCCGCAAACCCGCGATCAGGTGTTCACCACCGGCGTGCGCCTGATGCAGTTCCCCGAAGGTGTGGACTGGGGCGACGGGCAGATCGTCTATCTGGCGATCGGCATTGCCGCCAAATCCGACGAACACCTGCGCCTGCTGCAATTGCTGACCCGCGCCCTCGGCGAGACCGATCTCGGCCAGGCCCTGCGCCGCGCCAGTTCCCCCGAAGCCCTGCTCAAACTGCTGCAAGGCGCGCCACAGGAACTGGCGCTGGATGCGCAGATGATCGGCCTGGGCGTTGCCGCTGAGGATTTCGAAGAGCTGGTATGGCGCGGCGCCCGGCTGCTGCGCCAGGCCGACTGCGTCAGCAACGGTTTCTCCGCCGTGTTGCAGCAGGTCGAAGCGCTGCCATTGGGCGATGGCCTGTGGTGGTTGCACAGCGAGCAGACGGTCAAGCGCCCGGGCCTGGCCTTCGTCACCCCGGACAAACCCTTGCGTTACCTCGGGCAGCCGTTGAACGGATTGTTCTGCCTGGCCAGCCTGGGCGAGGCGCATCAGGCCTTGCTCGAACGCCTGTGTGCCTTGCTGATTGAAGGTCGCGGTCACGAGTTGGGTCGCGCCACCAGCTGCCGCGCGGTGCTCGAAGTGCTCGGCGGTGAACTGCCCGCGGACTGGCCGAGCGCTCGTATCGCACTGGCCAACGCCCATGGCCTGCATGCGCGGCCGGCGAAGATCCTCGCGCAGTTGGCGAAGAGTTTTGAAGGCGAGATCCGCATCCGCATCGTCGACAGCCAGGACAGCGCCGTGTCGGTCAAGAGCTTGAGCAAGCTGCTCAGCCTCGGAGCCCGTCGTGGTCAGGTGCTGGAAATCATCGCCGAACCGAGCATCGCCGCCGATGCATTGCCTGCGCTGTTGGCCGCCATCGAAGAAGGCCTCGGCGAGGAAGTCGAGCCGCTGCCGCCGATAAGCCAACCGAACGTAGAAATGGCAGAGGTTGCCCAAGTGCTGCTCGCCCCAGCATCCGGCAGCTTGATCCAGGCCATTGCCGCCGCACCGGGCATCGCCATCGGCCCGGCGCATATTCAAGTCCAGCAAGCCATCGATTACCCGCTACGCGGTGAGTCCGCCGCCGTTGAACGCGAACGCCTCAAGCAAGCGTTGATACAAGTGCGAAGTGACATTCAGGGCCTGATCGAACGCAGCAAGGCCAAGGCAATCCGCGAGATTTTCGTCACCCATCAGGAAATGCTCGACGACCCGGAATTGACCGACGAGGTCGACACCCGCCTCAAACAAGGTGAAAGCGCGGAAGCGGCGTGGATGTCGGTGATCGAAGCCGCCGCCCGGCAGCAGGAATCCCTGCAGGACGCATTGCTCGCCGAGCGCGCCGCCGACTTGCGCGATGTGGGGCGCCGAGTGCTGGCGCAGTTGTGCGGTGTGCAAAGCGCGAGCGAGCCCGAGCAACCGTACATTCTGGTGATGGACGAAGTCGGCCCGTCCGACGTGGCACGCCTTGATCCGGCACGGGTTGCCGGCATTCTCACTGCCCGGGGTGGCGCCACCGCACACAGCGCCATCGTCGCCAGGGCGCTGGGTATTCCGGCCCTGGTCGGCGCTGGCGCGGCCGTGCTGTTGTTGGCGCCAGGCACACCTTTGCTGCTCGACGGACAACGCGGTCGATTGCACGTGGATGCCGACTCGACCACCTTGCAGCGCGCCACCCAGGAGCGCGACACCCGCGAGCAACGGCTCAAGGCCGCCGCCGAACAACGCCATCAACCGGCCGTGACCACAGACGGGCATACCGTCGAAGTGGTCGCCAACATCGGTGAAAGCGCCGCCGTCATCGCCGCGGTGGAGCAGGGCGCCGAAGGCATCGGCTTGCTGCGCACCGAACTGATTTTCATGGCCCACCCGCAAGCACCGGACGAAGCCACCCAGGAAGCCGAATATCGCCGCGTGCTCGATGGCCTCGCCGGGCGGCCACTGGTGGTGCGCACCCTCGACGTCGGTGGCGACAAACCCTTGCCCTATTGGCCGATCGCCAAGGAGGAAAACCCCTTCCTCGGCGTGCGCGGCATTCGCCTGACCCTGCAACGGCCGCAGATCATGGAAGCGCAACTGCGCGCCTTGCTGCGCGCCGCCGACAACCGTCCGCTGCGCATCATGTTTCCCATGGTCGGCAGCGTCGACGAGTGGCGCCAGGCCCGGGACATGACCGAGCGCCTGCGCCGGGAAATCCCGGTGGCAGACCTGCAACTGGGGATCATGATCGAAGTGCCGTCGGCGGCACTGCTGGCGCCGGTGCTGGCCAAGGAGGTCGACTTCTTCAGCGTCGGCACCAACGACCTGACGCAATACACCCTGGCCATCGACCGTGGCCATCCAACCCTGTCGGCCCAGGCCGATGGCTTGCACCCGGCGGTGCTGCAACTGATCGACATCACCGTGCGCGCGGCCCATGCCCATGGCAAGTGGGTGGGCGTCTGCGGTGAGCTGGCGGCCGATCCGCTGGCGGTACCGGTGCTGGTCGGGCTGGGCGTGGATGAGTTGAGCGTGGGCGCGCGCAGCATCCCCGAGGTCAAGGCGCGGGTTCGCGAGCTCAGCCTGAGCCAGGCCAGAAACCTCGCCCAAGAGGCGCTCGCCGTGGGCAGCGCCAATGAAGTCCGTGCATTAGTGGAGGCCCTGTAATGGCCAGGATTCTGACCCTGACCCTCAACCCGGCGCTGGATCTGACGGTGCAGTTGCCGCGCCTGGAACCCGGTCAGGTCAACCGCAGCGACGCCATGCACACCCACGCCGCCGGCAAAGGGGTGAACGTGGCGCAGGTGCTGGCGGACCTCGGGCATCAGCTGACGGTCAGCGGATTTCTGGGTGAAGACAACCTGCAAGCGTTCGAAACCCTGTTTGCCAAGCGCGGTTTCACCGACGCCTTCATCCGCGTACCCGGCGAGACCCGCAGCAATATCAAGCTGGCGGAAAGCGACGGGCGCATCACCGACCTCAACGGTCCCGGACCCCGGGTCAGCGAGGCGGCACAGCAGGCCTTGCTTGATCGTCTGGAGCGGATTGCCCCGGACCATGACGCGGTCGTGGTCGCCGGCAGCTTGCCGCAAGGCGTCAGCCCGCAATGGTTGCAGGGCTTGATCCTGCGTTTGAAAAAACTCGGGCTGAAAGTCGCCCTCGATACCAGTGGCGAGGCATTGACGGCTGCGCTCAAGGCCGGCCCGTGGTTGATCAAACCCAACACCGAAGAGCTGGCCGAAGTGCTCGGCAGCGATGCGGTGTCGGTGCTGGCCGAGGCCGAGGCGGCCAGTCGTTTGCATGCACAGGGCATCGAACACGTCGTGGTGTCCCACGGCGCCAAAGGCGTGAACTGGTTCAGCGTCGGCTCGGCGCTGCATGCCACGCCACCCAAGGTCAGCGTCGCCAGCACAGTGGGCGCGGGTGATTCGCTGCTGGCGGGCATGCTCCACGGTTTGCTCCAGGCCCACACGCCCGAGCAAACCTTGCGCACGGCCACGGCGATTGCCGCGATGGCGGTGACCCAGATCGGTTTCGGCATTGGCGATGCAGCGCAACTGACGCTGCTCGCACAGGGCGTGCGCGTGCATCCCCTGACAGAACAATAAGAGGGTTGGTCATGAAATTAGCCATTGTTACTGCCTGCCCCAACGGCATGGTCACCAGTGTGCTGTGTGCCCGTTTGCTGGATGCGGCGGCCCAGCGTCAGGGTTGGATGACCTGCGTCGAAGTCAGCGATGCGGCGCATCCGGAACGCCAGTTGTCGGCAGCCACTCTCCAGGCCGCCGAATGGGTATTGCTGGTGACCAGCACCCCGGTGGACATGTCGCGATTCGTCGGCAAACGTGTCTACCAAAGCACCCCGGCCCAGGCTCTGCAGGACGTGGAAGCGGTGCTGCGCCGTGGCGCCGAAGAGGCGACTGTCTATCGCGCGCCCGAGACCACTGCCGAACCAGCTACCGTCGCCGCCAACGCACCGCGCCTGGTCGCGGTCACCGCCTGCCCGACCGGTGTCGCTCACACCTTCATGGCCGCCGAGGCCCTGCAACAGGCGGCAAAGCGCCTGGGTTATGACCTGCAAGTGGAAACCCAGGGCTCGGTCGGTGCACGCAATCCGTTGAGTGCTCAAGCGATTGCCGATGCCGATGTGGTGCTGCTGGCCGCGGACATCGAAGTGGCCACCGAGCGCTTCGCTGGCAAGAAAATCTATCGCTGCGGCACGGGCATTGCCCTCAAGCAGGCCGAGGCCACCTTGAACAAGGCGCTCGCCGAAGGCGTGCAGGAAAGCGCATCGACCGGTGCGAAAGCTCCGGTCAAGCCAGAGAAGACCGGGGTCTACAAACACCTGCTGACCGGCGTGTCGTTCATGCTGCCGATGGTGGTGGCGGGCGGCCTGATGATCGCCCTCTCATTCGTGTTCGGCATCACCGCTTTCAAGGAACAAGGCACCTTGGCCGCCGCCCTGATGCAGATCGGCGGTGACACCGCATTCAAGCTGATGGTGCCGCTGCTGGCAGGCTATATCGCCTATTCCATCGCTGACCGTCCGGGCCTGGCGCCGGGGATGATCGGCGGCCTGCTGGCGAGCACCCTGGGCGCCGGTTTCATCGGCGGGATCATTGCCGGTTTCATCGCCGGTTACGCGGCGCAGGCCATCAATCGCTACGCGCGGTTGCCGCAAAGCCTGGAGGCGTTGAAGCCGATCCTGATCATCCCGTTGCTGGCCAGTCTGTTCACCGGGCTGGTGATGATTTACGTGGTCGGCAAGCCGGTGGCGGGGATGCTCGAAGGGCTCACGCATTTCCTCGACAGCATGGGCACCACCAACGCGATTCTGCTCGGCGTGTTGCTGGGCGGCATGATGTGTGTCGACCTTGGCGGGCCGATCAACAAGGCCGCGTATGCGTTCTCGGTCGGGCTGCTGGCGTCGCAGAGTTATGCACCGATGGCGGCCACCATGGCGGCGGGCATGGTGCCGCCGATTGGCCTCGGGATCGCCACCTTCATCGCCCGACGCAAGTTCGCCCAGACCGAACGCGAGGCGGGCAAAGCGGCGCTGGTTCTGGGCTTGTGCTTCATCTCCGAAGGCGCGATTCCGTTTGCCGCCAAGGATCCGCTGCGGGTGATTCCGGCGAGCATCGCCGGTGGCGCGCTGACCGGTGCGATGTCGATGTATTTCGGCTGCAAGCTGATGGCGCCCCATGGAGGTTTGTTCGTGTTGGCGATCCCCAATGCGATCAACCATGCTTTGCTGTACTTGCTGGCGATCGTGGCGGGGAGTTTGTTGACGGCGGTGGTGTATGCGCTGGTCAAGCGGCCGGAAACAGTTGAGTTGGCGCTGGAGCCCGTCAAAGCCTGACACCGCCCCCCCTGTAGGAGCGAGCCTGCTCGCGATGGTCGCGAACGATAACGCGTTAAACCAGATACCCAGCGGTGCCTGAGGGTTTTTCGCGAGCAGGCTCGCTCCTACAGAGGCCTCGAACAACATGAGCGAATTCGACCCCGGACGCCGTCGCATCATCCAGACCGTCGGCGCCGGGCTGCTTTTACCGGGGCTGGTGCCAGCGGTAATCGCCTCGATCAAGGACCGCCCCCAGCTCACCGACGGCGTGCAATCCGGCGACCTGCTCGGCGACCGCGCGATCATCTGGAGCCGCTGCGATCGTCCGGCGCGGATGGTGGTGGAGTGGGACACCCGCAGCCTGTTTTCCAACCCCCGCCGATTCGTTTCGCCCCTGGCCGATGCCCGCACCGACTTCACCGCCCGGGTCGAGCTGACCGGGCTGCCCGCCGATCAGGCGATTTTCTACCGCGTGCAATTCGAAGATGCCCAGAGCGGGATCGCCAGCGAGCCCTGGTTCGGCCATCTGCGCAGCGTGCCCCAGGCGCGCCGCGACATTCGTTTCCTCTGGAGTGGCGACACCGCCGGCCAAGGCTTCGGCATCAACCCGGACATCGGCGGCATGCGCATCTACGAAGCCATGCGCCTGCGCCTGCCGGACTTCTTTATCCACAGCGGCGACACCATCTACGCCGACAACCCCATACCCGCGCAACTCGTCACCGAAAGCGGCCGGGTGTGGCGCAACATCACCACCGAGGCCAAGAGCAAGGTCGCTGAAACCATCGACGATTTCCGGGGCAATTACCGTTACAACCTGATGGACGAAAACATCCGTCGCTTCAATGCCGAGGTGCCGCAGATCTGGCAGTGGGACGACCACGAGGTGGTGAACAACTGGTCGCCGGGTAAACACCTGGATAAGCGTTACCAGAACAAAGATATCCACAACCTGGTGGACCACGGGCGTCAGGCCTGGCTCGAATACGCGCCCATGCGCGTGCAGAGCGCCGACGGCGGCGGGCGGATTTATCGGCAGCTCAACTACGGGCCATTGCTCGATGTGTTCGTGCTCGACATGCGCAGTTATCGCGGCGCCAATGACGAAAACCTGGGCGGTGAAAAGCCGTTTCTCGGACGTGAGCAACTGGACTGGTTGAAGGCTTCGCTCAAGGCCTCCGGCGCCCAATGGAAAGTGATCGCTGCCGACATGTCCATCGGCCTCGGGGCTCCGGATGGCGAGGTCAGCCTAGGTGTCACGCGCTGGGAGGCGGTGGCCAACGGCGACCCTGGTCCCGCTCAGGGACGAGAGTTGGAAATCGCCGAGTTGCTGGGTTTCCTGCGGGCGCAGTCAGTGCGCAATTTCCTGTTCCTGACCGCGGATGTGCACTACTGCGCCGCCCATCATTTCCACCCGGACCGTGCCGCGTTTCAGGATTTCGAGCCGTTCTGGGAATTCGTGGCCGGTCCCTTGAATGCCGGCAGCTTCGGCCCTGATGTATTGGACAAAACCTTCGGCCCGCAGGCGGTGTTCCAGAAAACCGCGCCGGTAATGAACGCTTCGCCGTTTGCCGGGTTTCAGTTTTTTGGCGAGGTGAATATCGAGGGGCTGAGCGGGGAGTTGACGGTGGTGCTGCGCGAACTGGATGGCGTGTCGGTGTTCGAACAGAAATTACAACCCGTATAACAACACCAATCCCCTGTAGGAGCTGAGCTTGCTCGCGATAGCGATCTGATACGCGACATGGATTTGTCTGTCAGACCGCTATCGCGAGCAAGCTCAGCTCCTACAGGGGCAATGGGTCAGTAAACGTCGCGGCGGTAGCGGCCCTGTTCGATCAGGCGTTCAACTTCGGCAGCGCCGAGCAGGTCATTGAGTACCTGATCAACCCCGGCAGCCATGCCCTGCAAACTGCCACAGATGTAGATCACGGCACCGTCCGCCAGCCATTTCTTCAGCTCATCGGCGGATTCGCGCAGACGATCCTGAACGTAGATTTTCTCGGCCTGGTCCCGGGAAAACGCCAGGTCCAAACGTTGCAGGTCACCCGAGATCAACCACTCTTCCAGCTCGTCACGACACAGGTAATCGTGTTCTCGGTTGCGCTCGCCGAACAACAACCATTGACGCTGTTGCCCATCGGCAATCCGCGCCTTGAGCAGGCTGCGCAGCCCGGCCAATCCCGTGCCGTTACCCAGCAGGATCATCGGCACCGGCTCGTTCGGCAGGTGGAAACCACTGTTGCGGCGAACCCGCAGGCTGATGCTGCTCCCCACCGGCGCGTGTTCGGTCAGCCAGCCGGAACCGACGCCCAGGCTGCCATCGGCGCGCAGTTCCTGACGCACGATCAGTTCGAGCACACCATCGGCCGCAATCGAGGCGATGGAGTATTCACGCATGGCCAGCGGCACCAGCGCATCCACCAGCGCCTGGGCGTGCAGGCCAACCAGATGGCTGCGGTTCTCGGGCAGCTGCCGGCTGGCCAGGGCGTGCTCCAGAGGTTGTGCCAAGCCGTCGAGGGTGATGGTCGCGCGACCGTCAATGCCCAACCCTTCGAGGAAATGCTCGATGGCCCATGGGCAATTGCGCGGCAGCACTTCCACCAGGTCACCGGCCAGCCAACTGCTGGTGGTCGGCGCGGTGAGGCCCAGCAGGTACACCGGTGAACCGGAGCTGTCCGGGTTAAGCAATTCGCGGCGGCTCAGGGTCCAGTTGTCGTAGCTCGGCGCCTGCCAGGTATCCACAGGTGCCTGCCCGGTCAGCAGCCCGAGTTGCTGCTGCCAGTGACGCAGGGCGTAAGGGTCGCCACTGTCGACTTCCACCGGGGCGAACAGGGTCTTGCCACCGTGCTCACCCAGCCAGTTGTGCAGGCGTCGAGCGAAACCGCAGAAGTGTTGGTACTGACGATCACCGAGGCCCAGTACCGCATAGTTCAGACTGTCCAGGTTCGATGCCTGGCCCAGCACCTTGCGCTCGAATCCGCGAGCGCTGTCCGGCGCTTCGCCGTCGCCGAAGGTGCTGACCACGAACAAGGCGTTGCCCGAATCCTGCAGGTCCTGTTCGCTGACGCTCGCCAGTGGCTGCACCTTCACCGGCAGGCCGGCAGCCTGCAGTTGGCCGGCGGTCTGCCACGCCAGTTGCTCGGCAAAACCGCTCTGGCTGGCGAAGCTGATCAGCCAGGCCGGAGCGTCGCTGCCCGGTTGTTCCAGGCCTTTGCGCGCATCCTTGATCTGGCGCTTTTTGCGGCGACGGTCGAGGTACAACAGCCAGCCGGTGACGAAAAACAGCGGCATGGTCAGGGCGGTGAGAGTGAGGAGGATGCGTCCGCCGATGCCGAAATAGCTGCCGGTGTGCAGCGCGTAGACACTGGTCAGCAACTGCGCCGACAGGCTTTTGTCGCTGTAACGGTCATGACGTTTGATCACGCCGGTGACCGGGTCGAGGGAGATCTGGTTCAGGGCGCGGTCGTGGGGCGAGTCTTTCAACAGATAAAAAACAGTCGCCGGTTGCCCGGCCACCGGTGGCATGCGGGTGTTGTAGAAACTCAGGCCGGGCCCCGCCGCGCTGTAGATGCTGCTCCACATCGCCGCGTAATCGGCAGTCGGCGCAGGGCCCTCGGGTGCTGGGCCACGGCCGCCGCGAACGCGTTCGTTCTGCGGGGAGTCGGAGAGCAGCCGGGTCACGCCCTTGTTGTACCACTCGTAGGACCAGGTCAGCCCGGTCAACGCCGCCAAGAGGTAAAACACCAGGCACCAGGTGCCGGCGACCGAATGCAGGTCCCAATTGAAGCTGCGACCTTTCTTCTTCCAGTCCAGGGTCAGCCAGGCGCGCCAGCTGGCCCACTGACGGGGCCAGCGCAGGTACAGGCCCGAGAGACAGAAGAACACCAGGATCAGCGTACAGGCCCCGGTGATCTGCCGACCGCTGTCACCCATGGCGAGGAAGCGGTGCAGTTGCAGCATCAGGCCGAAGAATCGCTGGCCGGTGGCGTCGCCCAGCAGTTCACCGGTATAGGGATCGAAGTAACGCATGGGGCCGCGACGTTCGCCCGGTGCGGGGGTGAAGAAGGCGCGCGCGGCCAGGTCGCTGTCGATGTCGACCGAGAGCATCGCGACTTTCAGGCCGGTCGCCGCTTCGACTTTTTCCACCAGTTCGGCGGGCGGCAGCACACCGGCGACCTGCTTCTGCACCTGCAACACAGAAGGGTTCATGGCGTACAGAATTTCATCCTGAAACGACACCGTCGCTCCGGTAATGCCCATCAGGGCCAGGACGAGCCCTGCGCTGATGCCAAAAAACCAGTGCAACTGGAACAGGGTTTTCTTCAACACGTCGCTCGCCTTGTTCATTCGAAGATAGTCATCACGGCGCGCATTATGATGCCGTGGGTTGTCGAGAAACATTCTTTTTTACACACGAAAACCCCGGTCACCAGAGTGAGCGGGGCATCTGCGTTCACGCTGTCCTGTAGGAGCGAGCCTGCTCGCGATGAACGGGAGAGCGACGCGGGGAGTCAGGTTGACCTCGTTATCGTTCACGACCATCGCGAGCAGGCTCGCTCCTACAGGAGGTGGCTTTTACTTTTCCATCAGAAGTGGAAGTTGGTGCTCAACAGCGCCGTACGGCCCGCCGCCTGGTTGGCGAAGTGGGTCGAGAACGCCTTGTCGTAGTAGGTTTCGTCGGTCAGGTTCTGCACGTTCAGTTGCAGGTCGATGTTTTTGGTCAGCTTGTAGGCGGCCATCGCATCGTAGCGAACGTAGGAATCGACCATGGTGGTGTTGGCCACGCTGCCGAACACGTCGTCGACGTAGAACGCACCGCCACCGATGGTCAGCTTTGGCGTGACCTGATAGGTCGTCCACAGGCTGGCGCTGTTTTTCGGCGTGTTAGGCAGTTCGTTGCCGTCGTTGGCCTTGTTGGCCGCCAGCGGGCCGCCGTCGATCTGCTCGCTGTCCATGTAGGCGTAGCCGGCGAAGACTTGCCATTTGTCGGTCAGCTTGCCGGTGGCCGACAGCTCGAAACCTTGAACGCGGGTCTTGCCGACGTTTTCGTACGAGGTGGTGTTGGTCTGCACACGGGCGTTTTCTTTCTCGGTGCGGAAAATGTCGGCGGTCAGCGACAGACGATCATTCATCAGGTCCCACTTGGTACCGATTTCGTAGTTCTTGGTGGTTTCCGGCTCCATGTCGCTGCTCAGCAGGTTGCCGTTGCGATCCGGAGTGCCGCCCAGCGGGTTGCCGTCCATGCCTTCGCCCAGGGTTGCGCCCGGTGGTGTGGCGGAGGTGGCGTAGGACGCATAGATGCTGCCGTTTTCCGCCGGCTTGTAGACCACACCGAACTGACCGGTGACGAACTCGCTGACATCATCACCCTTGTTGGTGGTGGCGCCATTGGCGGTGTAGGTCTTGTAGTCGGTGTCGAAATGGTCGTAGCGCAGGCCCATGTTCACCAGCCACTGCTCGTTCAACTCCAGGGTGTCGAACACATACAGCGCGTAGGTGTTGGCCTTGGTGTCGGTACCGGCGTAGTTGCGCGAGATCGCACCGTTCCACGGGTCGTTCGGGTTCGGGTTGGACAGCGAGGTGCAGTTGTAGCCGCTTGGCGCGCCGATCAGGGCCGGCGAGCAGTTGGTGCTGGAGTTGCCCGGCGACGATGGCGTGGTGTCGGTGTTGACGTTGTACGAGGACTTCTTGCTTTCCTCGCGGCTCAACTCGATACCGGTGGCGAAGCTGTTCTTGAAGCCGGCGATGTACACATCACCAAACAGATCGGTCTGGTTGGTGGTGGTCTCGGTGTTGCTCACGCGAGTGTTCGCACGACGCCAGACGCTGCCATTGTTGACGTTACCCTTGCTGTCGTCCGGCTGGGTCAGGATGTAGTCCTGCATGCTGGTGCCGTGGCGCAGGGTGTTCTTGACGGTCAGCGCGTCGCTCAGGTCGTGCTCGACAGAGATGGTCGCGGTGTCGGTACGGCCCTTGCGGAAGTCGCGGTCATTCAAGCCGTAGAAGTTGCTGCTGTTGCCACCGTCATCCGGCTTGTCCGGATTGGCCTTGGTACGGGCCGCGGAACCTGCGGTCGGGATCGAGTACGGAATGCCCGAGTCCGGCAAGTCGTTACTTTCCAGATGGTAGTAGTCGAGGTTGACGCGAGTGTCGGTGCCCAGGCCGAAGGCCAGGGAAGGCGCGACGCCCCAGCGGTCGTAGTTGACGCTCTGGCGCCCGGCGACGTTGCTTTCGTGGCTCATCAGGTTCAGACGGCCGGCGGCGGTGTCGGAGAACTGATAGTTGCCATCCAGGGTGTAACGCTGGGTCTGGTCCGAACCCCAGGTGAAGCCACCGTCGAACGAATTGCCCAGGTGTGCTTTCTTGCTCACCAGGTTGATGCTGCCGCCAGCAGCGCCCCGGCCACCGATGGCCGAGTTCGGGCCCTTGCTGACTTCGATCGATTCGACGGCGAAGATTTCGCGGCTCTGCGAACCGGTATCGCGCACACCGTCCAGGTAGGTATCGCCCTGGGCGTCGAAGCCGCGAATGAACGGACGGTCGCCCTGTGGGTTGCCGCCTTCACCGGCACCGAAGGTGATGCCTGGCACGGTGCGCAGTGCGTCCTGCATGTTCAGGGCGCCGGTGTCTTTCAGAACTTGTTGCGGGATGACCGTGATCGAACGAGGGGTGTCGACCAGCGGTGCGGTGTACTTGGGCGAAGAGGCTTTCTCGACGTTGTAGGTGGTCTCGTCCTGGGCTTCGCCGGTGATCGAGGTCGCACCCAGCGAAATGGTGTTGCTTGGCGCTTTCTCGTCGGTTTTTTCAGCAGCGAAGACCATGTGGCCCGCAGAACCGGCAGTGAGGGCCACGCCAATTGCAGAAGCGAGCAGACGTGGCGAGCTGACCGGTAGTTGTGGGTATTGCCGTGACATTTGATTCCCCTTCCCCAAGGATTTGAGGCCGCGGAATATAGGGTAGACGCGTCTTTGTATCAATTGCGAAACGTTACTATTCGCACTGAATTTACATTCTTTACAATTTGACCTTACGGTTTTTACTGTTTCGTTCGTCTTGCGGGTTTTACACGGGCAATAAGAATCAATACCATTGGCGCCCCTTTGCATCCAGGCGCCTTTTCCATGCTGTTGCACATTCCCGGTTTGTTCGACAAAGAAGAAGTGCAGCGCATCCGCGAGGCTCTGGAACAGGCCGATTGGGCTGATGGCAAGATTACGGCCGGCTATCAGTCAGCCAAGGCCAAGCACAATCTCCAGCTGCCGGAAGGGCATCCGCTGGCCAAGGAGATCGGCGCGGCGATGCTGGACCGCTTGTGGAAAAACCCGCAGTTCATGTCGGCGGCGCTGCCGCACAAGGTCTTTCCGCCGTTGGTGAACTGTTACACCGCCGGTGGCAGTTTCGATTTCCACATCGACAATGCCGTGCGCCAGCCCAAGGGCAGCATCGAGCGGGTACGCACCGATCTGTCGGCCACGCTGTTTTTCAGTGAGCCCGAGGATTACGACGGCGGCGAACTGGAAATCCAGGACACCTTCGGCACGCAACGAGTGAAATTGCCCGCCGGCGACATGGTGCTGTACCCCGGCACCAGCCTGCACAAGGTCAATCCCGTGACCCGTGGCGCCCGCTATGCCTCCTTCTTCTGGACCCAGAGCCTGGTGCGCGAAGACAGCCAGCGCGCGCTGCTGTTCGAGATGGACGGGGCGATCCGGCAACTGACCCAGGATGTGCCGGACCATCCGTCGTTGATCCGCCTGACCGGCACCTATCACAACCTGCTGCGTCGGTGGGTTGAGGTATGAGTTTTCTGTTGCGCCGCGAAGAGGTGCTCGACGGCGAACGCCTCAAGGCCATGCTCGAGGAAAGCCCGGCCCGTGCCGCCCAGGCGATCCTGATGGCGGCCCGCGAAGGGCTCGTCGATGCCCAGGCGCTGCTCGGGCAAATTTTGCTGGACGGTCGAGGGATTGCGCAGGACCAGCCGTTGGCGCTGCGCTGGTTCGACATCGCCGCCCGGCAGGGGCACCTGATGGCGCGCAACATGCTGGGGCGCTGCTACGAGCACGGTTGGGGATGCGCGGCTGATGCTTCTCTTGCTGCACGACATTATCGAGTCGCGGCAGACGCCGGTCTGGACTGGGCCATGTACAACTACGCGAACCTGCTGGCGACCGGGCGTGGTGTTGGCGAGGATCAGGAGCAGGCATTGGATCTGTATCGTCGCGCCGCTGAACTGGGCCATGCGAAATCGATGAACCTGCTGGGGCGGTATCTGGAAGAAGGGCGCGTTTGCCCGGCAGATGCCAAAGCGGCCCGCGACTGGTACCGACGTTCGGCGGTGGGTGGAGATTTTCGTGGGCAGTTCAGTTATGCGGCTGTGCTGGCGGATGAAGGCAATATCGAAGAAGCACTTGTTTGGCTCCACAAGGCGCTCGCTGACGGAAATCTGAACTTCCTGCGGGTGGCGAGTGAAGCGTTATCCAGTGCTACAGACCCGAGGATTCAAGCATTATCGGTTGAATATCATCAAAAGACAGTGTGGTTGAGTGATGAGAAAAATCGACTTACTCGTGAGGCTTTGGTCGATGTAGATACTGGAAACGTGGTTAATCATGAGGTTGTTCAGGCTTGGGCAGACGCTTTAAACACTGATGATCCATTTCCTTTACCACGTAAATAGCCCTCTAAACATTACTTGGATTGTTCTCACGCAGAGTTTGGAAGTGCGAAATCTGCGACCGCCCCAAGTGACTGTAGGAGCAAGGCTTGCCCGCGATGAGGCCGGCATATTCAACATTGTTGTCGCCTGACACTGATTGACCTGTAGGAGCTGCCGAAGGCTGCGATCTTTTGATCTTGCTTCTAAAAATCAAAGTCAAAAGATCGCAGCCTTCGGCAGCTCTACAGGTGTTTCGCCGATTTTCAGGCACAAAAAAGCCCATGACAGGTCATGGGCTTTTTGCTTTCTGCGTATAGCGCTTACACGTAGAAGGACTTCAGCGGCGGGAAGCCGTTGAATTCAACTGCGCTGTAGCTGGTGGTGTAGGCACCGGTCGACAGCCAGTACAGGCGGTCACCGATGGCCAGGTTCAGCGGCAGGCCGTACTTGTAGTTTTCGTACATGATGTCGGCGCTGTCGCAGGTCGGGCCGGCGATCACGACTTCTTCCACTTCGCCTTTCTTTTCGGTCCAGATCGGGAACTTGATGGCTTCGTCCATGGTTTCGATCAGGCCGGAGAATTTGCCCACGTCGGTGTATACCCAGCGCTCGACGGCGGTGCGGGATTTACGCGCGACCAGTACCACTTCGCTGACCAGGATGCCGGCGTTGGCGATCAACGAACGGCCTGGCTCCAGGATGATTTCCGGCAGGTCGTCACCGAAGTCTTCCTTGAGGAAGCGGATGATTTCCTCGGCGTAGGTTTCCAGGCTGTTGGTACGGGTGATGTAGTTGGCCGGGAAGCCACCACCCATGTTGATCAGCTTCAGTTCGATGCCGTCTTCTTCTTTCAGACGTTCGAAGATTACTTTGACCTTGGCGATCGCCGCGTCCCAGACGCTGATGTCACGCTGCTGCGAACCCACGTGGAACGACACGCCGTAAGGCACCAGACCCAGGTCGCGAGCCAGGATCAGCAGGTCCATGGCCATGTCGGTCTGGCAGCCGAACTTGCGCGACAAAGGCCAGTCGGCGGTGGTCGAGCCTTCGGTCAGGATGCGCACGTAGACTTTCGAGCCCGGGGCGGCCTTGGCGATGTTGCGCAGGTCCGCTTCGGAGTCGGTGGCGTACAGGCGCACGCCCTTGTCGTAGAAGTAACGGATGTCCTTGGACTTCTTGATGGTGTTGCCGTAGCTGATCTGGTCGGGGCTGACGCCGCGGCTCAGCACTTTGTCCAGCTCATAGATAGAGGCGATGTCGAAGCTCGAGCCTTTCTCTTTCAGCAGGTCGATGATTTCGACAGCCGGGTTGGCCTTGACCGCGTAGTAGACCTTGGCGAATTCGAAACCGGCGCGCAGGTCGTCGTAGGCCTGGCTGATCATGCCGGTGTCGATCAATACGAACGGGGTTTCTTGCTTGTCGGCGAACGCCTTCATTTTTTGAAAGGTTTCGCGCGCGAAATAGTCTTCGACCTGGATCGACATGCTGGGAACTCCTACTGGCAAACTGAAATTATCAATGGGTGCAAATGAACGTCCTCCGTATCCCCACTTTGGTTCGCCTACTTCCCAAGGCATGTCGCCGAAAGCAAAAAGGCCATGGGTCGCAGCCCTTGGCCTTGCTGTCTCGTCGTCAGTACTTGAGCCGGATGGATCGTTTCCAGCATGGACGTTCGGCGCGAACTTTAGGGCGTGAGGGGCTCGAGATCAACAAAAAATGTCGCGTTTTTGCACTTGTCTGACGCGCGTTGCCGCCAGCTCACTTTGTACTCGACACAGATGACAGGCGGATGTTCCCGGAGAATTGCGCAGTGTTAAAAATACCTGCACGTTCGACGCTTTTGCTCGCCAGATCGTAGATGACTACGATGGTGTCAACTTCGGCGACGATGGGCGCGAGAAGGTTGGCTGAGCGAAGTTTTGACGGTTTCGGCAGGTCTTTCTGGAGGCTGTTTGAAGAGACGGGTGTTGATATTTTTTTCCGGCCCGCGAGGTACGAAAAAATTGAATAGAACCTGTGGGAGCGAGCTTGCTCGCGATGACAATTTCATGGCCGACATCAACATTGGCTGAAAGATAGTTATCGCGAGCAGGCTCGCTCCTACAGGTTTTGCATTTTTATGCGATTACAGCCTCGGCCGGCGACACGATATTGGTCTTCATGCCGCGCGAACGACCCGAGCTCAGATAAGCCGCAATCGACTCCTGAGTCACCTCGCCCAAAAACACCCGATCGGCATCCATCACCGGCAACCACGCCCGATTGAACTCGTACATCCGCGACAACAGGATGCGCAAATGCTCGTCGTACGCCGCCGTTGCATTGAATTCTCGCAGGTATTGGCCGCAGGTGCCGGTCTGACGGTGCAGGTCGCGACGTCGTACATAACCCAGCGCCTTGTTCTCGGCACAGGTGACCACCACGTAGCGTCGGTCGTGCTCGTCCATCAATTCCAGCGCCTCGGCCACCGGGGTTTCCGGGCTGACGGAGGGTGCGTTGTCCGCCGCATCTTCGGCTTTCACCAGCAGCAGGCGCTTGAGGGTGCTGTCCTGGCCGACGAAGTTGCTGACGAAATCGTCCACAGGGTGGGCGAGCAGGGTGTCCGGGTGGTCGATCTGCAGCAGCTTGCCGGCGCGGAAGATCGCGATCTTGTCACCGAGCTTGATCGCTTCGTCGATGTCATGACTGACCATGATCACCGTCTTGTTCAGCGCCCGCTGCATCTCGAAGAACTCGTTCTGAATCATTTCACGGTTGATCGGGTCGACCGCGCCGAACGGTTCGTCCATCAGCAACAGCGGCGCATCGGCCGCCAGCGCGCGAATCACGCCGATCCGCTGCTGCTGACCACCGGACAATTCACGGGGGTAACGGTGCAGATACTGCTTGGGCTCCAGCTTGATCATGCTCATCAGTTCGCGGGCGCGGTCGTGGCATTTCTGTTTGTCCCAGCCCAGCAGTTTCGGCACGACCACGATGTTCTCTTCGATGGTCATGTTCGGAAACAGGCCGATCTGCTGAATCACATAACCGATGTTGCGCCGCAGGGTCACGGCGTCGAGGTCGGTGGTGTCTTCACCGTTGATCAGGATCTTGCCCGAGGTGGGTTTGATCAGGCGGTTGATCATTTTCAGCGTGGTGCTTTTGCCGCAACCCGAAGGCCCGAGGAACACGCAGATCTCGCCTTCATTGACGGTCAGGCTCACCGAGTCCACGGCTTTTACATCCTTGCCGTTGCTTTGGAAGGTCTTGCTGAGGTTTTGAAGTTCGATCATTTCAGGAGTCCTTTTGGAGTCAACGAGCGTTGCAGCAGTTGCAGGATCAGGTCGGCGACGATGGCCAGCACACTGACCAGTACGGCGCCGACGATCAGCATCGACATGTCGCTGCGGCTGATGGAGGCAAGGATAAGTACGCCAAGGCCACCGGCACCGATGGTCGCGGCGATGGTCATGACGCCGATGTTCATGACCACCGCGGTGCGTACGCCGGCCAGAATCACCGGCACGGCGATCGGCAGTTCAACCATGCGCAGGCGCTGGCCGAAGGTCATGCCGATACCGCGCGCGGCTTCGCGGATGCCCGGCTCGACGCCGGTCAAGGCCAGGTAGGTGTTGCGCATGATCGGCAGCAGCGAATAGAGAAACACGGCGGTGATCGCCGGCATCGGCCCCAGGCCCTGGCCGAATTTCGAATAGAACGGCAGCAGCAGGCCGAACAGGGCAATCGACGGTACGGTCAGCAACACGGTGGCACTGGCCTGCAAGGGGCCGGCGAGGCTCGGGAAGCGCGTCATCAGAATGCCCAGCGGCACACCCACGACAATCGCCAGGGTGACGGCAATGCCGACCAGGGTGATGTGCTGCCAGGTCAGGTGCATGACCTGCTGCCAGTCGAGATGGGAAAAGGCGTTGAAAAATTCCATGACTTTTCCTCCTTAATTGAGTGGGTGCTGGCGCAGGAAATCGGCGGCCACGGTGGAGGGGCTTTCATGGTCGACATCCACCCGCGCATTGAGCTGGCGCATGGTCTCGTCATCGAACAGTTCGGCCAGCGGCTTGAGCTGTTCAGCCAATTGCGGATGGGCATCGAGAAACGCCTGACGCACTACCGGGGCGGCGGTGTAGTCCGGGAAGTAGTGCTTGTCGTCTTTAAGCAGCTTGAGCTTGAAGGCGTTGAGGCGACCGTCGGTGGTGTAGACCAGTCCGGCGAACACCTGGCCGTTGCGCAGCGCGGTGTACACCAGTCCGGCGTCCATCTGGCGGATGTTCTTGCGCGTCAGGTTCATGCCGTAAAGCTGGACCATGCCGCCCAAGCCATCGGAGCGGTTGGCGAACTCGGTATCCAGGGCAACCAGGTGGTTGGTATCCGCCTCGTCACGCAGCGCCTTGTTGAGGTCGCTGATGCTGTTGATCTGCGGGTACTCGTCCGCGACGTTTTTCGGCAGGGCGAGGGCGTAGGTGTTGCTGAATTTCGACGGGGTGAGCCAGACCAGGCCTTTTTTCGCGTCGAGTTCTTTTACCCGGGCGTAGGACTGTTCGCTGTCGAGTTTGTCAGTGACATGGTTGTAGGCCACCAGCGACACGCCGGTGTATTCCCAGAGCATGTCCAGTTGTCCGCTTTCGTGGGCGCTGCGGGCCAGGTTGCTGCCCAGGCCGCCGGTCACTTGAACGTCGTAGCCCTTGGTGCGCAGGTATTGCGAGGTGATTTCCGCCAGCAGGGTCTGTTCGGTGAACACCCGGGCGCCGATGCGGATCAGCGGTTTATCGGCGGCGTGGGCAAATCCTGCGCACAGCAGGACGCAGCCCAGTAAAAAGCTTGATGTTTTCATGAGTATTCCTTTGCCGGGGCTTAAGACGGGCGCAGCCCGCGTTCGAGCCAGAGGCGGCTGGCGCCTGTCACCAGGCCGTCGAGCAACAAGGCCAGCAGCGCGGTGCAGGCTGCGCCGAGCAATAGCTGCGGCTGATTGTTCAGGGCGATGCCGGGGAAAATCAGGCTGCCCAGGCTGTTGGCGCCGATCAGGAACGCCAGCGGCGCCGTCCCGACGTTGATCGCCAGCGCCACGCGCACGCCACCGATGATGATCGGCACGGCGTTTGGCAGTTCGACTTTCCACAGCACCTGGCGCGGGGTCATGCCGATGCCGACGGCGGCTTCCTTGAGCGAACCCTGGACGTTTTTCAGGCCTTCGTAGGTGTTGCGCACGATGGGCAGGAGTGAAGCGAGGAACAGGGCGAAGATCGCCGGGCCACTGCCGATCCCGAGCACGCCCAGGGCAATGGCGAGTACCGCCAGCGGCGGAATGGTGTTGCCGATGTTGAAGATCTGCATGAAGCGTTCGGCACGCGCGACGCGGGTCGGACGGCTGAGGAAGATGCCGGCGGGGAGGCCCACGACAAGGGCGGCCAGCATGGAGGCGAGGACGAGTAGCAGATGAGCTTGCAGGTAAAACAACAGATCGTCGCGGTAATGTTCGATCGTATCGATGCCGATCCAGTGGATCAGCAGGGCCAGAAGGGCGATTACCAGCGCGCCTCCTATCAGCCCTTTGCCATGGTGGATAGCCACAGGCGGACTCCTTTTTTTCAGTCGGCGAACGCAGTCCCGTGTGGCAGGCCATCATTGGCTGCCGGGCAGGGCGTTCGCGAGAAGCAGCTCATGCCGAGCGCGTTCTACTGTAGGAGCGAGCCTGCTCGCGATGGACGTCAACGATAACGCGGGGCATCTGGATGCAAGCGTTGTCTGGACGTTTTTCGCGAGCAGGCTCGCTCCTACAGGTGAATGCGTACGGCTTTTCGAGCCATGAGCACAGCCTCGTCAGGCCGTTTTGCAGGTGTTGCTGGCCCCCGACGAGTGGTCGTAACAGGGGAGTGGACGTCTCCGTGCTTTAAAAGGTTCCCATCTGAAGCAGCATTTGGCCACCCCTAATGTGCTCAACGGTTCGGTTCTTCGTTCAACTTGGGCTATAATCTGCGCCCTTTTTTGAATCACCTGCCAGGCGATTTCCCATGACCAAACAGGCCGCCGAAGTCGCGAAACGCCGCACTTTCGCCATTATTTCCCACCCCGACGCCGGTAAAACCACCATCACCGAAAAGCTCTTGCTGATGGGCAAGGCGATTGCGGTGGCCGGTACGGTGAAATCCCGCAAGTCCGACCGCCATGCCACCTCCGACTGGATGGAAATGGAAAAGCAGCGGGGTATCTCGATTACCACGTCGGTCATGCAGTTCCCGTATCGCGAGCACATGATCAACCTGCTCGACACCCCGGGCCACGAAGACTTCTCCGAAGACACCTACCGCACCCTGACCGCGGTGGACTCGGCCTTGATGGTCCTCGACGGCGGTAAGGGTGTAGAGCCACGGACCATCGCCCTGATGGACGTCTGCCGCCTGCGTGACACGCCGATCGTCAGCTTCATCAACAAACTCGACCGTGACATTCGCGACCCGATCGAACTGCTCGACGAAATCGAAGCGGTCCTGAAGATCAAGGCCGCGCCGATCACCTGGCCGATCGGTTGCTACCGTGATTTCAAGGGTGTGTATCACCTCGCCGGCGACTACATCATTGTCTACACCGCCGGTCACGGTCACGAACGCACCGAGACCAAGATCATCGAGAAGCTCGACTCCGATGAAGCGCGTGCGCATCTGGGTGACGAGTACGAGCGTTTCCTCGAACAGCTTGAACTGGTTCAGGGCGCCTGCCACGAGTTCAACCAGCAGGAGTTCCTCGACGGTCACATGACCCCGGTGTTCTTCGGTACCGCGCTGGGCAACTTCGGTGTCGATCACGTCCTCGACGCTGTGGTCGACTGGGCCCCGCGCCCGCTGCCACGGGTGGCCAACGAGCGCACCGTGGAGCCGGTGGAAGAGAAGTTCTCGGGCTTCATCTTCAAGATCCAGGCGAACATGGACCCCAAACACCGCGACCGTATCGCCTTCATGCGTATCTGCTCCGGCAAGTACGAAAAAGGCATGAAGATGCGCCACGTGCGCACCGGCAAGGACGTGCGCATCGGCGACGCCCTGACGTTCTTCTCCTCCGAGCGTGAGCAACTGGAAGAGGCCTACGCGGGCGACATCATCGGTCTGCACAACCACGGCACGATCCAGATCGGCGACACCTTCAGCGAAGGCGAAACCCTGGGCTTCACCGGCATCCCGCACTTCGCCCCGGAACTGTTCCGCCGCGTGCGCCTGAAGGATCCGCTGAAATCCAAGCAACTGCGCCAGGGTCTGCAACAGCTGGCCGAAGAAGGCGCGACCCAGGTGTTCTTCCCCGAGCGCAGCAACGACATCATCCTCGGCGCCGTGGGTGTGCTGCAGTTCGACGTGGTCGCCAGCCGCCTGAAAGAGGAATACAAGGTCGAATGCTCCTACGAGCCGATCACCGTGTACTCCGCGCGCTGGGTCGATTGCAGCGACAAGAAGAAGCTCGAGGAATTCTCCAACAAGGCCGTGGAAAACCTGGCACTGGACGGCGGCGGTCACCTGACCTACCTGGCGCCAACGCGGGTGAACCTGGCGCTGATGGAAGAGCGCTGGCCGGACGTGAAATTCCGTGCGACGCGTGAGCATCACTAAGCGTTGAGCTGAAACACCGAAAACCCCGTTGCGAAAGCTGCGGGGTTTTTTATTGCCTGCTCATTACCCTGTAGGAGCGAGCCTGCTCGCGATGGTCTCAAGCACACCGCGTTTATCCAGGCAGCACACGTCATCGTTGGCGTCCATCGCGAGCAGGCTCGCTCCTACAGGAAGAACCGTTGGTTATAGGCCTTATTCAAAACCAATCTCTGCAACCACCGCATTCCGTCCCTTCGTTAGCGTCCTATCTGGAGAACCGGTCTGATCGGAACTAGATTTCACTCAGCGCCAGACAGGCCCTCAAGAAAGGATGGATTCGACCATGAACAAGTTGCTGCGGGTTTTATTGCTGTTGAAGGTGGTGGTGATGTTGTCCCTCGGGACGTCGATGGCCTGGGCCGAATGTGAGAACCACGATACGCAGGCGTCGAGCGGGCAGGTGGGGCATGGCGGATTGATGCTTGCTGCGTCTGACTCCGAGGCCGGTGACAAGGGGCAGGGTGGCAGCGAGGGCGATGATGACTCGACCACCGATGAACCGGATTCCGATGATTCCGACGAAGGTGATAGCCAGACGTAGGTTTGAGGCAAAAGAAAACCCCTGCTTTCCGACTGATGCGCAATCGAATGGGAAGGGGTTGGGTCAGCACAAATCCCTGTAGGAGCGAGCCTGCTCGCGATGGCGTCCTGTCATTCAGCATGTATACCGACTGACAGACCGCTATCGCGAGCAGGCTCGCTCCTACAGTTTTTCGTTTACGCCGCGCCGTCGAGGAACTGCTCGGCGTAGTGGCACGCTACCTGGCGCGTATCGAGCTGGCGCAAGGCCGGCTCTTCGCTGCTGCAACGCTCGGTCGCGTACGGGCAGCGCTTGTGGAACGCGCAGCCTGGTGGCGGGTTCAGCGGGTTGGGCAGCTCACCGACGATCTTGATTTTCGGCTTCGACGGATCCGGGTGAATGGTCGGGGTCGCCGACAGCAGTGCCTGGGTGTACGGGTGCAGGGGACGGGCGTAGATGTCCTCTTTCGGACCGATTTCCACCGGGCGACCGAGGTACATCACCATCACGTCATCGGCCACATGCTGCACCACGGCCAGGTTGTGGGAGATGAACACGTAACCGGTGTTGAACTCCTGCTGCATGTCCATGAACAGGTTCAGCACCTGGGCCTGGATCGATACGTCCAGCGCCGAGGTCGGTTCGTCCGCCACCAGCACTTTCGGTTGCAGCATCATCGCGCGGGCCAGGGCGATCCGCTGGCGCTGGCCGCCGGAGAACATGTGCGGATAACGCTGGTAGTGCTCGGGACGCAAGCCCACCTGCTTCATCATCGCCTGGACTTTCTCGCGACGTTCGGCGGCCGACAGGTTGGTGTTGATCAGCAGCGGCTCGGCCAGTTGATCACCGATTTTCTGCCGCGGGTTGAGCGAGGCGTACGGACTCTGGAACACCATCTGCACGTCTTTGCGCAGTTGCTTGCGCTGGGCCTTGTCGGCGCCGGCCACTTCCTGGCCGGCGATTTTCAGGGAACCCGAGGACGGCTCTTCGATCAGGGTCAGGGCACGGGCCAAAGTGGATTTGCCGCAGCCCGACTCACCGACGACGGCGAGGGTCTTGCCGGCTTCGAGCTCGAACGACACACCGTTGAGGGCGCGCACGGTGGCGTAACCCTTGAACAGGCCACGGGACACTTCGTAGTGACGGGTCAGGTCGCGGGCGGTAAGTACGACGGCCATTACGCCACCTCCTGGTTCAGCGGGTAGAAGCAGCGGGCGAGGCTGTTGCTTTTCGGGTCAAGGGTAGGGCGCTGCGCACGGCAGCTGTCCTGCACGTACGGGCAGCGCGGCGACAGCAGGCAGCCCTGCGGACGGTCGTAACGGCCCGGGACGATGCCCGGCAGGGTCGACAGGCGCGAGGCGCCCAGGCTGTGTTCCGGGATCGCCTTGAGCAGTGCTTCGCTGTACGGGTGCGCCGGGATGTCGAACAGTTGCGGTACCTGGCCGACTTCAACGGCCTGACCTGCGTACATCACGCACACGCGCTGGGCGGTTTCGGCCACGACGGCGAGGTCGTGGGTGATCAGCACCAGGCCCATGTTCTGCTCTTTCTGCAGGGCCAGCAGCAGCTCCATGATCTGCGCCTGGATGGTCACGTCCAGCGCGGTGGTCGGCTCGTCGGCGATCAGCAGTTTCGGTTCGCCGGCAATTGCCATGGCGATCGCGACACGCTGGCTCATACCACCGGACAGTTGATGCGGGTAAGCGTCCATACGGCTGGCCGCGCCCGGGATTTCAACTTTCTGCAGCAGTTCGATGGCGCGCTGGCGGGCGGCCTTACCGGACAGTTTCAGGTGCAGGCGCAGTACTTCTTCAATCTGGAAGCCCACGGTGTAGCTCGGGTTCAGCGCAGTCATCGGATCCTGGAACACCATCGCCAGGTCTTTGCCGACGATCTGCCGGCGCTGGCGATTGCTCAGCTTGAGCATGTCCTTGCCGTCAAAGCTGAGCGAGTCGGCGGTGACGATCCCCGGGTGCTCGATCAGGCCCATCAGCGCCATCATGGTCACGGACTTGCCGGAACCGGACTCGCCAACGATGGCCAGCACTTCGCCCTTGTCCACCTTCAGGTCGAGGCCGTCGACGACCGGTGTGGCGTTCTTGTCGCCGAAGCGAACGTTGAGATTCTTGATTTCTAGCAGTGACATGGGAATCTCCTCAGGCGGCGTTCTTGAGTTTCGGGTCCAGCGCGTCGCGCAGGCCGTCACCCATCAAGTTGATTGCCAGCACGCTGAGCAAAATGGTCAAACCAGGCAGGCTCACTACCCACCAGGCGCGTTCGATGTAGTCGCGGGCCGAGGCCAGCATGGTGCCCCACTCAGGGGTTGGCGGTTGTACGCCAAGGCCGAGGAAGCCCAGGGCGGCGGCATCGAGAATCGCCGAGGAGAAGCTCAGGGTTGCCTGAACGATCAGTGGCGCCATGCAGTTGGGCAGCACGGTCACGAACATCAGGCGTGGCAGGCCGGCACCGGCGAGGCGCGCGGCGGTCACGTAGTCGCGGTTCAGCTCGCCCATCACCGCGGCGCGGGTCAGACGAACATAGGACGGCAAGGACACCACGGCGATGGCGATCACGGTGTTGATCAGGCCTGGGCCGAGGATGGCGACGATCGCCACGGCCAGCAGCAGCGATGGCAGGGCCAGCATGATGTCCATCAGACGCATGATGGTCGGGCCGATCATTTTCGGGAAGAAACCGGCGAACAGACCCAGCAGGATCCCCGGGATCAGCGACATCACCACCGACGACAGGCCGATCAGCAGCGACAGGCGCGAACCCTGGATCAGGCGCGACAGCAGATCGCGACCCAGTTCATCGGTGCCCAGCAGGAACTGCATTTGTCCGCCTTCCAGCCAGGCTGGCGGGGTCAGCAGGAAGTCACGGAACTGCTCGCTCGGGTCATGGGGGGCCACCCATGGAGCGAAGATGGCGCAGAAAATCACCAGCAGCATGAACAGCAGGCCGGCGACGGCGCCCTTGTTCTTGGCAAACGCTTGCCAGAATTCCTTGTACGGCGATGGGTACAGCAGGCTTTGATCCGCGGCGGTGGCGGCGGTGGCTACTGAGGATGTTGGAGTGCTCATGAATATTGACCTCAGCGCTGATGACGGATGCGTGGGTTGGCAAAGCCGTAGAGGATGTCCACTACGAAGTTGACCAGAATCACCAGGCAGGCGATTAACAGGATGCCGTTTTGTACGACTGGATAGTCGCGGGCGCCGATGGCTTCGATCAGCCATTTGCCGATGCCCGGCCAGGAGAAGATGGTTTCGGTCAGGACCGCACCGGCCAACAGAGTGCCGACTTGCAGGCCGACCACAGTCAGTACCGGAATCAGCGCGTTACGCAGGCCGTGCACGAATACCACGCGTGCCGGCGACAGGCCTTTGGCCTTGGCGGTACGGATGTAGTCCTCACGCAGTACTTCGAGCATCGAGGAACGGGTCATCCGGGCGATCACCGCCAGTGGAATGGTGCCCAGGACGATGGCCGGCAGGATCAGGTGGTGCAGGGCATCGGCGAACGCGCCTGGCTCGTCAGCCAGCAGCGTGTCGATGAGCATGAAGCCGGTACGCGGCTCGATGTCGTACAGAAGGTCGATCCGCCCGGACACCGGGGTCCAGCCCAGGGACACCGAGAAGAACATGATCAGGATCAGGCCCCACCAGAAGATTGGCATCGAATATCCCGCCAGGGAGACGCCCATCACCCCGTGGTCGAACAGTGATCCTCGCTTGAGTGCCGCGATCACCCCGGCCAGCAGGCCCAGGATGCCGGCGAACAGCAGTGCGGCCATGGACAGTTCCAGGGTCGCGGGGAACAGGGAAGTGAACTCGGTCCAGACGCTTTCACGGGTACGCAGGGATTCTCCCAGATCGCCGTGGGCCAGTTTGCCGACGTAATCCAGGTACTGGACGTACAGCGGTTTGTTCAGACCAAGGCGTTCCATTGCCTGAGCGTGCATTTCGGGGTCGACCCGACGTTCTCCCATCATGACTTCCACTGGGTCGCCAGGGATCATGCGAATCAACGCGAAAGTCAGCAGCGTGATGCCGAAGAACGTGGGGATCAGTAACCCCAGTCGGCGGGCAATAAAACTAAACATCGTGTGGTGTACCTCATCAGCCGGTTAGGCGTGCCCGGCAGGCCTGGGATCAGGCGTGCCGGGAGTTTTCTTATTTACTTCACCTGGGTGGTGGCGAAGTTATTCGTGGTGAGGGGGCTAATGTGATAGCCCTCTACGTTGTTACGCATTGCGGTGAACATTCTAGTGTGCGCCATGCTGATCCATGGCTGGTCCTGGTTAAAAATAACCTGAGCCTGTTCGTACAACGCTGCACGCTCGGCCGGGTCGGTTTTCTCCCTGGCCTGGTCGATCAGGGCCTGGAATTTGTCATTGCACCAGCGTGCGTAGTTTTCGCCGTTCTTGGCCGCTTCGCAACTGAGCATAGGCGTTAGGAAGTTATCCGGGTCGCCGTTATCGCCCGCCCATCCGGCCGAAACCATGTCGTGCTCGCCGTTTTTCGCGCGTTTGAGCATTTCGCCCCATTCCATCACGCGGATGTCGATCTTGATGCCGACCTTGGCAAGGTCCGCCTGCATCATCTGCGCGCCGAGCATCGGGTTCGGGTTGGTCGGGCCGCCACCATTGCGGGTGAACAGGGTGAAAGTGGTGCCTTCCGGCACGCCGGCTTCCTTGAGCAGGGCGCGGGCCTTGTCCAGGTCCCGTGGCGGGTTTTTCAGGCTGTGGTTGTAGCCCAGCAGGGTATCCGGGTACGGGTTGACGCCGACGGTGGCGTTGCCCTTGCCGAACAGCGCGTTGACGTAGGCTTCCTTGTCGAAGGCGATGTCGATGGCTTTGCGCACGCGCACGTCGCTCATGTACTTGTGCGTGGTGTTCATGGCGATGTACGAAACGGTCATCGCGTTCAGTTCATCGACCTTCAGTTTGTCGTCTTTCTTGATGCTCGGAATGTCATCCGGCTTGGGGTACAGCGCAACCTGGCACTCGTTGGCCTTGAGCTTTTGCAGGCGCACGTTGTTGTCGGTGGCGATGGCCAGGATCAGCGATTCGGCCGGTGGCTTGCCACGGAAATAGTCCGGGTTGGCCTTGAAGCGAACCTGGGCGTCCTTGTTGTAGCGCTGGAAGACGAACGGGCCGGTGCCGATCGGCTTGTTGTTCAGATCGCCGGTCTTGTTGGCCTTGAGCAACTGGTCGGCGTACTCGGCGGAGTAGATCGAGGAGAAGGCCATGGCGATGTCGGCCAGGAATGGCGCTTCCTGACGGGTCAGAGTGAATTTGACCGTGTTGTCGTCGACTTTCTCGACGCTTTTGAGCAGTTCCTTGAAGCCCATGCTTTCAAAGTACGGGAAGCCCACGCTCGAGAGTTTGTGCCACGGATGGTTCGGGTCCAGCTGGCGCTGGAAACTCCAGACCACGTCGTCGGCATTCATGTCGCGGGTCGGCTTGAAGTATTCGGTGCTGTGAAACTTGACGCCCTTGCGCAGATGGAACGTGTAAGTCAGGCCGTCAGCGCTGATGTCCCAGGATTCGGCCAGTGCCGGAATCACTTCGGTGGTGCCGGGCTTGAAGTCCGCCAGGCGATTGAAGATGGTTTCGGCCACCGCATCGGCTGTGACTGCAGTGGTGTACTGGACCATGTCGAAGCCTTCGGGGCTGGCCTCGGTGCAAACCACCAGGGGTTTGGCCGATACGCCAACCGCGACACTCAGCAAGGCGGCCGCGATGGCCGCACGTAGGGGAAGCATTTTCATCAAGAACCCTCTGCAATCGGTTAAAGGACAAAAGCCGGTCGGCTGATTCTTTGTGGAATCAGCCGACCGGCCGGTGCATTACAGAATGTTGAATGGAACAGTGGTCACGAGACGGAACTCGTTGATGCTGCCGTCAGCCTGGTTTTCGCTGGCACGGTGAGCGGTGTAGGTCGCGCGAACAGTGGTGGCCTTGAGCGGGCCGCTCTGTACGGCGTAGGAAGCACCGATGCCGTATTCGTAGTGGTGTTCGCCATCCTGGCTCTGGATGCCGTCGTAGCCCTTGCCAGCCACACCGCCGTTGCCGGTGTAGTGGGTGCCGTCGATGCCCCAACCGCGAGCCTGATAGATGTTGAACTTCAGGCCCGGCACGCCGTATTCGGCCATGTTCAGGCCGTAGGCGACCTGGAAGGATTTCTCGTTCGGGCCGTTGAAGTCCGACAGCAGGGAGTTGGCCAGGTAGATACCGTTGGTTTCGTGCAGGTAGTCGAAGTACTCGTTACCGTTAATTTCCTGATACGAGAAGGTCAGGCTGTGGGCCTGGTGGGTCAGGCCGAACGACAGGGAGTAAGTGTCGTTGTCGATGTCGCCGATCAACGCCTTACCCTGTTCCTTGGTTTTGTAGTAGTTCAGGCCGGTGGTCAGGCTCAGTATCTGGCTGTCGCCCAGTACGTGAGTGGCGCCGAAGTAGTACTGGTTCCAGATGTCCTCGGCCTGGGTGGCCCACAGGCTGGTGGTCAGGCTGGCGAACGGGGTGTAGGTGATGCCGCCGGTGTAGACGTGATCGGTCTCGACGATGCCGTTGGCGTATTCGGTGCGGAATTTACGCTGGCTTTCTTCGGTACGCGGGGAGTTGCGGTCGAAGGTGGCCAGGTCGAATTGCAGGTTGTTCAGCTCTTCGCTGTGGATCGCCACACCCTCGAAGCTCGATGGCAGCGCACGGTTACCGATGACATCGACCATCGGGCTGCTGAAGTTCATGCGACCGGCTGTCAGGGTGGTGTTGGAAACGCGAGCCTTGACGTTGGCCAGGCCCAGCTTGCTCCACTGGCCTTGAGCGTCGCCGCCTTCCTTGGTCAGGGTACGGTTGTTGCCCGCGCCTGGACGAGTGCCCGGTGCGCCACCGTTGTTGGACGCCAGGTTCTCGCGATCACGTTCCAGGGCGATGGCGTTGTAGGCCGCCACTTCGGTGCTGAAACCGACGGTGCCTTCGGTGAAGCCCGAGTTGTACTTGACGATGGTGCCCTGAACCCAGTTGATACGACGGTCGGTTGGAGTCGACACGCCGTCTTTCTTGTAGGCGAATTTACCGCCGCGCTGCAGTTGTTCGTTGGCGTACCAGTTGCGTGTGGTACCGCTGATCGACTGGCCTTCGAGGAAGCCAGTGGCTTCAGCCTGGGCGGTTTTCTCGTTCACGGTAACCGGGGTGAACGCCTGGCTTTGAGTTTCAGCGTAAGCCGTTGCGGTGACGCTGCTGATGGCCAGGGCCAGTATTGCGGTGCTGCTCAGTTTCATGGGTGAAGCTCCTTACTTTCTTTATTTTTATGCCGGTCTTATGGGTGATCCGGCTATTTGCTTTGGAACTCATTTCACGCCTTGCAAACGTTTGCCTAGAGCGGTTTTACCGATTTTTGGCAATGCGCTTGCGTGGGGGCGCATTACACCCCCAGCGTTTTCAGCTACACGGTTTGGTTATTTTTCGATGCTGACACCCGAAAACACGTTGCGACCGAATGGGCTGACCTTGAACCCTTCGATTTTGGCGCTCAACGGCTGGTTGACCGTCGAGTGGGCGACTGGCGTGATCGGTACCTGCTGCTTGAGGTACTGCTGCGCCTGTTTGTAGAGCTGGGTGCGTTGCTCGCGGTCGGTCACGACCTTGGCCTGCTTGATCAGCTTGTCGTAGGCCGGGTCGCACCACATGGAGTAGTTGTTGCCCCCGATGGCATCGCAGCTGTAGAGCGTGCCGAGCCAGTTGTCCGGGTCACCGTTGTCACCGGTCCAGCCGATCAGGCTGATGTCATGCTCGCCGTTCTTGGTGCGCTTGATGTACTCGCCCCATTCGTAGCTGACGATCTTCACCTTCAGGCCGATCTTGGCCCAGTCCGCCTGGAGCATTTCAGCCATCAACTTGGCGTTGGGGTTGTACGGGCGCTGGACGGGCATGGCCCACAGAGTAATTTCGGTACCTTCCTTCACACCGGCAGCCTTGAGCAGCTCTTTGGCTTTTTCCGGGTTGTAGGCGGCGTCCTTGATGGTTTCATCGTAGGACCACTGGGTCGGCGGCATGGCGTTGACAGCCAGTTGGCCGGCGCCCTGGTAAACGGCGTTGAGGATGCCTTGCTTGTTCACCGCCATGTCCAGCGCCTGGCGCACTTCAAGCTGGTCGAAGGGCTTGTGACGCACGTTGTAGGCGATGTAGCCGAGGTTGAAACCGGGTTTCTCGATCAGTTGCAGTTTCGGATCGTTCTTCAACGCGGTGACGTCGGCAGGGCGCGGATGCAGGGTGATCTGGCACTCATCGGCCTTGAGTTTCTGCACCCGCACCGAAGCGTCGGTGTTGATGGCGAAAATCAGGTTGTCGAGCTTCACGCGGCTCGGGTCCCAGTAGTGCTTGTTGCCGGTGTAACGGATGTTGGAGTCTTTCTGGTAGCTCTTGAACACGAACGGCCCGGTGCCGATCGGCTTCTGGTTGATATCGCTCGGCTTGCCCTCGGCCAGCAGCTTGTCGGCGTACTCGGCGGAGAGGATCGCGGCGAAACTCATGGCGATGTTCTGGATGAACGCGGCGTCGACGCTGTTGAGCGTCATGACCACGGTCAGCGGCCCGGTCTTTTCGACCTTGGCGATGTTCTTGTTCAGGCTCATGCCGTTGAAATACGGAAATTCGGTCGGGTAAGCCTTACGGAAAGGTTGTTGCGGATCGAGCATGCGATTGAACGTGAACAGCACGTCATCGGCATTGAAGTCGCGGGTCGGTGTGAAGTACTTGGTCGTATGAAACTTCACCCCTGGACGCAGGTGAAAGGTATACTTGAGGCCGTCCTCGGAAATATCCCAACTGGTTGCCAGGCCCGGTACGACATTGGTCGCGCCCTTTTCAAACTCTGCGAGGCGGTTGTACAGCGGCTCGGCGGCGTCGTTATCGGTCGCGGTCGTGTACTGCGCCGTATCGAAACCGGCGGGACTGCCTTCGGAGCAGAACACCAGGCTGTTATTGGCGGCCTGGCTCATGGAAGTGGCGGCCAACAGGCCGGTGCCCAGCAATGCGGATAAAACCAAGGTATGGCGCATGACGCTCCCTCTTGTTCAGTGTTTTGGCAATGAGCCTTCGTCCCGTCCGGGGACGTGGAGGCTTCATTGGTTTCCAGCCAATGGCGTACGGCAAAAGTAACCGATGACCCACGCATGAGCTGGTCGGGTCCCGACGGTATGAACCGTAGGCCCGGCAGTAAATGCGAAATGTCCGAAAGACTTGTGGGAAAAGTCAACGCGTCCTAGCGTACTGCTGTAGGCAGCAGACGATTTAGATGTAGGCGGTTTCCTGCTTTCTCGGTAGATAGAGCTACGGCGACGTCAGAAACGTCGCCGCCGCAATACCTTACTTGCTGACGCTGACGCCGTAGAAGGAGTTCAAGCCAAATGGGCTGATCTTGAAGTCCTGTACTTCGGCACGCATGGGTTGGAACACCGTCGAGTGAGCGATAGGTGTGTAGGGAACAGCATCTTTGAGGACGTGTTGCGCCTGCTTGTACAGTTCGGTGCGCTTGGCCTGGTCCGAAGTGCGCTTGGCTTGCTTGACGAGGTCGTCAAACTTCTTGTCGCACCACTTGGAGAAGTTGTTGCCATCGAGCGAGTCGCAACCGAACAGCACGTTCAGCCAGTTATCGGGGTCACCATTGTCACCGCTCCAGCCAATCAGCATGCCTTGCTGTTCGCCACCCTTGGCGCGCTTGATGTACTCGCCCCATTCGTAGCTCTGGATCTTGACGTTCAGGCCGATCTTCTTCCAGTCGGACTGCAGCATCTCAGCCATCAGCTTGGCGTTCGGGTTGTATGGACGCTGTACAGGCATGGCCCACAGAACGATCTCGGTGCCTTCTTTGACGCCAGCTTCCTTGAGCAGCTCTTTGGCTTTCTCTGGGTCGTACTTGGCATCTTTGATGGTGGTGTCGTAGGACCACTGGGTCGGCGGCATGGCGTTGACGGCCAGTTGGCCGGCGCCCTGGTAAACCGATTCGATGATCTGTGGCTTGTTGACCGCCATGTCCAGCGCTTGACGCACTTTCAGGTCGGCCAGCGGGTTTGGAGTGGTTTGACCCTTGAGCTGCGGCATCACGTTGTAGGCGATGTAGCCCAGGTTGAAACCAGCCTGGTCAGGCACTTTCAGGGTCTTGTCTTCTTTAAGCGCCTTCAGGTCGGCCGGGCGCGGGAACAGAGTGATCTGGCACTCGCCTTTCTTGAGCTTCTGGATACGCACCGAAGGGTCGGTGGTGATGGCGAAGATCAGGTTGTCGATCTTGACGTCGTCAGGCTTCCAGTAGTCCTTGTTCCCGGTGTAACGGATGTTGGAGTCTTTCTGGTAGCTCTTGAACACGAACGGACCAGTGCCGATCGGCTTCTGGTTGATGTCGGCAGCCTTGCCTTCCTTGAGCAGCTGGGCAGCGTACTCGCCGGACTGGATCGAGGCGAAGCTCATGGCCAGGTTCTGGATGAACGCGGCATCCACTTCCTTGAGGGTGAACTTGACAGTCTTGTCGTCGACTTTCTCGACCTTGGTGATGTTGGTATCCATCCCCATGTCGGTGAAGTACGGGAATTCGGTCGGGTACGCCTTACGGAACGGGTCATCCTTGTTAATCATGCGATTGAAGGTGAACAGCACGTCGTCGGCGTTGAACTCACGAGTCGGCTTGAAATACGGGGTGGTGTGGAACTTGACACCTTCACGCAGGTGGAAGGTGTAGGTCAGGCCGTCAGCGGAGACGTCCCAGCTGGTTGCCAGGCCAGGAATAACGGCGGTGCCGCCACGCTCGAACTGAGTCAGGCGGTTGAACATGGTTTCTGCAGAGGCGTCGAAGTCGGTTCCGGTGGTGTATTGACCTGGATCGAAACCGGCCGGGCTCCCTTCGGAGCAGAACACCAGGTTAGTCGCAGCTTGAGCGAACGGTGCACTAGCCAACAGGCTGGCGCCGACTAAAAACGGAATGACCGCTTGTTTGAGCATGGTGGCCTCATGATTTGTTGTCATTTTTTGATTTTGAGGACGACCTCGTGAGTCGTGCCTGCGGATACTTATGCAGGGGCCATACCCATTGCAAGATGCGATGCGTTTATAAGCCTTAAACGGTGGCACGAACGTACCTTAATGTCGCATATGTATAATTTTTGACGCATTTAACCGTTTGCGAGGCGTTTTTGCAGTGCATTTAGCGCACTTTTATGGTGCGCTCAAGCCTTGGGTTGCCCGTGGAAGGGGCGAGGGTGTTACCTTTTTAAACCCGGTCCTGCGGGGTTTAATGGGAGTGGTTATCGTTGCACCGTCATTGCGCTTTGGTCGTTGGTTGTACCAGGTGCAACTGATGTCGTTTTCCAAGGGTTGCCCGCCCGTCCCGACATTGAGCATAGATGCTGTTTACAGAAAAAAAGGCGATCACCGGTAGGTGATCGCCTTTTTTTGTCGGCGGGATCAGCGAATCAAGGCATCAGCACTTCGATCGAACCGTCGGCTGTCATGCTTACCTGGCTGGTGCCGGCTTCAACGTCAGGCGTGACCGGAGCCGCGCCATCCATGCTGGCGGCTTTCATCATCATCGGTGCGCGCATGTAAGGTTGCGGGTAGCCGTTGCTGTTGAAGTTCAGGTTGACGATTTTGTAGCCCTTGCCGCCCAGGGCGTCGGTTGCCAATTGGGCGCGGGCCTTGAACGCGGTCACGGCTTCTTTGAGCAGGGTGTCTTCACTGGCCTTGCGGGTAGGCGTGGCGATGGCGAAGTCCATGCCGCCCATCTTCAGGTCGGTGAGCAGCTCGCCGGTCAGCTTCGACAGGGCGGCGAAGTCGGTGCTTTCCAGGCGCAGTTCGGCGCGTTCACGCCAGCCGGTGATTTTCTGGCCCTTGGCGTCGTAGATCGGGTAGCTGTTGCGGCTGCCCTGGCGCAGGGTGATGTCCTTGACCTGCTTGGCCTGGGCCAGCGCCTTGTTCATGGTGGTGCTGACATCGGCGGCGAGCTTGGCCGGGTCGGTGTTCTGCTCTTCGGTGTAGAGGGTCACGATCATCAGGTCGCGAGCCACTTCCTGGCTGACTTCGGCGCGCAGGGAAATCTGGTTGTAATGCAGTTCGTCGGCGGCCAGGGCCGGGAGGCTGGCGACGGTGCCAACGCTCAGGGCGAGAAGGGCGGCGCTGCGGCGGAATGTGTGCATGAAGGCTCCTAAGGTGGTGCGCAGGTAATGATCCGGGGGCCTGCGTGAAACCATCAGACTCTAGCTTCATTGATCCGGTTCGCACAGTTACAACTTCTATACAGATGGAGTGTCGGTGGCCGCTTCGCGCCCAATCGCGGGCAAGCCTTGCTCCTACAGGTCCGAGGCGTGCCTGAAACTTATGAGCGACTCGGACCTGTAGGAGCAAGGCTTGCCCGCGATGACAATCTGACGGGCGCCAGAGATGTGGCGGTTTGCCGCACTTTTGCCTGCCAGCCCCCACGCTTGGTTATACTCCCGGCGATCCGCCTGGAGCGCTCATCAGGAGAGCTCATGCTCGCCCACGTTCAAATCACTTCCGCCACTCGCCAGAACCTCTGGCGGCTGACATTTATCCGCACCCTGGTCCTGGCTGCCCAGGCCGGCTCGGTGGGCCTGGCCTACTGGCTCGAACTGCTGCCACTGCCCTGGTTCCAGCTGGCCGCCACCCTCGGTTGCTCGATGCTGCTCTGTGCGTTCACGGCGATTCGCCTGCGCACCACCTGGCCGGTCACCGAGCTCGAATACGCCGTGCAACTGGCCTGCGACCTGTTTATCCACAGTGCCTTGCTGTATTTCTCCGGCGGTTCGACCAACCCCTTCGTTTCCTATTACCTGGTGCCGTTGACCATCGCCGCGGTGACGCTGCCCTGGCGTTATTCGGTGATTCTGTCGGGCATCGCGCTGACGATGTACACCCTGCTGTTGGCGCGCTTCTATCCACTGCAAACCTTCCCGATCGCCCGGGAAAACCTGCAGGTCTACGGGATGTGGCTGAGCTTTGCCCTGGCGGCGGCGGTGATTACCTTCTTCGCCGCGCGCATGGCGGAAGAGTTGCGTCGTCAGGAAGAACTGCGCGCCATTCGCCGCGAAGAAGGCCTGCGCGATCAGCAATTGCTGGCTGTCGCGACTCAGGCTGCCGGCGCCGCCCACGAGCTGGGTACGCCGCTTGCGACCATGAGCGTGCTGCTCAAGGAGATGCGTCAGGACCATCACGACCCGATGTTGCAGGATGATCTCAGCGTGCTGCAGGATCAGGTCAAACTCTGCAAGGAGACCTTGCAGCAACTGGTTCGCGCCGCCGAGGCCAATCGTCGTTTGGCGGTGGACATGCAGGACGTCACCGATTGGCTCGACGAGGCGCTCAATCGCTGGCACCTGATGCGCCCGGAAGCCAGTTATCGCTTCCAGCGCCTGGGCCAGGGCACGGTGCCGCGCATGGCGCCGCCGCCGGACCTGACCCAGGCACTGCTGAATTTGCTGAACAACGCCGCCGATGCCTGCCCCGAAGGGCTGCAGGTGACCCTGGACTGGAATGCCGAGGACTTGACCATCAGCATCCGCGACCACGGTGCCGGTGTGCCGCTGGCCATTGCCGAGCAGATCGGCAAGCCGTTTTTTACCACCAAGGGCAAAGGCTTCGGCCTTGGCCTGTTTTTGAGCAAGGCCAGCGTGACACGCGCCGGCGGCTCAGTGAAACTCTATAGTCATGAGGAAGGCGGCACGCTCACCGAGCTGCGCCTGCCTCACGGCGCCCGAGGAGACGAACATGAGTGACGACATCCAGGTTGAAGGCGAAGAGCTGCCGCATTTGCTGCTGGTCGACGACGACGCGACCTTTACCCGCGTCATGGCCCGCGCCATGGCTCGCCGCGGTTTTCGCGTCAGCACCGCCAGTTCCGCCGAAGAAGGCCTGACCCTGGCCCAGGGCGATCTGCCGGATTACGCCGCGCTGGACCTGAAAATGGATGGCGATTCGGGCCTGGTGCTGCTGCCCAAGCTGCTGGAAATGGATCCGGAAATGCGGGTGGTGATCCTCACCGGCTATTCGAGCATCGCCACCGCCGTGGAAGCGATCAAACGTGGTGCCTGCAATTACCTGTGCAAGCCCGCCGATGCCGACGACGTGCTGGCCGCGCTGCTGTCCGAACACGCCGACCTCGACAGCCTTGTGCCGGAAAACCCGATGTCCGTGGACCGCTTGCAGTGGGAGCACATCCAGCGCGTGTTGACCGAGCACGAAGGCAACATCTCCGCCACCGCCCGGGCCCTGGGCATGCACCGCCGAACGTTGCAGCGCAAACTGCAGAAGCGCCCCGTTCGTCGCTGAACCTGCGCTGAACAGATGCAGGTCGTTTCTCGCGACAATCCGAACCGATCATCTATGATCGGTTCGTGTCTGTATATTTCCTTATCGAGCCTTATCCATGAATCAGAACGCTGAATACTCCGCGGTCAACGATGCTGTGCGCGGGCAGTTTTTTCGCAAGGTCTGGGCGATGACCACGCCTTACTGGCGCAGCGAAGAGAAGGGCAAGGCCTGGACGCTGCTGATCGCGGTCATTGCGCTGTCACTGGTCAGCGTCGGGATCTCGGTGTGGTTCAACACCTGGTACAAGGACTTCTACAACGCCCTGCAAAAGAAAGACGAAGCGGCGTTCTGGCAGTTGATTCTGTACTTCTGCGTCATCGCGGCGGTCGCGATTGTCGGGGCGGTGTACCGGCTCTACCTGACGCAGATGCTGACGATCCGCTGGCGGGCGTGGCTCACCGAGAAGTATTTTTCCCGCTGGCTGGCCGACAAGAACTACTACCGACTGGAGCAGGGCGGTTACACCGATAACCCGGACCAGCGGATTTCCGAAGACCTAAACAACTTCACCTCCAACACGCTGGAGTTGGGCATCGGCCTGTTGCGCAACATCGTCAGCCTGGTGTCGTTCTCGATCATTCTGTGGGGCGTGTCGGGCAGCATTGAGGTATGGGGCATCACCATTCCCGGCTACATGTTCTGGTGTGTGCTGGTGTATGCCGTGGTGGGCAGTTGGCTGACACACTTGATCGGTCGTCGCCTGATCGGCCTGAACAACCAACAACAACGCTTCGAAGCCGACCTGCGTTTCTCCATGGTGCGGATTCGTGAGAATGCCGAGAGCATCGCGCTGTACAACGGCGAACCCAACGAACATCGCCGGCTGAGCGGGCGCTTCGGGATGGTCTGGCACAACTTCTGGGACATTATGAAGGTGTCCAAGCGCCTGACGTTCTTTACCGCCGGTTACAGTCAGGCGGCGATCATCTTTCCATTCATCGTCGCTTCACCGCGCTACTTGTCCGGCAAGATCGAACTGGGCGAACTGATGCAAATCAGCTCGGCGTTCGGCAACGTGCAGGAAAGTTTCAGCTGGTTTATCAGTGCGTACCAGAGCCTCGCGGCCTGGCGCGCCACCTGTGACCGTCTGCTGAGCTTCCGCCAGGCCATGACCGACAACGAAGATCGCGCGCCGGCCATTGATGTGCAGAATCAGGGCGATGCCTTGAAAGTGCACAATCTCGGCCTTGATCTGGCGGACGGTCGTCACTTGCTGACCAATGCCGAAATGACCGTGGAGGAGGGCGAGCGCGTCATGCTCAGCGGACGTTCCGGCAGCGGCAAGTCGACCCTGCTGCGCGCAATGGGGCACTTGTGGCCGACGGGCCACGGCAGTATTCGCCTGCCAGCGGCGCGTTACCTGTTCCTGCCGCAAAAGCCTTACCTGCCGATCGGTACCCTGCGTGAAGCGCTGAGTTATCCACAGGCTGGCGACACCTATCCGAATGAACGTTACGTGCATGTCCTGGAAACCTGTCGCCTGCCGCACCTGATACCGCGTCTGGACGAAGCCAATCACTGGCAGCGCATGCTCTCGCCCGGTGAGCAGCAGCGCCTGGCCTTCGCCCGCGCGCTGCTCTACGCGCCGCAATGGCTCTACATGGACGAAGCGACGTCGGCGATGGACGAGGAAGACGAAGCGACGTTGTATCAGGCGCTGATCGACGAGCTGCCGGGATTGAGCATCGTCAGCGTCGGCCATCGCAGCAGCCTCAAGCGCTTCCATCCACGGCATGTGCGCATCGACAACGGGCATCTGGTGGATCAGGCCGTGACTGCATAAACACCACGGCCCCTGTAGGAGCGAGCCTGCTCGCGATGGACTTGAAAGCGCCACGGTGATTCAGAAAGCGCGCGTTATCGTTAACCTCCATCGCGAGCAGGCTCGCTCCTACAGGGGGCGGTGGTGATCGTACAACCGCGTTGAGCTATGATGCGGTTTCAACCGAATTTTCGAGACAGATGTACACCATGGAAACCCCGAACGACGCACCACGCCTCCCTCGCAAGCGCCGCAGCCTCGCTCAGGAACTGGTGACGGTGTTGTCCGAACAGATCCGCGACGGTCACCTCAAGCGTGGCGACAAGTTGCCCACCGAATCGGCGATCATGGATGCCCACGGCGTCAGCCGCACCGTGGTGCGCGAAGCGATTTCCCGATTGCAGGCCGCCGGCCAGGTAGAAACCCGCCACGGCATCGGCACCTTCGTACTCGACACGCCGAGCCCGAGCGGTTTCCGTATCGACCCGGCCACCGTCGTTACCCTGCGTGATGTGCTGGCCGTTCTGGAATTGCGCATCAGCCTCGAAACCGAATCCGCCGGCCTGGCCGCACAACGCCGCACGACCGAACAGCTCGGCCTGATGCGCGCCGCACTGGATGCGCTGAACGAAAGCGTCGCCCACGCCAGCGATGCGGTGGCCTCGGACTTCCAGTTCCACCTGCAGATTGCCCTGGCGACCGGCAACCGCTATTTCACCGACATCATGACCCACCTGGGTACCAGCATCATCCCGCGTACCCGCCTGAACTCCGCGCGCCTGGCCCATGACGATCAGCAGCACTACATGAATCGCCTGAGCCGCGAGCACGAAGAAATCTACGAAGCCATCGCCCGCCAGGATTCCGATGCCGCCCGTGCCGCGATGCGCCTGCACCTGACCAACAGTCGTGAGCGGTTGCGTCATGCCCATGAAGAGGCTGAGGCGCAGCGGGGGTAACCGTTTCAGGTAGCGCGTCGATTCATTCGATCTTCAGCAAAATCGGGTCAGAGTCATGGGACAGGCCCGACTCTCCCATTCCCTGGTAACGTAATTCCACGGTTCGGCCGGCAAACTTTTGCAGTTGTGCCCTGGAAATTTCGACCTTCAGATTTTTGTCTTGTTGATAGTCGCCCTCGTCCGGCTCTGCCGGTGGGGGAGGAGCTACATACCTGCCGACGGGGATCTCATCACCTGTCAATTCAGGATCTTCCGGATCACCCAGGATTGCATAGACCCTTCCTTCCGGGGGGAGTCTTGCGGCATCAGGGATGGTGAGCAACAGAGGTCCGTCGAGCGCGGAGATGTTTACCTCCGCTAGCAGTGGAGACCCGCTGGTTGGGACATTCAACGTCGGTGCTGGATTTGCCATGGCAAGAGCTCCTTGAGTGAGGCCGCGATGTGTACGACAGAAGCCGGCCCAAGGTACTCAGTCATTGCCACTGATCGGAACTGTTAGAAATAACAGTTCCGATCAGTGGCAATGAAAGCCGAAGCACATTGGCTTATCTGATCTGTTGCCGGCTTGGCCCTTCTCGCAAGCTTCAGACATTTCGCGAAACCTTCAGGCGCGGAAATCTTCCGACAACGTATCTCTACCGTTCCGTTGATCGCGTAACGCACTCCTCTCGTTTTCTCTTGAAAAGACCGGAAACACAGGCTCTTGGCTAATGTTGTCCAACAATTTTCACCCACGACGATGAAATGCAGTTGACGGTTGTATTTTAAGTTGTACGATGACCTACAACTTCAGCGTCGGGCTGAACGGTCTCAACACACATACGTCGCAATCCAGGGTGTTCGAACAATGAATCCACAAGAACTTAAGTCCATCCTCTCTGCCGGTCTGCTGTCTTTCCCGGTGACCGATTTCAATGCCCAGGGCGATTTCAACCGCGCTGGCTACATCAAGCGTCTGGAGTGGCTGGCCCCGTACGGCGCCTCGGCACTGTTCGCCGCCGGTGGCACCGGTGAGTTCTTCTCCCTGGCAGCCAGCGAGTATTCGGAAATCATCAAGACCGCCGTCGACACCTGCGCCAGCAGCGTGCCGATTCTGGCCGGTGTCGGTGGTTCGACCCGTCAGGCCATCGAATACGCTCAGGAAGCCGAGCGTCTGGGCGCCAAGGGCCTGTTGCTGCTGCCGCATTACCTGACCGAAGCCAGCCAGGACGGCGTTGCCGCCCACGTTGAAGCCGTGTGCAAATCGGTCAACATCGGCGTCGTGGTTTACAACCGTAACGTCTGCCGCCTGAACGCGCCGCTGCTGGAACGTCTGGCCGAGCGCTGCCCGAACCTGATCGGCTACAAGGACGGTCTGGGCGATATCGAACTGATGGTGTCGATCCGTCGTCGTCTCGGCGATCGCTTCAGCTACCTGGGCGGTTTGCCGACCGCTGAAGTCTACGCCGCGGCCTACAAGGCGCTGGGCGTGCCGGTCTACTCCTCGGCGGTGTTCAACTTCATCCCGAAAACCGCGATGGATTTCTACCACGCCATCGCCCGCGAAGATCACGCCACCGTGGCCAAGATCATCGACGACTTCTTCCTGCCGTACCTGGACATCCGTAACCGCAAGGCCGGCTATGCCGTGAGCATCGTCAAGGCCGGGGCAAAAATTGCCGGCTACGACGCAGGCCCGGTGCGTGCACCACTGACCGACCTGACCGGCGAAGAGTACGAAATGCTCGCCGCGCTGATCGACAAGCAGGGCGCGCAATAACACAACTGTTTAAACGGGGCCGCTGAGTATTCAGCGGCCTTTTGCGTGAGATCTTTTAGTTTCGAGGGCCGTCCCGTGACAAAGCGCTACGACAACTACATCAACGGTGAATGGATCGCCGGTGCCGATTACTCGGCCAACATCAACCCGTCGGAATTGAGCGACACCATCGGCGACTACGCCAAGGCTGACCTGGCCCAGGTCAACGCCGCCATCGATGCCGCCCGTGCCGCATTCCCGGCCTGGTCCACCTCCGGTATCCAGGCGCGTCACGATGCGCTAGATAAAGTCGGCACTGAAATTCTCGCCCGTCGCGATGAGCTCGGCACCCTGCTGGCCCGGGAAGAGGGCAAGACCCTGCCGGAAGCCATCGGTGAAGTGACCCGCGCCGGTAACATCTTCAAGTTCTTCGCCGGTGAATGCCTGCGCCTGTCCGGCGACTACGTGCCGTCGGTGCGTCCGGGTGTCAACGTTGAAGTCACTCGCGAAGCCTTGGGTGTGGTCGGTTTGATCACGCCGTGGAACTTCCCGATTGCCATTCCGTCGTGGAAAATCGCCCCGGCCCTGGCCTACGGCAACTGCGTGGTGCTCAAGCCGGCGGATCTGGTACCGGGCTGTGCCTGGGCCCTGGCTGAAATCATTTCCCGTGCAGGCTTTCCGGCCGGCGTGTTCAACCTGGTGATGGGCAGCGGTCGCGTGGTTGGCGACGCGCTGGTCAACAGCCCGAAAGTCGACGGCATCAGCTTCACCGGTTCCGTGGGTGTGGGTCGTCAGATCGCGGTCAGCTGCGTATCGCGCCAGGCCAAGTTCCAGCTGGAAATGGGCGGCAAGAACCCGCAGATCATTCTCGACGACGCCGATCTCAAGCAAGCGGTCGAGCTGTCGGTGCAGAGCGCGTTCTACTCCACCGGCCAGCGTTGCACGGCATCGAGCCGTCTGATCGTTACAGCCGGCATCCACGACAAGTTCGTCGAAGCCATGGCCGAGCGCATGAAGTCGATCAAGGTCGGTCACGCCTTGAAGGCCGGCACCGACATCGGTCCGGTGGTCTCGCAGGCTCAGCTTGAACAGGACATGAAGTACATCGACATCGGCCAGTCCGAAGGCGCGCGCCTGGTGAGTGGTGGTGGTCTGGTGACTTGTGATACCGAGGGTTACTTCCTCGCGCCAACGCTGTTTGCCGACAGCGAAGCGTCGATGCGTATCAGCCGTGAAGAGATCTTCGGCCCGGTGGCCAACGTCGTGCGCGTGGCCGACTACGAAGCCGCACTGGCCATGGCCAACGACACCGAATTCGGTCTGTCGGCGGGCATTGCCACCACGTCCCTGAAGTACGCCAACCACTTCAAGCGCCACTCTCAGGCCGGGATGGTGATGGTCAACCTGCCGACCGCCGGCGTGGATTTCCACGTTCCGTTCGGTGGCCGTAAAGGCTCATCCTATGGGTCACGTGAGCAAGGCCGTTATGCACAAGAGTTCTACACCGTAGTGAAGACGAGCTACATCGGTTCGTAACGCAATACCCCTGTAGGAGCGAGCCTGCTCGCGATGGTCGCAAGGACGCGACGGCAAACCTGATGCCCCGCGTCATCGTTGGCCACCATCGCGAGCATGCTCGCTCCTACAGAGGGGACATAAAGATTCACCCGCGCATAAAAATAATCAGTGGGAGTACATCTACATGCAATCGACCCAAAAGCCGACTCACGTCCGCTACCTGATCCTGCTCATGCTGTTTCTGGTGACCACGATCAACTACGCCGACCGCGCGACCATCGCCATCGCCGGCTCCAGCCTGCAAAAAGACCTCGGCATCGACGCGGTTACCCTCGGTTATATCTTCTCCGCATTCGGTTGGGCCTACGTGGCCGGGCAAATTCCCGGTGGCTGGCTGCTGGACCGTTTCGGTTCGAAAAAAATCTACGCCCTGAGCATCTTCACCTGGTCGCTGTTCACCGTGCTGCAAGGCTTCGTCGGTGAGTTCGGCATGTCCACGGCGGTGGTTGCGCTGTTCATGCTGCGCTTTTTGGTGGGTCTGGCCGAAGCGCCATCCTTCCCGGGCAACGCACGTATCGTGGCGGCCTGGTTCCCCACCGCTGAACGTGGCACGGCCTCGGCGATCTTCAACTCGGCGCAGTACTTCGCCACCGTGTTGTTCGCTCCATTGATGGGCTGGATCGTGTTCACCTTCGGCTGGGAACACGTGTTCATCGTCATGGGTATCCTCGGCATCATCTTCTCGCTGGTCTGGCTGAAAGTGATCCACAGCCCGCGCCAGCATCCGCTGGCCAACGACGCGGAAGTGAAGTTCATCGCCGAGAACGGCGGCATGGTCGACATGGACCAGAAGCAAGGCAAAAAGGCCGACGGTCCGAAGTGGGACTACATCCGCCAGCTGCTGACCAACCGCATGATGCTCGGCGTGTATCTGGGTCAGTACTGCATCAACGGCATCACCTACTTCTTCCTGACCTGGTTCCCGGTGTACCTGGTGCAGGAACGTGGCATGACCATCCTCAAGGCCGGTTTCATCGCTTCGCTACCGGCGATCTGCGGCTTCATCGGTGGTGTGCTCGGTGGGGTGATTTCCGATTACCTGCTGCGCAAGGGTCATTCCCTGACCTTCGCCCGCAAGGCGCCAATCATCGCTGGCCTGCTGGTGTCCAGCAGCATCGTGGCCTGCAACTACGTGGACGTTGAATGGATGGTCGTCGGCTTCATGGCACTGGCGTTCTTCGGCAAAGGCGTGGGCGCATTGGGCTGGGCGGTGGTGTCCGACACTTCGCCAAAACAGATTGCCGGTCTGAGCGGCGGCCTGTTCAACACCTTCGGCAACCTGGCATCGATCACTACCCCGATCGTCATCGGCTACATCATCAGCTCCACTGGCTCGTTCAAGTGGGCACTGGTGTTTGTCGGTTGCAACGCGCTGGTGGCGGTGTTCAGCTATCTGGTCATCGTCGGCCCGATCAAGCGTGTGGTACTCAAGGAGCCACCGCTCAACGGTCCTGAAACCAACAACAAATTGTCTCAAGCGCATTCCTGAGGAGCGGCGTTATGCAGTTGATTGAACATTCCGACTCGCCGCGCTACATCTGCCTGCACGAGCGGGACAATGTAGTGATCGTGGTCAACGATCAAGGCGTACCGGCCGGTACTGCGTTTGCCGATGGATTGGTCACCGTGGACTTCGTGCCACAGAGCCACAAGGTCACCCTGGAAGACATTCCCGAGGGTGGCCAGGTGATTCGCTACGGCCAGGTCATTGGCTACGCTCTGCAGCCGATTCCACGCGGCAGCTGGGTCAAGGAAGCTCAACTGCGTATGCCCACCGCGCCACCGCTGGACAGCCTGCCGCTGTCCACCGAGGTGCCGGACGCACAGGCACCACTGGAGGGTTACACCTTCGAGGGTTATCGCAACGCCGACGGTACCGTCGGCACGCGCAACATCCTCGGCATCACCACCACCGTGCAGTGCGTGACCGGGGTGCTGGACCATGCGGTCAAGCGCATCAAGGACGAACTGCTGCCCAAGTACCCGCATGTCGATGACGTGGTGGCGCTGACCCACAGTTATGGCTGTGGCGTGGCGATTACCGCCACCGACGCCTACATCCCGATTCGCACTGTGCGCAACCTCGCGCGCAACCCGAACCTGGGCGGCGAGGCGTTGGTGATCAGCTTGGGCTGCGAGAAATTGCAGGCCGGACAGGTGATGCACGAAGACGATGCGTCGGTGGATTTGAGCGAGCCATGGCTGTATCGCCTGCAGGACTCCAGCCACGGTTTTACCGAGATGATCGAACAGATCATGGAGTTGGCTGAAACCCGTCTGAAGAAGCTCGACCAGCGTCGTCGGGAAACCGTGCCGGCGTCCGAGCTGATCCTCGGCATGCAATGCGGCGGCAGCGATGCGTTTTCCGGAATCACCGCCAACCCGGCCCTGGGCTATGCCTCGGATCTGTTGCTGCGAGCCGGTGCGACGGTGATGTTTTCCGAAGTCACCGAAGTGCGCGATGCGATCTACCTGCTGACATCCCGGGCGAAAACCGAAGAAGTCGCGCAGGAGCTGGTGCGGGAAATGGACTGGTACGACCGTTACCTGGCCAAGGGCGAAGCGGATCGCAGTGCCAACACCACGCCGGGTAACAAGAAGGGCGGGCTGTCGAACATTGTCGAGAAGTCCTTGGGCTCGATCGTCAAATCCGGCAGCAGCGCGATCACCGGGGTGCTTGGCCCAGGCGAGCGCTTCAAGGAAAAAGGCCTGATCTTCTGCGCGACCCCGGCCAGCGACTTTGTCTGCGGGACCTTGCAGTTGGCGGCGGGGATGAACCTGCATGTGTTCACCACCGGTCGCGGCACGCCTTACGGGCTGGCCATGGCGCCGGTGGTGAAGGTCTCGACCCGGACCGAACTGGCACAACGTTGGCCGGACCTGATCGATATCGATGCCGGGCGCATTGCTACCGGTCGGGCGTCCATCGAGGAGCTGGGCTGGGAGTTGTTCCACTACTATCTGGACGTGGCCAGCGGCAAGCAGCAGACCTGGGCGGAGCGGCACAAGCTGCATAACGACATCACCCTGTTCAACCCGGCGCCGATCACGTAAGACCGTGTCGCCTTCATCGCGGGCAAGCCTTGCTCCCACAGGATCGGGTCATACACGGAAGATGTGTACGACCCGATCCTGTGGGAGCAAGGCTTGCCCGCGATGACGGTCTAACAGACGCCGATGCCTTCGGTGGCTTATCATTAGCCCCCTAACGACGCCCACCTCAAGGTCCTCTCCGGCATGCTGGCAATCTTCCTCGAAACCCTGAACATCACCGCTCCGGTGTTCGCCATGCTGTTTCTGGGGGTGTTGCTCAAGCGCATCGACTGGATCAATGACAACTTCATCCACACGGCCTCGTCCCTGGTGTTCAACGTCACCATGCCGGCGCTGCTGTTTCTCGGCATCCTGCACGCCGACCTGCATGCCGCGCTGCAACCGGCGCTGCTGATCTACTTCTCCGTCGCTACCCTCGTGTGCTTTGCCATTGCCTGGGGCTGGGCGATTTTCCGTTGCTCGCGCGAGGATCGGGGGATCTATACCCAGGGTGCATTCCGGGGCAACAACGGGGTGATTGGTCTGGCGCTCGCGGCGAGCATGTACGGTGACTACGGGATTTCCCTCGGTGCGATTCTCGCGGCGCTGGTGATCCTGTTCTACAACACGCTGTCGACCATCGTCCTGGCGGTGTACAGCCCGGTGATCAAGTCCGACCCGTGGAGCATCTGCAAGAGCGTGGTCAGCAATCCGCTGATCATCAGTGTGATTGCGGCGGCGCCTTTTGCGTATTTCAAGATCGGCTTGCCGGGGTGGCTGGAAACCTCCGGCCAGTATCTGGCGCAAACCACCTTGCCGCTGGCGCTGATTTGCATCGGCGGCACGCTGTCGCTGGCGGCAATGCGCAAAAGCGGGTCGATGGCGCTCAGTTCGAGCCTGGTTAAGATGCTTGGCTTGCCGGTACTGGCGACGTTGGGCGCGTGGCTCTGGGGGTTTCGCGGAGCAGAGTTGGGGATTTTGTTTCTGTACTTCGGCAGCCCCACCGCCGCGGCCAGTTTCGTCATGGCCCGGGCAGCAGATGGTAATCATGAGCTGGCGGCGGCGATCATTGTCATCACCACGTTGATGGCGGCGGTGACCACCAATATCGGGATCTTCTTGTTGCAGTGGGGTGGGTGGATCTAGCTTCAGATTTGCTTTGCTCTCAGGGGCCTCATCGCGGGCAAGCCTTGCTCCTACAGGTTTTGGGTCGGGCGCAAATTATGCGTACAACACAAAACCTGTGGGAGCAAGGCTTGCCCGCGATGGCTAACTCATTGTCACTGCAAATGCCGGGTTGTCACTCGGGCTTCTGGTAACTGTCGATCACTTCCTGCGCCGCCCGAAACGCATCGATCGCCGCCGGCACACCGGCGTACACCGCGCAATGCAGCAGCGCCTCGCGGATCTCTTCCACGGTGCAGCCATTATTCAACGCACCACGCACATGACCTTTCAGCTCCTGCGGGCACTTCAGTGCGGTCAGCGCCGCAAGGGTGATCAGGCTGCGGGTTTTCAGTGGCAGGCCTTCGCGGTTCCACACACCGCCCCAGGCGTGTTCGTTGACGAAATCCTGCAGCGGCTGGGTGAACTCGGTGGCGTTGCCCAGCGCGCGGTCGACGAAGGCATCGCCCATCACTTGGCGGCGCACTTCAACGCCGGATTTCTTGTTGTCGGTCATGGCAATTCCCTCTTGTGGTGTTGGCGACGCCAGGCGCGCAGCGAGGTGAACAGCAGAAACGCTGCCAGCGCCGGCAGGACGAAAAACAGCATCAGGTGTTCAAGCTTGCCGGCCAGCGGCATGCCCGTGGTGAACGACACCACGTGTAGGCCGTAGGCCAGGTATAAGCTCAGGAACAGCAATCCTTCGGCACGGGTTACCCGGTAGCCGGAATAGAAAACCGGCAGGCACAGCACCGTGACGCCGAGCATCACCGGCAGGTCGAAATCCAGGGCATTGGGCGATACCGATAGCGGTGAAGGTGCGAGCAGTGCGGTCACCCCCAGCACGCCGAGCAGGTTGAACAGGTTGCTGCCGACCACGTTGCCCACGGCGATTTCCCGTTCGCCGCGCAAGGCGGCGATCAGCGAGGTGGCGAGTTCCGGCAGGGACGTACCGACGGCGACGATGGTCAGGCCGATGATTCGCTCCGACAGCCCGAGGTCGGTGGCTACCGCTACTGCCGCACCGAGCAACAGATGCCCGGCATACACCAGCATTCCCAGGCCGGCGACGATCATCAGCAGGCTACTGATCCAGGGCGCTCGCCCGCTTTGGTCATGGCTCGATACCGGGCGCACCGAATGCTGCGACTGGCGCAACAGCATGCCCAGGTACAGCAACAGGGCCGCCATCAGGATGATGCCGTCGATGCGGCTCAGGTCTTCGTTCCAGGCCAGCACGAACACCAGCAGGCTGGCGCCGATCATCAAGGGGATGTCCAGGCGCACCAGTTGCCGTGACACCCGCAGGGGGATGATCAGTGCCGACAGTCCGAGGGTGACGAGGATGTTGAAAATACTGCTGCCGATCACGCTGCCGACGGCGATGTCGGCGTTGTGCGCCAAAGTCGCTTGCAGGCTCACGGCCATCTGCGGCGCGCTGCTGCCGAGGGCGACGATGGTCAGGCCGATGATCAGCGGTCGCACATGCAGGCGAGCGGCCAGACGCACGGCGGCGCGGACCATCAGTTCGGCGCCGGCAATCAGCAGCACCAGCCCGCTGAGCAATTCGATCAGGCTGATCAGGGGGATGTCGGCTAATCCGAAAATGGTCGAGGCTCCCTGTGTCAGTCGTCGAGGGCTTGCACGCGCACCCGTGCGGTGCCGCTCTTGAGCATGCCCAGGCGTTCGGCGGCTTCATGGGACAGGTCGATCAGGCGGCCACGGGTGTGTGGCCCGCGATCGTTGATGCGCACCACGCAGGATTTGTCGTTATTCAAATTGGTGACCTTCACCCGTGTACCGAAGGGTAGCTTGCGATGGGCAGCGGTCATGGAATTCTTGTCGAAACGCTCGCCGCTGGCGGTGCGTTTGCCTTGGTGTTTGGCGCCGTAATAGGACGCTATGCCGGTCTTGTCGTAACCGTGCGGGTCGACGGTGTCGGTGCTGGCACAGCCGGCCAGCAGGGAGAGCAGGGCGCAGGCGCCGAGAAGACGTTTCATTAAGTGGTTTCCCGAAACAAGTGTGGGAGCGAGCCTGCTCGCGAATGCCATTCTGACAGTCAACTCAGTGTTGAGTGCCAAACACCATTCGCGAGCAGGCTCGCTCCCACAGGGAATGGAGCCAGTTTTCAGGGCTGGCTCCACTCTCATCAGCCTTCGAGCTTGCTTTTGAGCAGTTCGTTGACCTGTTGCGGGTTGGCCTTGCCCTTGGAGGCTTTCATGGCCTGGCCAACGAAGAAACCGAACATCTTGCCGCGCTTGGCTTCGTCTGCCGCGCGGTACTGTTCGACCTGCTCGGCGTTGGCCGCGAGCATTTCGTCCAGCACGGCGGAGATGGCGCCGGTGTCGGTCACTTGCTTGAGGCCGCGCTTGTCGATGATCTCGTCTGCGCTGCCTTCACCGTTGGCCATGGCTTCGAACACGACCTTGGCGATCTTGCCGGAGATGGTGTTGTCCTTGATGCGCAGCAGCATGCCGCCCAGTTGCTCGGCCGAAACCGGCGACTGCTCGATGTCCAGGCCTTGTTTGTTGAGCAGGCTGCCCAGCTCGACCATGACCCAGTTGGCCGCCAGCTTGGCGTCGCCGCCGATGCTCGCGACTTTCTCGAAGTAGTCGGCTTGCTCGCGGCTGGTGGCCAGCACGCTGGCGTCGTAGACCGACAGGCCGAACTGCTCTTGGAAGCGTTCACGCTTCTGCGGCGGCAACTCCGGCAGGGTGGCGCGCACTTCTTCGAGGAAGGAATCCTCGATGACCACTGGCAGCAGGTCCGGATCGGGGAAGTAACGGTAGTCGTTGGCTTCCTCTTTGCTGCGCATCGGACGGGTTTCGTCCTTGTTCGGATCGTACAGGCGAGTCTGCTGGATCACCTTGCCACCGTCTTCGATCAACTCGATCTGACGCTGGATTTCGCTGTTGATCGCCTTCTCGATGAAGCGGAACGAGTTGACGTTCTTGATCTCGCAACGGGTGCCGAATTCGGCCTGGCCTTTCGGACGGATCGACACGTTGCAGTCGCAACGCAGCGAGCCTTCGGCCATGTTGCCGTCGCAGATGCCCAGGTAACGCACCAGGGCGTGGATCGCCTTGACGTAGGCCACGGCTTCCTTGGCGCTGCGCATGTCCGGCTCGGAAACGATTTCCAGCAGCGGTGTGCCGGCACGGTTCAGGTCGATGCCGGTGGCGCCGCCGAATTCTTCGTGCAGGCTCTTGCCGGCGTCTTCTTCCAGGTGCGCGCGGGTAATGCCGACGCGTTTGACCGTGCCGTCTTCCAGGGCGATGTCCAGGTGGCCCTTGCCGACGATCGGCAACTCCATCTGGCTGATCTGGTAGCCCTTGGGCAGGTCGGGGTAGAAGTAGTTTTTGCGGGCGAACACGTTGTGCTTGCCGATCTCGGCGTCAATCGCCTGACCGAACATCACCGCCATGCGCACCGCTTCCTGGTTCAGCACTGGCAGAACGCCGGGCATGCCCAGGTCGATCAGGCTGGCCTGGGTGTTCGGTTCTGAGCCGAAGGTGGTGGAACTACCGGAAAAGATTTTCGACCGGGTGGTGAGCTGGGTATGAATCTCCAGCCCGATCACGACTTCCCATTGCATGTGTGTCTCCTCAGAAGCCGGTTGGGGTGCGGGTGTGCCAGTCAGTGTTCAACTGATACTGGTGGGCAACGTTCAACAGGCGACCTTCCTGGAAATACGGAGCGAGCAGTTGCACGCCGACCGGCAGACCATCGACGAAACCTGCTGGCATGGACAAGCCCGGCAGACCGGCGAGGTTGGCGGTGATGGTGTAGACATCTTCCAGGTACGCAGCGACCGGGTCGCTGTTCTTGGCGCCGAGCTTCCAGGCCGGGTTCGGCGTGGTCGGGCCGAGGATGATGTCGACCTCATTGAAGGCAGCCATGAAGTCGTTCTTGATCAAGCGACGGATCTTCTGCGCCTTCAGGTAATAGGCATCGTAGTAACCGGCGGACAGCGCGTAGGCACCGACCATGATCCGGCGCTGCACTTCAGGGCCGAAGCCTTCGCCACGGGAACGCTTGTACAGGTCGCTCAGGTTGACCGGGTTTTCACAGCGATGGCCGAAACGCACGCCGTCGAAACGCGACAGGTTGGAGGAGGCTTCCGCCGGCGCGATCACGTAATACGCAGGGATCGCGTGCTGCATGTTCGGCAGGCTGATTTCCTTGACCACGGCGCCGAGCTTTTCCAGTTCCTTGACACTGTTGTGGATCAGTTCGGCGATGCGCGGGTCGAGACCGGCGCCGAAGTACTCTTTCGGCACGCCGATGCGCAGGCCCTGTAGCGAGCCGTTGAGGCTGGCGCTGTAGTCCGGCACGGGTTCGTCGATGCTGGTGGAGTCGTTCGGATCGAAGCCGGCCATACCTTGCAACAAAATTGCGCAGTCTTCGGCGGTGCGTGCCAGAGGGCCGCCCTGATCGAGGCTGGAGGCGTAAGCGATCATGCCCCAGCGCGAAACGCGACCGTACGTCGGTTTCAGACCGGTGAGGTTGGTCAATGCGGCGGGCTGACGAATGGATCCGCCGGTGTCGGTGCCGGTGGCGGCAGGCAACAGACGAGCGGCGACCGCAGCGGCCGAACCACCGGACGAACCGCCTGGTACGTGTTCCAGGTTCCACGGGTTTTTCACGGCGCCGTAGTAGCTCGACTCGTTGGCCGACCCCATGGCGAATTCGTCCATGTTGGTCTTGCCCAGGGTCACGGCCCCGGCAGCGGCCAACTTGGCGACGACGGTGGCGTCGTAGGGCGCCTTGAAGTTGTCGAGCATCTTCGAGCCGCAGCTGGTGCGGATGCCCTGGGTGCAAAACAGGTCTTTGTGGGCGATCGGCGCGCCGAGCAGGGCACCGCTTTCACCATTGGCCCGGCGTGCGTCAGCGGCTTTCGCCTGGCTGAGCGCCAGCTCTTCGGTGAGGCTGATGAAACTGTTGAGCTGCGGGTCGAGCTGGGCGATGCGCGCCAGCAGGGCCTTGGTCAGCTCTTCGGAGGAAAACTTTTTGTCGGCGAGACCGCGGGCGATCTCGGCCAGAGTCAATTGATGCATTGCAGGCTCTTTCCCTTTAGTCGATGACTTTCGGAACCAGGTACAGGCCGTTTTCGACCGCTGGTGCGATGGACTGGTAGGCCTCGCGATTGTTGGTCTCGGTCACGACGTCCGCACGCAGGCGCTGGCTGGCTTCCAGTGGGTGGGCCAGCGGTTCGATACCATCGGTATTGACGGCCTGCATTTCGTCGACCAGTCCGAGAATGCTGTTGAGGGCCGAAGTGACGTTTGGAAGATCGGCTTCATTAAGGCCAAGGCAGGCCAGATGAGCGATTTTTTCCACGTCGGAGCGTTCTAGAGCCATTGGGGTTCTCCAGTGGAAAACAAGACGGACGGCGTCCGTGTGTTAGATTGTCGGAACACTACCGCACTTCTACGGTCATACGGCCGCGATTGTGGGGCTTGGTGCACAGAAAAGCGGCCAATTTAACATATTGGCGCCTTGCCCAAAATCCCTGTCGTTGTTAGAGTTTGCCGCACTTTTTTACCCACGCGTTGCCTAGGGTCCCTTTCCCATGTTCAAGAAACTGCGTGGCATGTTTTCCAGCGATCTTTCCATTGACCTGGGCACTGCCAACACCCTTATTTACGTGCGCGAGCGCGGTATCGTCCTGAATGAGCCATCGGTTGTGGCCATTCGGACACACGGTAACCAGAAAAGTGTCGTTGCTGTCGGCACCGAGGCCAAGCGCATGCTGGGCCGTACGCCGGGCAATATTGCTGCCATTCGTCCGATGAAGGACGGCGTGATCGCAGACTTCAGCGTCTGCGAAAAAATGCTGCAGTACTTCATTAACAAGGTTCACGAAAACAGCTTCCTGCAGCCTAGCCCTCGCGTGTTGATCTGCGTTCCGTGCAAGTCCACCCAGGTCGAGCGTCGTGCCATCCGTGAATCGGCCCTCGGTGCCGGTGCCCGTGAAGTATTCCTGATCGAAGAGCCAATGGCTGCTGCCATCGGTGCCGGCCTGCCAGTTGAAGAAGCTCGCGGTTCGATGGTCGTGGATATCGGTGGTGGTACCACCGAAATCGCCTTGATCTCCCTGAATGGTGTGGTCTACGCCGAGTCCGTACGTGTTGGCGGCGACCGCTTCGACGAAGCGATCATCACTTATGTGCGTCGCAACTACGGCAGCCTGATCGGTGAATCCACCGCCGAGCGCATCAAGCAGGAAATCGGTACGGCCTACCCGGGCGGCGAAGTGCGTGAAGTCGACGTTCGTGGCCGTAACCTGGCAGAAGGCGTTCCACGTGCTTTCACCCTGAACTCCAACGAAGTGCTGGAGGCTCTGCAAGAGTCCCTGGCAACCATCGTTCAGGCCGTGAAGAGCGCACTGGAGCAATCGCCTCCGGAACTGGCTTCCGACATCGCCGAGCGTGGTCTGGTACTGACCGGTGGTGGCGCCTTGCTGCGTGACCTCGACAAGTTGCTGGCCCAGGAAACCGGTCTGCCGGTGATCGTCGCCGAAGACCCGTTGACCTGCGTTGCTCGCGGCGGTGGCCGTGCCCTGGAAATGATGGATAAACACACCATGGACCTGCTCTCCAGCGAATAAGTCGCCGGTTAGCCTCTATGCTGTTGAGCGCGCAGGCGGCACTTTGCAGTGCTGCCTGTTCGCGTTTATCTTCTGTCAGTCTGCATCCAGGCCGGTCTGCCGTATGAATAAAGAGAACATTTGCCTGGGAGGAGCGGCTTATTAAACCGCTTTTCACCAAGGGTCCATCGTTGGGCGTGCGCTTGTTGGTGCTGGTCGTGCTATCGGTCGCGCTGATGGTGGTCGATGCCCGCTTCACACTGCTCAAGCCGGTGCGTAGCCAGATGTCGCTGGTGCTGATGCAGTCCTACTGGATCACCGACCTGCCGCAGCGGCTATGGGAAGGCGTGGCCAGCCAGTTTGGCAGCCGGACCGAACTCGTCGCCGAAAACGAAAAACTCAAGAGCGAAAACCTGCTGTTGCAGGGGCGCATGCAAAAGCTTGCTTCCCTGACCGAGCAGAACGTTCGCCTGCGCGAATTGCTCAATTCTTCGGCGCTGGTCAATGAAAAGGTCGAAGTAGCCGAATTGATCGGCATGGACCCCAATCCTTTCACCCATCGGATCATCATCAATAAAGGTGAGCGTGATGGTGTGGTCCTCGGTCAGCCGGTGCTCGATGCCCGGGGCCTGATGGGGCAGGTGGTCGAGCTGATGCCTTACACCTCCCGCGTCCTGCTGCTGACCGACTCCACCCACAGCATTCCGGTTCAGGTCAACCGCAACGGTCTGCGGGCGATTGCCAGCGGCACCGGCAATCCGGAACGCCTGGAACTGCGTCACGTGGCCGATACTGCCGACATCAAGGAAGGCGATCTGCTGGTCAGCTCGGGCCTGGGTCAGCGTTTCCCGGCGGGTTACCCGGTGGCCACGGTCAAGGAAGTGCTGCACGACACTGGCCAGCCATTCGCCGTTGTCCGCGCCGTGCCGACCGCTGCCCTCAATCGCAGTCGTTACCTGCTGTTGGTGTTCAGCGACAACCGCACGGCGGAAGAGCGTGCCAATGACGCCGCGCAGGCTCAGGAAGCCCTGGATGCACAGGGCGGCGGTCCGATCCTGCCGGCGACCGTGCCCAAGCCCGCGCTCGTTCCGGCTGCCGTTGCGGCGCCTGCTGCACCCGCAGTGGCTCCAGCGCCACCGGCCGCTGCGCCGACCACCCCGGCCAAGCCGGCTGCCAGCCATTCCGCTGCCTCCAAGCCGCCAGCCAAGCCTGCGGCGACGCAACCTGCTGCCAAGCCTGCGGCTAAACCGCCTGTCCCCGCGCCGGCCAACACTGGGAGACAAGAATAATGGTTGGGGTAAAAGCTTCACGGAACGGCTGGATCGTCTGGCTGACCTTCGCCATCGGCATGCTGCTCAGCGTATCGCCGTTGCCGCAATTCATGGAGATCCTGCGCCCGTTGTGGCTGGGTTTGCTGCTGGCGTTCTGGGCTTTGGCCCTGCCGCAGAAAGTCGGCATGGTCACCGCATGGTGCCTGGGCCTGGCTGAGGACGTGCTTTACGGCACGCTGCTGGGCCAGAACGCATTGATCCTGACCCTCATCACTTATCTGGTACTGGCACTGCAGCAACGCATGCGAATGTTCCCGATGTGGCAGCAAAGCCTGGTGATCCTGGTGATCTTCGGCCTCGCGCAGCTGGTTCAACTCTGGTTGAGCGCCTTGACCGGCAACCGTCAGCCGACACTGGCGCTGGTATTGCCGGCACTGGTCAGCGCCTTGCTCTGGCCATGGATCAGCTTCGGTTTGCGTGGATTGCGTCGCCGCTACAAAATCAACTGATTCGGTCAGGCATTTGCCTCCAACTCGACAGGGAGATGTCTTGATGAAATCGCTGTTCCTCGCCTCTGGCTCGCCGCGTCGGCGTGAATTGCTCACGCAGATCGGCGTGCCGTTCACCGCCATCAGTGCGGATATCGACGAAACCCCTCTGGCTCACGAATCCCCCTCTGACTATGTCGAGCGTCTCGCGCGCGGCAAGGCTGCGGCAGGGCGCGACGCGGTCGTGTCCGCCGCTCCCTTCTGTGTGCTGGGCGCCGATACTGCCGTGGTACAGGGCGGCAAAATTCTCGGCAAACCGGTTGATGAAGCGGATGCTTGCGCCATGCTTGAGATGTTGTCCGGCACAGAACATGAAGTCCTGACGGCCATTGCGCTGCTCGACGGTGAGCGTTGCGAGTCGCGCGTGGTGCGCAGTGTGGTGCGTTTTCGCCCCATCGGCAGTGACGAGGCCGCGGCCTACTGGGCCAGCGGCGAGCCGCGGGACAAGGCCGGTGGTTATGGTATTCAAGGCCTGGGTGCGGTGTTTGTCGCCGCGCTCAGTGGAAGTTACTCGGCGGTGGTTGGATTGCCGCTGTGCGAAACCGCGGAACTGCTGGGCCATTTCGGCATACCCTGTTGGCAACCCCTTAACGCGCGCTAAGCGCCGTGCTGACCAGATGCGGCCACTATCGTGAACATGCCTGAACGAGACCCTGCCATGAGTGAAGAGATCCTGATCAACATCACGCCGATGGAATCACGCGTGGCGGTGGTCGAAAACGGTGTCCTGCAAGAAGTGCATGTCGAGCGCACGCAAAAGCGCGGCATCGTCGGCAATATCTACAAAGGTAAAGTCGTACGGGTCTTGCCGGGCATGCAGGCGGCATTTGTCGATATCGGCCTGGATCGTGCCGCGTTCATCCATGCTTCGGAGATTTCCCTGCGTGAAGGTCCCGCAGTGGAGAGCATCGGCGCCCTGGTGCACGAAGGGCAGAGTCTGGTGGTGCAAGTCACCAAGGACCCGATCGGCTCCAAGGGCGCGCGCCTGACGACACAGTTGTCGATACCGTCGCGCTACCTGGTGTACATGCCGCGCACCGCCCATGTCGGCATTTCCCTGAAGATCGAAGACGAAGCCGAGCGTGAACGTCTCAAGCAGGTGGTCAGCGATTGCGTCGCCAAAGAGGGTATCAAGGAAGCCGGCGGTTTTATCCTGCGCACGGCGGCCGAGGGTGCCGGCGCCGACGAAATTCTCATGGATATCCGCTATCTGCGAAGGTTGTGGGACCAAATCAACGAGCAGATCAAAACCATCAGCGCACCGAGCGTAATCTATGAGGATCTCGGCCTGGCGCTGCGCACCCTTCGCGATCTGGTAAGCCCGAAGATCGAGAAGATTCGCATCGACTCGCGGGAAACTTTCCAGAAAACCACGCAGTTCGTCGCAGAACTCATGCCGGAAATCGCCGATCGTCTGGAACACTACCCCGGCGAGCGGCCAATTTTCGACCTGTACGGTGTCGAAGACGAAATCCAGAAAGCCCTGGAGCGCAAAGTCCCGCTGAAGTCCGGCGGCTACCTGGTGGTCGATCCGGCGGAAGCCATGAGCACCATCGACGTGAACACCGGGGCGTTCGTCGGGCATCGCAATCTTGAAGAAACCATCTTCAAGACCAACCTCGAAGCCGCCACCGCCATCGCGCGTCAACTGCGCCTGCGCAACCTGGGCGGAATCATCATCATCGACTTCATCGACATGGAAGATGAAGAGCATCAGCGCCAGGTACTGCGGACCCTGGAGAAACAGCTGGAACGCGATCACGCCAAGACCAACATCATCGGCATCACCGAGTTGGGTCTGGTACAGATGACCCGCAAGCGCACCCGGGAAAGCCTCGAGCAGATCCTCTGCGAGCCATGCACCTGTTGCCAGGGGCGCGGCAAGCTGAAAACGCCTGAGACGATTTGCTACGAAATTTTTCGTGAAATCCTCCGCGAGGCTCGCGCCTATCAGGCGGAAGGCTATCGTGTATTGGCGAACCAGAAAGTCGTCGACCGCCTGCTCGATGAAGAATCGGGCAACGTTGCCGAGCTGGAAGGCTTCATCGGACGCACCATTCGGTTTCAGGTAGAAACCATGTATTCCCAGGAACAATACGACGTGGTGCTGCTCTGATACGCGGCGTCATCACTTATCCTGCACGGCTGGCCTCAGCTTTCTGCAAAACTTTTGCCATGGGAGCCAACTGACATGGAACGTCTGACACGCATTTTGGCCGCACTGACCCGCTGGGGTCTGGGCCTGTGCGCGTTGGTTTTGGTCCTGTTGGCGTTGTACGTCAGCCTTGGTCGGGAACTGGCGCCTCTGGTAGCCGAATACCGTGTGGAAGTTGAAAAGCGGGCCACCGAAGCCCTGGGCATGCCGCTGCAAATCGGTGAGTTGAAAGGCAGCTGGAGCGGCTTTGCGCCGATTGTCTCGGCGCAGGATGTGACGGTTGGCGACGGCGCCAATGCACTGCATCTGGAAAATGTGCGCGCGGTGCCGGACCTGTGGGCCAGTCTGCTGGCGGGTGAGGTGCGTATCGCTCACCTGGCACTCAATGGCCTGAAGATCAGCCTCAAACAAGGCGATGACGGCGAATGGGCGCTCGAAGGTTTGCCGGTCAAGGACGATAAACCCCTCGATCCGGAACAGCTGCTCAATCGCATGCAGATGATTCAGCAGCTGTCGGTGCTCGACAGTCAGGTCACCTTGCAGCCATGGGGTGAGTCGCCGCTGTCCCTGACTTATGTTGGCTTGAACCTGAAAACCGGTACCACTCGCCAGCGACTCGACGCCCGCCTGACCCTGCCCGATGGCCAGCCGGTGGCCATGAGCCTGCGCACCCGCATTCGCGCCAGCCAGTGGAAGGACGGTGAGGCCCAGATTTACCTGAGCCTGCCACAAAGTGACTGGTCCAAATGGATCCCCGAGCGCATCAGCCAGCAATGGAATTTTTCCCAGATCAAGGCGGGTGGCGAGTTATGGGCGACGTGGGGCAAAGGTTTGTTGCAAAGTGCCTCAGTGCGTTTGAATGCACCGCAAATCAAGGGTGCCTACGCGCAACGTAAGCCGGTCAAGATCGATAATCTGGCACTCAATGGCTATTTCGAGCGTAGCGACGAAGGCATGTCGGTGACGCTGGACTCCCTGGCGATGAGCCTTGGCGAAACCCGCTGGGAATCCCATGTGCAAGTCAAACAAACTCCCGCGACCGACAAATCCGAAGAACTCTGGCACCTGCAGGCCGATCGTCTTGACCTGACGCCGCTCACACCTCTGCTCAATGCTTTGGCGCCATTGCCTGAAGGCTTTGCCACCGTGGTCGAGCGCCTCAAGGTTACGGGCGGGTTGCGCAATGTGCTGATCGACGTGCGGCCCAATGCCACCGACGACAGCAAGTTCAGCTTCGCCGCCAACCTCGAACAGGTGGGGTTCGATGCCTATCACGGTGCTCCGGCGGCACGAAACGTTACAGGCAGCATCAGCGGCGACCTGGGACATGGCGAATTGCGCATGGATACCAAGGATTTCATGCTGCATCTGGACCCCATCTTCGCCAAACCCTGGCAGTACCTGCAGGCCAATGCTCGCCTGACCTGGAAACTCGACAAGGAAGGCTTCACCCTGATTGCGCCGTACCTGAAGGTGCTGGGCGAGGAAGGCAAGATCGCCGGTGATTTCCTGATCCGCCTGCATTTCGATCACGACCAGGAAGATTACATGGACCTGCGGGTCGGCATGGTGGACGGCGACGGTCGCTATACCGCCAAGTACCTGCCGGCTGTCCTGAGCCCGGGGCTGGACGAATGGTTGCGCACGGCGATCCTCAAAGGCGCGGTCGACCAGGGTTTTTTCCAGTACCAGGGCTCGTTGAACCATGGCGCGACACCTGAGTCGCGCAGCATCAGCCTGTTTTTCAAGGTTCACGATGCCGAACTGGCGTTCCAGCCCGGCTGGCCCCATGTCAGCAAGGTCACCGGCGATGTGTTCGTTGAAGACAGCGGCGTGCGGATCCTGGCCAGCAAGGGGCAATTGCTCGACACCCAGGTCAAAGACGTCTACGTCAATATTCCCCATGTGCCGGACGGGCAAAGTGTTCACCTGTTCCTCGACGGCGGGTTCGCCGGAGGGTTGGGCGATGGCTTGAAAATCCTGAAAGAGGCGCCGATCGGCACGGCTGAAACCTTCGCTGGCTGGGAGGGCGAAGGTGATTTGCAGGGCAAATTGAACCTCGATATTCCGCTGGTCAAGGGCGAGCAACCGAAGATCCTGGTCGACTTCAAGACCGCCAAGGCTCGCCTGAAACTGCCGGAGCCGCCGCTGGAGTTGACTCAACTCAAAGGCGATTTCCGTTTCGACAGCAACAAAGGCCTGAGCGGGCAAAACATCACGGCGCGTGCCTTCGACAAACCGGTGAGCGCGCAGATCTTTGCCGATGGCGGTCCGGGCAAACTCAAGACCCGGGTCAACGCCTCGGGTCAGGTCGAAGTCAAGAAGCTTACCGACTGGCTCAGTGTTACCCAGCCGCTGCCGGTCAGCGGCCTGATCCCGTATCAACTGCAACTGACCCTGGATGGCGCCGACAGCCAGTTGATGGTCAATTCCAATCTCAAGGGTGTTGCCGTCGACTTGCCTGCACCCTTTGGCATGACGGCAGATGCGGGGCGTGACACGACGTTCCGCATGACCCTGCAAGGCCCGGAGCGCCGCTATTGGGTGAACTACGGCGAACTGGCCAACTTCACCTTCGCCGCGCCAACCGGCAATTTCGCGGACGGGCGGGGGGAATTGTTCCTGGGCAACGGCGAGGCAGTGCTGCCTGGCGCCAAGGGTCTGCGGATACGTGGCGTGCTGTCGGAACTGGACGTTGGCCCATGGCAGGATCTGGTAAGCAAGTATGCCGGGCAAGACCCGGGCGGCAGCGCCAAGCAGTTGCTCAGCGGCGCCGATTTCAAGGTCGGCAAGCTCAGTGCCCTGGGCACGACGCTGGATGATGCATCCGTTCAGTTGACGCGAAAATCCTCTGCCTGGGCCTTGCAGCTCGACAGCCAACAGGTCAAGGGCAATGCCAGTCTTCCCGATGCGAAGTCCGCCCCCATCGTGATCAATTTGCAAACCGTGCGCCTGCCGGCGCCTGATCCGACGGTAATGGCCGATGAAAACGCCCCGGACCCGCTGGCCTCGGTAGACCCGAGCAAAATTCCGGCGATGGATATCACGGTTAATCAGTTGTTCCAGGGTAACGACCTGGTCGGGGCCTGGTCGCTGAAAGTGCGCCCGACGGGGAAGGGCATCGCTCTCAATTCGCTGGACATGGGTCTCAAGGGCATTCTGTTGCAGGGCAGCGGCGGCTGGGAAGGCGTGCCGGGGGCCAGCAGCAGTTGGTACAAGGGGCGGATCAGCGGCAAGAACCTGGCCGATGTGCTCAAGGGCTGGGGTTTTGCGCCAAGCGTCACCAGCAAGGATTTCCACATGGATGTCGATGGCCGCTGGCCCGGCTCGCCGGCATGGCTGGCGACCAAGCGTTTCTCCGGCACCCTCGATGCGTCGCTCAATGAAGGTCAGTTTGTCGAAGTCGAGGGTAGCGCCCAGGCACTGCGGGTGTTTGGTCTGCTCAACTTCAACTCCATCGGCCGCCGCCTGCGCCTGGACTTCTCCGACCTGTTCGGCAAAGGCCTGAGCTATGACCGGGTCAAGGGCCTTCTGGTAGGGACTAACGGCGTATACGTCACCAAAGAGCCGATCCGCGTGACCGGCCCATCGAGCACCATTGAGCTCGACGGCACCCTGAACATGGTGGCCGATCAGATCGACGCGAAGCTGCTGGTGACCTTGCCGGTGACCAACAACCTGCCGATCGCCGCACTGCTCGTGGGGGCACCGGCCGTAGGTGGTGCGTTGTTCCTGATCGATAAGCTGATCGGGGACCGCGTGTCTCGTTTTGCCAGCGTGAAATACACCGTCAAAGGCCCCTGGAAAGATCCGAAAATCACCTTCGACAAGCCTTTTTGAAAAGCCAATCCGCGGACCTATGGAGTAGCATGGCCCCAATGTCGCCACCAATCTCCGTAGGAGCGTGCTTGCTCGCGAAAGGAGCAGGGGCACCGCGTTCATGCAGGTATCGCGCGTTATCGTTCACCTCCATCGCGAGCGGGCTCGCTCCTACAGGTTTGCGTTGATTTCAATAAGGAAAAGGCCATGTCCCTAGCGGTGATTCAAATGGTCAGCCAGAGCGATGTGCTGGCTAACCTGACCCAGGCCCGTCGCCTGCTTGAGCAGGCTGCGGCTTCAGGCGCCAAGCTGGCGGTGCTGCCGGAAAACTTCGCCGCCATAGGGCGTCGCGACGTCGCCGACATCGGTCGTGCCGAAGCGCTGGGGGACGGGCCGATCCTGCCGTGGTTGAAACAGACCGCCCGTGACCTCAGGTTATGGATAGTGGCTGGCACCTTGCCTTTACCGCCAGCGGGTCAACCGGAGGGCAAAGCCCATGCCTGCTCATTGCTGATCGATGATCAGGGTGAAACGGTGGCGCGCTACGACAAGTTGCACCTGTTCGATGTGGACGTGGCCGACAATCGCGGCCGTTATCGCGAATCCGATGACTATGCTTATGGCAGTGGGGTTGTGGTGGCGGATACGCCTGTTGGGCGAGTCGGCCTGACGGTCTGTTATGACCTGCGCTTCCCTGAGCTCTACAGCGAATTGCGTGCCGCCGGCGCGGAAATCATCACCGCACCGTCGGCCTTTACCGCCGTGACCGGCGCCGCGCATTGGGATGTGCTGATTCGCGCGCGGGCTATCGAGACCCAGTGTTACGTGCTCGCGGCCGCTCAAGGTGGGACGCATCCGGGGCCGCGGGAAACCTGGGGGCATGCGGCAATCGTCGACCCATGGGGACGAGTGTTGGCGCAACAGGATCAAGGCGAGGCCGTGCTGCTGGCCGAACGCGACAGCAGCGAACAGGCGTCCATCCGGGCGCGGATGCCGGTGTCCAGTCACCGGCGCTTTTTCTCGCAGGGCGCCCAGCGACCTGCATCAGAACGACGAATTTAAGGCGTAAAGCATATGAGCGAGTTGTTGTCCTCAGTCAGTGAACACCTCCTGGCGCCCGGTGGCGTAACGATCGAAAGCCTGCAAGGCGTACTCGGCGACCTGGCCGGCCCGGGTATCGATGCCGCCGACCTGTATTTTCAAGGGCAGATTTCCGAGTCCTGGGCGCTGGAAGACGGCATCGTCAAGGAAGGCAGCTTCAACCTTGACCAAGGTGTTGGCGTGCGTGCGCAATCGGGTGAAAAAACCGGATTCGCCTACAGCAACGCAATCACCCTCGAAGCCCTGGGTGCGGCGGCCCGTGCGGCGCGCTCGATTTCCCGGGCCGGGCAGAACGGTACCGTGCAGGCATTCAGCACCCAGGACGTTGCGCAGTTGTACGCGCCGGACAACCCTCTGGAAGTGCTGACCCGTGCCGAGAAAGTCGACCTGCTCAAGCGCATCGATGCTGCCACTCGCGCGCTCGACCCACGTATCCAGCAAGTCACCGTGAGCATGGCTGGCGTCTGGGAGCGGATTCTGGTGGCGTCCACCGACGGAGGGTTGGCCGCAGACGTGCGCCCGCTGGTGCGCTTCAACGTCAGTGTGATCGTCGAACAGAATGGCCGTCGTGAGCGCGGCGGTCATGGCGGTGGCGGACGCACCGATTACCGTTATTTCCTCGCCGAAGACCGCGCCATGGGTTATGCCCGCGAGGCGTTGCGTCAGGCCTTGGTCAATCTGGAAGCCATTCCTGCGCCGGCCGGTACCTTGCCGGTGGTGCTCGGCTCTGGCTGGTCGGGCGTGCTGCTGCACGAAGCGGTCGGTCATGGTCTGGAAGGCGACTTCAACCGCAAGGGCAGTTCGGCCTACAGCGGGCGTATGGGCGAGATGGTTGCGTCCAAACTGTGCACCATTGTCGATGACGGCACGCTGGCCGGTCGCCGTGGCTCCCTGAGCGTCGATGATGAAGGCACCCCGACCGAGTGCACCACGCTGATTGAAAATGGCGTACTCAAGGGTTACATGCAGGACAAGCTCAATGCGCGCCTGATGGGCGTGGCCCGTACCGGTAACGGGCGGCGCGAGTCCTACGCTCACCTGCCGATGCCGCGTATGACCAACACCTACATGCTCGGTGGTCAAAGCGACCCGGCGGAAATCATCGCCTCGGTGAAGAAGGGCATCTACTGCGCCAACCTCGGCGGCGGTCAGGTGGATATCACCAGCGGCAAGTTCGTGTTCTCCACCAGCGAGGCGTACCTGATCGAAGACGGCAAGATCACGGCCCCGGTCAAAGGTGCGACGCTGATCGGCAACGGCCCGGAAGCCATGAGCAAAGTATCGATGGTCGGTAACGACCTGGCGCTGGACAGCGGCGTGGGGACGTGCGGCAAGGATGGGCAGTCGGTACCGGTGGGTGTCGGTCAGCCAACGCTGAAAATTGATGCGATCACCGTGGGTGGCACGGGGTCGTAAGAGAGGGAGCCGCGAGTGAGTCGCATGGCGACTCACTCGGTCGGGGACTTAACGCAAGCCGCGTTGAGTCTCGTCCAGCTCACGGATGTACTTGAAGATTTTACGGCTGGAAGCAGGAGGCTTGTTGTGCGCAACCTCGTGCTGGGCCTGACGGATCAGGGAACGCAATTGCTGGCGATCGGCGTCCGGGTATTCGACGACGAATTTTTCCAGAACGGCATCGTCACCGGCAATCAGGCGATCCCGCCAGCGCTCCAGGTTATGGAAGCGCTCGTTGTACTGGCGAGTGGAGGCATCGAGTTGATCGAGCAGAACCAGAATGGCGTCAGTGTCCTGATCGCGCATCAGTTTGCCGATGAACTGGAGGTGCCGTTTACGCGCGATGTGCGCAACGTGCTTGGGTGCATCGGCCAGGGCCCGGCGCAAAGCGTCGGTCAAGGGCAGTTTTGCAACCAGGTCAGGCTTGAGCGTTGTAAGGCGCTCGCCAAGGTCAACCAGAGCATGCAGCTCGCGTTTGACCTGGGACTTGCTTTTTTCTCCCGTATCGAGGGAGTCGTCGTAAGAATCAACCATGGTGGCCGTCCGCAAATAAACGCCGCCATGATAACCAGTCGGGGGCCGCTTGTCCGGCCCGGTCGCTCGATGGCCGTTACCGAAAGCAGAATTTGAGTGGAGAACAGCATGAGTGCAGTTGAAAGCGTCGGCCCACAAGCATTGCCGGCACTGCAGGAACAAGTCGAGCAGATCATCGCTGAAGCCAAACGTCAGGGTGCCAGTGCCTGCGAAGTAGCGGTGTCCCTGGAGCAGGGCCTGTCTACCTCGGTCCGTCAGCGTGAGGTCGAAACCGTCGAGTTCAACCGCGACCAGGGTTTTGGCATCACCTTGTATGTCGGTCAGCGCAAGGGTTCGGCCAGCACCTCGGCGAGCGGCCCTGAAGCCATTCGCGAAACCGTTGCCGCCGCACTGGCCATCGCCAAACACACCTCGGAAGACGAAGCCTCGGGCTTGGCCGACGCCGCGCTGATGGCCAGGGATCCGCAGGATTTCGATCTCTTCCACGCCTGGGACATCACTCCGGAACAGGCCATCGAAAAGGCCTTGCTCTGTGAAGCCGCCGCCTTCGATGCCGACGCGCGCATCAAAAATGCTGATGGCACTACCTTGAGCACCCATCAAGGCTGCCGGGTTTACGGTAATAGCCACGGCTTCATTGGCGGCTATGCATCGACGCGTCACAGTCTGAGTTGCGTGATGATCGCCGAGGCCGATGGCCAGATGCAGCGTGATTACTGGTATGACGTGAACCGTCTGGGCAATTTGCTGGCGGACCCGGTGAGCATCGGCCAACGCGCTGCGCAACGTGCGGCGAGCCGCCTGGGCGCGCGTCCGGTGCCGACCTGCGAAGTGCCAGTATTGTTTTCCGCGGAACTGGCCGGTGGTCTGTTTGGCAGTTTCCTGTCGGCGATTTCCGGAGGCAGCCTGTATCGCAAATCGTCGTTCCTCGAAGGCACGCTGGGGCAGAAGCTGTTTCCCGAGTGGCTGACCCTCGATGAGCGCCCGCATCTGATGCGTGCCCTGGGCAGCGCGGCGTTCGATGGCGATGGCCTGGCGACCTATGCCAAGCCATTCGTCGAAAAGGGCGAGTTGGTGTCCTACATCCTCGGCACCTATTCCGGGCGCAAGCTCGGTATGCCAAGTACTGCCAACGCAGGTGGCGTGCACAACCTGTTCGTGACTCATGGTGATGAAGACCAGGCAGCCTTGATGCGCCGCATGGGCCGTGGCCTGTTGGTGACCGAGCTGATGGGGCAGGGGCTGAACATGGTGACCGGCGACTACTCGCGTGGCGCAGCCGGGTATTGGGTCGAGAACGGTGAAATCCAGTTCGCGGTGCAGGAAGTGACCATCGCGGGCAACATGCGCGACATGTTCAAGCAGATCGTTGCCGTGGGGAATGATTTGGAGCTGCGCAGCAATATTCGTACGGGGTCGGTGTTGATCGAGCGGATGACGGTCGCTGGTAGCTGATCCTTCCCGCAGTACAAAAAGGCGCGCCACCCATCGGGTGGCGCGCCTTTTTTATGTGCCTTGTATAGCCCCCTGTAGGAGCAAGCTTTGCTCCTACAGAAGTGGTCTTGCGTTGCCCGCACTTGTTTTGGTTCTCATTATCAATTAATAATAAATCTCATTACAGAATGAGCCCGGATCATGAGTTCTGCCTTGCACGAGCAGCCTTACCTCGAAAACTGGCGCTGGATGAGCCGCCAGATCCGTTGCGCGATGGATCCTGACGAACCCCGTCTGATCGAACACTACCTGGCCGAGGGCCGCTATCTGGCGTGTTGCACGGCCACCTCTGCCTGGACGGTCGCTGAAACCTCTTTCCGTTTACTGCTCGACACCGCCGCCGATGTCGCTCTGCCGTGGCACTGGCGCACCTACTGCCTGGATCAGGCCTGGCGCCCATTGCGTGATCTGGAGCGCCTTTCCCTCTGCAAATGCCGCCTCAAGCGCTGGCAGAGCTACACCTGGCAACTGGCTACTTGCGAGTTGCAGCCTTCCATTCCTCTTCTCGAACTGGTTCAAGGATTTACAGATGACCAAGACACGTATTGAGCGCGACAGCATGGGCGAGCTTCAGGTCCCGGAAGACGCCCTCTACGGCGCACAGACTCAGCGTGCGGTAGATAACTTCCCGATCAGTGGCAAGCCCATGCCGGTGCAGTTCATCCGGGCGCTGATCCTGGCAAAAGCGGCGGCGGCCCGCGCCAACGTCGAGCTCAAGCAGATCAGCGAATCCCAAGGCAAAGCCATCGTCGATGCGGCGCAGGGCCTGCTGGAAGGCGACTTCATGCAGCACTTCCCGGTGGATATCTTCCAGACCGGTTCCGGCACCAGTTCCAACATGAATGCCAACGAAGTGATTGCCACCCTGGCCAGCCGTTTGCTCGGCGAGCCGGTGAATCCCAATGATCACGTCAACTGTGGCCAGAGCAGCAACGACATCATTCCGACCACCATCCACGTCAGTGCCGCGTTGGCGCTGCATGAGCAACTGCTACCAGCCTTGAACGGCCTGGTGCAGGTGATCGAACACAAGGCCGGACAGGTTCATCACCATGTCAAAACCGGACGCACCCATCTGATGGACGCGATGCCGGTGCGCCTGAGCCAGGTGCTCAACGGCTGGGCCCAGCAGCTCAAGGCCAACATCGGTCACCTGCAAGGCCTGCAACCCAGCCTGCAATCCCTGGCCCAAGGTGGCACGGCGGTGGGCACCGGTATCAATGCGCACCCCGAGTTTGCAGCGCGTTTCAGCCGGCAGTTGAGCCATTTGACCAAGGTGGAGTTCACGCCAGGCGTGGATCTGTTTGCCCTGATCGGCTCCCAGGACACTGCCGTCGCGGTTTCCGGCCAGCTCAAGGCGACGGCGGTATCGCTGATGAAAATCGCCAACGATCTGCGCTGGATGAACTCCGGCCCCCTGGCCGGTCTCGGTGAAATCGAACTTGAAGCGCTGCAACCGGGCTCTTCGATCATGCCCGGCAAGGTCAACCCGGTGATTCCGGAAGCCACGGCCATGGTTGCCGCGCAGGTGATCGGTAACGACACGGTCATCACCATCGCCGGCCAGTCGGGCAACTTCGAGCTGAACGTGATGCTGCCGATCGTCGCCCAGAACCTGTTGAGCAGCATCGAATTGCTGGCCAACGCGAGTCGCTTGCTGGGTGAAAAGGCCATCGCCAGCTTCAAGGTCAACGAATCCCGGCTCAAGGAAGCGCTGTCGCGAAATCCGATTCTGGTCACCGCGCTCAATCCGATCATTGGCTACCAGAAGGCCGCCGAAATCGCCAAGAAAGCCTACGCGCAGGGCCGGCCGGTGATCGATGTCGCGCTGGAACACACTGAGCTGTCGCGCAGCCAGCTGGAAGAGTTGCTCAACCCGGAAAAACTCACCGCAGGCGGCGTGTAAGCCCCGCTGCCGCTTTGGAGGCACACCATGGAGCACTGGAAACGCACGATCGAAAGAGCCAATCGTTTTTTCATGCAGGGTGAACTGGTCGATGCCCGCGAGGCTTACTTGCAGGCACTGGCCCTGGCCCAGGTGCTGTTCGAGCGCTGGACGAATGCCGATGAAGCGGTGGCGGCCTGCGTGATTTCCCACCACAACCTGGCGGACCTGCATTTGCGTCTGAACCAACCGGAGGAGAGCGCCGAGTACCTGTGCGCGATCCACCAGCGGTTGTTACAGGCCATGCAGGATCCGCGGCTGCCGCAGGCTTTGCGTGAAGCGGCGTTGCGTCAGAGCAGCAAGACCTACGTCGAACTGCTGAATTTCATCAGCGAATACGGCGAGTACCCCCGCACTCATCGCTTGCTGCACATCGATGCCGCCTCGCCTGCGCCCCAACCACATGGAGTTCATTGAAATGGCTTTTACCTTGCCTGCATTGCCGTACGCCTACGACGCCCTGGAACCACACATCGATGCGCAGACCATGGAGATTCACTACACCAAACATCACCAGACCTACATCAACAATCTGAACGCCGCCGTCGAGGGCACCGAATTTGCCGAGTGGCCGGTGGAAAAACTGGTGGCCTCCGTGCAGCAACTGCCGGAAAAACTCCGCGCGGCAGTGATCAATCAGGGCGGTGGACACGCTAACCATTCCCTATTTTGGGAAGTCATGGCGCCTCAGGGCGGTGGCAAACCTGAAGGTGCCCTGGCCAAGGCCATCGACGAGCAACTGGGTGGTCTCGACAGTTTCAAGGAGGCGTTCACCAAAGCGGCGCTGACCCGTTTCGGCAGTGGTTGGGCATGGCTGAGCGTGACGCCGCAGAAGACCCTGGTGGTGGAGAGCAGTGGTAACCAGGACAGCCCGTTGATGAGCGGCAATACGCCGATTCTCGGTCTGGATGTCTGGGAGCACGCCTATTACCTGCAGTATCAGAACCGCCGCCCGGAATACATCAGTGCGTTCTACAACGTGATCAATTGGCCTGAAGTCGCTGCGCGCTATCAGGCTGCTTTGAGTTAAGTCCTTCTGAAATCAATCCAGGGCTGAATATGGGCACGGAAACTCTGGCGATCGGAAGTGGGCGCATGTTTCGTTACGCGTTTGGATCGCTGTTGGTACTGGCGGGCATGAGCTTGCTGGTTGCGCACGGGCTGGAGTGGCTTGATCTGGAGTCGAGGCTGTCACGAGCATTGCAAGGCGGTGCAATCTGCGCCCTCGGCACTGCGCTTGGGGCCGTCCCGGTGCTGGTGATCCGGCGCATGCCTCAGGCTTTGAGCGATACATTGCTGGGGTTTGGCGCCGGCGTGATGCTGGCAGCGACCGCGTTTTCGCTGATCGTGCCGGGCATCGCGGCTGCGGAAAGTCTCGGTATGGCCCCTTGGGCGGCGAGTGGTCTGATCTGTTTCGGCATCATGCTTGGCGCGTTCGGACTGTTCCTGGTTGATCGCAAAGTGTCCGGTTCATCAGCGCAGGATCTTATCGGCACTCAGGAATATCCGGCCATTGCGCCACGTATCTGGCTGTTCGTGTTTGCAATCATCGCCCATAACATTCCCGAAGGCATGGCGGTGGGCGTGTCTGCCGGTGGGGGCATGCCGGAAGCCGACAGCCTGGCGATGGGCATTGCCCTGCAGGATGTTCCGGAGGGTTTGGTGATCGCCCTGGTGTTGGCGGGGGCAGGGATGTCGCGCTTCAAGGCATTCCTGATCGGTGCCGCGTCAGGGTTGGTCGAGCCGGTATTCGCTGTGCTTTGCGCGTGGCTGGTGAGTCTGGCTGAACTGATGTTGCCGTTGGGCCTGGCGTTGGCAGCAGGGGCCATGTTGCTGGTGGTGACCCACGAAGTCATTCCTGAATCGCGTCGCAATGGTCACGACAAACTGGCCAGCCTGGGGTTGCTGGTCGGGTTTTGCTTGATGATGGTGATGGATACGGCGTTGGGTTGAAACAAGATCGCAGCCTTCAGCAGTTCATACCTGGATTGGTGTAGGAGCTGCCGAGGGCTGCGATCTTTTATGTCATTCGCCTTCGTCGAAGTAGTTGTTGATCAACGCCACCAACGCATCCATCGCTTCCTGTTCCTGCTCACCTTCCGTGCTCAGGTGGATCTTGGTGCCCTTGCCGGCTGCGAGCATCATCATGGCCATGATGCTTTTGCCATCGACCGTGGACTCCGGCGTGCGCCCGACCCGGATGGTGCAATCCTTGAATTGGCCGGCAACTCCGACAAATTTTGCAGACGCTCGGGCATGCAAGCCCAACTTATTGATGATTTCGATTTCCAGAGCAGGCATCGCGATGTGAATCCTTTAGCTGAGGTCGCGGTGGCGGACCTGGACGTTCTTCAGGGATTGCTGCAGGGCCTTGCCCAGCCGCTCGGTCAGATAGACAGAGCGGTGATGCCCGCCCGTGCAACCGATGGCAATGGTGACATAGGCGCGGTTGCTGGCAGCAAAGCGGGGCAGCCATTTGAGCAAATAAGTGGAGATGTCCTGGAACATCTCTTCAACATCCGGCTGTGCCGCCAGGTATTCGGCAACCGGCAAATCGAGGCCGGACTGCGCGCGCAACTCCGGCTTCCAGTAAGGGTTGGGCAGGCAGCGCACATCGAACACCAGATCGGCGTCTACCGGCATGCCACGCTTGAAGCCGAACGACTCCACCAGAAACGCTGTACCGGGTTCCGGCTGGTTCAGCAGGCGCAGCTTGATGCTGTCGCGCAGTTGATACAGGTTCAGATTGGTGGTGTCGAGTTTGAGATCGGCCAGGTCGGCGATGGGGTCGAGCAGGAGTTTTTCATCCTTGATCGCTTCGGCGAGCGAGCGATTGGCGTTACTCAACGGGTGACGACGACGGGTTTCCGAGAAGCGTTTGAGCAGGGTCTCGTCGTCGGCGTCCAGGTACAGGACATCGCACTGGATATGCCGATTGCGGACTTCCTCCAGCAATTCAGGGAAGCGCGACAGGTGACTTGGCAGGTTGCGGGCATCGATGGAGACCGCAACCAGCGGCTGCAGCAATTCGGTGTGAATCAGAGCGCGTTCGGCCAGTTCCGGCAGCAACCCGGCGGGCAGGTTGTCGATGCAGTAGTAGCCGTTGTCCTCAAGTACATCGAGGGCGGTACTTTTACCTGAGCCGGAGCGGCCGCTGACGATGATCAAGCGCATGGTTACGGCCTGTTTTGCTCGTCCAGGACAACCTGATACAAGGCTTCATTGCTCGGGGCGCCGCGCAGTTTGTCGCGTACGTCCTTGCGGTCGAGCATGCTGGCGATCTGGCGCAGCAACTCCAGGTGTGCATCGGTGGCGGCTTCCGGGACCAGCAGGACGAACAGCAGGTCGACCGGAGCACCATCGATAGCGTCGAAATCGATAGGGGCATCCAGGTGCATCAAGGCACTGATAGGCGAGGTACAACCCTTGAGCCGGCAATGTGGAATGGCGATGCCGTTGCCAAAACCCGTGGAGCCGAGTTTTTCACGGGACACCAAGGCCTCGAAGACATCTTGCATCTCCAGATCCGGCACTTCGCGATGGATGAGGTTGGCAATTTGTTCGAGCGCTTTCTTTTTACTGCCGCCCGGCACGTTCACCAGGGAACGGCCGGGGGTCAGGATGCTTTCAAGTCGGATCATGGGATGGGGGAGTTAACGACCGGTAGCGCCCTGTAGGAGGCTCTGGGTCTTTTCCTTATGCTTTTTGAGTTGTTTATCCAGCTTGTCGGTCAATGCGTCGATCGCCGCGTACATATCGGTATGTTCCGCGTTGGCGACGACTTCATTGCCGGGAATATGCAGCGTGGCTTCGATTTTCTGCTTCAGCTTTTCGACTGTCATCGTGACTTGCACGTTGGTGATCTTGTCAAAATGCCGCTCCAGTCGTTGGAGTTTTTCGCCGATGTAGGTGCGAAGAGGTTCGGTCACTTCCAGTTGGTGTCCACTGATGTTGACTTGCATACAGCTTCTCCTTCGTTGCCAGTGCATAAAGCGGCAGGCAGAAATACCTGCCACTGGAACGCTGTGGCGTGGCTCTACATCAACCGCTTGCGTTCGCTCGAAGGCGCGATCCCGAGGGATTCGCGGTACTTGGCGACGGTGCGGCGAGCCACCTGAATGCCTTGTGCCTCCAGTAAACCAGCGATCTTGCTGTCACTCAACGGCTTTTTCTGATTTTCAGCGGCAACCAGTTTTTTGATGATCGCGCGAATGGCCGTGGACGAGCATTCGCCGCCTTCGGAGGTGCTGACGTGACTGGAGAAAAAGTACTTCAGCTCATAGATGCCCCGAGGGGTGTGCATGAACTTCTGGGTGGTCACACGTGAGATCGTCGACTCGTGCATGCCGACCGCTTCCGCGATGTCATGCAGGACCAACGGCTTCATGGCTTCGTCGCCATATTCCAGGAAGCCGCGCTGGTGCTCGACAATCTGGGTGGCCACTTTCATCAGGGTTTCGTTGCGGCTTTGCAGGCTCTTGATGAACCAGCGGGCTTCCTGCAACTGATTGCGCATGAAGGTGTTGTCGGCACTGGTGTCGGCACGGCGCACAAAGCCGGCGTACTGGGCGTTGACTCGCAGGCGTGGCACCGACTCCTGATTGAGCTCCACCAGCCAGCGCTCGTTGTCCTTGCGCACGATCACGTCCGGGACTACGTACTCGGCTTCGGTAGACTCGATTTGCGAGCCCGGGCGCGGGTTGAGGCTCTGGACCAGTTCGATCACCTGGCGCAGTTCATCTTCCTTGAGCTTCATGCGGCGCATCAGCTGGCTGTAATCGCGGCTGCCAAGCAGATCGATGAAATCGGTCACAAGGCGCTTGGCCTCGGTCAGCCATGGGGTCTTGGCCGGCAACTGGCGCAGCTGCAGCAGCAGGCATTCGCCCAGGTTGCGAGCGCCGATGCCAGCGGGTTCGAATTGCTGGATGCGGTGCAGGACGGCTTCAATTTCGTCCAGTTCGATATCCAGTTCCGGATCGAAGGCTTCGAGGATTTCTTCGAGGGTTTCGTCGAGATAGCCCTGATTGTTGATGCAGTCGATCAGGGTGACGGCGATCAGGCGATCGGTGTCGGACATCGGCGCCAGGTTCAATTGCCACAGCAGATGGCTCTGCAGGCTTTCACCGGCCGATGTTCGGGTAGTGAAGTCCCATTCGTCGTCATCGTTGCTTGGCAGGCTGCTGGCGCTGGTCTGATAGACATCTTCCCAGGCGGTGTCGACGGGCAGTTCATTGGGAATGCGCTCGTTCCAGTCGCCTTCATCGAGGTTGTCGACCGTCGGCGTGCTTTCCTGGTAGGAGGGTTCCTGGATTTCCGTGTTTGGCTTCTGCTCGACGTTGTCGGCCATGGGGTCGGAGTTATCGAAGTCGTCGCCTTCTTCCTGGCGTTCGAGCATCGGGTTGGACTCAAGGGCCTCCTGGATTTCCTGTTGCAGGTCCAGGGTCGACAATTGAAGCAGGCGGATGGCCTGTTGCAGCTGCGGTGTCATCGTCAGCTGCTGGCCCATTCTCAAGACTAGCGATGGTTTCATGGCAGGGGCTTAACACCTTATTCCGGCGCGCATGCGCCATCCACTACAGGGCGCCGGAGCGCCAAACATAAGCAAATTATATGCCTGATATTGCAGTGTTTGCCTAGAGCGCTGTAACAATAAAAAAGTGTTGATTTTTTATCGAGACAAGCGCTCGGTCGACCAGCCTTGCACCTGGGTGCTTACAGGCGGAACTCATGGCCCAGGTACACTTCCTTGACCAGGTTGTTGGCCAGAATCGTCTCGGAGTCGCCTTCAGCGATCAACTGACCATCATTGACGATATAGGCGGTTTCGCAGATGTCCAGGGTCTCGCGGACGTTGTGGTCGGTGATCAGCACGCCAATGCCCTTGGCCTTGAGGTGGTGGATGATCTGCTTGATGTCGCCCACCGAAATCGGGTCCACGCCGGCGAAAGGTTCGTCGAGCAGGATGAATTTCGGGTTGGTGGCCAGTGCCCGGGCAATTTCCACACGACGGCGTTCACCGCCGGACAGGCTCATGCCGAGGTTGTCGCGGATGTGGCTGATGTGGAATTCCTGAAGCAGGCTCTCCAGCTCGCGACGGCGACCTGCCTTGTCGAGTTCCTTGCGGGTCTCCAGGATCGCCATGATGTTGTCGGCCACCGAGAGCTTGCGGAAGATCGATGCTTCCTGCGGCAGATAGCCGATCCCGGCTTTCGCGCGACCGTGCATGGGCTGGTGGCTGACGTCCAGGTCGTCGATCAGCACGCGACCCTGGTCGGCTCTTACCAGACCGACGATCATGTAGAAGCAAGTGGTCTTGCCGGCGCCGTTGGGGCCGAGCAGGCCGACGATCTGACCGCTGTCGATGGACAGGCTGACGTCACGCACGACCTGGCGGCTCTTGTAGCTCTTGGCCAGATGCTGAGCTTTCAGAGTTGCCATTATTGGGCCTTTTGCTCGTCGGCTTTCTTTTTCGGCTGGATCACCATGTCGATGCGTGGACGCGCTTCGGTAACCTTGCTTCCGGTGGCGCGACCGGCGCTCGCCAGCTTCTTGACGGTGTCGTAGACGATTTTCTCGCCCTGGGTGGTGTTGTTGTCCTTGTCGATCACTTTGGCGCGATCGATCAGCACGACACGATTTTGCTGGGCGTGGTACTGGATGGTCACACCCCAGCCCTGCACGGGCTTGGTGTCGCCAGCGGTCTGCAGTTGCTCGAAGTAGGCCAGGTTACCCACCGAGGTCACGACGTCGATGTCGCCATTGGGGGCGCGGGTCATGGTCACTTTATTGCCGGTAACCTTCATCGACCCCTGAGTGATGATGACATCGCCGGTGTAAGTGGCAATGCCATTCTTGTCGTCCAGTTGGGCATCGTCGGCCTGAATGCGGATTGGCTGCTGTTGGTCGTCCGGCAGAGCCCAGGCGCTCACGCTTCCCAGTGCTGCGCCCAGACTGAGCAAAATAGGGAGGGTTTTAACGAGCCTCATACTGTCCTCTTACGTTCGATAGCAGGTGTATCCTGCTTTCCTTCAAATACGCTTTCATGCCTACGCCGGTCGATACGCCGCCAGCGCCGTCGATTCTAACGGGTTGCTGGGTCTGCGCATATTGCTCCTGCGGGAACACTGTCATGCGAGTGGAGGTGATCAGCGTGTCGCGGTTCTTTTCATCGGTACGCTTGATGCGCACATTGTCGATCAGTTCAACCTCGGTGCCACCGGGGTTCACTTCGCCACGGTCGCTGGTCACGTGCCACGGGAAATCAGTGCCGCGGTACATGTTCAGGTCAGGCTTGGTCACCAGGGTGACATCGGTGGCCTTCACGTGGTCGGCCCTCTCGGACGTCATTTCGTACTGCACCCTGCCGTCTTCAAGGTATTGCAGGGTGTGAGTGTTGGTCGCGTACCAGTCGATCGGGCTTTCTGTGGTCTTGGCCGGTGGCTTGTCGAGGAAGCGTTCCGGGCTGATGTTCCAGTAGCCGACCGCGGCGAAAATCGCGGCGATGAAACTGAGCAGCAGTGTCTTACGAAGCTTTTTGCTAAACATGGTCTGGCTCACAGGTATGCGGCGTTTGCCGCATCGAGGCGGTCCTGGGCGCGCAGGATCAATTCGCAGAATTCGCGGGCGGCACCTTCGCCACCACGGGCCTGGGTCACGCCGTGAGCGTGTTCGCGCACGAAACTGGCGGCATTGGCTACAGCCATGCCCAGGCCCACGCGGCGAATCACTGGCAGGTCAGGCAGGTCGTCACCCAGATAGGCAACCTGTTCATAGCTTAGGTTGAGTTGGCCAAGAAGCTCGTCGAGGACCACCAGTTTGTCCTCGCGGCCTTGATAAAGGTGCGGAATACCGAGGTTCTTCGCTCGTCTTTCGACGACCGGGGTCTTGCGACCGCTGATGATGGCGGTCTGCACGCCGGCGGCCATCAGCATCTTGATGCCCTGGCCATCGAGGGTGTTGAACGTCTTGAATTCACTGCCGTCTTCAAGGAAGTACAGGCGGCCGTCGGTAAGAACGCCGTCGACGTCAAATACCGCCAGTTTGATTGCCTTGCCGCGTTGCAATAGCTCGGTGCTCATTTACATGACTCCTGCGCGCAGCAGATCGGAGAGGTTGAAGGCGCCGATCGGGCGATCTTCATCGTCTACAACGACCAGGGCGTTGATTCTGTGGTCTTCCATGATTTTCAGCGCTTCGGCGGCGAGCATCTCGGCGCGGGCGGTCTTGCCGTGGGCGGTCATGACCTGGTCGATGGTGACGCTGTGGATGTCGATGGGGCGGTCCAGGGTGCGGCGCAAATCGCCGTCGGTGAAGATCCCGGCCAGTTTGCCGTCGGCTTCGAGAATGACGGTCATGCCCAGGCCCTTGCGGGTCATTTCCATCAGCGCGTCCTTGAGCAGGGTGCCGCGTTGAACTTGCGGCAATTCCTCGCCGGCGTGCATCACGCTTTCCACTTTCAGCAGCAGGCGTCGACCCAGTGCGCCACCTGGATGGGAGAACGCGAAATCCTCGGCGGTGAACCCGCGTGCTTCCAGCAGTGCGACGGCCAGGGCGTCGCCCATGACCAGTGCGGCGGTCGTCGAGGAAGTGGGCGCCAGGTTCAGCGGGCAGGCTTCATGCACGACGTGGACGTTGAGGTTGACCTCGGCGGCCTTGGACAGCGGCGAATCGGGGTTGCCGGTCATGCTGATCAACTGGATGCCCAGGCGCTTGATCAGCGGCAGCAGGGTAATGATTTCGTTGGTGGAGCCGGAGTTCGACAGCGCGAGGATGACGTCGTCAGGGGTGATCATGCCCATGTCGCCATGACTGGCTTCAGCGGGGTGGACGAAAAATGCCGTAGTACCGGTACTGGCCAGGGTGGCAGCGATCTTTCTGCCGATATGCCCAGACTTGCCCATGCCGACCACGACCACGCGGCCTTTGCTGGCCAGAATCATCTCGCAGGCGCGTACGAAATCCGCGTCGATTTGCGGCATCAAGCCTTGTACGGCTTCCACTTCGAGGCGGATGGTGCGTTGGGCGGATTGAATCAGGTCGCTGGATTGGCTCATGTCAGAAATCGTTTAGCCTGATGAAAAGGCGGCGATTATAGCGGTTATGATCGAAACCCTCACGCAAGTTCGTCGTGCATTGTCATTCCCTGTCTAGCAAATCCCTCTAGATGAAGCCTTTTGCTCGTCAAGTTCAACGATATGGCGAGGTAATGACCTTGGGCGTGTGGCGTTTGCAGTGATATAGTTCGCCGCCAGTTCGGCCCGCCCGGAGGTATGTGCTTTCGTCAGAAAGTCAGGCGTCCGAGTGAGAGACTGCATCGCAAGGAGTTTAGATGAGTGCCGATAACGCCTACGCGGTCGAGCTGAAGGGAGTGTCCTTCAAGCGCGGTGCGCGCAGCATTTTCAATAACGTCGATATCCGTATTCCACGCGGCAAGGTCACCGGCATCATGGGACCTTCCGGCTGTGGCAAGACGACCCTCCTGCGGTTGATGGGCGCACAGTTGCGACCGAGCAAGGGCGAAGTCTGGGTCAACGGTCAGAACCTGCCGAAGCTTTCGCGCAGCGATCTGTTCGACGCTCGCAAGCACATGGGCGTGCTGTTTCAGAGCGGCGCCCTGTTCACCGATCTCGATGTGTTCGAGAACGTCGCCTTTCCGCTGCGCGTTCACACCGATCTGCCTGAAGAAATGATCCGCGACATTGTCCTGCTCAAATTGCAGGCCGTGGGTTTGCGTGGCGCCATCGAATTGATGCCCGATGAACTGTCCGGCGGCATGAAGCGTCGTGTCGCACTGGCGCGGGCCATCGCGCTGGATCCGCAGATTCTCATGTATGACGAGCCTTTTGTCGGTCAGGACCCGATCGCCATGGGCGTCCTGGTGCGCCTGATCCGCCTGCTCAACGATGCGCTGGGTATCACCAGCATCGTGGTTTCCCACGACCTGGCCGAGACCGCGAGCATCGCCGACTACATCTATGTGGTGGGCGACGGGCAGGTATTGGGGCAGGGCACACCTGAGGAACTGATGAACTCGGATGAACCCAAGATTCGTCAATTCATGACCGGCGAACCTGACGGTCCGGTTGCGTACCACTTTCCAGCGACGGATTACCGCGCAGATCTTCTGGGGAAGCGCCGCTGATGCGCAGAATTTCATTAATAGAACGCATACGCCGGTTCGGCCTGGCCGGGATCGACACCGTTTCGGTATTCGGCCGTTCGACGCTGTTCCTGTTTCACGCCTTGCTCGGTCGCGGCGGCATCGGCGGCGCTTTCGGCCTGCTGGTAAAACAGCTGCACTCCGTTGGTGTGATGTCGCTGGTAATCATTGTGGTCTCCGGGATATTCATTGGCATGGTGCTGGCGCTGCAGGGCTTCAACATTCTGTCCAGCTACGGCTCGGAACAGGCGGTCGGGCAGATGGTGGCGCTGACACTGTTGCGTGAATTGGGTCCGGTGGTGACGGCCTTGCTGTTCGCCGGACGTGCCGGGTCGGCATTGACCGCGGAAATCGGCAACATGAAATCCACCGAGCAATTGTCCAGCCTGGAAATGATCGGGGTTGACCCGCTCAAGTACATCATTGCCCCGCGCTTGTGGGCCGGCTTCATTTCCTTGCCGGTGCTGGCAATGATTTTCAGCGTGGTGGGCATCTGGGGTGGTTCGTGGGTGGCCGTCGACTGGCTGGGTGTCTATGAAGGCTCCTACTGGTCGAACATGCAGAACAGCGTGACCTTTGCCGACGATGTGCTCAACGGCATCATCAAAAGCATGGTGTTTGCCTTTGTCGTGACCTGGATTGCCGTATTCCAAGGCTATGACTGCGACCCCACTTCCGAGGGGATCAGTCGTGCCACTACCAAGACCGTGGTATATGCCTCCCTGGCTGTGCTCGGCCTGGACTTTATTTTGACCGCCTTGATGTTTGGAGATTTCTGATGCAAAACCGCACCCTGGAAATCGGTGTCGGCCTTTTCTTGCTGGCTGGCATCCTGGCTTTGCTTCTGCTGGCGCTACGCGTCAGTGGCTTGTCCCCGAGCCCGAGCACCGACACTTATAAACTCTATGCGTATTTCGACAATATCGCCGGTTTGACGGTCAGAGCCAAAGTGACCATGGCCGGTGTGACCATCGGCAAGGTCACGGCGATCGATCTGGATCGTGACAGCTTCACCGGTCGAGTGACCATGCAGCTGGAAAAGCGTGTAGATAATCTGCCGGCCGACTCCACTGCATCTATCCTGACCGCTGGACTGTTGGGTGAGAAGTACATCGGCATCAGCGTCGGCGGGGAAGAAGCCCTGCTCAAGGATGGCGGTACCATCCACGACACGCAGTCGTCGCTGGTGCTCGAAGACCTGATCGGCAAGTTCCTTCTCAATACCGTTAGCAAAGACGCCAAATGAGGAATTTTTAAATGATCTCTACCTTGCGACGTGGCCTGTGGGTATTGCTCGCGGCCTTGCCGTTGATGGCTAACGCCGTTGCGGCGCCTTCCGCGCACGATCTGGTGCAGGACACCACGAACCGTATGCTGGCCGATCTGACCGCCAACAAAGAGAAATACAAGCAGGATCCGAATGACTTCTATGCTGCGCTGAACAATATTGTCGGCCCGGTTGTGGATGCCGAAGGCATTTCCAAGAGCATCATGACGGTCAAGTACTCGCGCAAGGCGACACCTGCGCAGATGAAGACCTTTGAAGAGAACTTCAAAAAGGGCTTGTTCCAGTTCTACGGCAACGCCTTGCTCGAATACAACAACCAGGGCATCACCGTTGATCCTCCCAAGGACGAATCTGGCGATCGCACCAGCGTTGGCATGACGGTCAAGGGCAGCAGCGGCGCGATCTATCCGGTGTCCTACACCATGGAAAAGGTCAACGGCGAGTGGAAGCTGCGTAACGTCATCATCAACGGGATCAACATCGGCAAGCTGTTCCGTGACCAGTTCGCCGACGCGATGCAGCGTAATGGCAACGACCTGGACAAGACCATCAACGGTTGGGCTGGCGAGGTCGCAAAAGCCAAGGAAACCGCTGAAAAATCCCCTGAGAAAAGCACCCAATGAGCGAGTCGGCGGTCCTGATGGACAACGCCGGCGAGCTGCGGCTGAGTGGCGTACTGAACTATCGTACCGGCCCTGGCCTGCGCGAGCAGGGGCAGGCGTTGATCAAGGCGAGCAACGCTGCGGCACTGGTGGTTGATTGTTCCGGCGTGACGAAGTCCAGCAGCGTCGGGCTCTCGTTGTTGCTGTGTTTCATGCGTGATGCACAAGCGGCCGGTAAGGCGCTGACCATCCGCGGGATGCCGGAAGAAATGCGCGAAATCGCCGAAGTCAGTGAGCTGACCGAGCTGTTGTCGCATCCCTGAACCGCATCGACAAACAAGCCCCCCGTCAGAGTCCTGCTCCGCGGGGTTCGCAGGCGCGGGGCTTTTTTGTATGATGTCCGACCCGCGCGCACAGGGCGCCGATTGAGGTTGAGCATGCAGGCCGTAGAAGTGAAAAGCTTCCTTGAAGGAAAGCTGCCAGGAACGCAGGTGGAAGTTGAAGGCGAAGGCTGCAATTTCCAGCTGAACGTGATTAGCGATGAACTGGCGGCATTGAGCCCGGTCAAGCGTCAGCAGCAGATCTATGCCCATTTGAACCCATGGATCACCGATGGCAGCATCCATGCGGTCACTATGAAATTTTTCAGCAGCGCGGCCTGGGCCGAGCGCACCTGAGCCCAAGGGCGTCGAGATTCTTATGGATAAATTGATTATTACTGGTGGAGCTCGCCTTGATGGCGAGATCCGCATCTCCGGGGCAAAGAACTCTGCCCTGCCGATCCTGGCCGCCACGCTGCTGTGCGATGGGCCGGTGACCGTTGCCAACCTGCCGCACCTGCACGACATCACCACCATGATCGAGCTGTTCGGTCGCATGGGCATCGAGCCTGTGATCGACGAGAAACTGGCCGTCGAAATCGACCCGCGCACCATCAAGACCCTGGTCGCTCCGTACGAACTGGTGAAAACCATGCGTGCGTCGATCCTGGTGCTGGGGCCGATGGTTGCCCGTTTCGGCGAAGCCGAAGTGGCACTGCCTGGCGGTTGCGCCATCGGTTCGCGTCCGGTTGACCTGCACATCCGTGGCCTGGAAGCCATGGGCGCGGTCATCGACGTCGAAGGTGGCTACATCAAGGCCAAGGCCCCTGAAGGCGGCCTGCGCGGTGCGCACTTCTTCTTCGATACCGTCAGTGTGACCGGTACCGAAAACATCATGATGGCTGCTGCGCTGGCCAAGGGTCGCAGCGTCCTGGCAAACGCCGCGCGCGAGCCTGAAGTGGTCGACCTGGCGAACTTCCTGAACGCCATGGGCGCCAAGGTTTCCGGCGCTGGCACCGACACCATCACCATCGATGGCGTCGAGCGTCTGCACACCACCACCTTCAAAGTGATGCCTGACCGTATCGAAACCGGCACCTACCTGGTCGCCGCCGCCGTGACCGGCGGCCGCGTGAAGGTCAAGGACACTGATCCGACCATCCTCGAAGCGGTTCTGGAAAAGCTTCGGGAAGCCGGCGCTGAAATCACCTGCGGCGAAGACTGGATCGAGCTGAACATGCACGGCAAGCGGGCCAAGGCCGTCAACGTGCGGACCGCACCGTACCCGGCGTTCCCGACCGACATGCAGGCTCAGTTCATCTCCCTCAACGCCATTGCCGAAGGCACTGGTGCTGTGATCGAGACGATCTTCGAAAACCGTTTCATGCACGTTTACGAACTGCACCGCATGGGCGCCAAGATCCAGGTCGAAGGCAACACTGCCATCGTCACCGGTACCGAAAAGCTCAAGGGCGCGCCCGTCATGGCCACCGACCTGCGTGCTTCGGCCAGCCTGGTGATTTCGGCGCTGGTCGCCGAAGGCGATACCCTGATCGACCGCATCTACCACATTGACCGTGGTTACGAGTGCATCGAAGAGAAACTACAAATGCTGGGCGCCAAGATCCGTCGCGTTCCGGGCTAGTCGTTGCAGATGGGGCACAGGGACGTGCCCATTGGTTTTCAAGTCGAGCCGGTTTCCGGCTCGATGCGTGTCCGGCGCCGATTGCGACCGGGCATAAGATTCCTGATTAAGGGCTGACGTTTCCCATGCTGACTATCGCACTGTCCAAGGGCCGCATCCTTGACGACACCCTGCCGCTTCTGGCTGAAGCGGGCATCGTGCCGACCGAGAATCCGGACAAGAGCCGCAAGCTGATCATCCCCACGACCCAGGAAGATGTACGCCTGTTGATCGTGCGTGCCACCGACGTGCCGACCTATGTCGAGCATGGCGCCGCCGACCTGGGTGTCGCCGGCAAGGACGTGCTGATGGAATTTGGTGGCCAGGGCCTGTACGAGCCACTGGACCTGCAAATTGCCAAATGCAAGCTGATGACCGCCGGCAAGGTCGGCGCGGTCGAGCCCAAGGGCCGTCTGCGTATCGCCACCAAATTCGTCAACGTTGCCAAGCGTTACTACGCCGAACAGGGTCGTCAGGTCGACATCATCAAGCTGTACGGCTCGATGGAACTGGCACCGCTGATCGGCCTGGCCGACAAGATCATCGACGTGGTCGACACCGGTAACACGCTGCGGGCCAACGGCCTGGAGCCACAGGATTTCATTGCGGCCATCAGCTCCCGGCTGATCGTCAACAAAGCTTCGATGAAAATGCAGCACGCCCGTATCCAGGCGTTGATCGACACCCTGCGCAAGGCAGTGGAGTCTCGACACCGCGGCTGATTTACCTGCGCGACGTGAAGTCGCGCCGTCTATCCGCCTCATAGCCAGAATTCTCAGGTGCCCAAGCGGATCGGATGTTAGCTTCGGGCGCCTGAGTTTTTTGCCAATCCTATGAGGCTCTCGCTATGACCGCACCGACTGCAATTCGCCGACTCAACGCTGCTGACCCGGATTTCGCGCATCATCTGGATCATCTGCTGAGCTGGGAAAGTGTGTCTGACGACTCGGTCAATCAGCGCGTGCTGGACATCATCAAGGCTGTGCGCGAGCGTGGCGATGCGGCGCTGGTGGACTACACCCGCCAGTTCGACGGGCTGGACGTCGCGTCCATGTCCGACTTGATCCTGCCTCGTGAGCGTCTGGAATTGGCCCTGACCCGGATCACCGTCGCTCAGCGCGAAGCCCTGGAAAAAGCCGCGGCCCGTGTGCGCAGCTACCACGAAAAGCAGAAACAGGATTCCTGGAGCTACACCGAAGCCGACGGCACCGTACTGGGCCAGAAGGTCACTCCGCTGGATCGCGCCGGTCTGTACGTGCCGGGCGGCAAGGCGTCGTACCCGTCGTCGGTACTGATGAACGCGATTCCGGCCAAGGTTGCCGGCGTGACCGAAGTGGTAATGGTGGTGCCAACCCCGCGCGGTGAAGTCAATGAACTGGTACTGGCCGCCGCCTGCATCGCCGGCGTCGACCGTGTGTTCACCATCGGTGGCGCACAGGCCGTGGCCGCACTGGCCTACGGTACCGAAAGCGTTCCGCAGGTCGACAAGGTGGTCGGCCCGGGCAACATCTATGTCGCCACTGCCAAGCGACACGTATTTGGCCAGGTCGGTATCGACATGATCGCCGGTCCCTCGGAAATCCTGGTGGTGTGCGACGGCCAGACCGATCCGGACTGGATCGCCATGGACCTGTTCTCCCAGGCCGAGCACGATGAAGACGCGCAAGCCATTCTGGTCAGCCCGGACGCCGCCTTCCTCGACAAGGTCGCTGCCAGCATCGCCAAGCTGCTGCCGACCATGGATCGCGCCACCATCATCGAAACCTCGATCAACGGCCGTGGTGCGCTGATCCAGGTACGTGACATGCAGCAGGCCATCGAAGTCGCCAACCGCATTGCGCCTGAGCACCTGGAACTGTCGGTCGCCGATCCGCACGCCTGGTTGCCGCAGATTCGCCACGCCGGCGCGATTTTCATGGGGCGCCACACCTCCGAAGCCCTGGGCGACTACTGTGCAGGCCCCAACCACGTGTTGCCGACCTCCGGCACTGCACGGTTCTCTTCGCCGCTGGGTGTGTACGACTTCCAGAAGCGCTCCTCGATCATCTTCTGCTCCGAGCAGGGCGCGTCGGAACTGGGCAAGACCGCCTCGGTTCTGGCCCGTGGCGAATCGCTGAGTGCCCACGCGCGCAGCGCCGAATACCGCATTCTTGATAAAGACTTTGTAAAAGGGCAGGGGAACTGAGCATGAGTAAATTCTGGAGCCCTTTCGTCAAGAACCTGGTGCCGTACGTGCCGGGCGAGCAGCCGAAATTGGCGAAACTGGTGAAGCTCAACACCAACGAAAACCCATACGGCCCGTCGCCCAAGGCGTTGGCTGCGATGCAGAGCGAACTGAATGACAACCTGCGCCTGTACCCGGACCCGAACAGTGATCTGCTGAAGAACGCCGTCGCCGACTATTACGGCGTGAAGAGCAATCAGGTGTTCCTCGGCAACGGTTCCGATGAAGTCCTGGCGCATGTTTTCCACGGCTTGCTGCAACACGACAAGCCGCTGCTGTTCCCGGATATCAGCTACAGCTTCTATCCGGTGTACGCCGGCTTGTACGGCATCAAGTTCGATGCCGTGCCGTTGGACGAGCAGTTCCAGATCAATCCGGCGGACTACGCCAAGCCCAACGGCGGGATCATTTTCCCCAACCCGAACGCACCGACTGGCTGCCTGCTGGCGCTGGAAGCGGTCGAGCAGATCCTCAAGGCCAGCCCCGATTCGGTGGTCGTGGTGGACGAGGCATACATCGACTTCGGCGGGGAAACGGCGATCAGCCTGGTGGATCGTTACCCGAACCTGCTGGTGACCCAGACCCTGTCCAAATCCCGTTCCCTGGCCGGTCTGCGGGTTGGCCTGGCGGTGGGGCATCCGGACCTGATCGAGGCGCTGGAGCGGATCAAGAACAGCTTCAACTCCTACCCGCTGGATCGCATGGCGAATGTCGGGGCCGCGGCGGCGTTCGAGGACCGCGAGTACTTCGACAAGACCTGCCGGTTGGTGATCGAACATCGCGAATGGGTGACTGCACAGTTGCAGGCCAAAGGCTTCGAAGTGCTGCCGTCGGCGGCGAACTTCATCTTCGCCCGTCATCCGCAGCACGATGCGGCGGGGATCGCGGCGAAGTTGCGTGAGCAGGGTGTGATCGTCCGGCACTTCAAGCAGGAGCGCATTGCGCAGTTCCTGCGGATTTCGATTGGTACGCCAGAGCAGAACCAGGCACTGATCGACGGCCTCGACGACCTCTAACCCCCCCGACCCTGTAGGAGCGAGCCTGCTCGCGATAGCGGTGTGACATTCAACATGAATACCGAATGTCACGCCCTCATCGCGAGCAAGCTCGCTCCCACAGTTTTTTGCATCCGGCCCGACAGGGCCGCGCTTATTCCTCTTCTTTTTCCTTCACCGGCGCAGGCGGCGGACGCAAGCCGATTTCCGCCGTGAGCTTGAGCTCCTTGCCATTGCGCATCACCTCAATCGTGACCTTGTCGGTCGGTTTGATCCGCGCAACCTGGTTCATCGAGCGGCGGCCATCTCCAGCCGGCTCGCCATCGATGGTGAGGATCACGTCACCCAGTTGCAGACCCGCCTTTTGCGCAGGGCCATCGCGGAAAATCCCCGCGACCACGATGCCCGGGCGACCCGACAGGCCGAACGATTCCGCCAGCTCCTGAGTCAGCGGCTGCACCTCAATGCCCAGCCAGCCACGAATCACTTGGCCGTGTTCGATGATGGACTTCATCACTTCCATGGCTAGCTTGACCGGGATAGCGAAACCGATGCCCTGGGAACCGCCGGACTTGGAGAAGATCGCCGTGTTGATGCCGGTCAGGTTGCCGATGGCATCCACCAGCGCGCCGCCGGAGTTGCCGGGGTTGATCGCGGCGTCGGTCTGGATGAAGTCTTCGTAGTTGTTCAGGCCCAGCTGGTTGCGGCCGGTGGCGCTGATGATGCCCATGGTCACGGTCTGGCCGACGCCGAAGGGGTTGCCGATGGCCAACGCAACGTCGCCGATGCGGATGTTGTCGGAACGCCCGACCGTGATTGCGGGAAGGTTCTTCAAGTCGATCTTCAGCACCGCCAGATCGGTTTCCGGGTCGCTGCCGATCACCCGGGCCAGGGTTTCACGGCCGTCCTTGAGGGCCACCACGATCTGGTCGGCGCCGCTGGTCACATGGTTGTTGGTCAGGATGTAGCCTTCCGGACTCATGATCACGCCGGAACCCAGGCTCGATTCCATGCGTTTCTGCTTGGGCGAGTTGTCGCCGAAGAATCGACGGAACTGCGGATCTTCGAACAGGGGATGGTTGGGTTTGCTGATGACTTTGGTGGTGTACAGGTTCACCACCGACGGCGCGGCGGTGGTCACCGCGTCGGCATAGGACACCGGGCCTTGTTGCATGCTGGTGGTTTGCGGGGCTTGTTGCAGATTGACGTCGAGGCTTGGAAGCCCGACCCACTGCGGGTAACGCTGGATGATTAACAGAGCGACAAGCACGCCGGCCAACAACGGCCAGCCGGAAAAACGCAGCGCCTTGAGCATTAAGCACGTCCTGAGAGGTTGCAGGCGGTTGGGGACCGCCCATAATGTCGCGCATTATACGAGGCCGCGCGCGCCTCTGAACGGGATATTTAGGAGTCTTTTATGGCCGTCGCCCTGAGCACACTCGTCGAAGAAGCCGACCGTTACCTCAACAGCGCAAGGATCGCCGATTACTGCCCCAACGGCCTGCAGGTCGAAGGCCGGCCGCAAGTGATGCGCATTGTCAGTGGCGTCACCGCCAGCCAGGCGTTGCTCGATGCCGCCGTGAAGGCCAACGCCGATCTGGTACTGGTGCACCATGGTTATTTCTGGAAGGGTGAAAACCCCTGTATCACCGGTATGAAGCAGCGTCGTCTGAAAACCCTGCTCAAGCACGACATCAGCTTGCTGGCCTACCACCTGCCGCTGGATCTGCATCCGGAGGTCGGCAACAACGTGCAGCTTGCCCGGCAATTGGACATCACCGTCGAAGGGCCGCTGGATCCCGACAACCTGAAGGTCGTCGGTCTGGTGGGATCGCTGAGCGAGCCGGCCACACCCCGGGATTTCGCTCGCCGCGTGCAGGAAGTCTTGGGACGCGAGCCGTTGGTCATCGAGGGCAGCGCAATGATTCGTCGCGTCGGCTGGTGCACTGGCGGCGGCCAAGGTTACATCGATCAGGCCGTCCTGGCGGGCGTCGATCTGTACCTCAGTGGCGAAGCCTCCGAGCAAACCTTCCACAGTGCCAGGGAAAACGACATCAGCTTCATCGCCGCCGGTCACCATGCCACCGAGCGCTATGGCGTTCAGGCGCTGGGTGATTACCTGGCGCGACGCTTTGCCCTTGAGCACATCTTCATCGATTGCCCGAATCCGATCTGACGGGTGAGCGCGATCCCCTGTAGGAGCGAGCCTGCTCGCGATGAACCTGAGAGCACCGCGGGGTGCCAGGCTCCCAGCGTTATCGTTGACGACCATCGCGAGCAGGCTCGCTCCTGCAGAGGCACGTTTCGCCCAAACAGGGTGGCATATTCATATGCTCTTTCGATCTAGCCAGCGCCCTGATTAGAAGCAGGCCGCTGTGCTAGGATCCCCGCTCGAACACGGCCCGCTGGCCGTTCATAAGAAAGTTTTCGTGAGTAGCCATGGTCGACAAACTGACGCATCTGAAACAGCTGGAGGCGGAAAGCATCCACATCATCCGCGAGGTGGCCGCCGAGTTTGATAACCCGGTGATGCTGTACTCCATCGGTAAAGACTCCGCCGTGATGCTGCACCTGGCACGCAAGGCGTTCTTCCCCGGCAAGCTGCCGTTTCCGGTGATGCACGTCGACACCCGCTGGAAATTCCAGGAGATGTACAAGTTCCGCGACAAGATGGTTGCGGACCTGGGCCTGGACCTGATCACCCATATCAATCCGGACGGCGTGGCGCAGAACATCAACCCGTTCACCCACGGCAGTGCCAAGCACACCGACATCATGAAGACCGAGGGCCTGAAGCAGGCACTGGACAAGCATGGTTTCGATGCCGCCTTCGGTGGTGCGCGCCGCGATGAAGAGAAATCCCGCGCCAAGGAGCGCGTGTACTCGTTCCGCGACAGCAAGCACCGCTGGGATCCGAAAAACCAGCGTCCCGAGCTGTGGAACGTCTACAACGGCAAGGTCAACAAGGGCGAATCCATCCGCGTATTCCCGTTGTCGAACTGGACCGAGCTGGACATCTGGCAGTACATCTATCTCGAAGGCATCCCGATCGTGCCGCTGTACTTCGCCGCCGAGCGTGAAGTCATCGAGAAGAACGGCACCCTGATCATGATCGACGACGAGCGCATCCTCGAGCACCTGAGCGATGAAGACAAAGCCCGCATCGTCAAAAAGAAAGTGCGTTTCCGTACCCTTGGCTGCTACCCGTTGACGGGCGCGGTGGAGTCCGAGGCCGAAAGCCTCACGGACATCATTCAGGAAATGCTCCTGACGCGAACTTCCGAGCGCCAGGGCCGTGTCATCGACCACGATGGCGCAGGCTCGATGGAAGACAAAAAACGTCAAGGTTATTTCTAAGGGGCTGTCATGTCGCACGCATCTGATTTGATCAGCGAGGACATCCTCGCCTACCTGGGCCAGCACGAACGTAAAGAGCTGCTGCGCTTTCTGACCTGCGGTAACGTCGATGACGGCAAGAGCACCCTGATCGGGCGCCTGCTGCACGACTCCAAGATGATCTACGAAGATCACCTGGAAGCGATCACCCGCGACTCGAAAAAAGTCGGCACCACCGGCGAAGACATCGACCTGGCGTTGCTGGTCGACGGCCTGCAGGCCGAGCGTGAGCAGGGCATCACCATCGATGTCGCCTACCGCTACTTCTCCACCGCCAAGCGCAAATTCATCATCGCCGACACCCCGGGCCATGAGCAGTACACCCGCAACATGGCCACCGGTGCGTCCACCTGTGACCTGGCGATCATCCTGGTCGATGCCCGTTACGGCGTGCAGACCCAGACCCGTCGCCACAGCTTCATCGCCTCCCTGCTGGGCATCAAGCACATCGTCGTCGCCATCAACAAGATGGACCTCAAGAACTTCGATCAGGGCGTGTTCGAGTCGATCAAGGCCGACTACCTGAAGTTCGCTGAAGGCCTGAAGCTCAAGCCGACCAGCATGCATTTCGTACCGATGTCGGCCCTCAAGGGCGACAACGTGGTGAACAAGTCCGAGCGCTCGCCGTGGTACACCGGCCAGTCGCTGATGGAAATCCTCGAGACCGTGGAAGTGGCGGGCGACCGCAACTTCACCGACATGCGTTTCCCGGTGCAGTACGTCAACCGTCCGAACCTGAACTTCCGCGGTTTCGCCGGCACCCTGGCCAGCGGCATCGTCAAGAAAGGCGACGAAGTGGTGGTGCTGCCGTCGGGCAAGAGCAGCCGCGTGAAATCCATCGTCACCTTCGAAGGTGAACTGGAACACGCAGGTCCAGGCCAGGCCGTCACGCTCACCATGGAAGACGAAATCGACATCTCCCGTGGCGACCTGCTGGTTCACGCCGACAACGTTCCGCCAGTCACCGACAGCTTCGAAGCGATGCTGGTGTGGATGGCCGAAGAGCCGATGCTGCCGGGCAAGAAATACGACATCAAGCGCGCCACCAGTTACGTGCCGGGCTCCATCGCCAGCATCGTCAACAAGGTCGACGTGAACACCCTGGAGGAAGGCCCTGCCAGTGCGTTGCAGTTGAATGAAATCGGCAAGGTCAAGATCGCGCTCGACGCGCCGATTGCCCTTGATGGTTACGACAGCAACCGCACCACCGGTGCGTTCATCGTCATCGACCGCCTCACCAACGGCACCGTTGGCGCGGGTATGATCGTCGCGCAACCCGTTGCGCACGGCACCAGCACTCACCACGGCAAGCTGGCCCACGTTGCCACTGAAGAGCGCGCCCTGCGCTTCGGTCAGCAGCCAGCTACCGTGTTGTTCAGCGGCCTGTCCGGCGCGGGTAAATCCACCCTGGCCTACGCGGTCGAGCGCAAGCTGTTCGACCTGGGTCGTGCTGTGTTCGTGCTCGATGGCCAGAACCTGCGTCACGACCTGAACAAAGGTCTGCCACAGGATCGCGCCGGGCGTACCGAGAACTGGCGCCGGGCCGCGCACGTGGCGCGTCAGTTCAACGAAGCCGGTCTGTTGACCCTGGCAGCGTTCGTTGCACCGAGTGCCGAAGGTCGCGAGCAGGCCAAGGACCTGATCGGCAAGGATCGTCTGCTGACGGTCTACGTCCAGGCTTCGCCAGCGGTCTGCGCCGAGCGTGACCCACAAGGCCTGTACGCGGCGGCAGGGGATAACATCCCGGGCGAATCCTTCCCGTACGACGTGCCGCTGGATGCCGACCTGGTGATCGACACCCAGTCCGTGTCGCTGGAAGACGGCGTCAAGCAAGTGCTGGATCTGCTGCGTAAACGCGGCGCGATCTAAGCATTAGCCAAAAAAAGAAACCCGCCGATGAGTGATCATCGGCGGGTTTTTTGTTTTTGGCCAACTCGGTCAACTGTAGGAGTGAGCCTGCTCGCGATAGCGGTGGATCAGCCGACGATAACTCTGAATGTACGACCACTATCGCGAGCAGGCTCGCTCCTACAGGGGATCATCGTTTGTCTGGATATTCGCGATGCATCTGCCCCAACAACGCATCCTTGTCCTGCCACAGCTGATTGATCCAGCCCTGGAACTGCAAGCGGTACTCCCCATCCTGGTCGTAATTCTTGCCAATGAACTGCGGCGGAATCTTCAGCTCTTCAAAGTGCACCACCACGTCGGCAACGTTCCCGCACAGCAGGTCCCAGAAGCCGGGGCGTCCGGCGGGGTAGTGAATGGTGACGTTGACGATCGACTCCAACTGCTCACCCATCGCATCCAGCACGAAGGCAATGCCACCGGCCTTGGGCTTGAGCAGGTACTTGAACGGTGACTGCTGCTGGGCATGCTTGCCCTCGGTGAAGCGGGTGCCTTCGACGAAGTTGAAAATTCCCACCGAATTGTCGCGAAATTTCGCGCAGGTCTTGCGGGTGGTTTCCAGGTCCTTGCCTTTCTTTTCCGGGTGCTTTTCCAGATAGGCCTTGGAGTAACGCTTCATGAACGGAAAGCCCAGCGCCCACCACGCCAGGCCGATCACCGGCACCCAGATCAGTTCCTGCTTGAGAAAGAACTTCAGAGGCTGGATGCGTCGGTTGAGCACGTATTGCAGCACCAGAATGTCGACCCAGCTCTGGTGGTTGCTGGTGATCAGGTAGGAGTGCCGGTAGTCGAGGCCGTGCAGGCCGCTGATGTGCCAGCGGGTACGGCGGACCAGGTTCATCCAGCCCTGATTGAGGCTGATCCAGGCTTCGTGGGTGTGGCTCATCAACCAGCCGGCAATGCGCTGGGTCAGGGCGAACGGCAATGCCTTGACCAGCGCCACGCAGAACAGGAACGAGCAAAGCAGAATCGTGTTCAACGCCAACAGCAGCGAAGCGATGACACCGCGCAGCGGTGCAGGGAGAAAATCCAGCATTTAAACATCCATGGGTCGGTTGGCTGCCTGGATCGCGGTCAGCGCGATGGTGTAGACGATGTCATCGACCTGCGCACCGCGCGGCAAGTCGTTCACAGGTTTGCGCAGGCCTTGCAGCATCGGCCCGAGGCTGACGCAATCGGCGCTGCGCTGCACGGCCTTGTGGGTGGTGTTGCCGGTATTGAGGTCGGGGAAAACGAACACCGTGGCGCGACCGGCCACCTGACTGTTCGGAGCCAGTTGCCGGGCCACGGTTTCGTTGGCGGCGGCGTCGTATTGCAATGGGCCGTCGATCAGCAGCGAGCGTTGCTGTTCATGGGCGAGCAGTGTCGCTTCGCGGACCTTCTCGACTTCTTCGCCACTGGCCGACTCGCCGCTGGAATAGCTGATCATCGCCACCCGTGGCGTGATGCCGAAGGCCGCTGCCGAATCGGCGCTTTGCAGGGCAATCTCGGCCAGCTCGCTGGCGCTCGGGTGCGGGTTCATCACGCAGTCGCCGTAGACCAGCACTTCTTCGGGAAACAGCATGAAGAACACCGATGACACCAGGGTGCAGCCTGGCGCGGTCTTGATCAGTTGCAGGGCCGGGCGAATGGTGTTGGCGGTGGAGTGAATGACGCCCGAGACGAGGCCGTCGACTTCATCCAGCGCCAGCATCATGGTGCCGATCACCACGGGGTCTTCCAGTTGCTGCTCGGCCATCGGCGCGTTGAGGCTCTTGGTCTTGCGCAGGGCAACCATCGGCTCGACATAGCGCTCGCGGATAAGGTCCGGGTCGAGGATTTCCAGCCCCGCTGGCAGTTCGATGCCCTGAGCGCGAGCGACCGCTTCGACGTCGGCCGGTTTGGCGAGCAACACGCAGCGGGCAATGCCACGGGCCTGGCAGATCGCGGCGGCCTGCACGGTCAACGGCTCGCTGCCTTCGGGCAGGACAATGCGCTTGTTGGCGCTCTGGGCGCGCTGGATCAATTGATAACGAAACACTGCCGGCGACAGACGCATTTCCCGGGGCGTGCCGCAACGTTGATGCAGCCAGTCGGCATCCAGATAACCGGCGACGAAGTCGGTGATGATCTCCGCGCGCTCGCGGTCGTCGATCGGGATTTCCTTGTTCAGGCCATTGAGCAGGTTGGCGGTGTCATAGGAGCCGGTGCTCACCGACAGCACCGGCAGGCCGGCCTGCAAGGCACCACGGCAAAGTTCCATGATGCGCGGATCGGGCAGGGTGTCGCTGGTCAGCAGCAGGCCCGCCAGGGGCACGCCGTTGATGGCCGCGAGGCTGACGGCGAGGATGATGTCGTCGCGATCGCCGGGGGTCACCACCAACACGCCTGGCTTGAGCAGCTCCACGGTGTTGCGCATGGTGCGGGCGCAAATGATGATCTTGGTCATGCGCCGGGTTTCGTAGTCACCGGCATTGAGCACCTGGGCGCCCATCAGGTCGGCCACGTCGCGGGTACGCGGGGCGTTCAGTTCCGGCTGATACGGGATGCAGCCCAGCAGGCGGAAGTCGCCACTGCGCAGCAACGGCGAATGTTCTTTCAGGCGCGCCGCGAAGGCGAACATGCTCTCGTCGGTTTTCACCTTGTTGAGGATCACGCCGAGGACTTTCGGGTCTTTCGGACCACCGAACAATTGCGCCTGCAATTCCACGCGACCGGACAGCTCGGTCAGCACTTCGTTTTCCGGCGCCGACACCAGAATCACTTCGGCATCCAGGCTTTTGGCCAGGTGCAGATTGACCCGCGCGGCATAACTGGCGCTGCGGGTCGGCACCATGCCTTCGACGATCAACACGTCCTTGCCGATGGCGGCCTGTTGATAAAGGGTGATGATCTCTTCGAGCAACTCGTCCAGCTGACCGTCGCCGAGCATGCGCTCGACATGGGCCAGGCCCAGCGGTTGTGGCGGCTTCAGGCCGTGGGTGCGGGCGACCAGTTCAGTGGAGCGTTCGGGGCCGGTATCACCCGGATGCGGTTGGGCAATCGGTTTGAAGAAGCCGACCTTGAGACCGGCGCGCTCCAGGGTTCGTACCAGCCCGAGGCTGATGGACGTCAGACCCACACCAAAATCGGTGGGTGCGATAAAAAAAGTTTGCATGCGGATTCTCTGAAGGAGCAGGCAATGGTGATCATCTATGACTGACGATCTACCGAAATTCAGTCGTCAAGGTTATCGCTAACCGAGCCCTGTGCGCACCAACCGCAGTCAAAGGGCTGGCCTATTTTTTCACGGCGCTGCACGGGATCCATGACCCAGGCCCGGGATTGCCATGGCGGCTGGTGGCGCAGGTGCTGGGTGTGGCCGCAGGAAAGATCGGCCACCCAGTGACCTTCCTCGTCCTGATGGAAGCCTGTGATCGTCACGCCCCGTCTGTCCGGGTTGTGTTCGCTTTCGGACGATTGCTTCGCTAAACTGCGTCTTTCATCATTCTTATGCAAAAGGTCTCGCCCCATGCTGATCGCCGCCAATAAGGCTGTCTCCATCGACTATACCCTGACCAACGACGCTGGTGAGGTCATCGACAGCTCCGCCGGCGGCGCGCCGCTGGTCTACCTGCAAGGCGCAGGCAACATCATCCCGGGCCTGGAAAAGGCTCTGGAAGGCAAAGCGGTCGGCGACGAGCTGAACGTATCCGTAGAACCTGAAGATGCCTACGGCGAATACGCTGCCGAACTGGTCAGCACCCTGAGCCGCAGCATGTTCGAAGGCGTCGACGAGCTGGAAGTGGGCATGCAGTTCCACGCTTCCGCTCCGGATGGCCAGATGCAAATCGTGACCATCCGCGATCTGGATGGCGACGACGTCACCGTCGACGGCAACCACCCGTTGGCCGGTCAGCGCCTGAATTTCCAGGTCAAGATCGTCAGCATCCGTGACGCCAGCCAGGAAGAAATCGCTCATGGTCACATCCATGGCGAAGGTGGCCATCACCACTGATTTTCTGCGCTAAGCTTTCGATAACTGGAGAGGCGCCCTGTGGGCGCCTTTTTAGTCTGCGGCTGTCCCAGGCGACACCGCCAAGTCGTTGTTTCGAGAAAAACACGGGAATCTGGAGTACGTCATGAGTGCTTTTCACGACCTTAATTTGACAGGCCTGGATGGTAAGGCGCTTCCTTTGGCGCCGTTCAAGGGGCACGTCGTGCTGGTGGTCAACGTGGCCTCCAAGTGCGGGCTGACGCCGCAGTACGCGGCGCTGGAAAACCTCTACCAGCAATACAAGGGCAAGGGATTCAGTGTGCTGGGCCTGCCGTGCAATCAGTTTGCCGGGCAGGAACCGGGCTCTGAACAAGAGATCCAGGAGTTCTGCAGCCTCAACTACGGCGTGACCTTCCCGTTGTCCAGCAAGCTGGAAGTCAACGGCCATGAACGGCATCAGTTGTACAAACTGCTGGCGGGCGAGGGCGCTGAGTTCCCCGGTGACATCACCTGGAATTTCGAGAAATTTCTGCTGGGCAAGGACGGACGAGTGCTGGCGCGGTTCTCGCCACGTACCGCTCCGGACGATCCGAGCGTGGTTCAGGCGATTGAAAAAGCCCTGAGCTGATATCTCCCCTGTAGGAGCGAGCCTGCTCGCGATGGACGTGAACGATAACGCCGGGTGCCTGACACCCCGCAGCGTTCTCAGGTTCATCGCGAGCAGGCTCGCTCCTACAGTCTTCTGATCCTTAATCACCAAAATCAATAATGCTGTTCACCGCGTTCGAACCTCCATATTATCCCCGTCATAAAGTCTATCTCCGTGGAGCGTCCAAATGCCCGTAAAAGCCCTGTTCAAACCGTTCCACCTCGGCACCCTCGAACTGCCGACCCGCGTCGTCATGGCGCCGATGACTCGCTCGTTTTCCCCAGGCGGCGTCCCTAACTCCAAAGTGATCGAGTACTACCGCCGTCGCGCTGCGGCCGGCGTTGGCCTGATCATCACCGAAGGCACCACCGTCGGTCACAAGGCCTCCAACGGCTACCCGAACGTGCCGCATTTCTACGGCGAAGCCGCACTGGCTGGCTGGAAAAAAGTGGTCGACGCGGTTCACGCTGAAGGCGGCAAGATCGTTCCGCAGCTGTGGCACGTCGGCAGTGTGCGCCGTATCGGCACCGAGCCGGACGCCAGCATGCCGGGTTACGGTCCGTCGGAAAAAATCAAAGATGGCAATGTCGTGGTTCACGGCATGACCCGACAGGATATTCAGGACGTGATCGCCGCGTTCGCCCAGGCCGCCAAGGATGCCCAGAGCATCGGCATGGACGGCGTGGAAATCCATGGTGCCCACGGCTACTTGATCGACCAGTTCTTCTGGGAAGGCAGCAACCAGCGTACCGACGAGTACGGCGGTGACCTGGCGAACCGTTCGCGTTTCGCCATCGAGTTGATCCAGGCCGTGCGTGCCGCCGTCGGCGAAGGCTTCCCGATCATCTTCCGCTTCTCCCAGTGGAAACAGCAGGACTACACCGCGCGCCTGGTGCAAACCCCTGAAGCGCTGGGCGCGTTCCTCAAGCCTTTGGCTGACGCCGGCGTGGATATTTTCCACTGCTCGACTCGCCGCTTCTGGGAGCCGGAATTCGACGGTTCCGAGCTGAACCTGGCCGGCTGGACTCGCAAGCTCACCGGCAAGCCGACCATCACTGTGGGCAGCGTCGGCCTGGATGGCGAGTTCCTGCAGTTCATGGTCAACACCGACAAGGTCGCCCAACCCGCGAGCCTGGAAAAGCTGCTGGAGCGTTTGAACAACGATGAGTTCGACCTGGTGGCGGTGGGTCGTGCGTTGCTGGTAGACCCGGACTGGGCGCAGAAAGTGCGCGATGGTCGTGAGGAAGACATCCTGCCGTTCAGCCGTGATGCGTTGATGACGCTGGTTTAAGCGGCGACTGATCGGGCCTCATCGCGAGCAAGCTTTGCTCCTACAGGTTCAAGTCGAGCCAATGTGTTGTGATCGACATACAACCTGTAGGAGCAAGGCTTGCCCGCGATGCTTTTCAAGGCAACAACGCTGCACCAGGTAGGGCCTGCCCCTGCACACAAGCCCCCCGCAACTGCCCCTCGAACTGCTCGATAATCGCCGCCCACCCCTGGCGACTGGCATGCTGGCGCGCATTGAGCCGCATGCAGCGCAAGGTTTCATCCTGTTCCAGCATCCATACCGCCGCATCGCAAAACGCTTCTGCATCCCCTGGCATCGCCAACACACCGTTGTAGCCGTGGCGAATATGTTGCGCCGCCGCGGCCTGATCGTAAGCCACCACGCCCAGTCCGGAGGCCAGTGCCTCGAGCACGACGTTGCCGAAGGTTTCAGTCAGGCTTGGAAACAGAAACACATCCCCTGACGCATAGTGACTGGCCAAAGCCTCACCCCGCTGGGTACCACAGAAAATCGCCTCGGGCATTTCGCTTTCCATGGACAGGCGCTGCGGACCGTCGCCCACCACGATCAGCTTCAGGGTGCGCTGTGGATAACTCGCTTTGAGTGCGTCGAAGCAGCGTTTGAGCAAACACAGGTTTTTCTCCGGCGCCAGACGTCCGACGTGAATGACGGCAATGTCCTTCTCGCCAAGCCCCCACTGAGCACGCAACGCATCCAGGCGCTTGGCCGGGTGAAACAATTGGCTGTCGACGCCTCGGGAAAGCAACGCCAAACGCTCGAACTGCCGGCGCTCCAGCTCCATGCGCTGGCTGACGCTGGGTACCAGGGTCAGGTTCGAGCGATTGTGGAACCAGCGCAGATAGTGAGTCAGCAGGCGCGTCAGCAAACCGAGGCCGTACTGACTGGAATACTGCTGAAAATTGGTATGAAAACCGCTGACCACCGAAATCCCCAGGCGCCGTGCCGCTCGAAGGGCGGACAGCCCGAGCGGTCCTTCCGTGGCGATGTACAGCACATCCGGTCGATGGCGCGTCCAGCGCCGCAGCAGTTTGTGCATCGACGACTGGCCCCATTGCAGGCCGGGGTACCCCGGCAGCGGCCAGCCTCGGCACAGCAGCAATTCATCGTCGCTGCTCGCCGACTGATCGCAACCCTGACGCGGTCGCACCAATTCCACCTGATGCCCGCGCGCGCGCAAACCGTCGCACAGGCGACCAAGGGTATTGGCCACGCCGTTGATTTCGGGAGGGAAGGTTTCGGTGATCAGGGTGATATGCAGAGCTGTCGTCATGGCCTCAGTGTCGATTGAGGCCATGTCGGCGTTGTGACGTTCAGATGATGGATTTATGAACGCTTTGGTGGGGAGGGCTCAGCGCTGGCTCACGAGATTTTCTGCGCCGCGCTCACGCACCCAGAACAGCGTTGCTCCGGCCACCGCCGCCGGCATCATCAGGATGTTGACCACCGGGATCAGCAGCACCAGATAGACGATCCCGCCGAAGCTCATGCTCTGCCAGCGTTTCTGCCGCAGCCAGGCGAGCATCTCGTTCCAGCCCAGCTTGTGGTTGTCCGCCGGGTAGTCGATGTACTGGATCGCCATCATCCACACCCCGAACAGCAGCCAGAGCGGCGCGGCGATGATGTTCACCACCGGAATGAACGAGAGGATGAACAGGCCGATGGCGCGAGGCAGGAAGTAGCCGAGCTTGCGCATCTCCCGGGCGAAGGTCCGCGGGATCATGGCGATCAGTTCGCCCCAGCTGAAGGCGGGGAAATCGTCGGTGCCGCGCACCACCACTTCAACCTTTTCCGCGAGAAAACCATTGAACGGTGCAGCGATGACGTTGGCGAGCATGGTGAAAGTGAAGAACACCATCAACAGCACCAGCACCACGAACAGCGGCCACAGGATGTAGCTCAGAAAACCGAGCCAGTCCGGCAGGGAAGGCATCAGCGAATCGACCCACAGGCTGAATTGATGGCCAGCCAGATAGATCAATCCGACGAACAGCACCAGGTTGATTGCCAGCGGCAACAACACAAAAAGGCGCAGGCTCGGGCTCAAGACCAGCTTGAGACCTTCGCGCAGGTATTGCGGGCCGGACAGTACAGGGGCGGGCATAACAGGCTCCGAGCAGAGGGAAAACGCGCCGACCTTACCGGCTTTGCTTCACGCGTGAAAGCGCGGCGGTGGTATCGACATTAACTGTAACAAAGGCGTCCGATGACACATCGTGACGGCATAGAGACCACCTATGAGCTGGATTGTTAAACCGTATTTCCTTAATCTTCGCCCCCTCGATACGCTGCACCCAATCTTTTACGGGGCGGTCGGCGTCAAGCCTTCCCCAAGTGCTATCAACGGTTCTTTTTTTTCCAGCCGGCAAGCCGGCGTTCCGCGCCAGGTGTTCCAGGCCGGTCAACAGGAGCAGGTCATGTCTGAAGTCCGTCATTCGCGAGTGATTATTCTCGGTTCCGGCCCTGCCGGTTACAGCGCCGCGGTCTATGCCGCCCGTGCCAACCTCAAGCCATTGCTGATCACCGGCATGCAGGCCGGCGGTCAACTGACCACCACCACCGAAGTCGACAACTGGCCGGGCGATGTCCACGGCCTGACCGGCCCGGCGCTGATGGAGCGGATGCGCGAGCACGCCGAACGCTTTGAAACCGAGATCGTTTTCGATCACATCAATGCCGTGGATTTCGCCGCCAAGCCGTACACCCTGACCGGCGACAGCGCGACCTACACCTGCGACGCCCTGATCATCGCCACCGGTGCCAGCGCTCGTTACCTGGGCCTGCCGTCCGAAGAAGCCTTCATGGGCAAAGGCGTTTCCGCCTGCGCGACCTGCGATGGTTTCTTCTATCGCAACAAGCCAGTGGCTGTGGTCGGCGGCGGTAATACCGCTGTCGAAGAAGCCCTGTACCTGGCCAACATCGCCAGCACCGTGACCCTGATCCACCGTCGCGAAACCTTCCGCGCCGAGAAGATCCTGATCGACAAGCTCAATGCCCGCGTCGCCGAAGGCAAGATCATCCTGAAGCTGAACGCGACCCTGGACGAAGTCCTGGGCGACAACATGGGCGTGACCGGTGCTCGCCTGAAGAACAACGACGGCAGCTTCGACGAAGTGAAAGTCGACGGCGTGTTCATCGCCATCGGCCACACGCCGAACACTTCGCTGTTCGAAGGCCAGTTGACTCTGAAAGACGGCTACCTGGTTGTGAACGGCGGCCGTGACGGCAACGCCACCGCGACCAACCTGGAAGGCATCTTCGCGGCGGGCGACGTGGCCGACCACGTTTACCGCCAGGCCATCACCTCGGCCGGCGCCGGTTGCATGGCGGCACTGGATGCCGAGCGTTACCTGGACAATCTGCAGAACGCTTGATGCTGTAGAAACAAAAAACCGGCTTAACAGCCGGTTTTTTTGTGCCTTCGAAAAATGCACATACCCCTGTAGGAGCGAGCACGCTCGCGATGGGCGTCAACGATAACGCGGGGAGCCTGACACCCCGCCGGGCCCTCAGGTTCTTCGCGAGCATGCTCGCTCCTACAGGGGACTTCGTTGATCAGACAAGTTTCTGCAGGCACGCCTCAAGAATGTCGAGGCCCTCTTCAAGCACAGCCGCCTCGGTCGTCAACGGTGCCAGCAAACGAATGATGTGCCGCGACTTGCCACTCGGCATCAACAACAAGCCTGCCTCCCGTGCCAGGGCCAGCAGTTGCGTCAATTGCGCCGAAGCCGGTGTGCCGTCAGCGTTAGCCAACTCGATCCCGCGCATAGCACCCACGCCCGTCAGGCGCCCAAGGTACGGCGACAGGTTGCGATCACGCCAGGATTGATAGCGACCGACAATCGCCTCTTCCTGTTGAGCGCCCCAGGCTTGCAGGTGGGCATCGGTCATTTCATCCAGGGTCGCCAGCGCGGCGGCGCAGGCGATGGGGTTGCCGGAATAGGTGCCGCCAAGCCCACCCTTGGGAAGATTGTCGAGCAGCGACTTGCGCCCGACCACCGCGCCCAGCGGCAAGCCACCGCCGATGCTTTTACCGAGCAGGATCAAGTCCGGTTCGATGCCCAGTCGCGAGAAGGCAAAGCGCTGGCCGGTACGGCCGAAGCCGGACTGGATTTCATCGGCAATCAACACGATGCCTTTCTCGTCGCAAAACTTGCGCAGCGCCTGGGCGAACTCGACATCCATGGCCAGGAAACCCGCCTCGCCCTGCACCGGTTCGACGATGAAGCAGGCCACGTCCTCGACGTCGATCTCGACGCTGAACAGCCGCTCCATGGCCTTCAGCGCCTCGGCACAGGTCACGCCATTGTCCTGGCTGGGGTAGGGCAGGTGATACACCGGGCCCGGCAGCACGCCGACTTTCTGCTTGTAGGGCGCGACCTTGCCGTTGAGGTTGAGGGTGGCCAGGGTGCGCCCGTGAAAGGCGCCATCGAACGCGATGACTGCGCTGCGGCCGGTGGCGCCACGCACGATCTTCAGCGCGTTCTCGGCCGCTTCGGCGCCACTGTTGGTGAGCATGCCGCTGACTGGGTAGGTGACGGGGATAAACGCCGCCAGGCGATCCATGAATTCGAGATAGGGGGTGTGGGGCGCGGCATTGAACGCGTAGTGAGTCAGGCGTGTGGCCTGCTCGCGAATGGCGCCGACGATGCGCGGGTGGCAGTGACCGAGGTTCAGTACGCCGATGCCACCGACAAAGTCGATGTAGCGTTTGCCATCGGTGTCCCAGACTTCGGCGTTCTTGCCGTGGCTGAGGGTGACAGGGTGAACGATGTTGATCGACTGACTGATGGTTTCGCTGCGCATGGAGGACCGGCTCGGAAGAAGGAGGACTTCTTTTTATCTAAGCCGTGAGCGGTGCCGGGCGGCAAACGAAATAAAGTCGCCGGGTCAATCTTAAAAGTCGGGACGTGTCGCAGGACACCTGTAGGAGCGAGCCTGCTCGCGATGGACTGAAGAGCGCCACGGGGTGTCAGGCTCCCCGCGTTATCGTTCACGACCATCGCGAGCAGGCTCGCTCCTACAGGATTGATCAGCGTCGAATTGAATCAGCGGCGAGTCAGAGGCTGTTGGGTGAACTTCACCCCGGCCAGACCATGGGCGATCAGTGCGCGGATATTGCCGTGATCGCTGCCTTCAGGGGTCGCCAGTACCGAACGGTAATGCTCGCCGAACGCCAGCAGCGCTTCTTCGTCACTCAGGCCTTCCAGCAGTGCCAGGCCCAGGGTCTTGCACGAACCTTCGTTCTGGCCGGCGGCGTTTTCCACGCCGCCATTGTTGAACGACTGGGCCTGGTAATCGTAGCCGGCGGCAATGAACGCCAGGGTGTCGGCGAAGGCGTGCTCACCATTCTTGAGGCTGGCGCGCAGGGTGTTCAAATCAGTCATGGGTTTTTCCTTTGGCAAACGCCGCCTGTTGTTCGGCGCTGGCTTCTTGCTGGTATTGGGCTTTCCACTCGGCGTACGGCATGCCGTAAACCACTTCGCGGGCGTCATCGAGGCTGACCTCGATCTGGCGTTCATCGGCAGCGGCCTTGTACCACTTGGACAGGCAGTTGCGGCAGAAACCCGAGAGGTTCATCAGGTCGATGTTCTGCACATCCTTGCGGCTGTCCAGGTGAGCCACCAGCCGGCGAAAGGCGGCGGCTTCGAGTTCGAGGCGTTCTTGATCGGTCATGGGAGTCTCTTCGAGACAGCTGCAAGCGTTGAGCTTCAAGCTGCAAGATGGATGGCGGTGAACCGAAGTTTACAGCTTGGCGCTTGAAGCTTGTAGCTAGCGACTCGCTGCCAGCGTTATCGACACCGATTCGGCAAACCGCAGGGCGTGGGGTTTGTCGACTTCGACTTCGGCGTAGCGCACCGATTCGTTGGCCATGACCAGATCGAGAATTTCCTGGGTCAGGCGTTCAAGCAGGGCAAAGCGATTGCCCTCGACGTGGGCGATGATTGCCTTGGTGATGGTCCGGTAGTTCAGGGCGTGATCGATATCGTTGTCGCGCACCGCTTCCTGGGCCGCGTACAGGATCGTCAGGTTGATCAACACGTCCTGCTTGTTGAGGATTTCATCCTCGTTGATGCCGATGTAGGTGCGCAGGCACAGGTCCTTGACCCGGATGCGTGCCATGCCTGGTTGAAGTTGTGGCATTACTACTTGCTCCGTCCAATCAATTGCAGGAACTCCTGGCGGGTATTGCTCGACTCGCGGAAGGCGCCGAGCATCACCGAGGTATTCATGGTCGAATTCTGCTTCTCGACGCCGCGCATCATCATGCACATGTGCCGGGCTTCGATGACGACCGCAACGCCGGCTGCGCCGGTGACTTTTTGCACCGCTTCGGCGATTTGCCGGGTGAGGTTTTCCTGGATCTGCAGGCGCCTTGCGAACATGTCCACCAGCCGCGCCACCTTCGACAGGCCCAGCACCCTGCCGGTCGGAATATAAGCCACATGCGCCTTGCCGATGAAGGGCAGCATGTGATGTTCGCAGAGCGAATAAAGCTCGATGTTGTCGACGATCACCATCTCGTCGTTGTCGGAGGCGAACAGGGCACCGTTGACGATCTCTTCGATACTTTGATCGTAGCCGTGGCAGAGGTACTGCATCGCCTTGGCCGCGCGCATCGGGGTGTCGAGCAAGCCTTCGCGGTCGGGGTTTTCGCCGAGGCCGATGAGAATCTCACGATAGCTCTCGGACAGCGCGTTCTGGTGCAGGGATAACGTCATGGTAAATCCTCGCGGGACACTTATTTGATGTGCCTTCCGCCATTGACGGTCAGGGTCGTGCCGGTGACATAGGGGTTATCGAGCAAATAGCGCAGGCTCTGGTAGATCACTTCGCTGCCGGGCTCGATACCCAGCGCGGACTTGGCCAGCGCTTTGGCCCGGTAGGCCGCGTCATCATCAGGATTGAACAGTAGCAGGGCCGGGGCGATCCCGTTGACTTTGATGCCTGGCGCGTACTTCGCCGCGAAGGACAGGGTCAGGCTTTCGAGCCCGGCCTTGCTGGCGCAGTAGCCGATATGTTTGCTGCTGCCCTTGCGGGTCACGTCATCACTGATGTGCACGATGTCCGCAGGGTTCGAGCGCTCAAGCAGGTCGGCGCAATGCAGGTTGATCAGGTAGGGCGCCAGCATGTGTACGTTGAACATGCGGGTGAACGCCACCGCATCGGTGTCAGGGGTTTCGGCCAGCCACTCGGAAGCGTTGTGCACAATGGCGCGCAGGCTGGCGGTATGGGTTTTCAGTTCGCGGATGAAATCGAGGATCCCGGCTTCGCTGGAGAAGTCGGCGAACACCGCGGTCGCCCCCAAGTCGCGCAAAGTCTGTACGCCGGGACGCTCGCTGCGGTAACTGAAGATCACCCGATGGCCGTCTTCGAGCAATCGTAGCGCACAGTGCAGGCCGACGCGCTGGCCGGCACCGGTGATGAGGATGGGGGCTACGGAAGAAGTCATGAACGGCTCGCGTCGCGGTAAGAGCAAAACTATACCAGCGACTGTGGGAGCAAAGCTTGCTCGCGATGAACGATGACTCGGTCTACTTGATGAACCGCGTCATCGTTCATCGCGAGCAAGCTTTGCTCCTACAGGGGTTAGTGGTTTTGGGAGGCGGGCTCGGCCGGCAATCGTCGAGCGGGCGCACCGTTCAACCAACCCGCCAGCAACCGGGTCGACAACGGAATGAAGAAATAGACCATCAACGGCGTCAGGCACAGGGTGCTGATCAACACGCGGGGCAGCAGGGGCATTTCGCCCAGCAATGGCCCCAGGACAAAGTTGAACAGCAGGGATACCGGGAAGAATGCCAGCCAGATCGCCACGGCCTGCTTCCAGCGAGGCGGGCGCTGGCCCGCAGCGCCGAACCAGCCTTCGATGCCGCTGACGCGATGCTCGGTCGGGTGCGCGAACAGGTCGCTGCCCCGTGCCAGCCAGGCGGTACGCGAAGCGGAATGTTCCCAGGTGTGCAGCGTCTGCTCGTCTGCGAAGCGGAAGATAATCTGGAATTCGTCATCGTCAGGTGGCGGAGCCAGTACGCCGGAGCCCAGGTAACCGGGGAAATCGGTGGCCAATTGTTCGCCTTCGCGCAACCAGGCGATCAGGTCCTGATAACGTCCATCGGCAACGCGGCGCGCAACCATCAGGGTGACAGGGGGGGTAGACATTGTGTATCTCCAAAAACAAACGCGTCGCTCCGGGTGGGAGTTTCGCCAGGCGCAGCGCCGGGGTGGTGGGCTGCGTCTTAAGACAGGCAAGGATTATTCCTGAATCATCCTTTCGCGTCTGTGAAGTTTTTCGTCGATCCACTGTATAAAATTTTTACGGAAACTTTACGGGGCGGGGGAGCTAGAATGAGGCTTGAACTTACAGGGATGTTGCTACTTAGATGCCCATACTGACTGACGCTGCCCCTGATGTGTCGCCTGTACTCTCCCTTGAACGGGAAGAGCTTTTCCCCATCCGTGAGGTAGCGAGGTTGACCGGCGTCAATCCAGTCACACTTCGCGCATGGGAACGACGTTATGGTCTGATCGTCCCTACTCGCACCGAAAGTGGGCATCGTCTGTATTCCATGACCGATATCGAGCGTGTACGCAGCATCCTCGACTGGATCGAGCGCGGCGTGGCTGTAAGCAAGATCGGCAAGCTGCTCGCCAAGGCATCACCACTGCAGGCGTTGTCACACATCATCCCCGACAGTCTTGTTCAGGCCGATTACGCGCAATGGCAGTCGCAGGTCCAGGCCGCGGTCAGTGCGTTTGACGATGTACGTCTGGACCAGGTCTACGCACAGATCTTTTCCACCTACACCCAGCCGGTCGTATTTCAGGACATCCTGATCCCGCTCTGGAAACAATTGCTGCAACGCCAGGACACGTTTGGGCGGACCAGCGAATGGCTGTTTCTCGACGGTTTCCTGCGCTCTCGGGTTTTGCAGCGCCTGCTGTTGATTCGAGACCCGAAACCCCCGCGTGTCCTCATCAGTGCTTTGGCAGGTCAGTGCCGCGAACTGGAGCTTTTGATTGCGGCCCTGTTCCTGAGCAGCGGACAAACCAGTGTGCGCGTATTGACCATTGGCCAGCCGCTCGACGAGTTGACTTTGGTCTGCGAACGGATCAAGCCCCAGGCGCTGGTGCTGTTTTCCAACCACGTCCCCGGCCCCGAATTGCCAAGACGCCTGAATCGCCTGGCAATGAGTGTGGATTGTCCGGTGTTGCTGGCGGGCGATGCATCCGATCTGGCTCAGCAGAGTCTGGCGGGATCGTCGATCGGCTGTCTGGGCAGCGAAGGCGCGTTGATGCGCCAGAGACTGAAGCAGTTCCTGGCGGGCAATCTGGATACCTGATGACGGAGGCGGGTCAGAGATGCAGCGCCGGATGGGTCAACCGGTGCTGTTGCAGGATGTACTGGCGCAGGCGTTCGGTTTCATCCGTATCGCTCTGGCTCAACTGATAGGCATAAAAGCCCTGTTCGGTTTCTTTTTCGAGGGTGCCGCGCAAGGCGATCCGCTCGTAGCCTGAAGGGCTGAACCACAACGCGAAATGCTTCGGCGCCTTGGTCTTGTTGCGCATTTCCAGCAGAACACCCTTGAACGACACTTCGTGCACCCACATCGTGCCCGGCTGCCCCTTGGCGTTTTCCAGTGCTACCGGTTCGTCGAGCACCAGGCGCCATGGTCGAACCAGCGGCCCGTCTTCATAAATGGTGGGAACACCCAGGCGCAGATGCAGGGCATGAAACTCGTCTTCCACCAGATGCAGGGGGAAGGTCATCTGCTGGTTTTCGAAGTTGGCTTGAATGGTGACTTGCTCATGGGCGGCAAGGCGCGTGAGCAAGTCACGGATCTGCGAACCGCCATTGACGAGCAGACTTGACGTCGCATCCCGCACGTTGAGTTGCGGGTTGTGCTGCATGGTCTGGATAAAATCCAGTTCATCCTGGGTCAGGAGCGCGTCGCGTTGCATGGCTAGCTCGAAAGATATAGTTACAAAGTCATTGGTGATTGTAGTTAATGACAACTAATTCGCCGAAATGTTTACGCCGTTCGTCGCCTTGAGTGCGGCAAGTTCGGCCTGGACCTCCGCCAGTTGCGCTTCAAGCTGTGCCACCCGTTGTTGGGCCTTGACCTGGATGGTCACGTCCTTCTGCACGCCGATGAAATAAACCTGGCCATCATTGGGGTTTTGCACTGTCGAAATAGACAGTTCATTCCAGAAAGGCGTGCCGTCCTTCCTGTAGTTGCGCAGGATTTCCCGGCACGACCCTTCGCTGTTCAAGGCATCACGAATTTTCGGCAGGGCGTCCTGGTCGCGGTCGCCCGATTGCAGGAAACGGCAATCCTGATAAAGGATTTCTTCGCTGGTGTAACCGGTCAGGCGTTCGAACGCCGGGTTGACGTAAATCAGGATCTTGTCCTGGTCGCCTTCCTTTTCGGCAATCACGATTCCGTCGTTTGAAGCGTTGATGGCCAGTTGCAGGAGTTTTGCGTTGATCATCGGTGAATCCCTTCATTGTTGGTCGGCCAAGGGATTCTAGAAGACCGTGCTGTTAATATCCCGGTCTTTCACTCAGGTTCAGGATCAGATTGATGAAAGTCGCCATCATTTCCGGCTCGGTATACGGCACGGCCGAAGAAGTCGCCCGTCACGCGGCGAGCATTTTGAAAGCCGCCGGTTTCGAAACGGCCTACAACCCTCGTGCCAGCCTCGCCGATCTTCAGGCATTTGAACCAGAGGCCTTTCTGGCCGTGACCTCCACTACGGGCATGGGCGAATTACCGGATAACGTACAGCCGCTGTACTTCGCCATTCGCGACCAATTGCCCGCGGCCTGGCGTGGCTTGCCGGGGGCGGTGATCGCTTTGGGCGATGCCAGTTATGGCGATACCTTTTGCGGCGGTGGCGAACTGATGCGCGAACTGTTCGGTGAACTGGGCATCCGCGAAGTGCTGCCAATGTTGCGTCTGGATGCCAGCGAGAGCGTGAATCCGGAAGGGGATGCCGAGCCTTGGCTGGCTGAGCTCGTCGGTGCTCTCAAGGGTTGATCGACTGATTTCGGGGGCCGGCAACGGCGCCCGTCATGCTTCTGGCGGGGCGGCCTGAAACACGCCCCGCGCCTTCTCTGGCGGCGGTCATTTGACATGGATCCAATCTGTTTTGGCCACTGACTCGCTCGGCCATCAAGCTGGCTGCCAACGCAACTACGGGAACCCGGAGGGCTGACTAGACTCGGTATTTATTGGAAACACTCCATAATAAAAACCAGAGGTTCCTAGTCGTGAGCGTAGCCCCCGTCCAATCTCCAAACAGCGTCAAAGATCTTGTCAGCCCCGCTGAATGGCAAGCCCGCGTCGACCTCGCCGCCTGTTACCGCCTTGTCGCCCAGCATGGCTGGGATGATCTGATCTTTACCCACATCTCCGCCAAAGTGCCGGGCACCGAAGATTTCCTGATCAACCCGTTCGGCATGATGTTCCACGAAATCACCGCGTCGAGCCTGGTCAAGGTTGATCAGGCGGGCAACAAGCTGATGGACAGTCCCTACGAGATCAATCCGGCCGGGTACACCATCCACAGCGCGGTGCATGAAGTCCGTCACGATGTCGTCTGTGTGCTGCACACGCACACCGCTTCGGGTGTTGCGGTGTCGGCGCAGAAACAGGGCGTGCTGCCGATCAGTCAGCAGTCGTTGTTCGTATTGTCGAGCCTGGCGTATCACGCCTACGAAGGTGTGGCGCTCAACCACGAAGAAAAGGCGCGGCTGCAAGCCGACCTCGGTGAAAACAATTTCCTGATGCTGCATAACCACGGCCTGCTGACCTGTGGCAGCAGCATCGCCGACACTTTCCTGATGATGTTCACCTTCCAGCGCGCCTGCGATATCCAGGTCATGGCGCAGACCGGTGGCGCGGAACTGATCGCCATCGAACCGCAGATTCTGGCAGGGGCGAAGGCGATGATTGCCGGCGTGACCAAAAGTGCTCAAGGCATGGGTGGGGCGTTGGCCTGGCCAGCGCTGCTGCGCAAACTCGATAAACAGGATCCGGGGTACAAGCTCTGATGGCACTTGCCGAGATTCCCCTGTCAGTCTGGCGCAAGCGCAGCCGGACCTTCATCTTCCGTGGCCAGACCATCCGATACTGGACGGCGGGGCAGGGTGAGCCGCTGCTGCTCATTCATGGCTTCCCCAGCGCCAGTTGGGACTGGCATTACCTGTGGCAACCCCTGACTCAGCGTTATCGCGTGATTGCCTGCGACATGCTCGGGTTCGGTGATTCGGCCAAACCCGTGAATCACGAATACAGCCTGCTGGAGCAGGCCGACCTGCAGCAGGCATTACTGGCGCACTTGAATGTCGCGCAACCGGTCCATCTGCTGGCCCATGACTATGGCGACAGCGTGGCCCAGGAGTTGTTGGCGCGGCATTACGAATCGCACATCCACATCGCCAGCTGCGTGTTCCTCAATGGCGGGTTGTTCCCGGAAACCCATCGCCCGGTGCTGATGCAGAAACTGCTGCTCAGTCCCTTGGGCTGGATGATTGGTCGCGCATTCAGTCGTGATGGGCTGGTGAAGAGCTTCCGGCAGATTTTCGGACCCAAGACCCGTCCCAGCGAAAGCGTGATCGATGATTTCTGGAGCCTGATCGAAACCAACCATGGCCCGCGGGTCATGCACAAATTGATCACCTACATTCCCGAGCGACGGGTGCAACGCGAGCGCTGGGTGAGTGCGATGCAGCGTGGCGAGGTGCCGCTGCGGGTGATCGATGGCGAGTTCGATCCGGTTTCCGGCGTGCACATGGTCGCCCGGTACCGGGAGCTGATTGCCGATGCGGACACGGTGCTGTTGAACGACATCGGTCATTACCCGCAGATTGAAGCGCCGTGTCAGGTGCTCAAGCACTACCTGGAGTTTCGCGAGCGTCTGATGCTGCCGCCGCTGAAGATGGCGTGTTCCTGAAAAGATCGCAGCCCGTGCAGGAGCTGTCGCAGGCTGCGATCTTTTAATCATCCTCCACCGTCCCGATACATCATCCCCCAGCCTTATCGCGCACCATTCAGCCCCCCTCGTGTTCATTGTGACCCGCAGCGCCGTGCCTGACACTCGGACCCATCGTCCCAAGGCCTGCTGGAGTCCTCCATGAATCAATCTGTACGCTTCGAAGACAAAGTCGTGATCATCACCGGTGCAGGTGGCGGCCTGGGACGGGCGCACGCACTGTTGTTCGCCAGGCAGGGTGCCAAAGTATTGGTCAACGACCTCGGTGGTTCGGCTCAGGGCGAAGGTGCCAATGCTTCGGCGGCGGATCGTGTGGTGGCGGAGATCCGCGACGCGGGCGGCACCGCGGTGGCTAACCACGACTCGGTCACCGATGGCGACAAGCTGGTACAACATGCCATGGACGCGTTCGGTCGCGTCGACGTGGTGGTCAACAACGCCGGCATCCTGCGCGACAAGACCTTCCACAAAATGGAAGACGCCGACTGGGATCTGGTTTACCGCGTCCACGTCGAAGGCGCCTACAAAGTCACCCGCGCCGCCTGGCCGCACATGCGTGAGCAAAACTACGGGCGGGTGATTTTCACCGCGTCCACCTCGGGCATCTACGGCAACTTCGGCCAGTCCAATTACGGCATGGCCAAGCTCGGCCTTTACGGCCTGACCCGCACCCTGGCCATCGAAGGCCGCAAGAACAACATCCTGGTCAACGCCATCGCCCCCACCGGCGGCACCCGCATGACCGAAGGCCTGATCCCGCCGCAAGTATTCGAGCAACTCAAGCCGGAACTGGTCAGCCCACTGGTGGTGTACCTGGCCAGCGAAACCTGCCAGGACACCTCTGGCCTGTTCGAAGTCGGTGGCGGCTGGATGGGCAAGGTCCGCTGGGAACGCAGCCTCGGCGTCGGCTTCGACCCACGAGCCGGGTTCTCACCGGAAGACGTGGCGGAGCATTGGTCGCAGATTTGTGATTTCGAAGGGGCGGCGCATCCGAAGGACAACATAGAAGCGCTGAAGGAAATGATGGGGAATTTGCAGAAGTATTCGCTCTGATCGTGTTTCATTCGGCAGGATCCGTTCGGGTCCTGCCAAGCCTCCCGTTTGTTCCTTCGCTACAAACCTGTCGCCCATAAAAAAGGCCGCTGCAAACGCAGCGGCCAAGCAAGACGTTGGATCCAGGAGCTACAAATCAACGTCGGTGTACCCGGGGCGATGACTCGAAAGCTTCGAATCATCTGAAATCTGTCGCGAGCGGCGTGGGAAATCACACGCTGTCGCTTCGTGCTTCCAGGCTGTTTCCCGTGAAAGCCAGGCTAGATTAAGTCTTTGCCGGCAAAGGAAAAACAGCGATTCCTGACATGCACTCTTACAGGGCACGCAACAGTGGAATGCGCTGTAGGCACTTTCACTGTAGCAGCTGGCTGCAGGAGCTGCCGCTGGCTGCGATCTTTTGATCTTGCCCCTTGGAAAGTTCAAAAGCCGCAGCCTCGTTGCACTCGACAGCTCCTGCGAGTGTTTGTCATCCCCCCCTATGCGTTCTGCTGATGGCCCGCCATCGAGGCCATCCATACCCCCGCGCAAACCCCGTTGCATGCGCCCGGTAATCCTTTGGAGGTACACCACGAATACCTCCTTGGTGCGCTTATCGCCCCAGACACGCGGCAGTAGGGTGAGGCCTTCTGTCACTCACCGGGGAAGACGCATGACAAAAACAACAATGCGCGCCATCTTCACGCCGCAGGCGCTGGCCGCTGCGGTGGCCTTGGGTTGCTGTGCCCAGGCGCAGGCTGTTTCTTTCAACATTGGGGAAATCGAGGGCACCTTCGATTCCTCGCTGTCCGTGGGCGCGAGCTGGGGCATGCGTGATGCGGATAAATCGCTGGTGGGTATTCCCAACGGCGGCACCGGGCAGGCGTCGACCGGTGACGACGGGCGCCAGAACTTCGGCAAGGGCGAAACCTTTTCGAAGATCTTCAAGGGCATTCACGACCTCGAATTGAAGTACGGCGACACCGGTGTGTTTGTTCGTGGCAAGTACTGGTACGACTTCGAACTGAAGGACGAAGACCGGCCGTTCAAACAAATCAGCGACCACAACCGCAAGGAGGGCGCCAAGTCCTCCGGCGGGCAGATTCTCGATGCCTTCGTCTATCACAACTATTCCATCGCCGAACTGCCGGGCACCGTGCGTGCGGGCAAGCAGGTGGTCAGCTGGGGTGAAAGTACCTTCATCGGTAACTCGATCAACAGCATCAACCCCGTCGACGTTTCCGCGTTCCGCCGGCCCGGCGCCGAGATCAAGGAAGGCCTGATTCCGGTCAACATGCTGTTCGGCTCCCAGGGCCTGACGGACAAGCTGACGGTCGAGGCGTTCTATCAACTGGAATGGGACCAGACCGTCGTCGACAACTGCGGCACCTTCTTCGGCAACGATGTGGTGGCCGACGGTTGCAACAAGAACTACACCGTCGCGAGCCCGGCCATTGCGCCGTTGCAGCCGGTAGCGGCAGCATTTGGACAGGGCTTCGAGGTCACCCGCGAAGGCGTGGTCGTGCCTCGCGGACAGGACCGCGATGCCCGGGACTCGGGGCAGTGGGGCACGGCGCTGCGCTGGCTGGGGGATGACACCGAGTACGGCCTGTACTTCATGAACTACCACAGCCGCACTCCCAACGTTGGTACGAAAACGGCTGGTCTCTCCACGCTGGCAAGCATTCCGGGGATTGTCACCGCGGCCAACCGTATCGCTCCAGGTAGCGGTTCGGGGCTTGCGCAAAGCGTGATGCTCGGTCGCGGCCAGTACTACCTCGAATACCCGGAAGACATTCGCCTGTACGGCGCGAGTTTCTCCACCACCTTGCCAACCGGCACGGCGTGGACCGGAGAGATCAGCTATCGCCCCAACCTGCCAGTACAGGTCAACACCAACGACCTGACTCTGGCGATGCTCAACCCGATCGCTGGCGGCGCGGCATCACCGATCGCGACCACCCCGGGTGCCGACAACAAGGGCTATCGGCGTAAAGAAGTGACACAGGTCCAGAGCACCCTGACGCACTTTATCGATCAGATCGCGGGCGCTGATCGCCTGACCCTGGTGGGCGAAGCAGCAGTGGTGCATGTCGGTGGCCTGGAGGGTCGCAGCAAACTGCGATATGGCCGCGACTCGGTGTACGGCCAGTATGGTTTCGGCGGCGATACCGACGGCTTCGTGACCTCGACTTCGTGGGGTTATCGCGCCCGGGCGATCCTCGATTACAACAACGTCATCGCCGGGATCAACTTCAAGCCCAACCTGTCGTGGTCCCACGACGTCTCCGGCTACGGCCCCAACGGCCTGTTCAACGAAGGCGCCAAGGCGGTCAGCCTGGGCGTGGATGCGGACTACCGCAATACCTATACCGCCAGCCTCAGTTACACCGACTTCTTCGGTGGCGACTACAACACGCTCGAGGACCGCGACTTCGTGGCGTTGAGCTTTGGCGTGAACTTCTGACCTGTCTCGAGAAAGGATGATTTCCATGCGCAAGATGATTCTGCAATGCGGTGTCCTGGCCCTCGGTCTGCTGGCTGCCAACGTCATGGCTGCGGTGTCACCGGAAGAAGCGAACAAGCTGGGTACCACGCTTACCCCCTTGGGCGCCGAGAAGGCCGGTAACGCCGACGGCTCGATTCCAGCCTGGACCGGCGGCATTCCGAAAAACGCCGGAGCGGTGGACAGCAAGGGCTTCCTGGCCGACCCGTTCGCCAATGAAAAACCGCTGTTCATCATCACGGCGGCGACGGTGGACAAGTACAAGGACAAGCTCTCCGACGGGCAGATCGCGATGTTCAAACGCTACCCGGAAACCTACAAAATCCCGGTCTATCCGACCCACCGAACCGCAGCCCTGCCACCGGAAATCTACGAGTCGGCCAAGCGCAGTGCGCTGAACGTAACCCCGATCAACGACGGCAACGGCCTGGCCAATTTCACCGGCAATCGCTACTACGCCTTCCCGATTCCGAAGAACGGCGTCGAAGTGATCTGGAACCACATCACCCGTTACCACGGCGGCAATCTGCGGCGCACCATTACCCAGGCTACGCCGCAGTCCAACGGCGACTTCACCGTGATTCGCTTCAAGGATGAGGTGGCAGTGCCTTCGCTGCTGGGAGACCTGAAACCGGGCAGCGATGACAACGTGCTCAATTATTTCAAACAGGAAGTGACGGCCCCGGCTCGGCTGGCGGGTAACGTGCTGCTGGTTCACGAGACCCTCGATCAGGTTGCTGAACCGCGCAAGGCCTGGATCTACAACGCCGGCCAGCGCCGTGTACGACGCGCACCGCAAGTGGCCTATGACGGGGTCGGCACTTCGTCCGACGGCCTGCGCACCACCGACAACTTCGACATGTTTTCCGGCGCCCCGGACCGCTACGACTGGAAGTTGATCGGCAAGAAGGAAATGTACATTCCGTACAACAGCTACAAGCTCGATTCGCCCGATCTGAAATACACCGATGTGATCAAGGCCGGTCATATCAACCAGGACCTGACCCGCTACGAATTGCATCGAGTCTGGGAAGTGGTGGCGACGGTCAAGCCCAACGAGCGTCACGTGTACGCCAAGCGTCACATGTACATCGACGAAGACACCTGGCAGGTGGCGCTGGCCGATCACTATGACGGTCGCGGCCAACTCTGGCGTGTGGCCGAAGGGCATGCGCAGTTCTACTACGATCATCAGGTGCCGGCCTACACCGTCGAAGCGCTGTATGACCTGATCGCCGGTCGCTACATCGCCCTGGGAATGAAGAACGAAGAGAAACGCAGCTTCGAATTCAACATCGCGGCAAAAGCCGGGGACTACACGCCAGCAGCCCTGCGGAGCACAGGGGTGAGGTAATCGTCCTACAGAGTCCTACACAAAAAGGTGACCTCTTGGTCACCTTTTTTATGGCCTTCAATCAGCCTGCTGAATACTTCTTCAACAAGCGCTCCGGAGGGGACTAGGGTGGCGCCACAACTATAAAAAGGCGCACTACTATGACTGCCATGACGACGTGTCTGGACCGTCCTGGATTTCTGCCTCGTTTGTCTTCCCATCACCTGTCCCGCGAGCGATTGGTCGAGCCGTTGCTGGCTGCCACGGCGCGGGTGAAACTGCTTTGCGCGCCGGCCGGTAGTGGCAAGAGTGCGCTGCTCACTGAATGCCTGTTGCGCGCGCCTTCGGGCTGCCGGGTACATTGGCTGCCATTGGCGGGTGAGTCGTTGAGTGTTGCCGACTTTCTGCAGCGGCTGGCGCAAGTGCTGGGGCTGGCGTCGACGGATGAGTCCGCATTGCTGGAGCACCTCGCCCGGTTGCAAACGCCGACCTGGCTGTTCATCGATGATTACTGCCGCTTCTCTCACCCTGATCTCGACCGTCTGCTCGATCGTTTGCTGACCCTCACTAACCCCTCCTTGATTTGGTGGCTGGGTTCGCGCAGGCGTCCGTCCTGCAACTGGCCACGGTTGTTACTCGATGACGAGTTGTATGAATGCAACGGTGCGGCGCTGGCGTTTACCGAAGCTGAAGTCGGGCAGTTGCTCGTCCATGCAGAGCCTTCCCAAGTGGCCAGTTTGGCCAAACGGGTCGTCCAGCGCAGCGGTGGATGGTGTGCCGGAGTACGCATTGCCTTGCTCGAGGGTTGTCCGTGGGCCGCCGGGCAGGAGCGGCAGGGGCGCTCGGCGACACTGTTCGATTATTTGCAGCACGAGCTGTTCAATACCTTGCCGCCGGAATTGGTGGAGGCCTGGCAAGTACTGGCCCGTTTGCCGCGCTTCAATGCCGGCCTTTGCGAGCATCTGTTCGGTGCCGGTGAGGGAGCTGTGTTGTTACTGGCTTTGCAGGAGATGGGCTGTTTTATCGAGCCCTGGGAAGATTCCACGGAATGGTTTCGTGTGTTCGCTCCACTGGCCCAGGCCATGCGTGACGAACAGGGCGCGGTGGGTCGCTCCTGGCATCGGCGCGCGTGCCAGTGGTTCTGCGCCGAAGAGGACTGGCAGGGCGCCTTCGAGCAGGCGCTGCTGGCGGAAGAGTTCGAGGTGGCGGTGAGTCTGTTGCAGCATTTCAATTTCGAGCATCTGTTTCGGCGCGAGAACGTGCGCCTGTTATTGAACCTGCATGAGCGTCATGGGCAAGACTTGACCCTCGGTTCGCCGCAACTGGTCAGCCTGATCACGGCGGCGCTGCTGTTTGCCGGGCGATTCGAACAAGCGGCAGAGTGCATCGAGCAAATGGCGCGGTTTGCTCCGCAACCGACGGCGGTGTCTCAGCGGCAACTGCTGGCACGCTGGCAGGCGCAACAGGGCTGGCTGCTGCATCTGCAGGGGCGTATGCCGGCCGCGCGCGGGCATTTCGTCGAGGCCTTGGCCGAGCTGGCCGCCGAGGCCTGGCCGGCGCGTTTGCTGTGTCTGTCCGGGTTGACCCAACAAGCGCTGCTCAATGCCGAGCTGGATGTCGCGCAGGCGCTGAACCGCGAAGCGCTGTGTCTGGCGCGGGCGCAAGGCTCGTTGTTGTTCGAGGCGTTGCTCGAACTCGATCACGCTCAGTTGCTTGAACATCGTGGCGCTCCCGGGCGCGCCGAGAGTCTGTTGGCCGATATTCATGAATTGTTGAGCCGACAGGCTGACCGCCCGACGCCGTTGCTGGGGCGTATTGCGTTGCGACGCGGGCGCCTGGCGTTGTGGCAGGGGCAGGATGAAAGGGCCGCCGAGTTCTTCCAGAGCGGCCTTCAGGACTGCCTGCACAGTCAGGACAAGCGTGCGTTGTACGGCCTTCTCGGGCAGGCCCAAGTAGCGGCCAATCAACGGGATTACGCCCAGGCGTTTGATCGCTTGCGCGAGGCCGAGCGCTTGATGCAGCAACGACAGATTCCCGACACCGTTTATCGCAGTGCCCTGCTGCAAATCAGCAGTCACTTCTGGTTGCAGCAAGGTCGGCCGGAATTGGTCCAGGAGGCGCTGACTCGCGTGCTGCGTCATTACCGCGGGCCCCATGCCCGGCAGGCACCACCGGCGACTGTGGAACTGATTGCGCGGGTCGAGTACTTGCTGATCATCGCCGAGACCCAACTGCAATTGGCTCAGGCTCCGCTGGCGCGGCTCAAGGCTTTGCTCGATCACGCGCAGCAACATGGAATGGTGGCGCTGGAAGCCGAATTACAGTTGGCCATTTGCGAAGTGGCGGACCTCATCGGCGAAACAGAGCAGGCAACCTCGGCGTTACAGACGGGACTGGCGTTGGTGAAGCGCTGCCATCTTCAGCAGGCTTTGCATGAACTGCGGCTGCGGCAGCCAACCTTGCTCGCTCGTCTGGGCGCGGACGACGAACCTGGGGCGCCTCTGGAAGCCAATCCGTTGAGCGGGCGGGAGTTGGAGGTGCTGGGGTTGATAGCCCAGGGCAATTCCAATCAGCAGATCGCCGAGCAGTTGTTCATCTCGTTGCACACGGTGAAAACCCATGCGCGGCGCATTCACAGCAAGCTGGGTGTTGAACGCCGGACTCAAGCAGTGGCTACGGCGAAAAAATTGGGCTTGATTGCACAAGGTTAGCGGCGGCCCTTGTAGGAGCAAAGCTTGCTCGCGATGGCGTCGTGGCAGCCAACAATGGGTTATCTGATTCACCGCCATCGCGAGCAAGCTTTGCTCCTACAGGGGATGGCGTCAGGCTGCAGGGCCGCTGCCCGCTGCAAAGCCCATTCGCCAACTTACGGCGCGCGCCGCCGCCAGCAACCGTTGCGCCGCCGGGCCATCTTCGTCGGCATGAAACAGCGAAGTCGGGCCAACCACCGTCAATACCGCCACGACATTGCCCATCGCGTTGAACACCGGCGCCGACAAGGCATCCACGCCGGGCATCAGCAAGCCGTGCACATGATGCAGGCCACGTGTGCGGATCTGCTCGCACAGGTCGGCATAGGCTTTATCGTCCGTCAGCGCGTGGCCGGTATGAGCCAGCAGTTCCTGGTCGCGCAACTCCACGGTTTCCCGCCTGGGCAGATAGGCGCCGAACACCAGGCCTGTGGAGGAACTGAGCAGCGGCAGCACCGAGCCCAGTTGTGTCACCACCGTGACTGCCCGCACCGCCGGTTCGATGTGTACCACCGTCGCGCCCTGATTGCCCCACACCGCCAAAAAGCAGGTTTCGTTCAGGTCGTCGCGCAACTCGGCCAGCGGCAGGGCGCCGACTTTCAGCACGTCCATACTGTTGAGTGCCGCCAATCCCACGCGCAAGGCTTCGCGACCCAGCCCGTAGTGGTTGGTCGCGGGATTCTGTTCGGCAAAGCCGCTGGCGATCAGTGCCTGCAAGTAGCGGTGAACCTTGCTTGCCGGCATCTGCACGTGTTCGGCCAGACGCGAGAGTGAAGTCGACGGCGACAATTCGGCCAACGCCTTGAGGATGTCGGTACCCACCTCGGCGGAGCGGACTTTCTGTTTACCGTTGCTGTCGCTGGTGGGCTTTTCCATGGTGGCGCCGTCTTTCAAGGGAGGAGATCCGGGGATGAATGGGCGTCTTTATAGCTTGACGCTCAATGCCAATCAAATTACGTTATTCGTAATTGGATTACGATAAAAACAATTCTGGCGTGCCTCGGTCTCTGTCGCAGAGCGCAAGGGTCACGACCTGTTCCTTGTTCAGGAGGCTTCATGAACCTCGATTCAACGACGCCAGCACTGGCTTATCAGTCGGGCTTCGGCAACGAATTTTGCAGCGAAGCGTTGCCCGGCGCATTGCCGGTCGGCCAGAACTCCCCGCAAAAAGCCCCTTACGGTCTCTATACCGAACTGTTTTCCGGCACCGCGTTCACCATGGCTCGCAGCGAAGCGCGGCGGACCTGGATGTATCGCATCCAGCCGTCGGCCAACCATCCGGCATTCGTCAAGCTCGACCGGCAGTTGGCCGGTGGTCCCTTGGGCGAAGTGACGCCCAATCGCCTGCGTTGGAATGCCCTGGATATTCCCGCCGAACCTGTGGATTTCATCGATGGCCTGGTGAGCATGGCGGCCAACTCCAATGCGGATAAGCCGGCGGGCATCAGCATTTTCCAGTACCGCGCCAACCAATCGATGGAGCGGGTGTTCTTCAATGCCGACGGCGAAATGCTGCTGGTGCCGCAACTGGGTCGCCTGCGTATCGCCACCGAACTGGGCGTGCTGGACGTGGAGCCGCTGGAAATCGTCGTGCTGCCACGGGGCCTGAAATTCCGTGTCGAACTGCTCGACCCGCAAGCGCGCGGCTATATCGCCGAGAACCATGGCGCACCGCTGCGCCTGCCGGATCTGGGGCCGATCGGCAGCAACGGCCTGGCCAATCCGCGGGACTTCCTGACCCCGGTTGCTCATTACGAACACCTCGCACAACCAACGACCCTGGTGCAGAAATTCCTCGGTCAGTTGTGGGCCACCGAACTCGATCATTCACCGCTGAACGTGGTCGCCTGGCATGGCAACAACGTGCCGTACAAATATGACCTGCGCCGTTTCAACACCATCGGCACCGTCAGCTTCGATCATCCGGACCCGTCGATCTTCACGGTACTGACCTCGCCGACCAGCGTGCACGGCCTGGCCAACCTCGATTTCGTGATCTTCCCGCCACGCTGGATGGTCGCCGAGAAAACCTTCCGTCCACCGTGGTTCCACCGCAACCTGATGAACGAATTCATGGGCCTGATCCAGGGCGAGTACGACGCCAAGGCCGAAGGTTTTGTCCCCGGCGGCGCGTCCTTGCACAGCTGCATGAGCGCCCATGGCCCGGATGGCGAGACTTGTACCAAGGCGATCAACGCCGATCTCAAGCCGGCAAAAATCGACAACACCATGGCCTTCATGTTCGAGACCAGCCAGGTGCTGCGCCCGAGCCGTTTCGCCCTCGATTGCCCGCAACTTCAAACCAACTACGACGCTTGCTGGGCCACGCTGCCCGCCACTTTCGACCCGACCCGGAGATAACCCATGACGCAGACTTCTATCACTCGCAGCTGGGTTGCATCCGCCAACGGCCATGCTGATTTCCCGTTGCAAAACCTGCCGCTGGGCGTGTTCAGCGTGAAGGGTTCGGCGCCACACAGCGGCGTGGCCATCGGTGAACATATTTTCGATCTGGAAGCCGCGCTGGACGCCGGCCTGTTCGACGGTGCGGCGAAAACCGCCGTCGAAGCCACCCGTGGCGGTCAGCTCAATGCCTTCTTCGAACTGGGCCGCGAGGCGCGTGTGGCCTTGCGCGAGCGCCTGCTGGAACTGCTGAGCGAAGGCAGCACCCTGCACGGCAAGATCGAAGCCCAGGGTGCAAAACTGCTGCCACTGGCTGCGGATTGCCAGATGCACCTGCCGGCTAAAATCAATGACTACACCGACTTCTACGTCGGTATCGAGCATGCACAGAACGTCGGCAAACTGTTCCGCCCGGACAACCCGTTGTTGCCGAACTACAAGTACGTACCGATCGGCTACCACGGCCGTGCCTCGACCATTCGCCCGTCCGGCACCGATGTGCGTCGGCCAAAAGGCCAGACCCTGCCGGCTGGCCATTGTGAGCCGACCTTCGGTCCTTGCGCACGCCTGGATTACGAACTGGAACTGGGCATCTGGATTGGCCGGGGCAACGAGATGGGCGACTCCATCGCCATTGGTGACGCCGTCGATCACATCGCCGGTTTCTGCCTGCTCAATGACTGGTCGGCGCGGGACATTCAGGCCTGGGAATACCAGCCGCTGGGTCCGTTCCTGTCGAAAAGTTTCATCACCAGCATTTCCCCGTGGGTGGTGACTGCCGAAGCGCTGGAGCCCTTCCGTCGTGCCCAGCCGGCACGTCCGGAAGGCGATCCGCAGCCGCTGCCGTACCTGTTCGACAAACGCGATCAGGCCGCCGGCGCCTTCGACATCGAACTGGAAGTGCTGTTGTTGACCGAAGCCATGCGCGAGCAGAACCTGCCGGCCCATCGCCTGACCCTGAGCAACTCGAAACACATGTACTGGACTGTGGCGCAAATGGTCGCGCACCACAGCGTCAACGGCTGCCAGCTGCAGGCCGGTGACCTGTTCGGTTCGGGCACCTTGTCGGGACCGGAAAACGGTCAGTTCGGCAGCCTGCTGGAAATCACCGAAGGCGGTAAAAAGCCGGTCGAACTGGCGTCGGGCGAAGTGCGCAAATTCCTCGAAGACGGTGACGAAATCATCCTGCGTGGCCGTTGCAGCCGCGAAGGTTTTGCTTCCATCGGTTTCGGCGAATGCCGCGGCAAAGTCCTGCCGGCGCGCTAAGGGGAACGGGTCATGGAACTCTATACCTACTACCGCTCGACTTCGTCCTATCGGGTGCGCATCGCACTGGCGTTGAAAGGGCTGGATTACCAGGCGCTGCCGGTCAACCTGATTGCGCCGCCCGGTGGCGAACATCGCCAACCCGCGTATCTGGGCATCAACCCGCAAGGCCGCGTGCCGGCCTTGCGTACCGATGAAGGCGAATTGCTGATCCAGTCTCCGGCGATCATCGAGTATCTGGAAGAACGTTATCCACAGGTGCCGCTGCTGTCCCAGGACCTCGCGGCCCGTGCCCATGAGCGCGGTGTGGCGGCGGTCATCGGTTGCGATGTGCATCCGCTGCACAACGTCAGCGTGCTCAACCGGTTGCGTCAACTGGGGCACGATGAAGTGCAGGTGGTCGAGTGGATCGGCCACTGGATCGGTCAGGGGCTGACGACCGTTGAACAACTGATTGGTGACGATGGCTATTGCTTCGGGCCGCAACCAGGGCTGGCGGACGTGTACCTGATTCCACAGTTGTATGCGGCCGAGCGTTTCAACATTTCTTTGGATGCCTGGCCACGGATTCGTCGCGTGGCAGCGCTGGCGGCTGCACATCCGGCGTTCATCAAGGCGCATCCGGCCAATCAGCCGGACACCCCCTAACAGCCAACACCTCCCCTGTAGGAGCGAACCTGCTCGCGATGGCGGTGTGTCAGATATAGAAATATCGAATGACACGCCCTCATCGCGAGCAGGCTCGCTCCTACAGGGGAACTATGTTCAGTGGACGATGGAATTGGGTGGCAGGTGCCCCAGCCGCTCCGTCAGACGAATGCGCTGGATCGGGTCGTCGGTCAGCAGCAGGGCACGTTCCAGGTCGAAACGTTCGGCATTGGGGCAGTCCAGCCGTTGATAGAGGCTGGCCCGGGCCAGATAGTCGGCGGTGGTGCCATTACCTAGTTCCAGCACACGTTCGGCGTCGATCAGGGCGCCGATGTAATCGTCGTTGGCCAAATGCAACTGGCGCAGGTTGCGTGACAGGCGCTGGAGCATTTGCAGCGGTTCGGCGGTGGCCAGGTGCTCGGCGCTGAGTTTCAGGTCCGGGCCGTACTGGCGATGCAGCAGTTCCCGGCAATCGTTGGGGTAGAGGCGTCGGCCACCGCACGGGTCGAGCAGGTGATCGGCCCCGGGTACGCGCAATAGAAAATGGCCGGGGAAGTTGACCCCCACCAGCGGAATCTCCAGGCCCTTGGCCAGTTGCAGTGCAATCAGGCCCAGGGCCAGGGGTTGCCCGCGTCGACGTTCCAGCACTTTATTGAGCAGTGCCGCCTGGGCGCGCAGTGGATTGGAGTCGTCCTGGGCAAACCCCAGGTCATTCATGCAGCGCAACAAGGGTTGCGCCAGCTCGCTTACCGGCAACATCGGCAGGCTACCGCTGATCCGTTGTTGCAGCGTCTTGAAGTTCTCCAGCAGCGCACCCGGGTTCACCTCGCTGTCATGCTCGGCGGCAATCCACAGTGCCGCCTCGAACAGTGCGGGCGGTGAGCGTTGCAGACAGGCGAAAAACGATTGACGCGGGGTCATGAAAATCTCCGGGCAATGCCTCGTTTTAGCCTCGTCTGCGCCATCCGTCCAGTGCCGGCCATGAGGCTCGAAGGATATTTCCGAATGCCTTAACAGCCGCTCTGCTTATTCCGGTGCGCTTCGGCAATTTTTACGCGCAAGCCTATACTGGCGACTACAAGAAGTGATTCGGGAGCCCCTACGATGTTCGCTCTCATGCAAAGCACTCGCCTTGAATCGCTGCATCTGAGCGTTGACCCGGCCACCGGGTTGAAGGCGGTCATTGCCATTCATGACAGTCACCTGGGCCCTGCCCTGGGAGGGTGTCGATACCTTGCCTACCCCAGCGATGAGTCTGCGATCGAGGATGCGGTGCGCCTCGCCAAAGGCATGAGTTACAAAGCCGCACTCGCCGGCCTGGCACAGGGCGGCGGCGTGGCGGTGATTATTCGTCCCGCCCATGTGGCCAACCGCGCCGCACTGTTCGAAGCCTTCGGTCGCTGTATCGACAAGCTCGACGGACGCTACATCACCGCCATCGACAGTGGCACGTCGGTAGCGGACATGGATTGCATCGCCCAGCAGACCCAGCATGTCACCAGCACGACATCGGCGGGCGATCCCGCGCCCCACGCAGCGATGGGCGTGTTCACCGGCATTCGTGCCACCGCCATGGCGCGATTGGGCAGCGACAACCTTGAAGGCCTGCGCGTGGCCATTCAAGGCTTGGGCAATGTGGGGTATGCGTTGGCCGAGCAGCTGCATGCGGCGGGCGCCGAATTGCTGGTCAGCGACATTGACCACGGCAAGGTGCAATTGGCCATGGAACAACTGGGCGCTCATCCGATCGCCAACGACGCACTGCTCAGCACGCCCTGCGACATCCTGGCGCCCTGTGGCCTGGGCGGCGTGCTCAACAGCCATAGCGTGACGCAACTGCGTTGCTCTGCGGTGGCGGGTTCGGCGAACAACCAGTTGACCCATCTGGACGTCGCTGATCAGTTGGAGCGGCGGGGCATCCTGTATGCACCGGACTATGTGATCAATGCCGGCGGGCTGATCTACGTGTCACTCAAGCATCGGGGCGAAGAGCTGTCGACCATCACCGCGCACCTTTCGAAAATAAGCTCGCGATTGACTGAGGTGTTTGCTCACGCCCAGGCGGAAAAGCGTTCGCCGGCGCGGGTGGCGGACGAACTGGCGGAGAAGGTCCTGTACCGATAAAAGATGTTGGCCATGAAAAAGGCCCTGAGCCATTCGACTTAGGGCCTGTTCAATTCGGCTGCCACTTATTTTGCTGCTTTGGTGGCCTTGGCTGGCTTGGCCGCAGGTGCCGGTTCAGCGGCCACCTCTTCTTCAACGGGTGCTGCCACCGCTTGCGGGGCTTCCACCGGCGCGGTCAGCAATTCGGACAGGGCGTCCGGCTGGCTCTTGAAGGCCTTGGCGAACACATCGCGATTCTTCGCCATGTAGATCCCGGCTTCTTCGACTTGCTGTTCAGTCAGGGACGGAACGGCTTTTTGCAACACTTCGGCCAGCAACTCGGCCAGCTCGAGCATTTTGTCATGACGGTCAGCTTCGGCTTTATCCATGAACAAGCGCTCCAGATCTCGGCTGCTGCGGTATACCACTTCGACGGCCATTCACCACCTCACATGCCTTTACATTTGGTTGTCTGAGTCGACTACTGTATCTATATACAGCAAAAGAATAAGCGAATCGCTGGGGTTTGGGTAGTGGCTTTTTAATGTAGTCCGGTTTTGGGGATTGTCAGGTGGGCCGAGTCGTCGCAATCGCGAGCAAGCTTTGCTCCTACAGGGGCAACATGCGACCAAACGCCACGGAGCGCAATGCACAGGGGCTCGCCATGATGGTGTGGCCATGTTTATGCATGGAACAGCTTGCAGAACAAACGTAAAGTCCAACCCGCATTATCCGGTCGAGCCGACCTAAAGGAAGCATCATCGTGAAAATCAACTGGGCCGAAAACCTGCGGCAGACCGTGCACGAACTGGCCGAATCCCTGGGCAACCTGTTCGTCGAGACCTTCCACTATCTGGCGTTGTTTGCCATCGGCGCCGTGACCGCGTGGGCGGCGGTGATGGAATTTCTCGGGATGATCGAGCAGGGGCACATCAAGATCGATGACATCCTGCTGCTGTTCATCTACCTGGAATTGGGCGCGATGGTCGGGATCTATTTCAAGACCAACCACATGCCGGTGCGTTTCCTGATCTACGTGGCGATCACCGCACTGACGCGCCTGCTGATTTCCAACGTATCGCACCACAATCCGCCGGACCTGGGGATCATTTACCTGTGCGGCGGGATTCTGCTGCTGGCGTTCGCGATTCTGGTGGTGCGCTATGCGTCTTCGCAGTTTCCATCGGTGAAGATTGAAAATCCGCACCGCAAGATCGGTGCGGGTTCCGGTGAGCATCCCGAGGTCGAGAAGGGCGAGATTTAAAGCCTGATGGCGGGGCGGACGCGGCCCTTGGCCGGCGGTGGAGGCGGGTTGCGCGTGCCGTCGGTGGTCATGGATTCAAGGATGGCCACCGCGCTGTGGCCCTGTTCGATGGCAATGCCGAACTGAATGCTTTGCACCAGACGCTTGAGGCGTTTGGGGTCATTGCGCTGTTCGGCGCTGATCATGCGCTTGGCGACCACTCGACCACTGTTGGACAAGGTCAGCATGATGCTGCCATCCAGGCCCTGAATGCTCAGGTTGATCTGATAATCCGCTGCAAAGGCATCGGTAATGAGCTGAAATGGGTTGTCCATGATGCGTCACCGCCTGATTGAACGTGCAGTTGTTGACCGGTCGTGATCGGGATTAGTTCGCAACACCAGACCATCGGCCATTCCGTGACCAATTCGCCATCAATGCGTGCAACAGGGATGTAGCAAGGGGCATGCCGGATGGATTGTCCGACAATCATTGCGGCACTTGAACCTGTGGGAGCGAGCCTGCTCGCGATGACGGCTGCACAGTCAACGCTGTGTTGTCTACAGTGAGTGCCCGAATCAGGGCAATAAACTCTGACGTGCCTCCAAACCGGTCAACACTCCACCCAATTCACCGCCAGGCCACCGCGTGACGTTTCCTTGTATTTGTCGTGCATGTCGGCACCGGTATCGCGCATGGTGCGGATCACCCGATCCAGGGAGATGAAGTGCTTGCCGTCGCCGCGCAGGGCCATCTGCGTGGCATTGATCGCCTTCACTGCGGCAATCGCGTTGCGCTCGATGCACGGCACCTGCACCAGCCCGCCGACCGGGTCGCAGGTCAGGCCGAGGTTGTGTTCCAGGCCGATTTCGGCGGCGTTTTCCAATTGCTCCGGGGTGGCGCCCAGTACTTCTGCCAAGCCGGCAGCGGCCATGGCGCAAGCCGAACCCACCTCACCCTGGCAACCGACTTCGGCACCGGAAATCGAAGCGTTTTTCTTGCAGAGGATGCCGACGGCCGCCGCGCCCAAAAAGAACGCCACCACATCATCGTCCGAAGCGTCCGGGTTGAATTTCATGTAGTAGTGCAGCACCGCCGGAATGATCCCCGCCGCGCCGTTGGTCGGTGCAGTGACCATGCGCCCGCCGGCGGCGTTTTCTTCGTTCACGGCGAGGGCGAACAGGTTGACCCACTCCATGGCCGACAGGGTCGAGGTGATGACGTTCGGCTTGCCGATTTCCAACAGGTTACGGTGCAGCTTTGCCGCGCGACGTGGCACCTTCAGGCCGCCGGGCAGAATGCCCTCGTGGCGCAACCCTTGCTCGACGCACTCACGCATTACCGACCAGATGTGCAGCAGGCCCTCTCGGATCTCGGCGTCGCTGCGCCAGGCCCGCTCGTTGGCCATCATCAGTTCGCTGACCCGCAGGCCGTGCTGGTTGCACAGCTCAAGCAATTCGACAGCGCTGGAAAAGTCGTAGGGCAGCACCACATCACTGGCCGGAGCAACGCCGGACTCGGCTTCAGCCGCCTCGATGATGAAACCGCCACCGACCGAATAGTAGGTTTGCTCGAACAGTTCGCCGCTGTCGCCGAACGCGGTCAGGGACATGGCATTGGGGTGGTAAGGCAGGCTCTCATCGAGCAGCAGCAGGTCGCGGGACCAATCGAAAGGGATGCTCACCTGGCCGGCCAGCGACAGAAGGGCGGTTTCGCGCAGGGTCTGGATGCGGCTGTCGATGGTGGTGGGGTCGACTCGGTCCGGCCATTCGCCCATCAGGCCCATGACGCAGGCGCGGTCGGTGGCGTGGCCGACACCGGTGGCCGAGAGGGAGCCATAAAGTCGGATTTCTACTCGCCTCACATCGGACAATAGACGCTGATCGACCAGTGCCTGAGCGAAGGTCGCCGCTGCGCGCATCGGACCGACGGTATGGGAACTGGACGGACCGATGCCGACTTTGAAGAGATCGAAAACACTGATAGCCATGCTAAAGCCTATTCCTGAAATGGAAGATGAATCGCTGCCATTTTTGTAGGACAAGCGCACTTTCAGCGATACTGCCAAGCAAGGTCCTACGTGACCAACGAAACTTCCTAAGAGAGCCTTTAGCAGGACTAAACGATGAGCCGTCAATTGCATGCCCAGACCTATGTGTGGCTGCAGGTGTTTTCCTGTGCGGCCCGACACCTGTCGTTCACCCGCTGCGCCGAAGAGCTGCACATCACGCCGGGAGCGGTCAGCCAGCAGATTCGCCAATTGGAAGAGCGCCTGGGTTTTCGCCTGTTTCATCGGCGCGCCCGGGGCGTGGAGCTGAGCGCGGAGGGTCAGCGACTGGCCATCACCGTCAACGAGGCCTATGGCAGCATCGATGCGGAATTGCGTCGGCTGGATGCCGGGATGATCAGCGGAACCCTGCGGGTGCGCTCGATTCCCTCGTTCCTGAGCAAATGGCTGACCCCGCGCCTGCCCCGTTTGCAGCAACGATTTCCCGATATTCAGTTGCGCCTGGTGGCCGAGGACAGCAGCGTGCCTCTGCATGAAGGGGACTTCGATCTGGCGATCGATCTCAATGACGGAAGTTATCCCGGGTTGTTATCCACAGCCTTGCTCGATGAGCAGATTTTCCCGGTGTGCTCACCGGGCCTGTTGCGCGGTCGCCCGCCGCTGCATGGTCCGGCGGACCTGATGCATTTCCCGTTGCTGCACGACATCACCGCCTGGCGTGGCAGTTACGAGTACGCGGAGTGGGAGTTCTACCTCAATGCCATCGGCTTCGAGGGGGCGGATGTGCGGCGCGGGCACACCTTCAATCGCAACCATCTGACCATCGAAGCGGCCATCGCCGGCATGGGCGTGGCCATCGCGCGGCGAACCCTGCTGAACGACGAATTGGAGCGCGGGGCATTGATCGTGCCCTTTGGCCTGTCAGTGCCCAATCACAAGCGCTACATGGTGCTCTATGCGCCGGGCGCGCTGAGTCATCCGGGCGTGCGGGCGGTGCATGACTGGCTGGTGGAAGAGGCGGGGATCTTTCGTGCTTTACATCCGCTGGAGCCATTGGATGACGGAGCGATGTAAGAAATTCTGACACTGGGTGGGGCGAATCAACTCCCGACCTTAACAGCGCTTTTGGCGGTTGTCCGGCTTTTTTTACGATTAAAAAATTATCTTTTTTCAGGGGTTGAATTGTTCAGCGTACAGACCGATTGTGTAACCAAGAGGTCACGGTGATGACGCCCAAGGGCTTAGCTGACCGGCCTCTCGCGAGCTAGCTGAAATAAGGGATGAACTATGCAAATCCAAGTCAATAGCGATAACCATATTCAAAGCAGCAAACGACTGGAGGAGTGGGTACGAACCACCATTGAGAGCACGCTCGAACGTTACGAAGAGGATTTGACCCGGGTCGAAGTTCACCTGCGAGATGAGAACGGCGACAAGCCCGGTCCCCACGATTTACGCTGCCAACTGGAAGCGCGGCCAAAAGGCCATCAACCAATTTCCGTCGCCCATAAAGCCGCCAACCTGGAACTGGCGATCGACGGGGCTGCCGAGAAGCTTGAGCATGCGCTCGAACACCTGTTCGGCAAACTGCGCGGCAAACCGCGCGCGGCCGTGGTGCCCTTCGAGCGCAGGCCGCACGCTGACAAGCTGCTGGAAGAAGAATTTCTTGAAAACGAACAGGCTGCCCAAAACGGCTGAAGCCTGATTTAACCTCCCAATAGAACGGGCCTGCATTGCAGACCCGTTTTGTTTTGAGTGCTTGCCCGAGCTGATCTCATTCGACAGCTTTGCGTATGAGAATATTTATCATTAGTATTGCGCCTCGCTGGCCCGCCCCATTGCCCTTTGCGCAGTACCCGACCGATGATCACGAGCCCTCCCGACCCCCACGATCTTGCGCAGGACGAACCGCGCGGCGACCGTGCCCATTTTCTTCAGGTATTCCTTTCGCAGCAGTCGCAGATGGAAGCGCTGGTGAACCGCCGTGTCGGTTGCCGTGCGACAGCCGCAGACCTGGTGCAGGACTTGTTCCTGCGTTTCTGGCGGCGGCCCCTGGTGCAGGTCGAAGAACTCGGCACCTACCTGCTGCGTTGCGCCGGCAACATCGCCATCGATCATTTGCGTAGCGAAGGCTCGCGAGCCCGGGCCAGCGAAGGCTTGATGGTGGAGCCCTCGGACAGCGTGGGCAGCGAGCCGCAGGCGGCGCTGGAGGCCGGCAACGATTTGCGCCATGTCGAGGCAGCGTTGCGCGCCTTGCCCGAGCGTACGCGGCAGATCTTTCTGCTCAATCGCATCCACGGACGAAAATACGCCGAGATCGCCAAGGCCATGGGTTTGTCCCAAAGCGCCGTGGAAAAACATATGATGCGCGCGCTCGAAGCCTGCAAGGCCAGCCTGCGGGAACCGCCACCACGCATGCCAGGGAAAGCACCGTGAACACTACTCAAAACGTCACCCCGACGGCCGCTCAGGAACAGGCCGCGCTGGCCTGGCTGAGCCTGTTGCATGACCAGCCGACCAGCGGCGATCAGGTCACGTTCAGCCAGTGGCTGCAGGCCGATCCGGCGCATGCCGAAGCTTACGCTCGGGCCCAGGTGCTGTGGGAGTTGAGCGAAGGGCCGGCACGCACCCTGGCCGATGAAGATGCCCTGGCCCTGCAGCGTTACCTCAACGCCATGAATCGCTCCCGGGGCAACAGCGTCCGGCGCTGGTCCGGCGCGCTGGCGATGGCCGCCTGTTTGTTGTTGATGATCAGCCTCGGCACCGGCTGGCAACCGTCGCGCTGGCTGGATGACCTGGGTGCTGATTACGTCTCGGCGCCGGGGGAGATCCGTACCGTTACCCTGGCCGATCAATCGCAAGTCACCCTCGACGCCGACAGCGCCATTGCCGTGGATTTCAGCGGGGGTGAGCGGCATGTGCAAGTGCGGCGCGGGGCCGGGTTCTTCAGCGTGACCCATACCGGCGAGCCGTTTGTGGTCGATGCGGAGAAGGGGCAGGCGCGGGTGCTGGGGACCCAGTTCGAAGTACGCCTGCAAGACCATGGCGCGCAAGTCACGGTGTTATCCGGTCGGGTTGGGGTGACTGCCGATAAGGGCGCCCCTCAGCAAGTGCTCACTGCCGGTCAGCAAGTGGTTTACGGCGAAGGTTCCGCGCAACCGTTGCACGCCGTGGACAGTGAAGCGCAACTGGCCTGGCGCCAGGGCTGGCTCAACTACTACAAGGCGCCACTCGCCGATGTGGTGCAGGATCTGGGGCGTTATTACCCCGGCCGGATCCTCCTGCTCAACGATGAATTGGGCAAGCGGCGGGTCAGTGGCAGCTTTGCGAGCAAGAACCCGCAGGCGGTGTTGAGTTCGTTGCAGGGGGTGATGGGGTTTGAGCAGCATCAGGTGTTGGGGCATCTGATTATTTTGCGGTGATGCCACCGGCCCCATCGTGAGCAAGCTCGCTCCCACAATTGAAATGCGTTCCCTAGGGCAAAAATATTTTTAATTTATTGCTGAGGTAAATCCAAGCGCCATCCGTGTAGTGACTGAAACTGCGATTCATTCGCATCCGTTGCGGTTCTACACAGGTCATGAGTCATGAAGTCCAGGGCAAAATCGGGTTCGGTCAAACAGTGGTTGAGTGCTTCAGTTCTAGGCTTTTCGACTTTGGCAACGTTGCCCCTGAGCGTGGCGATGGCTGCCGACACAGGCAGCGCCCAGCAACACGGGCAGTTCAATTTTGCGCTGACCGCCAAACCACTGCCCCAGGCCTTGAGCGACTTCACCCGGGTGACCGGCATCAGCGTCGTCTACACCGATGAAACGCCCTACGATCTCAATGCGCCGGCGGTCAACGGCCAGATGAGCGCCGAACAGGCCTTGCAGCAATTGCTCGGCGGTTCAGGGTTCACCTACCGCCGCACCGATGGCCACACCATGGTACTTGAGCCGCAACCCACCGAAGGCGCCTTGAGCCTGGGCGCAACCACCATTACGTCGGTGGCGGAGCAGTCCGAGAGCTATCAGCCGCCTCCTGTCAGTTCGGTGGCGCGCTCCTCGGCGCCGATTCAGGAAATCCCGCAGACCATCAACGTGGTCGCCGCCCAGGTCATTCGCGATCAGGCGCCGCGCAACCTGGACGATGCACTGGCCAACGTCAGCGGCATCACCCAGGGCAATACCCTCGGCAGCACCCAGGATTCGGTCATGACCCGCGGCTTTGGTGACAACCGCAACGGTTCGATCATGCGCGACAGCATGCCGATCGTTCAGGGTCGTGGTCTGAATGCCACGGTGGATCGCGTCGAAGTGCTCAAGGGGCCGGCGTCCCTGCTCTACGGGATCCAGGACCCGGGCGGCGTGGTGAACATGGTCAGCAAGAAGCCGGAATTGACCCAGTACAACGCCTTGACCCTGCGCGGTTCAACCTATGGCGAGGGCAAGAACGGCAGCGGCGGCACTTTCGACAGTACTGGCGCGCTGGGGACTTCCGGCTTGGCCTATCGCATGGTGCTGGACCACGAAGACGAAGATTACTGGCGCAACTTCGGTGTGCACCGCGAGAGCCTGGTCGCCCCTTCGCTGGCCTGGTTCGGCGAAAGCACCAAGCTGCTGTTCGCCTACGAGCACAGGGAGTTTCTGACCCCCTTCGACCGTGGCACGGTGATCGACCCCCGTGACAACCATCCCCTGGACATCTCCCGTGATCGCCGGCTCGACGAGCCTTTCAACAACATGGAAGGGCGCTCGGACCTCTATCACTTCGAGGCCGATCACGAGCTCAACGACAACTGGAATGCTCACTTCGGCTACAGCTGGAACCGCGAAACCTACGATGCCAGCCAGGTGCGGGTAACGGCCATCGACACCAAAAAAGGCACGCTGACTCGCAGCATGGACGGCACACAGAATGCGCTCAGCACCGACCGTTTCACCACCGCCAGCCTTGAGGGCAAGGTGAATGTACTGGGCATGCAGCATGACCTGGTGTTCGGTATCGACGACGGGTACCGCAAGATCTACCGCGCCGACCTGATCCGCCAGAAAAGCCTGACCACCTTCAGTTACCTCAATCCGGTGTACGGCCGTGAAGTCGAAGGCACCACGGTCAGCCCGGCCGACAGCGCGCAAACCGATTTGCTACGCAGCGATTCGGTGTTTTTCCAGGACTCGATCCACCTCACCGACCAATGGATTCTGGTGGCGGGCGGGCGCTTCCAGGAGTACGACCAGTACGCCGGCAAGGGTGTGCCGTTCCATGCCAACACCGACAGCAACGGCCAGAAATTCGTACCGCGCGCGGGCCTGGTGTATCGCTACACCGACGCCTTGTCGTTCTACGGCAGCTACACCGAATCGTTCAAACCGAACTCGACCATTGCGCCGTTGAGCGGCAGCACCGCGGTACTCGATGGCAGTGTCGCGCCGGAAGAGGCCAAGTCCTGGGAGCTGGGCGCCAAGCTGGATCTGCCGGGCCGCGTGACGGGTAACATCGCCCTGTTCGATATCAAGAAACGCAACGTGCTGATCGCCAACGCCGAAGGCCCGGTGACGATCTACAGCGCCGCCGGTGAAGTGCGTTCCCGTGGCCTTGAAGTGGATGTGAGCGGCCAGCTCAGCGACCGCTGGAGCATGATCGGCAGCTACGCCTACACCGACGCCGAGGTCACCAAGGACCCGGATTACCAGGGCAAGCAATTGCAGAACGTGGCGAAGAACAGCGGCTCGCTGTCGGCGGTGTATGACTTCGGCCGAATCATCGGTGGCGATCAACTGCGGGTTGGTGCGGGGGCGCGTTATGTCGGAGAGCGGGCGGGCAATGCGGTGAATGATTTCGACCTGCCGAGCTACACCGTCGCCGATGCGTTCGCCACTTACGACACTCAATTGGATGGGCAGAAGGTCAAGTTTCAGCTCAACGTGAAGAATCTGTTTGATCGCACCTACTACACCTCGGCGGCGAGTCGGTTCTTTGTATCGATGGGGGATTCGCGGCAGGTGGTGCTGTCGAGCACCCTGGAGTTTTGATCCGAAACCGCGTCATCGTTCATCGCGAGCAGGCTCGCTCCCACAGTGGACAAATGTCGAACACAAAATCTGTGTTCACTGAACATCCCTTGTGGGAGCGAGCCTGCTCGCGATGAGGTCCGAAAATTTAACGCAAAAACGCCTGCCGATACTCCCCAGGCGTCCCGCCCAGCGACTGCCGAAACCGATTGGTAAAGTGACTGGCACTGGCAAACCCGCAAGCCAGTGCAATCTCCCCCAGCGGCTGTGAGGTCCAGCGCAGCATTTCCCGCGCCCGGCTCAAGCGTCGCGCCAACACGTACTGATGCGGCGGCAGGCCGAAGCTTTCGCGGAACATCCGCGCAAAGTGATATTCAGACAGCGCGCACAACGCCGCCAGTTGTCCCAGGCTGATGGCCGCGTCCAGATGGCTGTCAATGTATTCCACCAACAGCCGCCGCTGATGCGCCGCCAGTCCACCCTTGAGGCGCAAGCCCGGACGTTTGCTGACCTGGCTGAGAAGCGCATGGCCGAGGATGTCGTGGGCCAGGCTGCTGGTGAACAGCCGCTCGCCCGGTTCGTCCCATTTGAGGGCGATCAACTGCCGGAAACGCAGCGCCTGTTGCGGATCTTCAAGAAAGGTCTGCTCGCGCAACTGCAACTCCCGGGGTTCACGATCAAGCAGCGTGACGCAACCCAGGGCGAATTGTTCGGGGCTGAAATAGAGGTGGGCGAGGCGAATATTGCCGTTGATCACCCAGCCGGACTGATGATCGGCGGGCAGCACGCACAGTTTGTCGGGACCACCCTTGGTGCCGGGTTGATCGCGGCGAAAGGTGCCGGTGCCGCCAGCGATGTAGCAGGACAGCGTGTGATGGCTCGGCGCCTCGTAGTCCTGGGCGTCGTGATGATTGCTCCACAGGGCCGCGGACAGGCCGTCACCGAGCTCGGCGCTGTGCTCCAGGCGAGCATTGGGCGAGCGGTTGAGGGCTTGGAAGACTTGCAGGGTGTCCAGTGCGGCCATGATCGTTGCTCTCTACCTCCAACTGCATCCGACGCCTCGCATCCTACTCCGTAGACGTTCGCCTGCCAGCCCGCGGTGCGACAAAAGCGCAAGTTTATGCAAGTGCGCGGGCCTGCGGCGCAGGACACTGGGCACCTATTGAGGAGCCTGCGCCATGAATCTTTCTTTGTATCTGCTGACCGTGCTGATCTGGGGCACCACCTGGATTGCCCTCAAATGGCAATTGGGCGTGGTGGCGATTCCGGTGTCTATCGTCTATCGCTTTGGCCTGGCCGCGCTGGTGCTGTTCGCGATGCTGCTGCTGAGCCGAAAACTGCAAGTGATGAACCGGCGCGGGCATCTGATCTGCCTGGCTCAGGGGCTGTGCCTGTTCTGTGTCAACTTCATGTGCTTCCTCACCGCCAGCCAGTGGATTCCCAGCGGTTTGGTGGCGGTGGTGTTTTCCACCGCGACCCTGTGGAACGCCCTCAATGCGCGGGTGTTCTTCGGCCAGAAAATCGCTCGCAATGTGTTGATGGGCGGTGCATTGGGCCTGCTTGGCCTGGGGCTGCTGTTCTGGCCCGAACTGGTTGGCCACACCGCCAGCCCGCAGACTTTGCTCGGCCTGGGGCTGGCCCTGTGCGGCACCTTGTGTTTTTCGGCGGGGAACATGCTGTCGAGCCTGCAACAGAAAGCCGGGCTCAAGCCGTTGACGACCAATGCCTGGGGCATGGCTTACGGTGCGGCGATGCTGTCGGTCTGGTGTCTGGTCAAAGGCATCCCGTTCGACATGGAGTGGAGTGCCCGCTACATCGGTTCGCTGCTGTATCTGGTGATTCCAGGCTCAGTGATCGGTTTCACCGCGTACCTGACGCTGGTCGGGCGCATGGGGCCGGAACGTGCCGCTTATTGCACCGTGCTGTTTCCGGTGGTGGCGCTGAATGTCTCGGCATTTGCAGAAGGTTATCAGTGGACCGCTCCGGCGCTGGCCGGGCTGGTGATGGTGATGCTGGGCAACGTGTTGGTGTTCCGCAAACCCAGGGCAAGCGTGAGTCCTGTAGCAGGCAAGCTGGCTTGAATGGCAACGGGGTCAGTTGTCCTTCGCCACCAACAGATAGATCAGGCCGAGGAACATGTATTCAATGTTGCTTCTGGCCCAGTCAAAGGCATTGCGTTGCGCGGAATATTCCATGTCGAACCATTCGTTGAGAATGATCACGTACAAAGTCTGGTAAACGAAAAGTGCAGTGCTGAAACCAATGATGGCGAACTTCTTGGCTTCGTGGAATTCACTGCGTGATGCGGAAAGTTTGCGGCACAGATGATAAATGCCGACCAGGAAACTGAAGGTGAAGATGATTTCGAGGGTGATGATTGCCCAGTAAAAACGATGATGGAAGAGGCTGGAGGAAATGGCTCGATAGCGTCGAGAGTCGTTCCCTTCGGTGTCGCTCATGCTAATGATTCGCCCGATGTATTCGGAGTAGGCCGCGTAGTCGGTGAAGTTGTTGGCGAGGGTCATCAGTCCGAAAAGAGCCGCCATCACGACGACCAGTATTTTGCTGCGCCTGAGGACGCCGGCAGTGGTGAAGTTGCTCATGGAAATACTCCGAAATGCACGGCAAATGCCGTTAAGTCGTCGGAGTTTATAGGCGTTTCCCGCCATGTCGCCGGGCACTGAATTGCAAGTTATGTCGTCGTTACATGCCGGTATGAGCTGCCGCAGGCTGCGATCTTTTGATCTTGAAAAACCAGCTCAAAAGATCGCAGCCTGCGGCTGCTCCTACAGGGAAATGCGCTTACGGGATCAGCCCTTCCAGACCTGCGGGTTGACCAGATCCTGCGGCCGCTCGCCCAGCAGTGCGGCGCGCAGGTTGCTCAGGGCGCGATTGGCCATCGCCTCGCGGGTTTCGTTAGTGGCCGAGCCGATGTGCGGCAGGGTCACGGCGTTTTTCAGCTGGAACAGCGGCGACTCGGCCAGCGGTTCCTTTTCGTACACATCCAGTCCCGCGCCGCGAATCCGGTTGTTTTGCAGCGCTTCGATCAGGGCCGGCTCGTCCACCACCGGGCCGCGCGCAATGTTGACCAGGATGGCACTCGGCTTCATCAGCGCCAGTTCGCGATGGCTGATCAGGTGTCGGGTCTTCTCGCTGAGCGGTACCACCAGGCACACGAAATCGGCTTCGGCCAGCAGTTGGTCCAGGGTGCGGAACTGCGCGCCGAGCTCCTGTTCCAGCTCGACCTTGCGGCTGTTGCCGCTGTAGATGATCGGCATGTTGAAACCCAGGCGGCCACGACGGGCAATCGCCGCGCCGATGTTACCCATGCCGACGATCCCCAGGGTCTTGCCGTGGACATCGCAACCGAACAATTGCGCACCGACCGTGGCTTGCCATTGGCCGGCCTTGGTCCAGGCATCGAGTTCGGCCACGCGGCGGGCGCTGCTCATGAGCAGGGCAAAGCCCAGGTCGGCGGTGCTTTCGGTGAGCACATCCGGGGTGTTGGTCAGCATGATCCCGCGTTCGCTGAGGTAGGCCACGTCATAGTTGTCGTAGCCCACCGAGACGCTGGACACCACTTCCAGTTTGGCGGCGTTCTCCAGTTGCGCGCGACCGAGTTTGCGGCCGACGCCGATCAGGCCGTGAGCGTGGGGCAGGGCTTCATTGAACTGGGCATTGATGTCGCCGTTTTTCGGATTCGGCACGATGACGTCGAAGTCTTGTTGCAGGCGTTCGACCATTTCCGGCGTGACGCGGCTGAAGGCGAGGACGGTTTTTTTCATGGAGGCTGGCTCGTCGGGCGGAGGAGAATGCTGAGCACGCTAACATTCTTCCCGGGATTTGTGCGAGTCACTTGGCAGCAGATTGCGGCGCTTCATCCAGTTATACTGGCGCCTTTCGCGGCTCGCTGATCGGGCCCGACACTTTACGTATCACCCGGAGCTTTCATGACTTCCCCGAAACAACCGCCGGTTGCCGACACCTTGAGCGACGAGCAGGCAACGCTGGCAGACGACGTCGAGTCCAGCACTGACGGCGAAACCAAAGCTGCCATCCCGGCGTTCAAGTTCCCGTTCAAGCCGGGTGAGCTGGCGGCCGCCAAGGGCTCCAACCAGCCGTGGTACAAGAATGGCGCCAAGAACGGCCACACCAAGACGCCGGGCATGGCACCGCCGGGGACTCGGCGGTCGATGGGCAAGCGCTAGGATCCAGAATTTGTGGTAATGGTTCTACCGCTATCGCGAGCAAGCTTTGCTCCTACATTGAATCTCTGCCAGTCGCCTGTATTGCGAACGACAAAGATCCCTTGTAGGAGCAAAGCTTGCTCGCGATGAGGTCGTTACAGGCACCGCAACTGTTGGATCAAGCCGCCCGCAGAGAAATAAACGCATAATTGGGCGCATCCACCGCCACCTGCGCCCCCGTCGCCAGCACTTGCCCGGCGACCTCCTCACTCGACAGATGAAACTGCCACTCGCTGCTCCATTCCGGCAATGTCTGCCCATGCAGCTCATCGATGATCTTGGCGAACTCGTTCATGTCCGGCAGATACGCGGTAAAGCCATCGCCCTTTAGCGCCGTCGTGCGAATGCCCAGCAACGCACAAATCGCATCCTTCATCAGGATCTCGTCGCGATCCGCCTGACGGGATTGCTGGATCAATTGCGCCAGTTCCCGATCGACCAGTTCGCCGCCGACAATCAACTGCGGCCCGGTTTCCCACGACTCGGGCGGGCATTCCTTGACCGCCGTGTTCAGTGGAATGTGCGGGTTGATCTCCATCGGATAGATACGGCACACCAGTGGCCGGCGGTCGTAGATACGGCAGCGGTTGTCTTCGTCAAGATTTCGACAGGCGCCGGCGTTGTAGGCGGCGAAGGTGATGGCGACGAATGCCTCGGTATCGGCGCTGCGAACCGGTGCGGAACGGCGCTGGGCGTGTTCACGTTGCTCTGCCGGCAGACCCAGGCCGTTGCTCAAGAAGGCTTCCACCAGCACGATCACCTGGCCACCGTCGGCGGCCCACATGCGGGCTTCGGACAGGGTCAGGGAAACATGGTGGTCATGGCAGCATTTGCCACAGCCTACGCAGGAAAACGTCGTATTCATTGAGCGCACAGTCGCATCCACAGGCATGAATCGGCGACAGAAAGCCGCCGCGAAGGCCCTGTCAAAGCAAGTTATGCGCCACTCAATGCGCCTTGGCGGTCGGGCGGATGGAGTCCCATTCGGTCACGTAGGCGGTTTTGCTCTGCTTGTTGTAAAGACACAGCTCGGTGCCCTGGGCGCCTTTCATGTGTTTTTGCGGGTACTGGCCTTGCAGCAGGACGGCGGTGTAGCCGACGCGGTCATCGAACTGCGCGGGGGGGCCGACAGGTTTGGTGTTCTTCAGGCCACTGGCCTTGGTGCAACTGGCGAGCACGGTTTTGTCGTAGGCGGCCCAGGCGTCGAAGCTGGAGGCGTGGGCCTGGGTGGCGAGGGCGGTGAGGCAGAGGAGGGTGAGGGTTGCGAGTTTCATGGTTCAGGGATCCTTGGATGGTGACCAAGGCTGAGTATGCCTGATGGTGTGATGGAGATTATGTCGGCCCCCATCGCGGGCAAGCCTTGCTCCCACAGGATTTGGAGTTGGTTGCGCAATTTGTGTAAGACCCGAAACCTGTGGGAGCAAGGCTTGCCCGCGATGGCGGTGGGTCAGGCAGGCACCAATTCCCGGCGGACTGCATACATGCCGACACTCTCATATAACCGCCGCGCCCGCCGGTTGTCCTCCAGCACCTTCAAATCCACAAACCCTTCCCGACGCTGCCGGAACACACTGAACGCCTGCAGCAGCAACCCACGCCCCAACCCCTGGCGCCGGGCGCGGGGATGCACCACCAGATCCTTGATGTAGGCACTGGTCCAGCACTGGCACACGGCGACTACGCCATCGGCATCCAGTGCAACAAGACACAGGGTGGGATCGTATTCGGGGTCACTTTCAAACCGCTGCTGCCAGACATCCAGCGCGGGCACGCGCCCACCGCCGTCCTGGTGGCCCAGCTCCATCAAGTGGTGCACGGCAGCGGCGAGTTCGGGCCGGTAGTGGGTCAGTTGAATGCCGGACGGCCAGTCGCTGGCGGGCACGACCTCAGTGAGGTCGCGCCGCATCAACCAGCAATAGTCAGCGGCCAAGACTCAGTGACCCTGTTCGGCCACAGCCTTGGCCGCGGTGATCAGGCACTGGGTCAGTTCCGGCGAGGAGAACTTGGTCAGCACCGCATTGGCGCCGGCCTGCCGGGCCTTTTCGCTGTTCATCGCGCTGTCCAGCGAGGTGTGCAGCAACACGTAGAGATGGGCAAAGTCCGGGGTTTCGCGCAGGGTGCGGGTGAAGGCGTAGCCGTCCATCTCGGACATTTCGATGTCGGAGACAATCAGGTTGATCTGCTGGGCGGTGCCCTGCAGGTCCAGCAGGCAATCGATGGCTTCCTTGGCGCTGCGCGCGGTGTGGCATTGCAGGCCGAGATTGCGCAGGGTGTGCACCGACTGCTGCAACGCCACCTGGCTGTCGTCGACCACCAGAATCCGCGCGCTGCCCAGGATTTCCGCGTCTTCCATGGTCAGTTCGGTCGGCGACATGTCGATCTCCACCGGTGCGATACCGTGGATCACTTTCTCGATGTCCAGCACCTGCACCAGCGTGCCGTCGACCGAGGTCACGCCAGTGATGTACGCGCGGGAACCACCGGAGCCGAAGGGAGGTGGGCGGATGTCGGTGGTCAGGCAATGCACGATCTTGCTCACCGCCTGTACGTGCAGACCCTGCTTGGAGCGACTGACGTCGGTGACGATCAGGCAACCGCCGTTGGGGTCTTCCAGTGGACGTTCGCCGATGGCGCGGCTGAGGTCGATCACCGACAGCGAGGCACCGCGCAGGGTGGCGATGCCTTTCACGTGGGGGTGCGACTCCGGCAGTTTGGTCAGCGGCGGGCAAGGGATGATTTCACTGACTTTGAGCAGGTTGATCGCCATCAACTTGCCGCTGCGCAGGGTGAACAGCAGAAGCGAAAGTGAATCCGCGCGGGCTTTGGTGGAGGACATAAAAACCTTCTTTGGAAAAAGGTGGCGGGCGACTGCGAGGATCGCCAACAGCTATCGATGCCGGGTTATCGACTTGTTGGGGGCAGGCTTTAGAAATTCGGTTGAATGTTAGACCGCCATCGCGAGCAGGCTCGCTCCTACAGTTGATTGCATTTCAAATGTAGGAGCGAGCCTGCTCGCGATGGGGCCCTCACTTCATGCCCAACCTTTTGGCCATCCGCCCGAGATTCGCCCGATCCAGCCCCAACTCCCGTGCCGCGCTGGCCCAGTTGTTGTGATGCCGCTCCAGGCACGCACCGATCAACTGGCGCTGATAATTTTCCGTGGCCTCGCGCAAATCACCGATCACCAGTGGGATGGCTGCGGTGGCCGGTTGCTCGGCGGCGACTTCCAGGCTGCCATCGGGCAGGTCCAGATCGGCCGCGCTCAAGCTGAGAATCTTCGGTCGCTCCTTGCAGTTGCCGAGGGCTTTCAAGGCGCTGCGGCCGATCAAGTGTTCCAGTTCCCGCACGTTGCCCGGCCAGTCATAGGCCAGCAACGCCACCTGGGCGTCGCTGTTCAGGCGCAGGCTGTTGAGGCCCATGCGTGAGCGATTCTGCTCAAGGAAATAGCCGCTGAGCAGCAGCACATCGCGGCCACGGTCACGCAGGGCCGGGACCCGCAACGGGTAAACGCTGAGGCGGTGATAGAAGTCGGCGCGGTAGCGGCCGCTGCGCACTTCTTCGGCCAGGTCGCGGTTGGTCGCGGCGATCAATCGCACATCGACCTGATGCTCCTTGTCCGAGCCCAGGCGTTGCAGTTGGCCGCTTTGCAGCACCCGCAGCAATTTGGCTTGCACCGTCAGCGACAACTCGCCCACTTCATCGAGAAACAGCGTGCCGCCGCTGGCCAGTTCGAACTTGCCGCGCCGGTCGCCCAATGCCCCGGTAAAGGCACCGCGCACGTGACCGAACAACTCGCTTTCCACCAGCGTGTCGGGCAGTGCGGCGCAGTTGAGGCTGATGATCGGCTTGTTGGCTCGGGGCGACGCAGCGTGGATGGCTTGGGCGACCAGCTCCTTGCCGACCCCGGTTTCCCCGGTGATCAGCACGGTCAGGTCGCTGCCGCCCACCAGATTGATTTCTTCCACCAGGCGCTTGTGGGCCTTGCTCTGGCCGATCATTTCGCGGCTCTGCTGGCCGCTGGCCTGACGGTAAACCTCGGCGCGCTGGTGCTCGTCCTCGACGCGATTGTTCAGGCGCTGGATGCGCTCGGCGGCGTTGACCGTGGCGGCCGCAAGGCTGGCGAAGGCCTCCAGGGCGTCCAGTTCGATGGGCTCGAAGCGTTCGGGGTCGAGGGCGTCGAGGGTCAGCAAGCCCCAGGGGCGTTCGTCGATGAACAGCGGGCAGCCCATGCAATCGTGGACTTCCAGATGATCATCGAGACCATCGACCAGCCCGTCATAAGGGTCGGGCATGTCACTGTCGGCGGCGAACCGGGTCGGCCCGTGGCTGCTGAGCAAGGCTTCGAAGCGCGGATGCTCGCTGACCTTGAAGCGTCGACCGAGGGTGTCGGTGCTCAAACCGTCGACGGCCAGCGGCACCAGCCAATCGCCATCAAGGCGCAGCAGGGCGGCGGCATCGCAAGGCAGGAGGGCGCGCATGGCTTCCAGCAGGCGTCGATAGCGCTCGCCTTCAGGGAGTTCGCGGGACAGGTCCGAGACCAGGGGAAGCAGGGCGGTGAGCAGGGATTTTGCAGTCATAATGACTCCGTGTAGTCGACATGACTATAAGGCGGCTTGTGTCGATATGACTACTCTATTTTTAAGTTATTGATTTTTAAGTAAATAAAAGTTGGCACGAAAGCTGATATCCCTAAGGCAATCGATTACAAACCCTCGATGTTCAGGAGTCACCTTATGCTTAGCGTTCAAGACCGTGCCATCGTCAAATCCACCGTGCCGCTGCTGGAGAGCGGTGGCGAAGCGCTGATCACCCACTTCTATCGTATGATGCTGTCCGAGTACCCGGAAGTCCGCCCACTGTTCAACCAGGCCCACCAGGCCTCCGGTGATCAGCCGCGCGCGCTGGCCAACGGCGTATTGATGTACGCACGCCACATCGACCAGCTCGATCAGTTGGGCGACCTGGTGGCCAAGATTATCAACAAGCACGTGGCCCTGCAGATTCTGCCGGAGCACTACCCGATCGTCGGCACCTGCCTGCTGCGCGCCATCGCTGAAGTGCTGGGCGAAGAAATCGCCACCCCGGAAGTGATCGCAGCGTGGGGCGCGGCTTACGGTCAACTGGCGGACATCCTGATCGGTGCCGAAACCAGCATCTACGACCAGAAAGAACAGGCACCCGGCGGCTGGCGCGGCGCGCGGGAATTCATCGTCGCCGACAAGGTGGAAGAAAGCGCGGAAATCACCTCGTTCTACTTCGAACCAGCCGACAAAGGCCCGATTCTGGCGGCAGAGCCAGGCCAGTACATCGGCATGAAGCTGATCCTCGATGGCGAAGAAATCCGCCGCAACTACTCGTTGTCGGCACGGCCCAACAACGGCCGGTACCGCATCAGCGTCAAGCGTGAAATCGGTGGTCGTGCTTCCAATCACCTGCACGATGCACTGCACGTGGGCCAGAGCATCCAACTGTTCCCGCCATCGGGCGAGTTCACCCTGACCGCCAGCGACAAACCGCTGGTGTTGATCAGCGGCGGTGTCGGCATCACCCCGACGCTGGCGATGCTTGAAGCCGCGCTGGAAACCGAGCGCCCGGTGCACTTCATCCACTGCGCCCGCAACGGCAGCGTCCACGCGTTCCGCGACTGGATCGAAGGCTTGGCTGCGCGTCACCCGCAACTCAAGCGCTTCTACTGCTATGCCGAAGACGACGGTGTGAGCCCGGCGGCGCACAAGGTCGGCCTGCTGAGCCTGGAGCAACTGGGCGAATGGCTGCCAGCCGAGCGCGATCTGGACGCTTACTTCCTGGGGCCGAAAGGTTTCATGGCGGCGATCAAGCGTCACCTCAAGGCGCTGGGTGTGCCCGAGAAGCAAAGCCGTTACGAGTTCTTCGGGCCGGCTGCGGCGCTGGAATAATCGATCAGGCGCGCGGTGGACCTGTTCCACCGCGTCGCCTTCTTCGCGGGCAAGCCTTGCTCCTACAGGATTTGTGTCGTTCACATACACCGGGAACGACACAAATCCTGTAGGAGCAAGGCTTGCCCGCGATGGCGTCACCTCGGTCTTAAACTGAAAAAACCGCACGAAAGTTAATCCCTTCTTAACCCGCCAGGCGTCTTCTCCCCCGATCCCCGCGACACGCACCCGATTCTCCAAGAGCCAGGCCAGCGTGTAGACTGGCGGGCAATCGATATCTGGAAGGGAAACGCGATGAGCGAGGAAACACTGCGGTTGGGGCGTGAACGGCGCTATCTGGTATTGCTGGGCATCATCTGCCTGGCGCTGATCGGCGGCGCGCTGTACATGCAAATCGTGCTCGGCGAGGCACCATGCCCGCTGTGTATCCTGCAACGCTACGCCTTACTGCTGATTGCCATCTTCGCCTTCATCGGCGCGGCCATGCGCAGCCGTCGCAGCATCACGATCTTCGAAACCCTGGTGGTGATTTGTGCGCTGGCAGGCGCTGGCGTTGCCGGGCATCACGTGTTCACGCAGTTCTACCCGGCCGTGAGCTGCGGTATCGATGTGCTGCAGCCGATTGTCGACGACTTGCCGCTGGCCAAGATCTTCCCGCTGGGCTTCCAGGTCGACGGTTTCTGCTCCACGCCGTACCCGCCGATCCTCGGTTTGTCCCTGGCGCAATGGGCGCTGGTGGCCTTCGTGCTGGTGGTGATTCTGGTGCCGTTGCTCACGGTGCGTAACCGCAAAAACCTGCGCTGAGGTCGATGGCGGCAACGCCGCGCACAACCTGAAAACGCCCCGGTCCTTGAAAGAGGGCCGGGGCGTTTTTGCATTTTCAGAGGCTTCGTTAAAACATCGTGATATGCGGCAAGCTAGGGTGCGACACGTGTGCGACATGTTGTCACATCTTTTGTGTCGCACCATCTTTCAAGGGGGCGAATTGGTGCGCGGGCAGGCGGCGAAATTGGCCTGTTTTCCAGCGTGGCCATTTCCCTGCCATCAAGCTCGAGCAGGCAGTTTTAACAGGCTCTGGCAATTTGCCAGAGCCCCCGTCATATGGGGGCTTTGCCGGCATCGAGAGCGAGGATCGGGTGCTCGATACTGTCTGAAATGCGGGTAGGTAGACCTACTAATTTTGGTGTTTTTGTTGAGAATCAATTTCGATACCATGCCGCACTTTTACGAGTTCCGTTAAGAATTGTTGCGGCTCGGGATATAAATTATTTCGGGATGAGACATGGTTTAAAAAACACGAAATATCTACAATCGCCCGCACTGAATCCCCGGCGCTGCTCACCCTCACCAGGTCATTGAGCAGGGAAGGGTGTCGAGAGGCCGGGTGGCTTCATGCGACTCCCAGGTGTCGGTGCCTCCAACTATCCGCACCAAATGGAATTGGTCTGTAACAAGGCCTTTGACCACGTATCGAATAAGAACTCGATGCTAGCCCAGGATTTGTCGAAACGCGTCTGACGCACGACGGGCCAGCCCTTATTCAATCCAAGAAAAATGCCAACCCTTGGCAGGGTGAAGTGTTGGCGATCAAAACCCAACTGCATGGCGCAAGCTGCTTTAGAGGTCGTGAGATGATTAAAAACAGGTACCCCAGACTACTAGGCTTAGTGCCCCTGATCGGCGCGTTGTTGCTGTCAGGCTGCAACATGACCTTGCTCAACCCCAAGGGCCAGGTCGGTCTGGATGAGCGAAACCTGATCATCACCGCAACGCTGCTGATGCTGCTGGTCGTGGTTCCGGTGATCGTGATGACGTTCCTGTTCGCCTGGAAATATCGCGCCTCCAACACCAGCGCCACCTACACGCCGAAGTGGAACCACTCCACCAAGATCGAGATCGCGGTGTGGGCTGTGCCAATCATGATCATCATTGCCCTGGGTTACGTGACCTACAAGTCGACCCACGCCCTGGATCCGTATCGTCCGCTGGAATCCGACGTCAAGCCTGTGACCATCGAAGTGGTCGCGCTGGACTGGAAATGGCTGTTCATCTACCCGGAACAAGGCATTGCCACGGTCAACAAGATCGTGTTCCCGGCGCACACGCCAATCAACTTCAAGATCACTTCCGACGCTGTGATGAACTCGTTCTTCATCCCTGCGCTCGGCGGTCAGATCTACGCGATGGCGGGCATGCAGACCAAGCTGCACTTGATCGCCAACGAGAACGCTGAAATGGACGGTATCTCCGCCAACTACAGCGGCGCTGGCTTCACCGGCATGAAATTCAAAGCGACCGCAACGACCCAGGAAGAATTCGACGCTTGGGTCAATGAAGTCAAAAAGGCACCTAAAAAGCTTGAACAGGCTGAATACGCAGCTCTTGCCAAGCAGAGCCAGAACAACCCAGTCGAGCTCTACTCCTCGGTTACACCGAACCTGTTCCAGATCATCGTCGACAAGTACGAAGGCATGAAACCGGGTCCTAAGGTGCACCACGAGAAGAAAGAGAAAGAAGTGGCCGCTACGGACATGAACTCGCATTCAGCTGCCGGGGCAGAGGAGTAAACGATGTTTGGTAAATTAAGTTGGGAAGCGGTCCCGTTCCACGAGCCGATCGTGATGGTGACCATCGCCATGATCGCCCTCGGTGGCGTGGCACTGTTCGCTGCAATCACCTACTTCAAGAAGTGGACCTATCTGTGGACCGAGTGGCTGACGTCGGTCGACCACAAGAAAATCGGCGTGATGTACATCATCGTCGCCATGGTCATGCTGTTGCGCGGCTTTGCCGACGCCATCATGATGCGTACCCAGCTGGCCATGGCCACCGAGGGTTCGCCTGGCTACCTGCCTCCTGAACACTATGACCAGATCTTCACCGCTCACGGTGTGATCATGATCATCTTCATGGCGATGCCATTCTTCACCGGCCTGATGAACCTTGCAGTGCCGCTGCAGATCGGCGCGCGTGACGTTGCCTTCCCGTTCCTGAACTCCCTGAGCTTCTGGCTGCTGGTTTCCGGCGTGGTGCTGATCAACCTGTCCCTGGGCGTCGGCGAATTCGCCAAGACCGGTTGGGTTGCCTATCCGCCGCTGTCGGGCCTGCAATACAGTCCGGGCGTGGGTGTGGATTACTACATCTGGGCGCTACAGCTATCCGGGCTAGGTACGACGTTGACGGGGGTCAACTTCCTGGCCACCGTGCTGAAAATGCGTACCCCTGGCATGAAGCTGATGGACATGCCGATCTTCACCTGGACCTGCACCTGGGCAAACGTTCTGATCGTGGCTTCGTTCCCGATCCTGACCGCTACCCTGGCACTGCTGACGCTTGACCGTTACATGGATTTCCACATTTTCACCAATGAACTTGGTGGCAATCCGATGATGTACGTCAACCTGTTCTGGGCTTGGGGTCACCCTGAGGTTTACATCCTGATTCTGCCGGCCTTCGGTATCTTCTCCGAAGTGGTTTCGACCTTCTCGGGCAAGAAACTGTTCGGCCACCACTCCATGATTTACGCATCGGGCGCGATCTCGATCCTGGGCTTCATGGTTTGGCTGCACCACTTCTTCACCATGGGTTCGGGTGCCAGCGTCAACGCCTTCTTCGGTCTGGCGACGATGCTGATTTCCATACCGACGGGTGTGAAGCTATTCAACTGGCTGTTCACCATTTACCAGGGCCGTCTGCGCTTCACCAGCCAGGTGATGTGGACCCTGGGCTTCATGGTCACCTTCGCCATCGGCGGCATGACCGGCGTACTGCTGGCCATCCCGGGTGCCGACTTCGTTCTGCACAACAGCCTGTTCGTGATCGCGCACTTCCACAACGTGATCATCGGTGGTGCTGTATTCGGTTACATCGCCGGCTTCGGCTTCTACTTCCCTAAAGCGTTCGGCTTCAAGCTGCACGAAGGTTGGGGCAAGGCTGCATTCTGGTTCTGGATCACCGGCTTCTTCGTCGCGTTCATGCCGCTCTATGTACTGGGCTTCATGGGCATGACCCGTCGTCTGAACGCCACGACCAACCCTGAGTGGGTGCCGTACCTGTACGTCGCCATGTTCGGTGCGATCCTGATCGCCGCCGGTATCGCGTGCCAGCTGATCCAGCTCTACGTGAGTGTGCGTGACCGCAACAAGCCAGAAAACATGTGCGAACACGGCGACCCGTGGAATGCACACACCCTGGAATGGTCGACCTCGTCGCCACCTCCGTTCTACAACTTCGCCGTGCTGCCAAAAGCCGATGGCGTCGATCCGTTCACCGAAGCGAAGGAAAACGGTACTGCGTACAAGACTCCGGCCAAGTACGAACCGATCCACATGCCAAACAACACCGCTACCGGTGTGGTGATGGGCGCGCTGCTGACCGTGTTCGGTTTCGCGATGATCTGGCACATCTGGTGGCTGGCAATCGCGAGCCTGGCTGGCACCGTGATCTACTTCGCGATCCACGCGGCCCGTGATGATCAAGGCTACTACGTGCCGGTCGACGTGATCGAGCGCATCGAAGCCGAGCAGCACAAGCGTCTGGTAGCGGCCGGTAAAGTCCGGGCCACCACCACCCGTGTTGAAACCTCGTTGGAACAGGCTTAAACCATGTCGAACTTAGTGACCAATGTTGGACACGCCCATGGTCATGACCATGGGCACGATGACCACCACCACGACTCGGGCGAGATGACCGTATTCGGTTTCTGGCTCTACCTGATGACCGACTGCATTCTGTTTGCGTCGATCTTCGCAGCGTACGCGGTACTGGTTAACAACGTAGCGGGTGGCCCGTCGGGCCACGACATCTTCGAACTGCCATACGTGCTGGGCGAAACCGCTCTGCTGTTGTTCAGTTCGATCACCTACGGCTTCGCCATGCTGGCGTTCTTCCGTGGCAACAAGAAGCAGGTCCTGGGCTGGCTGGCCCTGACCTTCCTGTTCGGTGCCGGCTTCATCGGCATGGAGATCAACGAGTTCCACATGCTGATCTCCGAGGGCTACGGCCCTAACCGTTCGGGCTTCCTGTCCGCGTTCTTCACCCTGGTTGGTACCCACGGTCTGCACGTGACCAGCGGTCTGATCTGGATGGCGATCATGATGTATCAGGTGCAGAAAAACGGCCTGACGGCGACCAACAAGACCCGTCTGAGCTGCCTGAGCCTGTTCTGGCACTTCCTGGACGTCGTGTGGATCTGCGTATTCACCGTTGTTTATCTGATGGGGACTATGTAAATGGCTAACGCTCATTCCCACAATGGCCACGACGACGGCAGCCACGGCAGCGTCAAGTCCTACGGCATTGGCTTCATCCTGTCGGTGATCCTGACCCTGATTCCGTTCGGTCTGGTGATGTACCCGACGCTGCCAAAGTCGATCACTCTGCTGATCGTCGTGGCATTCGCCGTGATCCAGGTGCTGGTGCACCTGGTGTACTTCCTGCACCTGGATCGCTCGTCGGCACAGCGTAACAACGTCATCGCGTTTGTCTTTGCCGCGATCGTGATTGCCCTGCTGGTTGGTCTGTCGATCTGGATCATGTTCAGCATCCACACGTTCATGATGGCGAAGTGAGGTAAATCCGCATGTCCTTCAAGCACTTTATCCAAATCACCAAACCGGGGATCATTTTCGGTAACGTGCTTTCTGTGGCAGGCGGATTTTTCCTGGCCTCCAAAGGGCATGTCGATCTGGCCATCTTCCTGGCCGCCATGATCGGCACGTCCCTGGTGGTTGCCTCCGGTTGCGTGTTCAACAACTGCATCGACCGCGACATCGACCTGAAGATGGAACGCACCAAGAACCGGGTGCTGGTCCAGGGCCTCATCTCCCTGAAACTGGCCCTGGCCTATGCGACCGTCCTGGGTGTCGCCGGCGTTGCCCTGTTGTACAAGGTGGCCAACCCGTTGGCCGCGCTGTTCGCGGTGATCGGCTTCGTTATCTACGTCGGCTTCTACAGCCTGTACCTCAAGCGCAAGTCGGTTCACGGCACGCTGGTGGGCAGTCTGTCGGGCGCCATGCCGCCAGTGATCGGCTACGTCGCGGTGAGCAACACCTTCGACATGGCTGCACTGACGTTGCTGGTGATGTTCAGCCTGTGGCAGATGCCGCATTCCTACGCCATCGCGATCTTCCGCTTCAACGATTACCTGGCCGCATCGATCCCGGTGCTGCCAGTGAAACGCGGAATCCAGGTGGCCAAGAAGCACATCTTGATCTACATCCTGGCCTTCCTCGTGGCGACTCTGATGCTGACCTTCAGCGGCTACGCCGGCATGAGCTACCTCGCCGTCGCCGCGGCCATGGGCATGTACTGGCTGTACATGGCCTGGACCGGCTACAAGGCAGTGGATGACACGGTCTGGGCACGCAAGCTGTTCGTGTTCTCGATCTTCACCATTACCGCGTTGAGCGTGGCGATGTCCCTGGACTTCAAAGTGCCGACCGAGTTGCTGCTGACGTACGCGCCTTAAGCGTCGGATGCGATAAAGAAAAACCCCGCCCTTCGAAAGAAGGTGCGGGGTTTTTTGTTGGCTTGGGTTTGGTCAGGGAATTCGATTTAACTTGGCTTTTACTGGTGCGTGAATGCGATCAAACGTCAGCCTTCGTTTATTTCGGAAAGCAGTGCATGGCATTTGGGAAACGTCCTAACGCCATTTTTCATGCATCTCAGTACGGTCCATTTCGATCACCACACTCCCATCGATGGTAGAGGTTAGAAATGGAATTACAGGACGTAGTCGTTCCCCGTCTGAACACGAGCACGGCGTTGGGGCAGGCATTGGTGTCGATGTTCAAGTCAGTCGAAGTGCAGCTGACGCTTGAAGGTGCCAAATCGGGTGCGCTCAAAATCATCGTCTTTGGTGGCTGCGCGGTTCATCTGTACACAAATCATCGAGTCTCCACGGACGTCGATGCCGAGATCTACGAGTTCAATTTTCCTGGAGATCTTCACCTGCAGACCCTTCTTGCGCAGGTCCCGGAAGTATTCACAGATGAACGATCAGGTCGACTGATGGAGCTGAACTACGACCTGCAATACAACACAAGCTTTGGTCCTATCCATGAGGACTACTGGGAGCGCAGCTTGCCTCTGGTGGAATTCCCCGCAGCGTCTGCGCTGCATGTTCACATTGCAGCACCTATAGATCTGGCAATCTCAAAGCTGGGAAGGGCTACGGAACAGGATATCGGCGACATCATGGCACTTCTCAGGGCAGGCTTCGTACGAAGCACAGAATTCCATCGGCTGGCATTGCAGGCGATTGATGTATATGTTGGCAACAAAGAGCAACCTATCTCTGTTCTCACCAATATCCTGCAAGACTATCTGGAGACGACAGATGACGAAGCCCCTTGACGGCCAAGTCCTCTCCTCAGCTTTGGACACACTGGTCAGAAGTCCTCTGGATCAGGCAGACGACGCTGCGCTTATCAGCGCTGCCAAGGCCGTGTGGTATTCGAACTCCAATCTGAAGGGCGAAATTTCAGCATTTCTGAGCTGTCATAACGACGATTTGCAATTAAGACGGGCAGGGTATCTGCTTGAGCGCTTCACGCGCTTCGCCTGTGTGTCTGATACCCGTGTGTCGGAAACCCTGAGTGCTCTCGAGCTTTTTTCGCGCTCAACTTCCAGGCAAGAAATGACTCCACACACGGGCCTGCCGCTTAATCAGCGCCGCGATGTACTTGCCATTTCCTGGGGGTTGGAGGAAGGGCTTGGGCTAAAAACCCAAACACTGTTGCCTTACCAGACGAGGCACTATGAAGCAGAGCAGCGCTCGATGTTTTCCTGAGCTGATCGATACCTGAAAGCCCCGCATTCAAAGAATCGCGGGGCTTTTTCATTCAGGCGCGGTCGAGCAATCGCATGAACCGCTCGCGCACCAAAGTGCTATCGCTATGGCCGACGTTGAAACGCAGGAACTGACTGGCATTAGGCGCTTTGCTGAGCAGCGTTCCGGGGGCCAATACCAGGTCGATTTCCAGACCTTTTCTCGCCAGCGTTTCGGCGTGAAACCCTTCGGGCAATTGCGTCCAGATGAACAAACCTTCGTGGGGTAGCGATGACACCGAGCAACCGGCCTCGACCAGCCAGCCGGATACCCGGCTGCTCGACTCGTAAAGCCTGTCCACTGTGCGCCGTGTGTGTTTGGCGTAGCTGCCATCGCTGAGCATCGCGCAGACGATCTGCTCCGCCAGTTCCGAGGTCATGCCGCCGCAGGCCATTTTCAGGGTGACCATGCGGGCCGCCAGTTGTGGCGAGAGCACCGCGAAACTGACGCGGCTGTTGGCGGTCAGGGTCTTGGAGAATCCGGAGACGTAGCTGACATTGTCCAGCCCACCCGCCGCCAGGCGCGGGGTCATGCGTTGTTGCAGGTCGCAGTACAGATCGTCCTCGACGATATGGAAGCCATAGCGATGGCTCAACTCCAGCAAGCGATAGACCTGCGCCGGTGAGAACGAATGTCCGGTCGGGTTGTGCAGGACGTTGTTGGTCATGTACAGCACCGGGCGATGAGTATTCACCAGTTGCTCGAAGGCCTCCATGTCCATGCCATCGGCACCACGGGCAATGGTGATGACCTTGGCGCCATGCAAGGCCAGGTTGGTGTGCATGGTGAAGTAGCACGGGTCGTCGAGCAGCACGGTGTCGCCGGGTTTGACCAGCAGACGCATCAGCATGTCGATGGCCTGTACGGTGTTGGCGGTAGTGACGATCTGGTCCACCGGCACTTCGATGCCGATGGCCGACAGCTTGACGCGCAACGCTTCGCGAAGTGGCAGGTAACCGGCGGCGACGCCGTACTCGCCCATTTGCAGAGAGGTCGCACGCAGGGTGCTGCGCACGGCCTTGAGCAGTTCTTCGGCAGGCAGCCAGGAGGAGGGGAGGAAGCCGGCACCGGGACGCAATGCGCCGGTGTCTTGCAGCACCGCGCGGCGGACCACGCTCAGTGTGTCCTGGGGCTGCAGGTCCGGCCCGGCGTCGGTCTTGAGGGTGACGCTGGAGCGATGCACGTAGTGCCCCGAACCCTGGCGAGATACCACCAAACCCTTGGCCCGCAAGCGGTCCAACGCATCCACCACCGTGGACTTGCCCACGTTCATCAGCTCGGAGAGTTCGCGAATCGGCGGCAGCCGCGAACCATGTGGAAGTCCGCCCTGGCTGATCGCCACGGACAATTGATCGACGATCTGCTGGACCAGCGGCACACCCGGCTGGAACTCGAAAGCGGCGATCACGGCACGCTGAACCTGCATTTTACTGGTCTCTCCGGCAGTAAAGTTCGTTCGATTCTAAACGAACTTGCTCTGATGAAAACAAGCCTCTGTCTCTACCATCACCTTACAGACTTTCCTGATTGTTGGCGCTCCACGCCGGAAAAATCACGGGTTCAAGAGGTGCTGCATGAGTGTTCAAACCACGGTCGCCGTCGCCAAGCCGGTGATCAACATCCGCCTGTTTGCGATCCGGATCATCACCGCGGTATCGCTGTTTGCGGTATTGGGCAAGGCCAACGTCTGGCTCGACACCGCGACCAACAGCATCCTCGCCCTGGGCTATCGCGCCTTGCTCCTGTTGCTGCCGCTGACGTTGCTGGTCCTGGGCCGCCGCTCCCTGAGCGTCACCTTGCTCTGCGCCGCCTCCGGTCTGGTATTGCTGGCCGTCACCCGTAACCAGGGCGTGGTGATGTTCGCCGCCGCGCTGTTCGCCTACGGCATCGCGATTGCCGGTTACCTGATCAAGAGCGAAGCGGCGCAGACCAAGGAAGGCGCGGCCTACAACCGTGTGGCGATGAACATGGGCAGCCTGCTGGCCGGTCTGATCCTGCTGTCGCCGCTGCTGACCCCGACCATGTTTTTCCTCGGTGCGGCGGCGTTCGTGCTGCTGTGCCTGCCCATCGCTCTCGGCGCGACCTTTACCTCCGAGCCTGTGACCGCAAGCCCCATCACTCACGATGGCAGTGGCTGGCGCAACAAACTGCCGTGGGTGATCGCCGGGATCATCATGGGCATCAAGCTGTTCGGAGTGTTCTCGATCCTGCCCCAGGCGATCCTGCTCAAGACCGGTGAACTGCCTGCCTGGTACGGCCTGATGCTGATCCTCAACAGCGCCGTGGTGGTGTTCGCCCAGGTGCCGGTGATGAAGCTCATCGAGCGCACCGGTCGCTTCAAGGTCGTGGCGGTGATCGGGATCATCGTCGGCGGTTTCGCGGTGCTGTCGTCACCCGCCGCCTTCCATGTCGAGACCCTCATGGGCGCGCTGATCTGGGTGGCGCTGCTGTCCATCGCCGAATGCGCGTTCAGCTATCTCGATTACTTCTCGGTCAAGCAGAACAACATGTTCGTCAAGGAAGTCTCCCTGGGCGTGGGCGCCGGGCTCACGGTGCTGGTCATGCGGGTGGTGCCGGCGCCGTATAACGCGCTGCTGCTGGCGGCCATCGGCGCGGGGGGAATCCTGGCGTGGTACTGGTTCAACCGTAAATCCCAAGCGTCGTTACACGACTGAGTCGTCGCGGGTGCGGGTTTCAATTTGCAAGACGGGGGCATTATGAATACGACTTCATGCGTCGTAGTGGTCGGTTACAACGGCAATCGGGTTCACGATATCCCGAAATTGCGCGAGCTGTGCAAGCAGCTCTACAACGCCAGGCTGATCCTGCTGGTCGAGCAGGTCCAGCCGCACGACGATCAGGTGGCAGACCATGTCTGCAGTTGCTCGCTGGCGGAAAAAGACGTCGCCGAATCCCTTGAACTGGTGGTGGGTTGCCTGAACGCCGATCGCTGGAAGCTGATCGGCGTGTTGCCGTTTTCCGACCGTGGCGTGCTGCTCGGCGCGGCGCTGGCCAGTCATTTCGGGCTGCCCGGCATCACGCCGGCCGAGGCACGGGCGGGGCTGGACAAGCAGATCTTCCGCAGCCTGGAAGTCATGGCCACCGAGGCGCCCGAGGATTACCGCCCGGTGTTTTCCACCCGGGTCGAGAGCCTGTCCGAGTTGCGTCAGCGGGTGGTCGAGTTGGGTGGCAAAGCCTTCATCAAGCCCGCTTGCGAGGGCGCGAGCCGCGGTTGCCGGGTGATCAATCATCCGTCGGAGTGTGATGAAGTCTGGCAGGCACTCAAGCCCTACCGCGAAGGCGGCATCGTCATTGAAGAGTTGATCCAGAACGCCCGTGAATACAGTTGGGATTGCGTGGCCGGCAGCACCTGGATCACCGAAAAAACCACCACCGAAGGCGCCTACCGCGCCGAGATCCAGCAGGTGGTTCCCGCGCCTCTGGCGGAGGACGTACAGACGCAATTGCTCGACGCCGGACGGCACATGGCCGACCTGGTGTCGCTGGACAACGGCGCCTGGCACAACGAGGTGTTCCTGCGTGCCGACCATCTGACCTCCGCCGTGGAAACCAACATGCGCCCCGGCGGCATGCACATCTGGGACCTGGCACGTCAGGCGTTCATCGATTTCAACCCGTGGGAGCGCTGGGTGCGCTGGGCCGTGGAAGGCCGGATCGAACCCTATGAACCAGTCGCTCGCGGCTATTGCGGCATTCGTCTGCTCAGGGCGCCAGCCGGCGGGATTTTGCGTTCGATACCCGACATCGAGTCGCTGGCCCGTTCGCTGAACATCGAGGTGGTGGAGGGCAAGTTTGCCAAGCGCATCGGTGATTCGGTGTCGGCGCTGGTGAAGGACAACTTCTCGTTCATCGGCCACATCGTGCTGTTCAACGAGCACTACGGGCAGCTCAGCAACGACCTGTTGCGGCTGTCGCAAGCCATCGAGGTAAACGTCGGGATCACCAGCCTGGAGCCGCCCGTGAGGGCCGCGGGCTGAATTCGTAGCGGTTGTAGTTTTGGCAGTATTGATGAGGATTCGGTAAATGATTGAACACATGACCTGTGATGAACGTTTCATCGCCCTGGCCAAGGAGTTCGGCTTTGACATCTACGGTGAGAACACCGTGGGCGGCCGTTACACTCCGCTGATTCGCCACCACGATGAGCTGTACATCAGCGGTCTGGTGCCACGCATGGATGGCAAGATTCTCTATCCGGGCCGTGTCGGCCGGGACCTCGGCATGGCGGACGCGCAAGCGGCGGCCAGCATCTGTGCGTTGCGCGGTCTGGCGTTGATCGTCGACGCCATCGGTTCACTGGATAAAGTCAAATCACTGATCCGCATCACCGTGCATGTACGGTGCACGGAGGACTTTGTCGATCTCAGCGAAGTGGCCAACGGTGCGTCAGATGTCTTCAGTCATGTATTGGGTGATGCCGGTAAACATACGAGAACCACTGTCGGGGTTTATCAGTTGCCGAAAAATGCCGCAGTCGAAGTTGATATGATTGCGGCGCTGCGTCCCTCGGTTCTGTAATCAATGAAAGTTCCTGCTTTACAGTTACAAGTTGTTGTCCTAGTGTCTGGTGACTCAAGTCACCGGACATTTGGTATTTGCCCATGAATAACGTTCAAGGCAGGTTCTTTTCATATAAGGATTTTCGTCAGAGTTTGAATAATTCGCCGATGGGAGCGCGAGTCTGGACGCAGGGCGAACTGGCGGATATGCGTCAGAGTCTGGCGGACAGTGATGTCGATATTGTCGCGCTGGCCCACGACAACAGCCCTGAAGGTTGCAGGCTGACCCCAGGGATGGCGGTCTCCATGCAATGGCTGATCCCGGGCACCAGGCTCGACGGCCATGCCCATGCCTGGTGGCATCTGTTCATCATCCAGTCCGGCAGTGGAACCCTGACCCTGGACGGTGCCGATGAGGTCAGCGTCGGCCCCGGCGACGTATTATCGGTGCCGGCCTGGACCCGGCATGGCTTCGTCAACACCAGCAAAACCGAGCCTTTGGCCATGCTCAACATGAGCAACATGCCGCAAATGGCGCAGCTGTCGAACGCCACCCTCTAATCATCCCCCCTGCTTTTCTGTAGGAGCGAGCCTGCTCGCGATGGTCGTCAACGATGACGCGTATTCATTGGTAATACGCGGCGTCCGTGAGTCCATCGCGAGCAGGCTCGCTCCTACAGTTTCCCTGTTCAGCCCATAAAATATTGTCACCTGCGGCAACAAATTTCCCCACGCCAGAAACTTTCTGTATCGATTGAAACAGACAAATTCTGTATCTATTCAGCCCCCAATCAACTTAATACGATCACTTCCAATGCAGGTTTATCAATGCAGCCATTGCAAGGGAGTGTTCTATGGAAAACCGAAAACTCAAACTGTATGTCGGTGCGGATTTTATTAGCGCATTTGCGATGTCGGCATTTGTGGCGCTAAAGGAGAAGCAACTTTCGTTCGACTTTGTGACAGTGGATTTGAAGGCTAAAGAAAACTATCAAGATGCTTATAGGGATCTTTCCCTGACTAACAAAGTTCCCACGTTAGTTCATGAGGATTTCGCGCTGTCGGAATCTTCCGCCATCGCCGAATACCTGGAAGAACTCTCCCCAGGCCATAAAAAACTCTATCCACAGGACCTCAAACAGCGCGCCCGTGCCCGTCAACTCCAGGCCTGGCTGCGCAGCGACTTGCTGGTGGTGCGCAAGGAGCGCCCGTTTGACCTGGTGTATTTCGGCAAGAAGGACACCCCGCTCTCCGACGATGCGAAAGCAGCAGTCGAGCGCCTGTTCTTCGTCGCCGATCACCTGCTGGAGGAGGGCGCCGAGCACCTGTTCGGTGACTGGAGCATCGCCGACACCGACCTGGCCATCATGCTCAACCGCCTGGTCGCCAACGGTGATCCGGTGCCTGCGCGACTGACGGCCTACGTGCGCCAGCAGTGGGACCGCGACAGCGTCCGGGCATGGATGGACATAGAGCGCGTAGCGCCAGCCACCAAGTGATCACTGCCAGCCAACACCAGGAGCGCTGCCATGCAGGGACTGTCGGAGCACGAAAGATACAAACCCTATAACTCACGCACCATCCGCGAGACGCCGTACTGGCACAAACTCACGCCGGATTTGCAGGAGGCCATGACGGTCGTGGCCCGGGTCATGCCGTTTCGCACCAACGAATACGTGCTGGGGACGCTGATCGACTGGAACAACATCCCGGACGATCCGATTTTCCGCATGACGTTTCCCCACCGGGACATGCTGCTGCCGGACGAATACACCTCGCTCAAGCAATTGATCGAGCTGGACGACAGCGCGGCCATCAAGCGCAAGATCGAAGCGATCTGGCTGCGCATGAATCCTCATCCGGCCGGACAGCTGACGCACAACAACGCCACCCTCGACGGAAAAGTCCTGCCGGGCATACAGCACAAATACCGCGAGACCGTGCTGTTTTTCCCCGGCGCCGGGCAGACCTGTCACGCGTACTGCACCTTCTGTTTCCGCTGGGCGCAGTTCATCGGCGAGGAAGAACTCAAGTTCAACGCCCGGGAATCCCAAGAGCTGGTGAGCTATCTGCGGGTGCATCCGCAGGTAACCGACGTGCTGATCACCGGGGGCGATCCGCTGATCATGAACAGCCGCTCCCTGGCGAGCTACATCGAGCCGTTGCTGGAATTGCCGCACCTGAAAAGCATCCGCCTGGGCACCAAGTCGGTGGCGTATTGGCCGCAGCGGTTTGTCAGCGACAAGGATGCACCGGAGTTGCTCGAGCTGTTCCGGCGGGTCATCGCGGCGGGGAAAAACCTCTCGATCATGGGGCACTACAACCACCCGGTAGAGCTGCGCCAGGACATCGCCCGGCAAGCCGTCGAACGTATTCGCAGTACTGGCGCGACCCTGCGCATGCAGGCGCCGGTGATCCGCCACATCAACGAAAACCCGGACGATTGGGCAGCGTTGTGGACCGAAGGCGTGCGCCTGGGCGCGGTGCCCTATTACATGTTCGTCGAACGCGACACCGGTCCCAGCCATTACTTCGCAATGCCCCTGGCGCGGGCCTTCGAGATCTTCCAGGCGGCGTATCGCACGGTGTCGGGGCTGGCGCGCACGGTGCGCGGGCCGTCCATGAGCACCTTCTACGGCAAGGTGTTGATCAATGGCATCGAGACCGTCGCGGGGGAAAAAGTCTTCGTGCTGCAGTTCCTCCAGGCCCGGGATCCGCAATGGGTGTTGCGCACCTTCTATGCGCGCTTCGACCCGCAGGCGACCTGGTTCGACGAGCTGAGACCGGCCTTTGGCGAACGTGCGTTTTTCTTTCAGAACGAACCTGAGCGGTTGCTGGCAGCCAAGCCGGAATTGATACCGGTCCTGCTGCAAACGGCGTAGGGCATTTCTTGTGATGTATGGGGAGATATGGACATGAGCACTATCCCGTTTGATCAACGCGATGGGGTGATCTGGCTCGACGGCGAGTTCGTCGAGTGGTCGCGGGCGCGTCTGCACGTACTGACCCACGGCTTGCACTACGCGAGCACGGTCTATGAAGGGGAGCGGGTGTACAACGGCAATATTTTCAAACTGCGCGAACACACCGAGCGGCTGTATCGCTCGGCGCAGTTGATGGATTTCGTCATCCCGTTCGAGCCTGAAGAACTGGAAGCGGCCAGCTATGAACTGCTCAAGCGCAACCAGGTGGTCGAGGGCTATCTGCGACCGGTGGCCTGGCGCGGCAGCGAGATGATTTCCACCTCGGCGCGCTTCAACCGGGTGCATGTGGCGATTGCCTGCTGGCAATGGCCGAGCTACTTCGACCCGGCGGCACGCATGGCCGGTATCCGCTTGAAGACCGCTACATGGCGTCGTCCGCCACCCAGCAGCAGCCCGTTCGAGGCCAAGGCGTCGGGGCATTACCAGATCGCCACCCTGAGCAAGCACGACGCGGAAGACAACGGTTTTCACGACGCGTTGATGCTCGACTGGCGTGGTCACGTGGCCGAAGCCACCAGCGCCAATGTGTTCTTCACCCAAGGTCGCACGCTGTACACACCGGTGCCGGATTGCTTTCTTGACGGCATTACCCGGCAGACCGTCATCGGGCTGGCCAGGGCGCTGGATTACCAGGTGGTCGAAACCACAATTCTGCCTACGCAACTGGGCGACTTCGAAGAATGTTTTCTCACCGGCACCGCCGCCGAAATCACGCCTGTGCAAAGCATCGACGAGCATCGCTATCGACCGGGCGATGTGTGCCGCGACCTGATTGCCGCTTACACCTCAACCGTCAACGCCTGATCAACCGCCAGGAATATCACCATGTCAAATCCAGGGATTGTTGCGTCCAAACCTTACGTTTCGCTGGGTCATCGCCATGACGAGTTGTCGGCTCGTGGCTGGACGGTCCTGACCCCCGGCGAATTCGCCCATGACGTTGTCGGCACCTTGCATGAGTTCGGCCCGGTCATTCCGCAGTTCAACGGCCAGACGGCCTTTGCCATCACCCGCAAGCCGGGTTACGAAGACTTGCCGTATTCCCAGAGCATGAACGGCATCGGCCCGCACACCGAAGCGCCGGTGTACACACCGCCGCCGCGCTACCTGGCGCTGCATTGCCATCGCCAGGCAACCTGTGGCGGCGGGCATACGGGGTTGGTGGATGGCTATGAGTTTTTGAAGTCGCTGGAGCGCACCGAGCCCGAGTTGCGCGAGTGGCTGGATGACACGCCGGTGGAGTTCGTCGCCACCGCCAAGCCAGGTGAGCCGGCGCAAACGCGGGTCAAGGAATACATCCTCACGCCTACCGAAGACGGCGACATTTTCCGCTTCAGCTACAACCAGTTTCACTACGGCGATGTGAACCCTTCCAAGCAAGCGCTGGAGCAGTCCCAGGTGAGCAACAACAGCTCGCCGCTGGCCAAATTTGCGGTGCTCGGCGAGGCGTATTTCATCGAGCACAACACCCCGGTGCTGATCCCCGAAGGCTGCATGCTGATCTGGGATAACTGGCGGATGATCCACGCCCGCAGTCGATACACCGACCCGGCGCGGCACCTGACCCGCTACTGGCTGGCCTGATTCTTCCGTCGCTTTTTTTCTTCTGGCGTACCCGCGAGCGGGTACGCGTCCTACAGGTATCGCGTCATGCAAACAGCAATCGAGATCGCCAAGGTCGATCATCAACTGGTCGTGCGGCTGAATCAGGCCTGGACCCGCCGGGCCACGGTCTGCTCACCCGAGAAGACTTCGGTCGAGGAGGTGTTCGACCCGTCCCGTCCGGACTACCCGCAACAGATGGTGCCGTTTTTCCACCACCCGAAATTCCAGGCCCTGAGCGACGAACTCAAGAGCAGCGTGGTGACCTGGGGCTGGATCGGCTACAACCTGCGCACCGTGACCGCCGAGGAACATGTGGTCAACCCGGCGCTGAGCGCCATTGCCAATCAATACCTGGGCAAGGACAACTGGCATTTTCGCGAGGCCATGCAGCAGACCCTGATCGACGAGCACTACCACACGCTCATGCACTTGCGGGCCATCGAGCGAACCAAGCTGGAACGCGCGATCGATCAGGAGCTGGACTTGCCGCCATCGGTGACCTATCTGCGGTTGCAGGCGTTGCGGGAAACCCTGGCCGAGCAATGGCAGAAAGACCTGGCGGCGATCACCTTTGCGGTGGTGGCCGAGATCAGCGTCAACGCTTATCTGGATCTGTTGGCGGATGACCAGAGCATCCAGCCGCAGAATCGCCGTGTCGCCGAGCTGCACAACCGCGACGAATATGCCCACAGCAAGGTGCTCGCCGAAGTGGCCAAGGTCATGTACGCCAACATGCAGCCTGAGCAGCAGGCCTTTTTCGCACAGACCCTGTCGGTGGCCCTGAGTGCCTTTGTCGCCCAGGACTACTCGATGTGGGAGGCGATCCTGACCCAGCTCGGGGTCGGGGAGGCGGCGCAGATCATCGGCGACACCCGCGAGAGCAGCAAAAACGCGACCATCATGCGCGACTACAGCGGCCTGCATAAGCTGGCGCACGAACTGGGCATCAGCGAGCAGATCGACTTCGATTTCCGCCCGACCCTCAAATCCACTGCCGCCGCCTGAACCAGGAGAGTCGTATGTCCGTTCCCGTGTACGAAGTGTTCGCCATCCGTGTCGGCGCCAATGCCCAGCGCACCGCCAAGGAGAACTTTCTTTACGATGCCTGCTGCGGTGATCCGAATGCGCCGATGCCGCTGGATTACTACTTCTGGGTGATCCGCAACGAGCAGCAAGTGGTCGTGGTCGACACCTGTTTTCAACCGGCCACGGCGGATCGGCGCAATCGTCAGATGTACCGCCTGCCGGAAGAATCCCTACGACAGCTGGACATTGATCCGACGCAGGTCGAGCAATTGATCCTGACCCATTTGCACTGGGACCACGCCGGCAATATCGCGTTGTTTCCCAAGGCCACCGTGCACTTGCAAGAGGCGGAATTGCGCTTCTGCACCGGGCCGAAAATGACCCATCGCACGGTGAACAAAACCTACGAGGTCGAGGACGTGATGTCGGCACTGCCGCCGCTGTTCGAAGGGCGCATGCGCTTGCACCGGGGCACGGCCGAGGTACTGCCGGGCATCACGCTGCATGCGGTGGGCGGGCATACGCCGGGTAGCCAGGTGGTACGGGTCAATACCGCGCGGGGCTGGATCGTCCTGGCGTCAGACGCCGCGCACCTGTGGGTCAACATTCGTGAGCGCAGCCCGTTTCCGATTCTCGACGATCTGGCGCAAACCCTCGAAGCCTTCGCCGAAATCGATCGCCTAGCCGACAGCGAAGACCATGTCATCCCCGGCCACGACCCGCAGATCGCCGAGCGTTTTCCGCATTGGAATGATGATCCGCATATCATCTGCCTCCACCAAAACCCAGCCTGATCACTTCCCACTGTAGGAGCGAGCCTGCTCGCGATGGACGCCAGAACACCGCGGGGTATCAGGTTGCCAGCGTCATCGTTGACGACCATCGCGAGCAGGCTCGCTCCTACAGTGGGTATGCATCAGCTTTGGGTTTTGAGGATCTGGCCAAGGGTCTGCAGCGCCTCATCAACCCTCGACGAATACGGCGCACCACAACCAATGCGCACAAAGTGATCGAACCGCTGGCCATTGGAAAAGATCCCGCCCGGGGAAATCTGGATCCCGCAATTCAACGCCTCGTGAAACAACGCCATGGACGAATGCTCACGGGGCAGTTCCACCCACAGCAAGGTCCCGCCCCGGGGATTGGTCGCCCGCGTGCCGGCGGGAAAGTAGCGCAGGATCGCCTCGCTCATTTGCTGGCGCTGCTGCGCGAGGGTAACGCGCAAACGCCGCAGGTAACGCTCATAGGACGGCGTGCCCATGAACGCACTGACCGCCAGTTGCGACAGCGCCTCGCAGCCACGGGACTGGGTGTACTTGAGCATTTCCACGCGCTCATGCCACTTGCCGGCGCTGATCCAGCCCAGCCGCATGCCCGGTGCCAGGGTTTTGTTCAGCGAGGCGCAATAGATCACGCTGTCGTCCCGGTCCCAATGCTTGAGGGTGGACAGCGGCTGCTCGGTGTCGACCAGATCGCCATAGGTGTCGTCCTCGATCAGCACGACTTCGTGTTCGGCGCACAGCTGCACCAGTCGCGCCTTGTTGGCGTCGGGCATGATGCTGCCCAGCGGGTTGTGCAGGTTGGGAATGACGATCAACGCCTTGATCCGCTCCGGGCCGTGCAGCACCTGTTCGAGAGCCGATAGTTTGATACCGACCTGGCTCGACGCCGGCACTTCCAGCACTCGCAGGTTCAGGCTTTCGAGAATTTGCAGCAGTCCGTAAAAGGTCGGCGACTCCACCGCCACGGTATCGCCCGGACGCGTCACCGCCCGCAACGCCAGGGTGATGGCCTCGGTGGCGCCGTTGGTGATCACGATGCGTTCGGCGCTCAGGTGGGTTTTGCTGGTCAGCGCGCGACGGGCCAGCACGTTGCGTAGCGCGATATTGCCGGCGGTCGATCCCGAGGTCTCGAACAGATGCTGATCCTGGCGCAAGGCCTTGATCATGTTGTCCTGCAGGGTCTTGATCGGATACAGCTGCGGTGCGCAGTAGGCGCTGGCGAAATTGACCTTCACCGTCGCCCGTTGGCTGGCCTTGAGCACTGCCGACACCTGTTCGTGAATGCCCACGTAGACACCGGTGTCCAGCGGCGGGGGCAGGGCGGTCGGCGCGGGTTTGGCGGGGGTGTCGGGCTGGCGGATGTAGTTGCCGGAGCGGGGGCGGGCTTCCAGTACGCCGTAGTCTTCCAGTTCCCGGCAGACCTGCACCGCGGTTGACAGGCTGACCGCGTGTTTTTCCATCATCAGCCGAATCGAGGGGAAACGTTCACCGGTTTTCAGGGTGCCGCTGCGGATGGCGTCCAGGTAGTGATTGGCCAGTTGGCGGTACAACGGAGTCGTGTTCATGATGACCTCAGCAGTTGCACCACTGAGGTCATTGGCTGGAAAGTGAACCGGCTCCCCAACCTTAATCTGAGCGGGCGGACCCGTGGTGCTGTTGGGTGAAGGGAAGTACTGCTGTCGATACTGGAAGATTAATCACGGATTTGCCCGAATCGCAGGCAATAAAAAGCCCCGCTCTGGGGCGGGGCTCTTGGGGGTACAGCGATTACTGGGCGGCGATGCTGTAGCCGTCGAATGCCGTCTGCTGTTGCAGCGCGGTGATGATGTTCTTGCGGTTGGCGGCTTGTTCGGCGCCGCTGTTGTCGAGGAAGGTTTCGCTTTCCAGCTCCGCTTCTTCGCCTTCACCGACGAAGGTGAAGCCGAGGAACTCCAGGGCTTCGCGGTCAACGTTCAGGCGCGAGCGCGGGGTGCGCAGGGGCAGGGTGACGCTGATGCCGTCCTTGCTGATGGTGAACACTTCGGCTTCTTTCTTGGCGCGTGCCGCCTTGCTCTTGCCGCCGCTCGGGTTGCTGATGGCCTGGTGCGTCTGGTTCAGCACTTTCAGCGCCAGACCGTAGACGATTTCCTGGAAGGCCGGGTCGTCCTTGAAGCTCGACAGGATGCGGCTGATCGGGAACTTGCTGCTCAGGTCTTCCAGCGCGGCGATATCGGCCGCTTCGGCGTCCTTGAGTTGCTTGAGCTGGCCCATCAATTCATAGGCCTTGTCGTCGTCGAAGCTGTCATGGGCCTGGCGGATCGCGGCGCGCAGCTCGCGAATCTGCTCGCTTTCGCGGGTGGACTGGAAAGCGTCCAGCACCATCTCGCTGATGGTTTTGGCCTGGGGGACGTGTTGTGAAAGATTGATGGAGTTTTCGTATTCCGCTTTGGACGACAGGGTGACTACGGTTTCAGCGGTGTTGGAATCGGACATTGAAATTTCACTACTTTGTTCAGCTTGAATAGGGGGAAAAAGCGTAGGGGCTTTTTCGGGCCGACTAATCTATTGGACCGGGGCGGCAATGTCACGACCCGGCTGGCCACCGGTCAAGATTTTGCTTTTCTGTAGGAGCAAAGCTTGCTCGCGATGGACGTTAACGATGACGCTGGCAGCCTGAAACCCCGCGGCGCCCTCTCGTCCATCGCGAGCAAGCTTTGCTCCCACAGAAAAGATTCAAGCGCAAAAACAAAAAAGCCCCGCGTTCATGACGAAGCGGGGCTTTGTGTTGAGGTGTGATCAGGGGTGCAACAGCTTCTGCGCCCGCTTGTCCGCCAGATGCTGAACCACCAACCGGCCAATCAGCACCGCCAGGGTCAGGCTGATCAGGATCACCGAGATTGCCGCGACGCTCGGGTCAACGTTATCGCGCAGGCCGCTCCAGATGCGTTTGGGCAAGGTGTCGACGTTGACGCTGGTGATGAACAGGGTCACCGCCACTTCTTCCCACGACAAAGCGAAACCCAACAGCGCGGTGGAAGCCAGGCCCAGTTTCAGGTTCGGCAGGATCACCATGAAGGTGGTCTGCATCAGGCTGGCGCCGAGGTTGCGCGAGGCCAGTTCGATGCGCCGGTCAATCTGGCTCAAGGCAACCAGCATGGTCACCACGCCATACGGCACCACCATGATCACGTGGGCAATCACCACGCCGGTCAGGGTGTCGTAGCCCATGCCAGGCGCGTAGCGGCCGAGCTTGGTTTCCATGAAGTACAGCACCAGCGCGGAAATCACCGGCGGAATCGCCATTGGCAACAGCACCAGACCGATCAGCGCCGTGGCCAGCTTGGAGCGCATGTACCAGATGCCGAGGCTGAAACTGGCCGCCAGCAAGGTGGCGATGATGCTGGTGGCGAAGGCGATGGTCAGACTCTGGCTGATCGCGTGGAACCAGTCCGGGTTGCTCACCAGCGCCTCGTAGTGACGCAGCGACCAGTTGCCTTCGGGCATCGACAGGAAGCGTTTGCTGGTGAACGACACCGGAATGACCGTCAGCAGCGGGAACAGCATGAAGGCCATGGCGACCACGGCCAGCAGCCGGGTACTCGGGCTTGTGCGATGGGTATTCATAATGTTCTCAGCCTACCAGTCGATTCACGCGTGTCATTTTCAACAGCACCCAGATCAATGCACTGACCAGGGCCAGCAGCACCACGCTCAGCGCCGCGCCCAGGCCCCAGTTGCTGGTCTGGAACATCTGCAGGAACACGTACTCGGCGATCATCACCGTTTGCCCGCCGCCCAACAGCACCGGGGTGATGAAGAAGCCCAGACAGAACACAAAGACCATGATGAACGCGCCGAGCATGCCCGGCAGGGTCTGCGGCAGCAGCACTTGCCAGAAGGTGCGCAGGGCGCCGGCACCCAGGCCACGGGACGCCATGAGCACGCGCTGGTCCAGCTGGCGCATGGTCGACAGCAGCGGGAACACCGCATACGGGATCATCACGTGGAGCATGCCGATGACCACGCCGATCTCGTTGCGGCTCAATTGCAGCGGCTGATCGATCAGGCCCATGCCCATCAGGCTGTTGTTCAGCACGCCATTACTGCGCAGGGTGATCAACCAGCCAAAGGCGCGCACCAGCACGGAAATCCAGAACGGGATGAAGATGCAGATCTCCACCACGCGCTGCCAGAACGGTGGGCTGAACACCCAGCAGTAGGCCAGCAGATAGCCGATCACCAGGGCCAGCAAACTCACGGTCATACACAGGCGCAGGGTGCGCCAGAGCATTTCGTGGATCGCAGGATCCGTCGCGATGCGCTGGTATTGCTCGATGCCCGGGGTGGGCAGCGTGAAGCTCCAGCCGACCACGCCAAGGAACGGCAGCACATAGAAGACCAACAGCAGCACCGGCAACGGAAACAGCAGCAGGCCACGCTCCAGGCCCGGCGAACTGAAGCGGGGCTTGGGGCTGGAGAGGGTCGAGGTCAGGGTCGTAGTCATGGTCTGAGGCTCACTTGGACAACCGCGTCAGATACTCTTCCAGAGCCTTGGAGTAGTTGTCGGCATACCACTGGGCGTTGAGGGCGATCTGTTTTTTCAGGTTCTCCTCGGAGGCACAGTTGGCCTTGAGTTGCTCGGCCGACATCAGTTTCTCGGTGGCGCTGTTGGACGGGCCGTTGCCCAGCAGTTCAAACAGTTTGAGCTGGCCGTCAGGCTGCAAGGCGTGCTGGATGTATTGCATGGCAGGCTGGGTGCCGGCCGGGTTGCCCGACAGCACCGCCCAGCTGCTGGAGTTGATGAAACCGTTGTCGAAGCTCCAGCGCACGCGGTTGTCGGTGTCTTCGCTGAGCAGCTTGGCGCGGGTGTGCCAGATCGCGCCCACCGACACTTCGCCATCGACCATCAGTTGCTGGCTCTCGGCGCCCGAGCTCCAGAACGACAGCACGTGGGGCTTGATCTCGTCGATCTTCTTCATCGCCCGTGGTACGTCCAGCGGGTACAGCTGATCGGCCGGTACGCCGTCGGCCAGCAGCGCCGCTTCGAGCATGCCGTTCATCCACTTGTACAAGGTGCGCTTGCCGGGGAATTTCTTCACGTCCCAGAAATCCGCCCAGGTCTTCGGCCCGTTGTCACCGAACTTGGCGCTGTCCCAGGCCATCACGTAGCTGAACTGGTAGCTGGCGATGCCGAAGTCGGAAGCCAGTGCCGGCGCTACCTGATCGCGCTTGATGACGTTGTAGTCCAGCGGTTGCAGTATCTTTTCCCGGCCCAGCACGATGGCGCTGTAGCTCTCGACGTCGACCACGTCCCAGCTTGGTTGACCGCTGGCCAGTTGCGAGCGGATCGCGCCCTCGGTGGGACCAGCGCCGTCGATGCGCACCTGGATGCCGGTGTTCTTGGTGAAGGTGTCGGTCCACGCCGATTTGAAGGCATTCAGGGCGTCGCCACCCCAGTTGACCACCACCAGCGGCTTGTCCGCCGACCAGCTGATGCCACTGCGCAACGCCAGCGGTACGGCAGCCAGCAAGCCCATGGCCTGGATGAAGGTACGACGGTTGATCTGACCGTCGCGGGCCTTTTCGATGAGCACTTCGATGCAGTCTTGTTGATGGTCCTGGCGCATGGGGGGCAAGTCCTCAAGCGGCGGGTGCCTCGTTGGGCGCCGGCCTTTTTGTTGTCATTGGAAGAGAGCTTTGTGATGCGGATGCTTTTTGATTCAAGCCGGTAGCAGGAAGCTTTGTTGCACCGGCCAGCTGAGCCACACCGGCGCACCGCTGGGCATCAAGGCGCCCGGGTGATTGCCGGGTACGGACAGGTTGATCGGCAGGGTGTCGCCGCCAACTTTCAGCGCCAGATGGGTGCTGGAGCCCTGGTAAACCTTCTCGGTGAGTTGCGCCGGCATCACGTTGTAGCCTTCCATGGTCGGGCAATCGCTGTGCAGTTCCATGTGCTCGGGACGCACCGCCAGCACGATCGGCGCATTGCTCAGCGGCGCCGGGGCAACGGCGTGCAGCACGCTGGTGCCGCAGCGACCGCTGGCGGTGGCGCCGTTGCGGGTCAGGTTGTCCAGCGGGAACAGGTTCATCTTGCCGAGGAACTCGGCGACGAAACGGCTCTCGGGACGGTTGTAGATGTTTTCCGGGGTGTCGACCTGAGTCAGTTTGCCGTGGTTGAAAATCGCGATGCGCGACGACAACGCCAGGGCTTCGTTCTGGTCGTGGGTAACGAACACGAAGCTGGTGCCGACCTGACGGTGGATGCGTTGCAGCTCGGTTTGCAGTTGTTCGCGCAGGTTCTTGTCCAGTGCCGACAGCGGCTCGTCGAGCAGCAGCAGTTCCGGTTCGAACACCAGGGCCCGGGCAATCGCCACGCGCTGCTGCTGGCCGCCGGACATTTCGGCTGGCTTTTTGTGCATCTGCGCGCCGAGGCCGACCACTTCAAGGATGTGCTTGACCCGGCGATTGCGTTCCTCGACCGGGACTTTGCGGATGCGTAGCGGATAAGCCACGTTGTCCGCCACGGTCATGTGCGGGAACAGCGCGTAGCCCTGGAACACCATGCCGAAATTTCGCTGCTCGGCCGGGCGCTTGATGATGTCGACGCCTTGTTCCATCAACTTGCCCGCCGTGGGGCTCAGGAAGCCGGCGAGGATCATCAACAGGGTGGTCTTGCCCGAGCCGGAAGGGCCGAGCAGGGTAAGAAATTCGCCTTTGCGAACGTCGAGATCGACGTTATCCAGCGCCGCGAAACGGCCGTAATACTGGCTGATACCTTGAGCGCTTAGCTGAATCGCTGAACGGCTGGACACAATGAGGTTCCTCTTTTTATTGCCCATAAAACGTACGAGGACGGAGGTGAGTCCGAAATGGGCTTTGGGACCTATTATTGTTAAAAATATCGCTACATCAATGGAATTATTTTGCTCGTATTGGTTAGTTTTTTTACTCAATTCATTGGCGATTTTCACCTCGCCCAAGACCCTTGAACCAGAGCCTTGAACCTGTAGGAGCGAGCCCTGCTCGCGATGGGGCCAGCACAGTCAACATTGATGTTGAATGTCAGATCGTCTTCGCGAGCAGGCTCGCTCCTACAGGTTGCGGTGTATCAGGGCGTGTCCTGCCAGGTCTGGTGGGACGATTGCAGCTGCGTCTTCACCCAGTTGCTAAAGGCCTGCACCACCGCGCGTTCGGCTTTTTGCGGGTCGGCGGCCAGGTAGTAGCCGCGGTGCAGGTCGATGGTGATGTCGAACGGGCGCACCAGCAGGCCCTTGGACAACGCATCGCCGCTGATCAGGTTGTCGCCGATGGCGATGCCCTGGCCGGCGATGCAGGCGGACTGCGCGCAATGCGCGTCGGAGAACAGGATGCCGCTCACGGCGTTGACGCTGGAGGCGCCGGCGGCGGTCAGCCAGACGCGCCAGTCCGAGTAGTCGGTCATGTGCAGCAGCGGGAAATGGCTCAACTCCTGTGGGCTTTTCAGGCCGCTCAGGGTGTTGATCAGGCGCGGGCTGCACACCGGGAAGAAGCGCAGGGCGACGATCTCTTCGACCATCATTTCCGGCCAGTCACCAATCCCATAGGCGATGAACAGGTCGGCGCCCGGGTTGTTGACGTCATCCGGCGTGCGCGGGGAAATCAGCTGCAACTGCACCTGCGGGTATTGGCGCAGGAAGGCGCCGATGTGGTGGCACAGCCAATAGGTGGCGAACCCCGGCGCGCAGCTGACGCACAGCCGCCCCGAGATTTCCTGATCGTCGATCGCCTGCCCGGCGTCGAGCAGGTTCATCAGGATCCCGTGCACCTCTCGCGCATAGCGCTCGCCCTGCCAGGTCAGGCCGATCCCCCGGCCAATCCGCTCGGTGAGGGCAAAACCCACGCATTCCTCAAGCTTGCTGATCTGGTGACTGATGGCGCTGCGGGTCAGGTTCAGTTCACGGGCCGCGACCGAGACGCTGCCCAGGCGGGCCACGGCGTCCAGCGCGCGAAGGGCTGTCATCGAAGGAAAGCGCATAAATCGTCCGTTGTGATGGGAAAGCCTGCGTATGGTGACGGAAATCGAACAGTCAGGCCAAAAAAAATCGATTGTTGTATTGGTTGATTCAACAATACTAGCCCAACTTGTCATCGGGCCGGTCAGGCCCTTCATCAAAGAGGTGCTGCATGACCACGTGTGCCCAGGCGCTTGTTCAGTTGCTGGAAGGCTATGGCGTTGAACATGTCTTCGGCATTCCGGGCGTACACACCGTCGAGTTGTATCGCGGTCTGCACGGCAGCCGCTTGAAGCACGTCAGCCCGCGTCACGAACAGGGCGCCGGGTTCATGGCCGACGGGTACGCGCGGGCCAGCGGCAAGCCGGGGGTGTGTTTCATCATCACCGGTCCCGGCATGACCAACATCATCACCGCCATGGGCCAGGCTTTTGCCGACTCGGTGCCGATGCTGGTGATCTCCACCTGCAACCGCCGTGAACAACTGCGCCTGGGTCATGGCCATCTGCATGAACTGCCGGATCAGCGCGCGCTGGTGGCCGGCGTCTGTGCCTTCAGTCATACCTTGCAGCATCCGTCGCAACTGCCGGAAGTCTTGGCCCGTGCCTTTGCATTGTTTGGCTGTACACGACCGCGCCCGGTGCATATCGAGATTCCCCTGGATGTGCTGGAGATGTCCGCCGATGACCTGGATCTGTCCGCGCGTCCGCTGCCCGCCGCACCGGCCCCGGCACCGCAGGCCATCGAGGCGGCGGTTGCCCTCATCAACAATGCCAAACGCCCCTTGATCCTCGCCGGCGGTGGCGCGCGGCGCTGCTCCCAGGCCCTGACCTCGCTTGCCGAACGCTTGCAGGCCCCGGTGGCGCTGACCACCAATGCCCGTGGCCTGTTGCCGCCTGAGCATCCTTTGCTGCTTGACGGTGTGCAATCTTCCGCCCATGGCCGCGAGCTGATCGCCGAGGCCGATGTGGTGCTGGCGATCGGTACCGAGCTTGGGGAAACCGACTACGACTTCTTCGGCCTGGGCGCGCTGTCGTTCAAGGCACCGCTGATTCGCCTGGACATCGACCCGCTGCAAGTGCTCGGCGTGCAGCCGGCGGCGGTAGGGTTGCTGGGCGATGCCGAACAAGGTCTGCAGGCGCTGTTGGCGAGACTGGTGCAGCGCCAGCCCGAATCGCACTGGGCCGGCGAGCGCGTGGCGCAGGTCAATTCCGTCGAACAGGCTGGCTGGACCGCCAAACAAAGCCGCATGCAGGCGCTGCTCGATACCTTGCGTGATCACTTGCCCGAGCCACTGATCGTCGGTGATTCGACACAGCCGGTGTATCAGGGCGCATTGGGTTATCGCGCGCCGACACCCAACAGCTGGTTCAACGCCGGCAGTGGCTACGGCACCTTGGGTTACGGCTTGCCGGCCGCCATCGGCGCCAAACTGGCTCAACCGCAGCGCCCGGTGGTGGCGCTGGCGGGGGATGGCGGCCTGCAGTTTTCCAGCAGTGAGCTGATCGCCGCCAAAGAGGCCGGCACCGGGGTGATCCTGCTGCTGTGGAACAACAGCAGCTACGCGGAAATCCGCGACTACATGAACGCCCGCTCGGTGCCGTTGCTCGGGGTGGAAATCCTCACGCCGAACTTCGCCGCCCTGGCGCAGAGCTGCCACGTCAACCACCACCGTGTCGGCCATCTGCAAGGCCTGCGCGAGTTGCTGGACGGGCTCGGCAACCCCGGCGAGCCGGTGATGATCGAGGTCGATGCCGCGACCTTCCTGGCTGACTAAAACAACAACAATTTTTCAGGTCCCCAGCCCGCCAAGCGCCGGTGGACCTTTCAACCTCCTGAACGTAAAGGTGGCTTACATGGCCGAGTCCGATAACTTTCTTTCTACCCATTCGGCGCAGGGAACCTACGCTGACCTGATCCTCGCCAACGGTCGCATCTACACCCAGGACCCGGCCAATCCCTGGGCCGAGGCCGTGGCGATTCGCGATGGCAAGTTGATCGGCGTCGCCAGCCTCGGCCAGATCGAAATGTTCAAAGGCCCGAACACCCGGGTGCATGACCTGCAAGGCGCGTTCTGCATGCCGGGCCTGCACGACATGCACACCCACCCCGACCTGGCCCTGGCCCCGCGCTATGCCGATGACCTGGACGTGGGCATCGAAGACCCGACGCCGGAGCAACTGCGCGAAAGCATCCTCGCCTATGCCGACAGCCATCCGGGCGACGGCTGGATCTACGGTCAGTACTGGGTGCGCTACACCTTCCGCGAAGCCGGTTTGACGCCAGGCCGCGCCTGGCTCGACAGCGTCATGCCGGACCGTCCGGTGGCGCTGCTGGACCGCATGTGGGGCACCATGATGGTCAACTCCAAGGCCCTGGAGCTGGCTGGGATTGACCGCAACACTTCCGATCCGCGCAACGGTTATTTCGAGCGCGACGAACTGACCGGCGAACCCACCGGCCTGATGATCGACGGTGCCTACGCGATGATCCACGCCGCCATGCCACCGACCCCGGTCAACGTGCTGCGCCGTGCCTACCGCGATGGCGTGCATTTCCAAAGCTCCCGTGGCGTGACCGCGAGCAAGTACGTGCACGTCTGCGAGCAGCGCCTGCAAGCGCTGAAGGAACTGGACGACAGCGGCGAACTGACCGTACGCATCGAAGCGGCGATCAGTTGGCAGGACGATATCTTCCCGGTGCGTCGTCGCTGGGAGCTGCTGGCGGGCGAGCGTCACTACTACCGCAGCGCGCGCCTGAGCGCCAACGCGGTGAAGTTCCACTTCGACGGCACCGTGGAGCCGAAATCCTCGTACCTGCTGACCCCGTGGCCGGAAGAAAAGAGCTGGCGCGGCAAGCTCAACCTGACCCCGGAACACATCACCGACATGGTGGTGGACATGGACCGCAAGGGCATCCGCGTGATTGCCCACTGCACCGGCGACGGCGCGTCCGACGTGTTCCTCGACGCCGTGGCCGAGGCCCGTCGTCGCAACGGCTTCAGCGGCGTGCGCCACCAGTGCGCCCACAGCACCTTGCTGCACCCGGGCAACCTGCCGCGCTTCAAGGAACTCAACGTGATCGCCGAGTTTTCCCCGGCGGCCTGGTACCCGACGCCGTTCGCCAGCGGCGCGCGTTCCGGCTACGGCCAGGAGCGGCTCAAGCGCATCTACGACTTCAAGGGTGTGCTGGCGGCGGGCGGTACGGCGGTGATGGGCACTGACTGGCCGGTGGCGTCCATCGACCCGTGGCTGGCGCTGGAAACCATGATCACCCGCCAGAACCCGTGGAACGACGACCCGGCCTGCTTCGGCGACCCGATCAGCCTGGAACAGGCGCTGACCGTGATCACCAGCAACGGCGCGGTGGCCATGGGCCTGGAGCAGAGCACCGGCAGCCTGCAAGTGGGCAAGTCGGCGGACCTGATCGTGATCGACCGCGACCTGTTCGCCGCTCCGGCACGCAATTACATCCACAAGACCCAGGTGCTGCTGACCTTCGTCGAAGGGCAACTGGTCTACGATCGCAATTCCACCCTGGAATCCGTTGGCCTCAAGGCCGTGTGGAAAGGTGAACCACCGGTGCTGGAGGGCAAGGCAGAATGACTTCCCCACGCATCGCGGTGACCGTCGTCTCGGGCTTTCTCGGCGCCGGCAAAACCACATTGCTCAACCGCATGGTGCGCCGTGCGGAGGGCAGCCGACTGGCGGTGATCGTCAACGATTTCGGTGAGCTGAACATCGATGCGGCCATCGTTTCGGAAGTCACCGACGCGGTGTACAGCCTGCAAAACGGCTGCATCTGCTGCACCGTGCAGGAAGACCTGCTGGCGCAACTGGGCAGCCTGGCGCAGCTGGAGCCACGGCTTGAACGCATCGTCATCGAATGCAGCGGCGTGTCCGATCCACAGCGCATCGTGCAGACCCTGGCTTATCCACAACTGCGCAGCCAGATGCAGTTGGACATGGTCATTACCGTGGTCGACGCCACCCGTCATCTGCAACTGGAGGGCGAGTACGCGCGCCTGGCCCGGGCCCAGGTGGCGGCGGCCGACCTGTTGCTGTTGAACAAGACCGACCTGGTGGACGAAGCGCAATTGCAGGCGTTGCGCGAGGCATTGGGGCTGCGCACGCGGATCCACGAAAGCGTGCAGGCGCAGTTGCCGGATGCGCTGTGGCTGGAAACCGATCTGGAACTTGAGCCCCGTGCCGTGAAGCCGCTGACCCGGGTGGCCGATGGCGACCACGGTGACATGTTCAGCAGCTGGCTGTGGCAGAGCGACTCGGCGCTGGATGCCGAGGGTTTGCGTGGCTGGTTGCAGGCGTTGCCTGGCGATGTGTTCAGGGTCAAGGGTTTGGTGCGGCTGGCGCAGGGTGACAAGGCGCATTGGTTGCAGCATGTCGGCACACGCAGTCAGTTCTCGCCGGCGGGTGATGAAGCCAACGCCAGCGGTTCGCGGCTGGTGTTTATCGCACGTCGCGGTTTCGATGGCTGGGAAGCGTTGGGTCAGGGGCTTGAGGCGTGCTCGGTGAAGGCGGGGGTGAAGGCATGAGTCCTGTCGAACAACGGCTTCGGGAAGAGCTTGCAGCCTGCTATCGCTTGATCGCGCATTTCCGCATGACCGACCTGATCTTCACTCACATTTCCGTGCGTCTGCCGGGGCCGGAGCATCATTTCCTGATCAACCCGTATGGGTTGATGTTCGATGAGATCACCGCGTCGAATCTGGTGAAGATCGACCTGAATGGGCAGGCGGTCGAGCCGTCGCCGTATCCGGTCAATCCGGCTGGTTTCGTGATCCACAGTGCGATCCACGGTGCCCGTGAAGACGCGCAATGCGTGCTGCACACCCACACCAAGTCCGGCTGCGCCGTGGCTGCGTTGAAGTGCGGGTTGCTGCCGGTGAACCAGATCTCCATGGAGTTCTACGGCAAGGTCGCTTACCACGACTATGAAGGCGTGGCGCTGGACATGAGCGAGCAGCAGCGGCTGGTGGCGGACATAGGTGACAAGCCGGTGTTGATGCTGCGTAACCATGGGTTGCTGACCGTGGGCGAGACGGTAGGACAGGCGTTCATGCGCATGTATTACCTGGAAAAGGCCTGTGAGATTCAGTTGGCGGCGCAGGCGGCTGGGGAGTTGGTGTTGCCTCCGGCCGAGGTGTGCGAGCACACCGAGCGCCAGTTCAATGACCCGGGGCGGCCGCTGGAGGAAGGGGAGTTGGCGGATCCGGATGCCATGCAGCTGGCCTGGGCGGCGTTGTTGCGGATGCTGGAGCGGGTGGCGCCGGGGTATCGGGATTGATCCTGGACTTGCGTTGAATGGGCTGACGTCATCGCGGGCAAGCCTTGCTCCCACAGATTTCGGTCGTATGCAAAATTTTCATACAACTCGCTCCTGTGGGAGCAAGGCTTGCCCGCGATGGGCGCGCCACGGTTTGTCAGGTATGCCCCGAGGCATTCAGGCTCATCGTCCGCACCGCCGTCTCTTCATCCTTGGGCAACGAAAACCGGAAGGTCGCGCCACGCCCGGGCACGTCGATCAACTGAATCTCGCAGCCATGCAATTGCAGGATGCGATGCACGATTCGCAGCCCCAACCCGCCATCGCGCCGTGCGCCACCAATGTTGAACGGGCGCAGGAACAGGCCTTCGCGCAGTTCCGGGGCGATGCCGGGACCGGTGTCGCTGACGGTCACTTCTATAAACGATCCTTGCGGCCGCAGGCTCAGTTCGATTTCCCCGCCTTGCGGCGTATGACGCAGGGCGTTGTCGAACAGGTTGGTCAGCACCCGTTCGATCAGCCCCAGGTCGGCGCAGGCCGCCGACACGTTGGGGGCGAAGGTGGCCTTGAGCTCCACCTGCCGCGCCTCGGCGGTGAGTTCGAATTTCTGGAAGATGTCCTGGGCCAGATCGGTCAGGGAAAAGCGCTCCAGGATCGGCTGCACGAAACCGTGTTCCAGGCGCACCAGTTCCAGCAGCGACTGCGCCAGGCCACCGACTTTGCGGCTCTGATCCAGGGCGATGCCCAGATAGCGGCGGCGGTCTTCCGGGGACAGGGTGGCGTCCTTGAGCGACAGGGTTTCCAGATAACCGTGCAACGAGGCCAGGGGCGTGCGCAGGTCGTGGGAGATGTTCGCCACCAGTTCGCGACGTTCCTGGTCCTGGCGGGTCAGTGAGCGCCACTGCTCGCCGAGGCGCGCCTGCATCTGCCGGAAGGTGGCATCGAGGATGGCGATTTCGTCGTGGCTGGCAGCTTTCTCCGTCGGCGGGGCGGGCGCCGGCGTGACCGGGATGCCATCGATGTCAAAGCGGCTGACACTGTCCGTCAGACGGCGCAGTGGTCGAGTGATGAGGCCGAAGGCCGTAAGACCGGCAATCAGGCACAGCAGCGCCACCAGACCGATGGACAGCAGCGCGGTATTGAGCGCGGCGCTGGTGGCACCGCGCTCGGCGAGGCGGTCGTGGTCCTCGCCGAGCAGCACCACGTAAAGATAACCGGCCGGCTTGCCATTGACCTTCAGCGGCGCGGCGCTGAACACCTTGCGTGCATCGACGCTGCGCGGGTCGTCGCCGGGAATCGGCAGCGGATCGCCCCTGAGCAGGCGCTGGATCGGTGCCAGGTCAACCTGTTCCCGGCGTATCCGGCCCTCGGGCGCGGCGCTGCCGACGATCTTGCCCTCGGTATCCAGCAGGTAAACCTCGACGCTGGGGTTGACCTGCATCAGCTTGCTGAACAGGTCGCGCACGGCGTTGGGCATCAGGCCCTGGGCGTCCATCAGCACCGTGTCGCGGGCGATGTGTTGCGCCAGGTCCCGGGACAATCCCTGCACCACTTCCTGTTCATGCATCTGGTTGGATCGCACCTGCAGCCACGCCGAGGTGCCGCAGCACACCAGCAGCAGTACGGCGAACACCAGGGACAGGCGCTGCGTGAGGGTCAGCCTCATGGTTGCGGCTCCTCACTGCTGGCGAATTTATAACCGCGTCCCCACACCGTGAGAATGCGCGCCGGTTGCGCCGGGTCGGTCTCGATTTTCGAGCGCAGGCGATTGATGTGAGTGTTGACGGTGTGCTCGTAGCCTTCATGGCTGTAGCCCCAGACGGCGTTGAGCAGGTCCATGCGCGAAAACACTTTGCCGGGCTGGCGCGCGAAGAAGTACAGCAGGTCGAATTCCCGTGGCGTCAGGTCCAGGCGCCGGCCTTCGAGGGAGGCTTCGCGAGTGATCGGGTCGATGGCCAGGCCGTCGATGTTCAGGCTGCCGGCGTCCATCTTCAGGTTGCGCGCCATGGCGTCGACCCGGCGCAGCAGGGCTTTGACCCGGGCCACCAGTTCGAGCATGGAAAACGGCTTGGCCAGGTAGTCGTCGGCGCCCAGCTCCAGGCCGAGAATCCGGTGCACTTCGCTGGAGCGGGCGCTGGTGATGATGATCGGGGTGTAGCGCGCCATGGCCCGGGCGCGCCGGCAGATTTCCAGGCCATCGACGCCCGGCAGCATCAGGTCCAGAACCAGTGCATCCCAGTTGCCTTGCTGCAGCAGGCGCATGGCCTCATTGCCATCGGCGCTGTGCACCACCTCGAAATGCTCATCGCGCAGATGCAGGCAGATCAGGTCGGCGATATGCAGGTCGTCCTCGACCACGAGGACGCGTTTGTTCTGTTCCATCCACTCATCCTTCGGTTAATACCCTGGACCTCTTTACCTGTAGGAGCGAGCCTGCTCGCGATGGTCGTTAACGATGACGCGGGCTGTCTGGCAAAACGCGTCGCCCTTGAGTCCATCTCGAGCAGGCTCGCTCCTACAGGGGCAGGTACAGGGATCGGTATGGCGCATTGTGCGGTGTTTTCAGGCATCGAGTTATCACGAATTGTTTAACTTCCCGTGAGGATTTGGCGATCCCCCCAAGCTTAGGCTCTGTTCCATGAAAGGCCTCAAGGGCTATCGGAGATGACCATGTTCTCAAGACGACAATTTCTTTGGGCGAGCGGCGGGCTTGGGGTTGCGGCCCTGGCGATCGGCGCATTGCCAAAGTTCGCCAGCCGTTCTGTACTGATCAGCGAGGCCGACGCCTCGGAGGTGTTCGAAGTGACCCACAGCGACAGCGAATGGCACGCCATCCTCAGCGACGAGCAGTATGAAATCCTCCGTGAAGAGGGCACCGAGCGCGCCTACAGCAGTCCACTGAACAACGAGCACCGTGACGGCACCTTCGCCTGTGCCGGCTGCGACCTGCCGCTGTTTTCCTCGGCCACCAAATTCGACAGCCGTACCGGCTGGCCCAGCTTCTGGGCGCCGCTGGACAAGGCCGTGGCGACCCGCCAGGACCGCACCTTCGGCATGGTCCGCGAAGAAGTCCACTGCCGGCGTTGCGGCGGGCATCTGGGACATGTCTTCGATGACGGCCCGAAACCCACCGGCCTGCGTTACTGCATGAATGGCCTGGCGATGAAATTCGCGCCGCGCACGGTCTGATTCCCTTCACTCACGTTTTGCAGGTAACCCCTATGTGGCTTCTGGTCCTCGCGTATCTCGGCGGTGTACTGACCATCGTCAGCCCCTGCATCTTGCCGGTCTTGCCCTTCGTCTTTGCGCGCACCGGGCAGCCGTTCGTCAAGAGCGGTTTGCCGCTGCTGGCGGGCATGGCGCTGACGTTCGCCTTCGTCGCCACGCTGGCGGCGGTGGGCGGGGGCTGGGTGGTGCAGCTCAATCAGTACGGGCGCTGGCTGGCGCTGGTGTTCGTGGCGCTGTTCGGCCTGACGCTGTTGCTGCCGCAACTGGCCGAACGCCTGACCCGGCCGCTGGTGGCGGCGGGCAGTCGTTTGTCCGAAGCAGCGGGAGCGGATGCACGGCCACGCCCGGGGGCTTCGTTCCTGATCGGCGTTGCAACCGGCTTGCTGTGGGCGCCTTGCGCCGGGCCGATCCTGGGCCTGTTGCTGACCGGTGCGGCGCTGCAGGGCGCGAGCATCGCCACCACCTTGCTGTTGCTGGCCTATGCCGCTGGCGCCGCGACTTCCCTCGCGGTTGCATTGCTGCTCGGTGGCAAGGTCTTCGCCGCGATGAAACGCTCGATTGGCGCCGGGGAGTGGCTGCGTCGCGGCCTTGGCGCGGCGATGCTGGCCGGTGTGGCGGCCATTGCCCTGGGGTTGGATACCGGGGTTCTCGCACGATTTTCCACCGCCTCCACCGGCGGGATCGAACAGGCGCTGGTGGAGAAACTGGCGGGCAAGTCTCCGCGCAACAGCACGGCGATGATGGCGCAAAAACCGTCGTCCGAAGGCGCTCTGCCTGTGGCCAACACCAGCGCCAGCAGCCTGCCGGTCGAAGGCAACCTTCCACCACTGGACGGCGCCGTGCAGTGGCTCAACTCGCCACCGCTCGATGCCCACGCGCTCAAAGGCAAAGTGGTGCTGGTGGATTTCTGGACCTACTCCTGCATCAACTGCCTGCGTTCGCTGCCCTACGTGAAGGCCTGGGCCGAGAAGTACCGCGATCAGGGGCTGGTGGTGATCGGCGTGCATGCGCCGGAATTCGCCTTCGAGCGCAACGTCGACAACGTCACCAAGGCCATGAAGGGCCTGGGGATCAGCTACCCGGTGGCCATCGACAACGAGTTCAAGATCTGGCGCGCGTTCAACAACGAATACTGGCCGGCGCACTATTTTGCCGATGCCCAGGGGCGCATTCGTTATCACCACTTTGGCGAAGGCGAGTACGCCGAATCCGAGCGGGTCATCCAGCAACTGCTGCGTGAGGCCGGTGCCAGCAAGGTCTCGGATGGGCTGATCAATGCCAAGGCCGAGGGCGTGCAAATGGCCCCGGACAACAACGAAGTGCAATCGCCGGAGACCTATGTCGGCTACCAGCGCGCCGAGCATTTCGTTCCTGAAACCAGCCTGGTACCGGACAAGGTGGCGACCTACAACCCACCGTCACAACTGGCACTCAACGACTGGAGCCTCGGCGGGCAGTGGCATGTCGGTGCCGAGCGCGCCACCGCCAGTGCGCCAGCCAGCCGCATTGTCTATCGCTTCCATGCTCGCGACCTGCATCTGGTGCTCGGCCCCGGCGCGGATGGCAAGCCGGTGCGCTTCAAGGTGCTGATCGATGGCAAGGCGCCCGGTAATGACCACGGCATGGACGTGGCGCCCGACGGCAGCGGCACGGTGACTGACCAGCGCCTGTACCAACTGGTGCGCCAGAACGGTGGTGTGGATGACCGGACGTTCAGCATCGAGTTTCTTGATCCGGGCGCATCGGCCTATGCCTTTACCTTCGGCTGATCACCTTTTCCAACTTGCAGGAGTTCGAACCATGAAAATCCAGTTCACCTGGCGCCGTACCTTGTTGGGATTGGTCGCTGCGGGCGCTATCGGCCAATGCCTGGCGTTCTCCCTCGGTGGCGCTGAAGAGGCGGTGAAAATTGCACCGCCGACCCTCGACGAAACCAGCCATGCCCGCACTGAAACCGCGGTCTTTGCCGGCGGTTGTTTCTGGGGCGTGCAGGGTGTGTTCCAGCATGTCAAAGGCGTGAAGAACGCGGTCTCCGGTTACGCGGGCGGGGCGGCCAATACGGCGCAGTACGAGCGTGTCAGCGAGGGCGATACCGGGCATGCGGAGTCGGTGGAAGTCACCTTCGACCCGAGCCAGGTCAGTTACGGCACCTTGCTGCAAATCTACTTCTCGGTGGCGCACAACCCGACCGAACTCAACCGCCAGGGGCCGGACACCGGCACTCAGTATCGCTCGGCGATCTTCACCAAAAGCAGCGAACAGCAACGGGTGGCGCAGGCCTATATCGCTCAGCTCGACGCGGCTCATTCATTCGATAAACCGATCGTGACCAAGCTGGAAAGCTACAACGGTTTCTATCCGGCGGAAGAGGAACATCAGGACTTTCTGACCGAGCATCCGAGCTATCCCTATATCGTGATCAACGACCTGCCGAAGGTGGCACAGCTCAAGCAGCTGTACCCGGATCGCTATCAGGAAAAACCGGTGTTGGTGAAGGCGGGTTTGTAGAGATAGGCAGCAGGTCTTATCCCGAGATCACGTTCTTGCCGGCGATCTTCGAGCGGTACAGCGCCTGATCGGCACGGGCCATCAGGCCGGTCTGCTGCTCTTCATCAAAGCGCTGCACCACGCCGAAACTCATGGTCACCTGGAAGTCCCCTACCGGCAGCAACTCGCTCAGGCCCTGGCGGATGGTCTCGGCCAGGGTCCTGGCTTCGGTCAGCGAGGTGTTGGCCAGGGTCATGATGAATTCGTCGCCGCCCCAGCGGGCCAGCAGGTCGCCTTCGCGCACGAAGCGTTTGATGTTGTCCACCACGTGCACCAGGGCGGCATCGCCCAGGGCGTGGCCGTAGTGATCGTTGATGATCTTGAAGTCGTCGATGTCCATGGCGATCAGCGACAGCGGCTCGCGAAAACGCTGGGCACGCTCGCAGGCCTGGGGCAGTACCTGTTCCAGACGATAGCGATTGGCGATGGAGGTCAGGGTGTCGGTGTGGGCCAGCTTGCGGTTTTCTTCGAGCTGCAGTTGCAGTTGCTCATTGACCCGGGACAGTTCCGCCGTGCGCTCCTCGATCATCGCTTCGAGGGAGTGATTGCGCCGTTGCAGTTCATCGAGCAGGCGGCGCTTGTCTTCGATGCTGCGGTGGGCGCCAACCATGCGCGCTACCGAGCCGTCAGGGTTGCGGGCCAGCACCTGACCACGGTCTTCGATCCAGAGGTAACCACCGTCGTGGGTACGGCAGCGATACTCGGCCTGATAGACCGGGCTGCGCTCGCTCAGGTGATCATCGAAACGGGCCATGACCTGTGGATAATCATCGGGGTGGATGATGTTTTCCCAGGTCAGCACGCTGTTATCCAGAGAGTGAGGGCTGTAGCCGAGCATTTCGTACCAGCGCGCGTTGCGGTAGACGAAACCGGTGTTGGCGTTCCAGTCCCAGATACCGTCGCTGACCAGTTCCATGATGGTGTGCAGCATGTTGGCGTTCATGCCCGACAGGTCGAACTTCACCGGTTCGATGTTCGATGCTTCGTCCATCGCTGCTCTCCCTGCTGCCCTGATATCAAAATGACCAGTCCTGCGCGGAGATTAATTCATGCCGCACCGGGGCGGCTAGTGTTTGCCCCACATGCCCATGGCGAAGTCGACGAAACGACGCAGTTTGGGCAGTCGGTAACGATCCTGGGCATAGACCAGGTGCATCGGTCGGCACGGCAGTTGATAACGTTGCAGCAGCGGGACCAGTTTGCCGTTCTTCAGATCCGGCTCCACCAGCGCATCGGGCACCATCACGATGCCCATCCCGGTGCGCGCCGCCTGATGCAACCCCGCCGAACTGTTGATCACCATCGAGCCACTGACCGCCACCACGATTTCGCCATCCGGGCCATTCAGCCGCCATTGCCGGGCCACTGCTTGCCAGTCGTCGCCGGCCGGATAAGCAAATGCCAGGCAATTGTGGTGTCGCAGGTCTTCGGGTTCTTCCGGGGTGCCGTGACGGGCCAGGTATTCCTTGGAGGCGCACATGGTCAGGGTGTAATCGATCAGCGGGCGCGCGATGAAGTTCGAGGGCTCGAGTGCGCCGAGGCGGAAGGCCACGTCGAAGCCATGATCCAGCAAGTCGGGGCGGCGATTGGTCAGCACCACGTCCAGCTTGACCCGTGGGTTGTGCAGGCTGAACTCACTCAGGGCCGGTGCCAGGCGTTCGGTGCCGAAGGTGAGCGGGGCGGTGATGCGCAAGGTGCCGCTGGGCTCATCGTGGGATTGTTCGGCCAGGCGTTCCGAATCCGCCACCAGCCCGAGCACTTCAAGGCAGCGCTGGTAATACGCACTGCCGAACTCCGTCAGGCGCTGGCGGCGGGTGGTGCGGTTGAGCAGGCGCACACCCAGGCGCTGCTCCAGTGCCTTGAGGTGATTGCCGACCATGGTTGTGGACATTTCGCACTGCTGTGCGGCGGCCGTCATGCTGCCGGCTTCCACGACCCGCACGTAAACGGTCATTGCCTGGAACAGATCCATTATCAAGCCCAGCTTTAAAATGATTGAAGTATTACTGCGTTTATCCAGCTCAGGTGGCTAACCATACTGCAAAAACACCGACAATAGCTGGAGCCTGATGTCATGACCGCCGCCTGCCTGATGAGTACTTACCAACCACTGGCCTTGAGTTTCGACAGGGGCCTGGGCACGCGCCTGTGGGATCGGGCGGGTCGTGAGTACCTGGATGCGGTCGCCGGTGTGGCGGTGACCAACGTCGGCCACTCCCATCCGAAAATCGTCGCCGCCATCAGCGAACAGGCCGGGTTGTTGCTGCACACCTCCAACCTGTACAGCATCGATTGGCAGCAACGGCTGGCGCACAAGCTCACGGCGCTGGCCGGCATGGATCGGGTGTTCTTCAACAACTCAGGTGCCGAGGCCAACGAAACGGCGCTGAAAGTTGCCCGGCTTCACGGCTGGCACAAAGGCATCGAGCAGCCGCTGGTGGTGGTCATGGAAAACGCCTTTCACGGGCGGACCCTTGGCACCCTGTCCGCCAGCGATGGCCCGGCGGTGCGGCTGGGCTTCAACAAGCTGCCGGGGGATTTCATCAAAGTGCCGTTCGGTGATCTGAAGGCGCTGGAGCGGCTGCATCAGGCCCACGGCGAACGCATCGTGGCGGTGTTGATGGAGCCGATCCAGGGCGAAAGCGGCGTGCAGCTGGCGCCACCGGGCTATCTCAAGGCCGTACGTGAACTGTGCAGCCGGTGGGGTTGGCTGATGATGCTCGACGAAATCCAGACCGGCATCGGCCGTACCGGTCAGTGGTTCGCCTTCCAGCACGAAGGCATCACCCCTGACGTCATGACGCTGGCCAAGGGCCTGGGCAACGGCATCCCCATCGGCGCCTGCCTGGCCCGTGGCAAAGCCGCCGACATCTTCACCCCCGGCAGTCACGGCAGCACGTTCGGCGGTAATCCGCTGGCCTGTCGGGTCGGCTGCACGGTGCTGGAGATCATCGAGGAACAAGGCCTGCGGGAAAACGCCCGGCTTCAGGGGGAACGGCTGCTGGACAGATTGCGCATGGAATTGGCCGACCACCCGAACGTCCTGGCGATCCGCGGCCAGGGCCTGATGATTGGCATCGAACTCAAGCAACCGATCCGCGACCTGAGCCTGATCGCGGCCCGGGATCATGGTTTGTTGATCAATGTGACGAGGGGCCAGACGATTCGGTTGTTGCCGCCGCTGACCATTGATGAGCGTGAGGTGGAGATGATTGTGAGAGGGGTGGGGCGGGCGATTTCAGTCGCTTGATACATATCCCTTGTAGGAGCGAGCATGCTCGCTCCTACAGTTTCAATGCGGCACTTCAGTTGGAGTTTTGAACCGCCAAACGCGTCGAACAACCGCTGATGCGCAGCAAACCCAGTGGAATCGTCACGCGTTCGATAGCTACCCGCCCATTCCAGCATCGCGATCAAGCGCTCGTCATCGTTCACCTCGCGTTGGCGAATGTTGGCGACGCATTGTTCATCTTCGAGACTCAACCAGATCAACGCCGTCGCTCGGGGTAGCAGCTCAGTGACGATCCATCCGTAAACCCCCTCGATCACCCAGCGCTCTTCATCGGCCGCGATGCGCGCAATCACCAGCACTTCGTTGCGGGGACGAGCAATGCTGTGTTCGTCCGACAGCCAGTTGATCCGGTCGAGATCGATCCAGGGGATCTGAAGTCGGCTTTTCATCCGGCTGGCCAGCCAGCTTTTGCCGGAGCCGGAATTGCCGATGATCAGGGTTCGGGTGAGGTCCATGGGTGACACCAATTAACTGTAGGAGCGAGCCTGCTCGCGAAAAACGTCATGTCTCCGCGTTTATTCAGGTGCCCCGCGTCATCGTTGACGTCCATCGCGAGCATGCTCGCTCCTACAGGTTCTGATTTTCGTCTTGCGGGGGGACCATCCGCGTCTTTGGCGCACCGTTTGCGTTGAGCTGGAAGATATCGCTCGGCTGTCCCTGTTCATTAAAGAACACCTGCCCAACTCCCGCCGAGTTCCACAGCCGCTCACCCGCTTCGGCATGTTCGGGAATGTGCGGCACGATGCGCATGCGCCGGCGTTTGGTCAGCCAGTTGAGCGGTGAGCGCGGCGAGTAGAGCCAGCGGTTGAGGCGGTCGAACCATTCCAGCAGCCTCGGCGGGAATTCGTTCTTGATGCCGCTGCTGGTGATCTGCCAGATGCGTGGCCCGGCCTTGCGGTGTCGGATCAGCACTTCGTAGACGAAGGAATAATGCACATCCCCCGACAGCACCACGTAGCTGCCCGGTGTACGTGAATGTCGGAAAATGTTCAGGATCACCTGTGCTGCGCCGCGATGGGCCATCCAGTTTTCCGCGTCCACCAGCAGGGGATAACCGCACCAGCTGAAGACGCGCTGCACGGTTTCGATCAGCTTCACGCCAAACACCGGCGCCGGTGAAACGATGATCGCCGACGGGTGATCCAGCAGCTCCTGTTGCAGTTCGCTCAAGGCTTCCCAGTCCAGCAGGCCCGACGGTTGCTTGAGGTTCATCTCGCTGCGCCAGCGCCGGGTGCGGGTGTCGAGCACGACCATGGCCGGAGTGGTGGGCAGCACGTAATGCCAGCGCTGGAACTTCAGCAGTTCATCGATCAATACATCCTGCACGGCGCTGTCGAGATAGCCGTCGTTGCCGGTGGAGCTGAAACCCTCGGCTTTCTCCAGCACGGCGTCGAAGGCATCCGGATTGTTGCCCCAACCCTGGCACAGCATGTACGCCAGCAGCGCATTGCCGATGATGCGTTTGGAGAACGGATGGCCGTAGGCCGTTTCTTCCCATTGCGCGGAAAGATTCCAGTCATCGGTAATATCGTGGTCGTCAAAGATCATCAGTGTCGGCAGATGCGCCAGGGCTCGCGCCACCTTTCCCTGGCCAGACTTGAAGCCGTCGATGCGGGTCTGCTCCAGCGCATATCGCTCGCGCCTTTCGGGTGTCAGCACCGGCGGTTGTGGATTGATCAAGGCCCACGGCACCGGCGACCAGACCAGCAAATACATGGCCATGACTTCAGCGAAGGTCACCAGATGATTGTCGGCGCTGCTGCTGGTGAAAATCGGCTTGCGCGCGCCGCCGAAGAATCGCTCGCGCAGAGTCTCGTTGCTCTCCAGCGCTGGCAGCAAATCCGCGCGGTGGTAGTAACTGGCGGGGTGCTCATAGAGTTTGGCGCTGTCGCTGACCACGGCGCCTTCCAGGTGCTCGCCGAACAGTCCCAGCCGATTGATCAAGGCATGAATCGCCCGCAGCATCGGCCCCGCCACGTCATCGGCGTAGACCTGATCGCCGGTCATCATCAGCAAGGCCGGGCGATTCGTGGGCTCGTGTGTCTGCGCCAGCAAGTTATCCACACACAGCAAACCGTCCGCGGCCGGGTGATGAGGCTTGCGGCAGGAGCCGTGGAGCAGTTGATCGATACGCGAACGCAGGACGAAGTTCGGCGTACGGGCATCGCCGTACAGCAGATGCGGCGCCCAGTCGGCGATGCCGGTGCCATCCTCCAGCAGCAGGTCGTAGGTGACCAGTTCATCGCAGGGCAGGGCGCTGTCCAACGTCACATCGATCAGGTGCACAAAGGCATGGGTGCCTACCGCGATGACCTTGCATTGCTCGACATCGAGGCCAACATCGCCCACGCCTTGCAGCCGCAGGGTCAGCGACAGCGCCCGCGAGCCCACCAGCCACAGCACCAGTCGCGCCGGCTCCAGCCGTCGCAACAGCGGGCCGACCAGTACGGGTGGCAAGACTTGATGAGCGTCGGGCAATGGCAGCGTTGCGGGCATCCGGGTTCAAGCTCCTGGGGCACAGAGGCGGGCGATGATAGCGCAGGTCATGTTCGCTGCCTGTTAAGCCTTGTGAGCTACAGTGCATCTTTCAGGCTGTTTGAACGTATTCGGGAAGGAGAGTGAACATGAACAGAATCATCCTGCCAGCACTGGCCATTCTCATCGCTGCGCAATCCCCGGCCTATGCCATCAGCGACAAGTACCGCAAACAGTTGGAGCAGTCCGGCTGCACCCAGGTCAGCGAAACCCAGGGTTGCGATATCCACAAGAGCAAGGCCGAAAACGCCAAGGCCGGGTTCAGCAACCCGGCTGTGGATAACTCAACCACCCAGACGCCGTATGCCGGGCAATGGGTGGCCAAGAGCGATTCGGGCGCAACCGTCGCCACGATCCGGATCGATGCCAAGGAGCAGGTCTGGGTCAACGGCAAGCAAGTTAACGCCAAGCGCACCGACGGCACGCTGCAGTTTCGCCAAGGCAAACTGACCTTCACGATTCAGGGCGATCGGCGGTTGCAGAACGAGGACTACTGGACCGACAGCGATGCCGGGACCAAGGGACCGATCCAGATCGAATGACCCTCACATCCGGGGGCGTGGCATTGTCGAGGGCATGCGCTGCTGGTCGGGGATAATCCTGCCACTGCCTCGGTTATCAGGCGGTTTTGACTGGTCGTCCTGGCGAGTGTCATGGCACGACGACCCGCTGATGGCCACGAACACGAAGAGCAGCAGCGGTGCGATCAGGTGCTTGGACATGGCGGTTCTCCGAAGCCGGACTCTTGCAGCTTAATCGCCGTTTTGCCTGCGCACCGCGCCGTTGGTCCGCCTTCATATTTCGCAACTTGTGCCAAGCTGATGGGACGCCCATTCGCCGGTCGCCCAGGAAGCCATGACATGAAGCGCGCCCAAGTGTCGAACATCCGTCGAGAGTTCTACAAAGCCGTCGGCTTCTATCTTCGACTGGCCTGGCCGATCTTTTCCACGATGGTGATCGTCATCGTAACGGTGGGGTTGATCATCAGTTATCTGGAGGGCTGGGATGCGTTTGACGGTATCTACTTTGGCTTCGTGACGGGATTGACCATTGGCTATGGCGAACTGGTGCCGAAGCTGCCGTTGTCGCGGGTGTTGGCGATATTGCTTGGATTCAATGGTGTGTTGCTGACGGCGATTTTTGCGGCGATCAGCGTGCGGGCGATCGAGACGGCGGTGCGGGTGACGGGCGAGGACAAGTAACCGATCCCTGTAGGAGCGAGCATGCTCGCGATGCAAGTTCATGTAACGCGGGTATCCAGACAGCCCGCGTTATCGTTGACGTCCATCGCGAGCATGCTCGCTCCTACAGGGGGGGCGGTGTCAGGCTTCCCAGCCGGCCCCGCTGACCGCTTCTTGCGCCAGTGGGTGCATTTCAGCCCCTGAATGCTCCGTCTGCCAGGCCAGCAATTCCTTGCGCATGCCCGGCGTCCAGTACATCTGCAGATGGTTGCGCACACCCTGCACCGCCAGTTGCCGGTCCGGCTCGCTGGCGAAGTACTGGGCGATCTGGTTGGCCATCTTGATCAGGTTCTCAGTGCTCATCGGCGTACCTCCGCCTTATCGCCACGGGCGCGTTCCTTGAGCAGACGATGCTGTTCCTCGGTGAATGCCTGGAAGCGTTTTTGCCATTCCGACGGGTGATACACGCGGCTGACTTCCACGGCGGTGACCTTGTACTCCGGACAGTTGGTAGCCCAGTCGGAGTTGTCGGTGGTGATCACGTTGGCCCCCGATTCGGGGAAGTGGAAGGTGGTGTACACCACGCCCGGTGCCACCCGTTCGGTGACCCGCGCGCGCAGCACGGTCTGGCCGGCGCGGCTGCCGATGCCGACCCAATCGCCTTCGTTGATGCCACGGCTTTCGGCGTCGGTCGGGTGAATTTCCAGGCGGTCCTCGTCGTGCCAGGCGACGTTGTCGGTGCGCCGGGTCTGGGCGCCGACGTTGTACTGGCTGAGGATGCGCCCGGTGGTCAGCAGCAGTGGATAACGGCTGTTGACCTTCTCTTCGGTGGGCACGTAACCGGTGAGCATGAAGCGCCCCTTGCCGCGCACGAACTGCTCGATGTGCATGGTCGGCGTGCCGTCCGGCGCATTGGCGTTGCACGGCCATTGCAGGCTTCCGTGACGCTCCAGTTCCGCATAGCTGACATTGGTGAAGGTCGGCGTCAGGCGGGCGATCTCATCCATGATTTCCGACGGATGTTTGTAGTCCATCCGGTAGCCCAGGGCATTGGCCAGCGCCACCGTACCTTCCCAGTCGGCCTTGCCGCCCAGCGGGTCCATCACCTTGCGCACCCGCGAGATACGGCGCTCGGCGTTGGTGAAGGTGCCGTCCTTTTCCAGGAACGAAGCGCCCGGCAGGAACACGTGGGCGAACTTGGCGGTTTCGTTGAGGAAGATGTCCTGCACCACCACGCATTCCATGGCCGACAGGGCCGCGGTGACGTGCTGGGTGTTCGGGTCGCTTTGTGCGATGTCTTCGCCCTGGCAGTACAGGCCCTTGAAGCTGCCGGCCAGCGCCGACTCGAACATGTTGGGAATGCGCAGGCCGGGATCGGGTTGCAGGGTGACGTTCCACGCCTGTTCAAATTGCGCGCGGACCGTTTCGTTGGAGATGTGCCGATAGCCGGGCAGTTCGTGGGGGAAGGAGCCCATGTCGCAGGAACCCTGCACATTGTTCTGCCCCCGCAGCGGGTTCACGCCCACGCCTTCGCGGCCGATGTTGCCGGTGGCCATGGCGAGGTTGGCGATGCCCATCACCGAGGTGCTGCCCTGGCTGTGTTCGGTGACACCCAGGCCATAGTAGATCGCCGCGTTGCCGCCGGTGGCGTACAGGCGCGCGGCGGCGCGGATGTCGGCCGCCGGTACGCCGCAGATCGGGCCAATCACTTCCGGCGAGTTGTCCGCGCGGCTGACGAATTCGCTCCAGCGGGCGAAATCGACATTCTCGCAACGGGCGTCGATAAAGGCCTGGTCTTGCAGCCCTTCGGTGATGATGGTGTGGGCCAGTGCATTGAGCATGGCGACGTTGGTGCCGGGGCGCAGGGCCAGGTGATATTCGGCGCGGGCGTGCACCGAGTCCACCAGATCGATGCGTCGTGGATCGATGACGATCAGGCGCGCACCTTCACGCAGGCGGCGCTTGAGTTGCGAGGCAAACACCGGGTGCGCATCGCTCGGGTTGGCGCCCATCACCAGGATCACGTCGGCCTGCATCACCGAATCGAAACTCTGGGTGCCGGCGGACTCGCCCAACGTCTGCTTCAAGCCATAGCCGGTCGGCGAGTGACAGACCCGCGCGCAGGTGTCGACGTTGTTGTTGCCAAACGCGGCGCGCACCAGTTTCTGCACCAGATAGGTTTCTTCGTTGGTGCAACGGCTGGAAGTGATGCCGCCGATGGAATCGCGACCGTATTTTTGTTGCAGACGGCGGAATTCGCTGGCGGCGTAGGTCACCGCTTCATCCCAGCTGACTTCCTGCCACGGGTCGTTGATGTGCTGGCGGATCATCGGCTTGGTGATGCGATCCGGGTGGGTGGCGTAGCCCCAGGCGAAACGGCCCTTGACGCAGGAGTGGCCGTGGTTGGCCTGGCCGTTCTTGTCCGGAACCATGCGCACAAGCTGGTCGCCTTTCATCTCGGCGCGGAACGAGCAGCCCACGCCGCAATAGGCGCAGGTGGTGATCACGGCGTGTTCGGGCTGGCCCATTTCGACCACGTTTTTTTCCATCAGGGTCGCGGTAGGGCAGGCCTGCACGCAGGCGCCGCAGGACACGCATTCCGACTCGAGAAAGTTCTCGCCACCGGCCGCCGACACACGGGATTCAAAACCACGCCCGGTGATGGTCAGGGCGAAGGTGCCCTGGGTTTCTTCGCAGGCGCGCACGCAGCGGTTGCAGACGATGCACTTGCTCGGGTCGTAGTCGAAGTAGGGGTTGGATGTGTCCTTCACATCGGCCAGATGGTTTTCGCCTTCATAACCGTAACGTACTTCCCGCAGGCCGACCTGACCGGCCACGGTTTGCAGCTCGCAGTTGCCGTTGGCCGAGCAGGTCAGGCAGTCCAGCGGGTGATCGGAGATATACAGCTCCATCACGTTGCGGCGCAGGGTCGCGAGCTTGGGCGTTTGGGTGTGCACGGTCATGCCTTCAGTGACAGGCGTGGTGCAGGACGCGGGGTAGCCGCGCATGCCGTCGATCTCCACCAGGCACATGCGGCAGGAGCCGAAGGCTTCCAGGCTGTCGGTGGCGCAGAGTTTCGGGATGGTGGTACCCATCAGCGCGGCGGCGCGCATCACCGAGGTGCCTTCGGGCACGCTCATGCTGCGACCGTCGATGGTCAGGGTGATTTGCACCTCGCTGTGGCGCTCGGGTGTTCCAAGATCGATATCGGTTTTCGGGTCGAAGAGCGTGATCATTGTTCGGCCTCCGAGGCTTGCAGACCGAAGTCGGCGGGGAAATGTTTGAGGGCGCTGGCGACCGGATAGGAGGTCATGCCGCCCAAGGCGCAGAGCGAGCCGTATTGCAGCGTGTCGCACAGGTCCTTGAGGATGATCACCTGCTCGTCGCGAGCGCTCTGGTCGGGCGCGGCCAGCAGGCGGTCGATTACCTCCACGCCACGGGTCGAGCCGATCCGGCAAGGCGTGCATTTGCCGCAGGATTCTTCGGCGCAGAACTGCATGGCAAAGCGTGCCATGTGGGCCATGTCGAGGCTGTCGTCAGCCACCACTACGCCGCCGTGGCCGAGCATCGCGCCCATGGCGGCGAAGGCTTCGTAATCCAGTGGCGTATCGAATTGCGAAGGCGGCACCCAGGCGCCCAGCGGCCCGCCAACTTGTGCGGCCTTCAAGGGACGACCACTGGCGGTGCCGCCGCCGTAGTCTTCCACCAGTTCGCGCAGGGTCAGGCCAAAGGCCCGTTCCACCAGGCCGCCGTGGCGGATGTTTCCGGCCAGTTGGAAAGGCATGGTGCCCAAGGAACGGCCCATGCCGTAGTCGCGGTAGAACTGTGCGCCCTTGGCCAGAATCAGTGGGACCGAGGCCAGGGTCAGTACGTTGTGCACCAGCGTTGGCTGGCCGAACAGGCCTTGCAGCGCGGGAATCGGCGGCTTGGCGCGGACGATGCCGCGTTTGCCTTCCAGCGAATCCAGTAGCGCGGTTTCTTCACCGCAGATGTACGCGCCGGCGCCGACGCGGACTTCCATGTCGAAGGCCTGGCCGCTGCCGCCGACATTGGCGCCCAGATAACCGGCTTCACGAGCGATATTCAGCGCTTGGCGCAGGGTGGCCACGGCATCCGGATATTCCGAACGTACATAGATGTAGCCGAAGGTGGCGCCGGTGCAGAGCCCGGCAATGGCCATGCCTTCGATCAGCAGGAAGGGGTCGCCTTCCATCAGCATGCGGTCGGCGAAGGTGCCGGAGTCGCCTTCGTCGGCGTTGCACACGATGTACTTTTGCGCCGCTTGGGTGCCGCGCACCGTGCGCCATTTGATCCCGGCGGGGAAGGCTGCGCCGCCACGGCCGCGCAGGCCGGAGTCGAATACTTCTGTGGCGGTCTGCTCGCCGCCAACGGTGATCGCTCTTTTCAGACCCTCGAAACCGCCGTGGGCGCGGTAGTCGTCCAGCGACAGCGGCCGGGTGATGCCGGCGCGGGCGAACAGCAGGCGTTGTTGGGATTTGAGATACGGCAGCTCTTCCACGAGGCCCAGGGCCAGGGGATGTGCTGTCGGGTTTTGGAGGGCTTCGAGTACGGACGGCACATCGTCTGCGGTCAACGGGCCAAAGCCGATCCGGCCTTGCGGGCTATCCACTTCCAGCAACGGTTCCAGCCAGTACAGGCCGCGCGAGCTGGTGCGCTGTAGCTCCAACGGCAGATTGCGTGCCTTGGCCTGAGTGATCAGGGCGGTGGACACCTCATCGGCCCCCACGGCACGGGCCAGCGAATCACAGGGCAAATAGAGAGTCGGCATCACGCGTCCTCCCTGCAAGCATCGAGCAAGGCATCCAGCCGCTCGGCACTGAGCCGCGCATGCACCCGACCATCCAGCTCCAGTGCCGGCGAACAAGCACAGGCACCGAGGCAATAAACAGGGCGCAAACTGATGCTGCCATCGGCGCTGCTGCCGTGGTCATCCAATTGCAGTCGATCGCGCAATTGCGCCGCCAACTGCTCGGCCCCACGGCTCTGGCACGACTCGGCGCGGCACAACCGCAGAATATGGCGGGCCGGCGGCGCGGTACGGAAGTCGTGGTAGAAGCTGATCACCCCGCGCACCTCGGCCTGACTGAGGTTCAGCGCATGGGCAATCTCGGGGACGGCGGCATCGGGGACGTAGCCGATGCGCTCCTGAATATCATGAAGAATGGGCAACAGCGCACCGGGAGTACCCTTATGGCGCTCCAGCAGCGTGTTGATCACAGGCAGGTGCAACTCAACATCAGGCATTCAGCAATCCTCACGGTCACGGACATACCAGAAGGTCGTCGGTTGTCCGAAAGTGTCGGCTGCGGCACTCACACCACGTCACGGTATCGTGGCAATTTCAGGCCGGTGGCCAGGGTGCCCTGAGTGGGCATCTTGTTGTGCCCGATGCGGTCTTCGCCGCACCTCTATAAAGGGCATAAAGCGCAGATTGCCACGGGGGCTTTTATTAACCCGCACCAAAGCGACGTGTTTGGTTCTGTCTACGACTCTCTATTGAGTCTAGAAGAGTGTGGTGGGAGATGGTGTTGTTAGAGACTGTTACGTAATTTCTGCCAGACAGCCGTAACCTTCTGTAGGAGCGAGCTGCTCGCGATGGCGGAGTTTCAGGCAGCATATTCGTCGACTGACACTCCCTTTTCGCGAGCATGTTGTCGCCAGGCACAAAGCCAACCCAATCGCCTCTCGAAGAAAAAACATCATCAATATCCTTCTACTTTTCCGAAGCACGCGTAGGAATCGTCTGAACTGTTCTCCGTCGCCTTGAATTGCCTCTTGGCCCCAGTACCGTGCGTGCGGCCAACTCAATCCTGAGTCGGTGCAGCGCACCGTTTATGGCTGCGCCCCACGGGGACGCCAATAGACAGGGAGTTCAAGAAATGAATGAAGGGCATTTTATCCGTGTGGGCGACAAGACCTCGTGCGGTGGCGAGGTCAAGGATGGTCATGACGGCGTCATCATGTATGGCCTCGCCCATGCGCGCGAAGGTGATCCCGTCACCTGCGGCGTGGACGGCCAGACCTACAGGATCCAGGGCGGCATTTCCTACATGGAAAGTCATGGACGATTGGTCGCCGGCACGCTGGACAGTTACAGCGGTTGCCCTTGCAAGGCGACCCTGAAAGCATCGAATTTCAACGGATCGTATGAATCCAGCCGAAGCGCTGCACCCTATGCCGCACAGACCGCCAGACAGCCGTCTGCCCGGGCCATGAGCAACCCGGAACCATCGCCATCCTCACTCGCGACCCCGCGGACCAACCCGACGCCAACACCGTTCACCACCTCAGCCCAGGAGCCCGGTTTTTACGTCGTTCCCCGAAGTACTACCCGCGAACAACTCGAAGCGAATCTGTTCACCCTGCGCGACCCGGCGGTGATGGGCAAATTCAAGCTGCTCAATCCCAATCTGGGCGATGTCAAAGCTGGTTCGATGATCGTGCTCGGTGATCCCAATCATCACCAATGCACCCGGCAAGAAGCCCTGCTCATGGAAGTGGCGGCCAAGACCAACCAGATCATCGAAACGCTCAGCTCGGAGGAAGCGGATTTCATGGTTCGTCACCGCGATGAAATCCAGACTTTTCTGGCGTTGGGCTCGAACGCTATCGGCGTCGGTGCGAGCATTTTCAAAAACAATCTGGATAACGTAGGCAATGCCTTGAGGGACATCGAGGCATTGCATCAGAAGACGCTGGAACGAGATGGCCACCTTCGCTCACCGACGTTCTTTGCAGAACGCCAGCTCTTGCTCGCCCAACTGAACAGCCACATGACGGCACTGACCCGCAAGGGAATTGGCTTCCCCGACCATATCAACCTGAAAAAAGCGCTGAGCATCTCCAGTCAAAGCCTGGTCCATCTGTGGACCAACGCCAGTCCTGCGGGGAAGATTCCGGGGTATGCAACCCACCTTGAAGGTGTGGCGAAGGCTACCAAGTATGTCCAGTATGGCGGTTGGCTAGGTACGGCTATCGGCGGCGGGGCGTCTGCGTTGAAGGTTCAGGATGTATGTGCCGCCGGGAATACTGAAGCTTGCGAGCGAATCAGATTTACCGAGACGGGGAGTTTTGCTGGGGGGATCGGTGGTGGTGCCGTGGCGGGTTCAATACTGACTGCATCTGCAGTTAGCAGTCTTTGTATCGGGCTTGGCGTACCTACCGCTGGTATCGGAATGTTGGCGTGTAGCATCCTCGCGGTAGGCGGTGGCTCTTATGCGGGCAGCATGCTTGGCGAGAAGGGGGGTGAAATCATTGGGGAAGTTGTTTATGAGAATTTGAAATGACTACTGCGGAACTGGTCGTTGGCAGTTTATGTGGAGTCGTGCTGATCAGCATGTTTATCTGGCTTGCGATTGCACTATATCTCGGCTACACAAAAACTGACGTGCTGCTGAACTCTTTCAAGAACAGTTCTTCTGTCATAACCATCGCTACGCGTATACACGCTGGACCTTGGGGGAAACTGCAGTTGGTAGGTTCAGCCTGTAGCGCCGTTACATTTCCGCGATTTTTTGTGAAACATGGTATCGCCAGTACTGAAGATATAGCGAACTTTCCTCTTTTGCTCAGGCGCATGCTCAAAGCACTCATGTGGTGCGCTATAGGGCAGTTCGCTGCTTTAGCACTGCTCGTTGCGTTGTGGGAGTCCGGAGTACTCAAACAATAAAAATGGGCAAGACAAAGGGGATATATTAATTATTGAGCAAACCTCAATAGCAAATCCGTTCCCTTTGTTTTGATAGCTAATTTTATGGGGTTCAGGCTGTATCACTCATCGAAGTAAGTGTGCCGACAATTCTTCCAACGCTTGCAATTTTTTCAGTAAACGGAATTACGTACATGACCGAAATCAATCAGTTGCAGCCCGAAGAGTTTGCAGGAATGGAGGATATTCGACGCGAAATCGATGCCCTTGATCAGGCGGTAATCAAACTGTTGGGCAAGCGTTTTCGATACGTACTGGCTGCCTCGAAGTACAAGACCTCAATGACTTCGGTGCGTGGTCCGGAGCGTTTCAAGGCCATGTTGGCGACACGACGCGAGTGGGCCGAGGCTGAAGGGTTGAGCCCGGACGCAATCGAGAAAATGTACAGTGACCTGGTGAACCACTTCATTGAAGAAGAAATGAAACACTGGGTGGCTCATCAATCCAGCACCTGACTCGAGTGCCCGGGCTGTCCGTCATGGGCTGGAAACGGACTTGGCTAACGCTGGCCGGCGGGAAAACCGGTGAGAGGAAAGGGGTACAAAAGCCAGTGGGAGCAACTTACTAGTGAAAGCGCCAACCTAAACAGCACCAATGCTGAATGTCTTGCAGCATTTGCAATGCCTGTACCCACTCAGGCCAAGCTCACCGCCCTACGCCAGCCTCGAACTTAGAACCGTAACCCCACATTGATCATCCCGGCAGCCCCTCCAAGCACGACGAACTCCGCTGCCACCGGTCCCCAGTGGGCACCGAACGAGGGAATGACGACGGGGGCGACGCCAAAATGGTTCAGGGGGATTTTGTCGTCGTACTTGCCTTTGTAACCCTCGATAAGCCCGCCGCTCAGCTTGACGTATAGCGGGTAGCGCTCATGCTCCCAGACCTTGCCCAGGTAGGCGTAATACGAACGCTGGTAGAACGAGTTCTTGAAAGTGGCCGCCCCCCACAACAAACCGTCGCCGTAGACGCGCTCGACACCGACCAGTTCCTGATGGTTGTTGTGTTCGGGGTCGTGGGTCCAGTGCTTGGTATAGGCGCTGGTTTGCAGATACCAATAACCGTCCTTTTCCTCACCGTCCGCCGCGAACACAGAGAGTCCGACGGTAAAGCAGGTGATGCCGGTGAGTGCTGCCCTGATCATTTTTTGATCCCTCGTCAAATGACCTTATGACCTTAGATAGGTGTGTGGGAAACGCCAGTGGACAGCGAAATGGCAAGGTAGTAGCGTCGCGCCACTTCATCATCTTTGTAATGGACTACACATGCTCACGCTCGCTCCAGCCTCGCGTCTGTTTTGCGCGATCACTTTCGCCTTAGTGACGACACCGGCGTTCGCCGACTGGGATGAAACCCCGGAATACGCCTGGAAGACCTACCTCTCCGATTGCCGGTATTTACAGCTGGCAGTGACCGATGTCGAGAGCGGGCGCAAGACGGCCAAGGAGGCCTTGCCCTATATCGAGAGCCAGCTGCGAACCATTAGGGTACATCGCAAAAACCTCGCCCAGCCAAGCCTCGACTCGCCCGAATACGCCCGCTGTGAAAGCCTCATGCCCCAAGTGCAAGACATAGCGGCCAAGGGGAGTGATGAATACAACGAGGAAATAGCTCAGCAATTGCAAAAAAACCAGACCGAACACCTGAACTCTGCGGAATACAAGCGTGCTCGCTCACTGGGCTTCAGCGACGTCGGCGAAATCGGGGCCCTGGACCAGCACGCCGAGCTGGATGGCGAAGAGAATTTGAAGACCTTGATGATCAAGGTCGATTTCGGTTGCGGCCGCCATTTCCGCGCCGCGTATTACGCCAAACCCTATGTGATCTACACCGTCCATCGCTCGGATGGCAGCTGTGGCGTGTATAAGCACGTCGCCGTGCTGGGCGGTGAAATGGTGGAGCGAGGCGACTTCATTGATGAGCAAGAGACTTTTCAGTACGTGGGGTGGAAGAAATTGGCCGGGCCTGATGGATTTCTCATCGACACTCAAGTCGTAAAGGTGCTGAAGTAACCCGCAGGATTTTTCTTCGGCAAAGGATGGACAGATGATCGACTTCAACAACAAAGGCTTCTTCAAACTCAAGCAGAACGACGAATACGCCGAACGCGTTTCCGCTCTGCTGATCGACGGCGAACACGTCATCGACTCCTACAAATCCATGCGCGACGGCGTGGTGTTCACCAACAAACGCATCATCTCGGTGAACGTACAGGGCATCACCGGCAGCAAAAAAGACTTCACTTCGTTGCCGTACAAAAACATCGTGGCGTACTCGGTGGAAACGTCCGGGACGTTTGATCTGGATTCGGAGCTGGAGATTTACTTCTCGTCGTTGGGGAAGGTGAAGTTCGAATTCACCGGCAAGACGTCGATGGTGGAAATTTCGAAGCTGATTTCACAGCATCTGCTCTGACCCGTATGCTCAAAAGCCCCGAAACCCGGGGCTTACAACCCTCGCCAGTTGGCCACATCCCCTGTAGGAGCGAGCCTGCTCGCGATAGCGCCAGCCCTGCCAACCTCAACCCGACTGTACTCACCCAGGAACCAAATTCGACCACATCAGCCCGAGTGCAACCGACCCCGTAAAAACACTGACACCCCCGGCAAAAAGATGGCGCAGAAACAGATCTTCCGGCTGCTCCAGCCTGGCAATGAGCCACATCCAGGTGCCAACCAACGTCCCCAACCCGGCCATGATCGAGTACAGCATGAAGGGTGCCTCGGGAGAGCCAATGCCCGCGGCGGAGCGAGTCAGCATCTCCACCGCCATGGCGACAATAAAACCGGCCACGAAACCCGCCAGATTAGCCAGCCACAAGTTCGTGGTACCCCGATGCCGCACCACCAAAACCCACATCCCAATCCACCCACCGTAAATAACCAGCCAGTCGAAGAGCATTGTTGATTCCTTCCTTGAGGACCTGCCGCTGAGTCCAGGATTGTTCCGACTATCGGGCAATCCGGCCTTTAAGACCACCTGCCTTTACTGGATGTCTTTCAGATAGTTCTTGAGCGCGATGAGTGGGGTATCAAGCTGTTCCATTGCCTGAGTGCCAGCAAATTCTTCTGCCAATTTCCGCAACTCCCGCCCCAACGGCTTATCCACACCCCCAACAGCCTCCAGCGCCAACCCCACACACTCACCCAATTTCATCTGAATTCCCTCAACATCCCCCCGCCGCACCAGCAACTCAAACACATCCCGCTGGTAATCGCCCATCACCAGGTCATCGCGCAAGATCGGGCTTGAACCTTCCGTTTCATAAGCCAGTTTCAGGGAGAAGAGGGCGATGGTTTCCAGTTGTGATTCCATGGGGGGAGTCCTTGATGAGTGTCTGACTGACCGAGGGGCTGAGAAATCAAAAAGCATCGCTGGCAAGCCAGCTCCCACAGGTCGGTGGGGTGCCGGGGGCTTTTCTGTGGACGAAAAAAAAGGCCTTGCTAAGCAAGACCTTTCTTAATTTTGGTGCCCCGAGGGAGACTCGAACTCCCACTCCTTTCGAAAACGGATTTTGAATCCGCCGCGTCTACCAATTCCGCCATCAGGGCAATGGCCGCGGAGTATAAAGATGAGATAACCGCTGGTCAATCAGGTACATGGAGAATTTTTGATAATTCCGCTAGACTTCCCGGCCCTGCTAGACGAACCCCATCATGCGCGTTGCTGACTTTACTTTCGAGCTCCCTGATTCGCTGATCGCCCGCCATCCACTGGCCGAGCGTCGCGGTAGTCGCCTGTTGACCCTGGATGGGGTCAGCGGCGCCCTGGCACACCGTCAATTCACTGATTTGCTTGAGCATTTGCGCCCGGGCGATTTGATGGTGTTCAACAATACCCGGGTGATTCCGGCGCGGCTGTTTGGCCAGAAGGCTTCCGGCGGCAAGCTGGAAATTCTGGTGGAGCGGGTGCTGGACAGTCATCGCGTGCTGGCCCATGTGCGTTCCAGCAAGTCGCCCAAGCCTGGGTCGAAGATCCTGATCGATGGCGGTGGCGAGGCCGAGATGCTGGCGCGTCACGATGCGCTGTTCGAATTGGGGTTCGCTGAAGAAGTCTTGCCGCTGCTCGACCGCGTCGGGCACATGCCATTGCCTCCTTATATAGACCGCCCGGATGAAGGCGCCGATCGTGAGCGCTACCAGACCGTCTACGCCCAGCGTTTGGGCGCGGTGGCGGCGCCGACGGCGGGGCTGCATTTCGATCAGGTGCTGATGGAGGCGATTGCCGCCAAGGGCGTCGAGACCGCGTTCGTGACCTTGCACGTTGGCGCTGGCACCTTCCAGCCGGTGCGCGTGGAGAAGATCGAAGACCACCACATGCACAGCGAATGGCTGGAAGTCGGCCAGGACGTGGTGGATGCGGTTGCCGCCTGTCGCGCGCGCGGCGGTCGGGTGGTGGCGGTGGGGACCACCAGCGTGCGTTCCCTGGAAAGCGCCGCCCGCGATGGCGTGCTCAAGCCGTTCAGTGGCGATACCGACATCTTTATCTACCCGGGCCGGCCTTTTCATGTGGTCGATGCCCTGGTGACCAACTTCCATTTGCCCGAATCCACGCTGTTGATGCTGGTTTCGGCGTTCGCCGGTTACCCGGAAACGATGGCCGCCTATAAAGCCGCGGTCGACAACGAATACCGCTTTTTCAGCTACGGTGATGCGATGTTTATCACCCGTAACCCCGCACCACGTGGCCCAGAGGAAACAGAATGAGTCGCCAATGTCGTATGTCTTTTGAGCTTTTGGCCACCGATGGCAAGGCTCGTCGCGGTCGTTTGACCTTCCCCCGTGGCACCGTCGAGACCCCGGCTTTCATGCCGGTCGGTACCTATGGCACGGTCAAGGGCATGCTGCCGCGGGATATCGAGGCGATTGGCGCTGAAATCATTCTGGGCAACACCTTCCACCTGTGGCTGCGCCCGGGCATGGAAGTGATCAAGAAGCACGGCGACCTGCACGATTTCATGCAGTGGAAAGGCCCGATCCTGACCGACTCCGGCGGTTTCCAGGTGTTCAGCCTGGGCGCCATGCGCAAGATCAAGGAGGAGGGCGTGACCTTCGCTTCTCCGGTTGATGGCGCAAAAGTGTTCATGGGGCCGGAAGAGTCGATGCAGGTCCAGCGTGACCTGGGCTCCGACATCGTGATGATTTTCGACGAATGCACGCCGTACCCGGCCGACGAAGACGTCGCCCGCGTATCCATGGAGTTGTCGTTGCGTTGGGCCCAGCGCTCGAAGAACGCCCATGCCGACAACACGGCGGCGCTGTTCGGCATCGTTCAGGGTGGCATGCACCAGGACCTGCGCATGCGCTCCCTGGAAGGCCTGGACAAGATCGGCTTCGACGGCCTGGCCATTGGCGGTCTGTCGGTGGGCGAGCCCAAGCATGAAATGATCAAGGTGCTGGATTATCTGCCGGCCCAGATGCCGGCTGACAAACCTCGTTACCTTATGGGCGTTGGCAAACCGGAAGATCTGGTGGAGGGTGTGCGCCGCGGTGTGGACATGTTCGATTGCGTGATGCCAACCCGTAATGCCCGCAATGGGCATCTGTTCATTGATACAGGCGTGATCAAGATCCGTAACGCGTTCCATCGCCATGATGATTCGCCGCTGGATCCGACCTGCGATTGCTATACCTGCCAGAACTTCTCCCGCGCTTATCTGCATCACCTGGACAAGTGCGGCGAAATGCTGGGAAGCATGCTCAATACCATCCATAACTTGCGCCATTATCAAGTGCTTATGGCTGGTTTGCGCGAGGCTATTCAACAGGGTACATTGGCCGCCTTTGTCGATGCCTTCTACGCCAAGCGCGGGTTGCCTGTTCCGCCCTTGGACTGAGTTTTCTGACCCCAAGATTCAACATTTGCAACTGGAGTGCTAAATGAGCTTTTTTATCTCTAATGCCATGGCAGACGGTGCTGCGCCGGCAGCTGCAGCCCCTATGGGTGGCGGTTTTGAGTGGATTTTCCTGGTCGGCTTCCTGGTCATTTTCTACCTGATGATCTGGCGCCCACAGGCCAAGCGCGCCAAAGAGCAGAAGAACCTGCTGAGCAGCCTGCAAAAGGGTGACGAAGTTGTGACCACCGGCGGTATTGCCGGCAAGATCACCAAAGTTGCCGATGATTTCGTGGTGCTGGAAGTGTCCGACACCGTCGAAATGAAGTTCCAGAAAGGCGCTATCGCCGCCACGCTGCCAAAAGGCACGCTCAAAGCGATCTAAAGTTTCAACTTCATTCTCAATCGACGGGGCGCGCAAGGCGCCCCGCGTCATAAACGGGCGGCGTGATGCTGAACAAATATCCTCTGTGGAAATACATTCTGATCCTGGCGGTGCTGGCGATCGGTCTGATTTATTCCGCTCCCAATCTCTATCCCGATGACCCGGCCATTCAGGTCAGTGGCGCAAGTACTGCGTTGGCGGTCACTCAGGCTGATCTGGATCGCGTGAGCACTGCGCTCAAGGACTCCGGGATCAACGTCAAGGCGACTTCGCTGACGGCCGGTGGCAAGGGCGGTCTGGTTCGCCTGGTCAAGGCTGAAGACCAGTTGCCTGCCAAGGACGTTGTGCGCAAGGCGTTGGGTGATGACTACGTCGTCGCGCTGAACCTGGCACAAACCACCCCGCAATGGCTGCGTAACGTCGCTGCGCACCCGATGAAGCTGGGTCTGGACTTGTCCGGTGGTGTGCACTTCCTGCTGGAAGTGGACATGGAAAAAGCCCTCGATGCACGCCTGAAAGTCTACGAAGGCGACGTCAAGAGCCTGCTGCGCAAAGAGAAAGTGCGCTATCGCAGCCTGCCGCAACTCAATGGTGCCATTCAGCTGGGCTTCACCGATGAAGCGACCCGCGAACAGGCCCGTGCACTGGTACGCAAGAACTTCAACGATTTCGACATTGTTCCGGCCGACCTGAACGGTCAACCGGTGCTGCGTCTGGCGATGACCCCGGCCAAGCTGGCGGAAATCCGTGAATACTCCATCAAGCAGAACTTGACCACGGTACGTAACCGCGTCAACGAGCTGGGTGTTGCCGAACCGATCGTCCAGCGTCAGGGCGCCAACCGCATCGTGGTTGAGCTGCCGGGCGTGCAGGACACCGCAGAAGCCAAGCGTATCCTCGGCAAGACGGCCAACCTGGAGTTCCGTCTGGCAGCTGAGCCTGGTGCTTCGAAAGCCACTTCCGAGGAATTCGAGTTCCGTGAAGGCAAGCGTCCTCCGGCACTCATCGAGCGTGGCCTGATCATCACCGGTGACCAGGTGACTGACGCCAAGGCTGGCTTCGGCGAGCACGGCACGCCGGAAGTGAACATTCGTCTGGACGGCCACGGCGGCGAGCTGATGAGCCGTGCAACCCGTTCGAACGTGGGTCGCAGCATGGCGGTGATCTTCATTGAACAGCGTCCGGTCACCACTTACACCAAGCAAGTGGTCGATGGCGTCGAAAAAGACGTTCCGGTGCAGTCGTTTAAAGAAGAGAAGAAGATCATCAGCCTGGCGACCATTCAGTCGCCACTGGGTGCCCAGTTCCGCATCACTGGCCTGAACGGCCAGGGCGAGTCCTCCGAACTGGCGCTGCTGCTGCGTGCCGGTGGTCTGGCCGCGCCGATGTACTTTGCTGAAGAACGCACCATCGGCCCGAGCCTGGGTGCGGACAACATCACCAAGGGTATCGATGCATCGCTGTGGGGCATGCTGTTCGTCTCGCTATTCATCATCGCCATCTACCGCTTCTTCGGCATCATCGCCACCGTCGCGCTGGCTGTGAACATGGTGATGCTGCTGGCCCTGATGTCGCTGCTGGGTGCAACGCTAACCCTGCCGGGTATCGCCGGTATCGTGTTGACCATGGGTATGGCGGTCGACGCCAACGTACTGATCTTCTCGCGGATTCGTGAAGAGATCGCCGCGGGCATGACCGTGCAGCGGGCCATCAACGAAGGCTTCAGCCGGGCATTCACCGCGATTCTCGACGCCAACCTGACCACCTTGCTGGTGGGCGGCATCCTGTTCGCCATGGGTACCGGTCCGGTCAAGGGCTTTGCCGTAACCATGTCCCTCGGGGTTCTGACTTCGATGTTCACGGCCATCATGGTCACCCGCGCGATGGTCAACCTGATCTTCGGCGGTCGTGACTTCAAGAAGTTGTGGATTTAAGGGGCTGCCATGTTACGTACAATCAACTTCATGGGCGTTCGCAACTTCGCGTTCGGCGTCACATTGTTCCTGACCGCACTGGCGCTGTTCAGTGTGTTCCACAAGGGCATGAACTGGGGCCTGGACTTCACCGGCGGTACGCTCATCGAGCTGACCTACGAGCGTCCGGCCGACGTCACCAAGGTGCGTGAGCAACTGGTGACTGCGGGTTATCACGAGGCCATCGTGCAGAACTTCGGTGCAACCACCGATTTGCTGGTGCGTATGCCGGGTGAGGATCCGCAACTGGGTCATCAAGTAGCTGAAGCGCTGCAGAAGGTCGGCGGCGAGAACCCGGCGACGGTCAAGCGCGTCGAGTTCGTTGGCCCGCAGGTCGGTGAAGAGCTGCGCGACCAGGGCGGCCTCGGCATGCTGATGGCGCTGGGCGGTATCCTGATCTACCTGGCGTTCCGCTTTCAGTGGAAATTCGCTGTCGGTGCGATCGTGTCCTTGATCCACGACGTGATCGTGACCGTCGGTATCCTGTCGTTCTTCCAGATCACCTTCGACCTGACGGTGCTGGCGGCGGTGCTGGCGATCATCGGTTACTCGCTCAACGACACCATCGTGGTATTCGACCGGGTTCGTGAGAACTTCCGCGTGCTGCGCAAGGCCAGCCTGATCGAGAACATCAACATCTCGACCACTCAGACCCTGCTGCGGACCATCGCGACCTCGGTGTCCACGTTGCTGGCCATTGCCGCGCTGCTGTTCTTTGGCGGCGACAACCTGCACGGCTTCTCCCTGGCGCTGCTGGTGGGTGTATTGGCGGGTACTTACTCGTCGATCTACATCGCCAACGTGGTGCTGATCTGGCTGAACCTGAGCACTGAAGACCTCATTCCTCCGGCGAATACCGAGAAGGAAGTCGACGACCGTCCTTGAGTGAAATTTCCCTCACTGCCGTAGTCCAAAAAGGCGCGAGTTGAACTCGCGCCTTTTTTTATGCTCCAAGGCTGGGAGAAGCGCGGGTTTATCCCGCATGAGATGGTCAGGAGGTTCATGTGAACAAGTCGATGCTGGTTGGTGCTGTACTGGGTGCTGTCGGTGTGACTGCCGGGGGTGCTTTGGCCACCTACAGCCTGGTTAAGAAAAGCGGCCCTGAGTATGCGCAAGTGCTCGCCGTTGAGCCGGTCAAGACACAAATCAAGACTCCACGTGAAGTGTGCAAGGATGTAACCGTTACCCGGCAAGCGCCGGTGAAAGATCAACACCAGATCGCCGGTACGGTGGTGGGTGCACTGGCAGGTGGTCTGCTGGGTAACCAGATCGGCGGCGGCACCGGCAAGAAAATTGCCACGGTTGCAGGCGCAGTCGGTGGTGGTTATGCCGGTAACAAGGTTCAGGAGGGCATGCAGGAGCGTGACACCTACACGACGACTCAGACCCGTTGTAATACGGTGAATGACATCAGTGACAAGGTAGTGGGTTACGACGTGCGGTACTCGCTGGACGGTAAAGAGGGGAAGGTGCGAATGGATCGCGATCCGGGGAATCAGATTCCTGTGGATAAAGAGGGTCGGCTGATCCTGTCGCAGAATCAGCAGGGGCAGTGATCTGCTGAAACCGATGCAAAAAGAAGCACCCTGCGGGGTGCTTTTTTGTGCCCGGGGATTTAAGGGCCTCCTGTAGGAGCGAGCCTGCTCGCGATGGGCTCTAGAGCGCCGCGGGGTGTCAGGCGTCCAGCGTTATCGTTGACGACCATCGCGAGCAGGCTCGCTCCTACAGGGGCGGCGGTGATTTCGATGGGCATAAAAAAAGCACCCCGAAGGGTGCTTTTATCTGTCGCTGGACGCTTAGCGCTTCAACGAAGCCGGCAGGTGCGGCTGAATCGCCGTCAGTACTGCCTTGAAGCATTTGGTGTTGCCGGCAACGACGTGACCTTTTTCGAGGAAGTCATGACCGCCAGTGAAGTCGCTCACCAGGCCGCCTGCTTCCTGAATCAGCAGGGCGCCTGCTGCCATGTCCCACTCGGACAGACCCGACTCCCAGAAGGCGTCGAAACGACCGGCGGCCACGTAGGCCAGGTCTAGGCTGGCGGAGCCGGCGCGGCGGATGCCGGCGGTCTGGCCAACCAGGGCGCGGAACATGCCCAGGTAGTTGTCGAGGTTGTCCATCTGGTCATCGCGGAACGGGAAGCCGGTACCCAGCAGGGCGCCGTCCAGGCTGGTGCGGCCGCTGACGCGCAGGCGACGACCGTTCAGTTGGGCGCCACGGCCACGGCTGGCGGTGAATTCTTCCTGGCGAACCGGGTCCAGTACAACGGCGTGTTCCAGGCGACCACGGTATTTGCAGGCGATGCTGACAGCGAAATGAGGGATGCCGCGCAGGAAGTTGGTGGTGCCGTCCAGTGGGTCGATGATCCACAGGTATTCTTCGCCTTCGATCCCGGTGCCGGCGTGCAGGCCGGTTTCTTCACCCATGATCGAGTGGTTCGGGTACGCCTTGCGCAGGGCGTCGATGATTTTCTGTTCGGCGGCGCGATCCACCTCGGATACGTAATCCTTGGCGTCTTTTTCGTCGACCTTGATGGTGTCCAGGCGCTCGATGGAGCGGAAGATCAATTCACTGGCGGCGCGGGCGGCGCGCAGCGCGATATTCAGCATGGGCTGCATGGATGTGTCACCTAAGGTTGTTAAAGAAAGCCGAGCATTCTATCAGAAAGTTTCTACAGGAGAAGGACGACGTTCGCTTTCATGGCTTAACGGTAGTTTGAGCTGTAAGATTCTGCTCCCCATCTATATGTTCGAGAGCGCCTCCCTTGCTGCAAAACATTCGTGTCGTCCTGGTCAATACCAGCCATCCGGGCAATATCGGCGGGACTGCGCGCGCCATGAAAAACATGGGGCTGTCGCGGCTGGTGCTGGTCGAACCTCGCCTGTTCCCGCATCACGAGGCGGACGCCCGCGCATCCGGTGCCGGGGACATCCTTGAAAAAGCGCAAGTCGTCGCCACCTTGGAGGATGCCTTGGTCGGCTGCAACCTGGTGCTGGGCACCAGTGCCCGCGACCGGCGGATTCCCTGGCCGCTGCTCGATCCGCGCGAATGCGGTGCGAAAGTGGTCGAGGAAGCCGGGCAGGGCGCCGAGATCGCGCTGGTGTTCGGTCGCGAAGACTCCGGCCTGACCAACGAAGAGCTGCAGCGATGTCACTATCACGTGCACATCCCATCCGATCCCGAATTCAGTTCGCTGAATCTGGGAGCGGCGGTGCAGGTGTTGAGCTATGAAGTGCGCATGTCCTGGCTCGCGGCCCAAGGCCAGCCGAGCAAGGTCGAAAAGGACGAAGTGGCATCGGTCAAAAGCATGGAGCTGGCGACCATGGATGAGTTGGAGCGATTCTATGAGCACCTGGAGCAGACCCTGGTGGCCATCGAATTCCTCGATCCGGAAAAGCCACGGCACTTGATGGCGCGCCTGCGCCGGTTGTACGGACGCAGCTCGGTCAGCCGGGCGGAAATGAATATTTTGCGTGGCATCCTCACGGAAACCCAGAAAGCGGCCCGTGGTGAGCTTCTTAAGCGGAAGGATTAATGATGTTCGAGCGTTTGCGTGAAGATATCCAGAGCGTTTTCCATCGAGACCCGGCGGCGCGCAATGCATTTGAAGTCCTGACCTGCTACCCGGGCATGCATGCCATCTGGATCCACCGCTTGTCCTCGGTCTTGTGGCGGGCGGACCTGAAATGGCTGGCGCGGCTGGTGTCGAACTTCGGTCGCTGGCTGACCGGGATCGAGATTCATCCGGGGGCCAAGGTGGGGCGGCGCTTCTTTATTGACCATGGCATGGGTATCGTCATCGGTGAAACCGCCGAAATCGGCGATGACGTGACCATTTATCAGGGCGTGACCCTGGGTGGCACCAGCTGGAACAAGGGCAAGCGTCACCCGACCCTTGAAGATGGCGTGGTGGTCGGGGCCGGCGCCAAGGTGCTCGGTCCGTTCACCGTGGGTGCCGGGGCCAAGGTCGGTTCCAATGCGGTGGTGACCAAGGCGGTGCCGGCCGGTGCGACAGTGGTTGGCATTCCTGGGCGGATTATCGTCAAGCCCGATGAGGAACAGGATGCCAAGCGCAAGGCGATGGCCGAGAAGATCGGCTTCGATGCCTACGGCGTCAGCGAAGACATGCCGGACCCGGTGGCGCGTGCCATCAACCAGTTGCTCGATCACCTGCAGGCCGTTGACGGGCGTCTGGAGGGGATGTGCGGGGCGCTGAAGGATCTGGGCAGTAATTACTGTGCGAAAGACCTGCCTGAACTGCGCGAAGAAGACTTCGCCTGCGTAAAAGACAAAGACCAATCCAAGGCCGGCTGATCCCGTTGCAAGGGGTCGCAGGTCGCTTTCAGGCAATGGCGCAGCGCTAAGCGGTGTGCCATTAAGCCGCAGACCCTGCTATCATTCGCGCGCTCTTTTGCGGGTAAACCTGACTAAAGTACTAGGTCTTATAGTTGACTTAAATACTCGGGAATCGCATACTCGTACCCATTCCGAACTCCGTGGTAACTGTCCATGCGACTGACTACAAAAGGCCGATACGCCGTGACCGCCATGCTCGACCTGGCGTTGCACGCGCAGCACGGGCCCGTGTCCCTGGCCGATATCTCCGAGCGCCAAGGCATCTCCCTGTCCTACCTCGAGCAGCTTTTCGCCAAATTGCGCCGCAGCAATCTGGTGTCCAGCGTTCGTGGTCCAGGCGGTGGCTACCAGCTGTCACGCGACATGCAGGGTATCCAGGTCGCCCAGGTGATCGATGCGGTGAACGAATCGGTCGATGCCACCAAATGCCAGGGCCAGGGTGATTGCCATCAAGGCGATACCTGTCTGACTCACCACTTGTGGTGCGATCTGAGCCTGCAAATTCACGAATTTCTGAGCGGTATCAGCTTGGCTGACCTTGTCACTCGCCGTGAGGTGCAAGAAGTAGCCCAGCGCCAGGATCAACGCCGTTGCAACAGCAAGGCGCCACGCCTGGACAAGATTGAAGCGTCCGCCGTCGAATGACAGCCACAGAGCTAACGGCGCGCCAGCCAGCCTGATTTAGGAGATAGTCCATGAAATTGCCGATTTACCTTGATTACTCTGCGACTACCCCGGTTGATCCGCGTGTCGCGCAAAAGATGAGTGAATGCCTGCTGGTCGACGGAAACTTCGGTAACCCGGCGTCCCGTTCCCACGTATTTGGCTGGAAAGCCGAAGAGTCCGTCGAAAACGCCCGTCGTCAGGTGGCCGATCTGGTCAACGCCGATCCGCGTGAAATCGTCTGGACCTCCGGTGCCACCGAATCCGACAACCTGGCAATCAAGGGTGCGGCACATTTCTATGCCACCAAAGGCAAGCACCTGATCACCACCAAGATCGAACACAAGGCTGTCCTCGACACCATGCGCCAACTGGAGCGCGAAGGCTTCGAAGTGACCTACATCGAGCCTCGTGAAGACGGTCTGGTCACTCCAGAGATGGTCGAAGCCGCACTGCGCGACGACACCATTCTCGTATCGATCATGCACGTGAACAACGAGATCGGTACCGTCAACGACATCGCCGCCATCGGCGAGCTGACTCGTTCCAAAGGCATCCTTTTCCACGTCGACGCCGCTCAGTCCACCGGCAAGGTCGAGATCGACCTGCAGAAACTGAAAGTCGACCTGATGTCCTTCTCCGCCCACAAGACCTACGGCCCTAAAGGCATCGGCGCGCTGTACGTGAGCCGCAAGCCTCGCGTGCGCATCGAAGCGACCATGCACGGCGGTGGTCACGAGCGCGGCATGCGTTCCGGCACCCTGGCGACTCACCAGATCGTCGGCATGGGCGAAGCCTTCCGCGTGGCCAAGGAAGACATGGCTGCCGAGAACGTGCGCATCAAGGCACTGAGCGATCGTTTCTTCAAGCAGGTCGAGCACCTGGAAGAGCTGTACGTCAACGGCAGCCTGACCGCCCGCGTTCCGCACAACCTGAACCTGAGCTTCAACTACGTTGAAGGCGAGTCGCTGATCATGGCTCTCAAGGATCTGGCGGTATCGTCCGGTTCGGCCTGCACCTCGGCATCCCTGGAACCTTCGTACGTTCTGCGCGCCCTGGGCCGCAACGACGAACTGGCGCACAGCTCGATTCGTTTCACCTTCGGCCGTTTCACCACCGAAGAAGAAATCGACTACGCCGCGCAGAAAGTCTGCGAGGCCGTTACCAAGCTGCGCGCTCTGTCGCCGCTGTGGGATATGTACAAAGACGGTGTCGACATTTCGAAAATCGAGTGGGCGGCACACTGATTTCAAGTCGCCGCGAACCGGCCCCGTGGACTCAGGTTCCGGGGCTCAAAGAGCGACTCTCTGATGAGTGAGGATTAAGAATCATGGCTTACAGCGAAAAGGTCATCGACCACTACGAAAACCCGCGCAACGTCGGCAAGATGGACGCGGAAGATCCTGACGTCGGTACCGGCATGGTCGGCGCGCCGGCTTGCGGCGACGTCATGCGCCTGCAGATCAAGGTCAACGACGCCGGCATCATCGAAGATGCCAAGTTCAAGACCTACGGCTGCGGTTCCGCCATTGCTTCCAGCTCCCTGGCCACCGAATGGATGAAGGGCAAGACGCTGGACGAGGCAGAAACCATCAAGAACACCCAGCTGGCTGAAGAGCTGGCCCTGCCGCCTGTGAAAATTCACTGCTCCGTGCTCGCCGAAGACGCCATCAAGGCGGCTGTTCGCGACTACAAGCAGAAGAAAGGCTTGATCTGAATTTCAAGATTTGGCGACGAGTAAGGAGTCGACGATGGCTATCAGCATGACAGAAGCGGCAGCACGACACGTGCGACGCTCCCTTGATGGGCGCGGCAAGGGTGAGGGGATTCGTCTGGGTGTTCGCACCACGGGCTGCTCCGGCCTTGCCTACGTGCTGGAGTTTGTCGACGAGTTGGCTGCGGAAGATCAGGTGTTCGAAAGTCACGGCGAAAAAGTGATCATCGACCCGAAAAGCCTGACTTACCTGGACGGCACCGAGCTCGATTTCGTCAAGGAAGGGTTGAACGAAGGCTTCAAGTTCAACAACCCCAACGTGCGCGGTGAATGTGGCTGCGGCGAAAGCTTCAACATCTGAGGCTTGTCGTGGGTACTCCTTGTCATTTCGCTTTATTCGAGCTGAAACCGGGTTTCGACCTGGATCTCGATCAGCTGGCTTCGCGCTACCGTGAGTTGGCGCGCAGCGTTCACCCGGACCGCTTTGCTGACGCCACCGAGCGTGAGCAGCGGCTCGCGCTGGAACAGTCCGCGAGCCTCAACGAGGCCTACCAGACGCTCAAGAGCCCTCCCAAGCGCGCGCGTTACCTGCTCGCCTTGAATGGTGGCGAGCTTCCGCTGGAGGTCACGGTGCATGATCCGGAGTTTCTTCTTCAGCAGATGGAGTTGCGTGAAGAGCTTGAAGACCTGCACGACAGTGCCGACTTGTCGGGTGTGGCCGCGTTCAAGCGCCGCCTCAAGGCTGCGCAGGAAGAGCTGAACCAAAGCTTTGCCGCTTGCTGGAATGATGCCGCGCAACGCGAGCGGGCCGAGCGCCTGATGCGACGCATGCAGTTCCTCGACAAGCTCACCTACGAAGTGCGCCAGTTAGAAGAGCGCCTCGACGATTAACCCAGTGCCGCTCCGGTCGCACGCCTGATATACAGATAAGTCCTGATAACGATGGCCCTACTGCAGATCGCCGAACCCGGCCAAAGTCCTCAACCGCACCAGCGTCGTCTGGCTGTGGGGATCGACTTGGGCACTACCAATTCGCTGGTCGCTGCCTTGCGCAGTGGTCTTTCCGAGCCTCTGGCCGACGCAGAAGGGCGGGTGATCCTGCCGTCTGCCGTGCGCTATCACGCTGATCGCGTCGAAGTGGGCGAGTCCGCCAAGCTGGCTGCCGCTTCCGATCCTTTGAACACTGTGCTGTCGGTCAAGCGCTTGATGGGTCGTGGTCTGTCCGACGTCAAGCAATTGGGCGATCAACTGCCGTACCGCTTTGTCGGCGGCGAATCGCACATGCCGTTCATCGACACGATCCAGGGCCCGAAAAGCCCGGTCGAAGTCTCAGCCGATATCCTCAAGGTTCTGCGCCAGCGTGCCGAAGCCACCCTGGGTGGAGAATTGGTGGGCGCGGTGATCACGGTCCCGGCCTATTTCGACGATGCTCAGCGTCAAGCCACCAAAGACGCCGCCAAGCTGGCTGGCCTGAACGTGCTGCGTTTGCTCAATGAGCCAACCGCAGCCGCCGTGGCTTATGGTCTGGATCAGCATGCCGAAGGTCTGGTGGCGATTTACGATCTGGGTGGCGGTACCTTCGATATTTCGATCCTGCGCCTGACCGGCGGTGTGTTTGAAGTGCTGGCCACCGGCGGCGACAGCGCCCTGGGCGGTGATGACTTCGACCATGCCATCGCTGGCTGGATCATCGAGAGCGCCGGTCTGTCGGCCGACCTCGATCCGGGTGCGCAGCGCAATCTGCTGCAAACCGCTTGTGCCGCCAAGGAAGCGCTGACCAACGCCGCTTCTGTCGAAGTCGTTTATGGCGACTGGAAAGCCGAGCTGACCCGCGAAGCCTTCAATGCGCTGATCGAGCCGATGATCGCTCGCAGCCTGAAAGCCTGTCGCCGCGCCGTGCGTGACTCTGGTATTGAGCTGGAAGACGTTCATGCCGTGGTCATGGTCGGTGGTTCGACCCGCGTACCGCGCGTTCGCGAAGCCGTCGCCGAAGCCTTTGGTCGTCAGCCGCTGACTGAAATCGATCCGGATCAAGTGGTGGCCATCGGGGCCGCGATCCAGGCCGATACTTTGGCTGGCAACAAGCGCGATGGCGAAGAGCTGTTGCTGCTTGACGTGATTCCGTTGTCCCTGGGGCTGGAAACCATGGGCGGCCTGATGGAGAAGGTGATTCCACGCAACACCACCATTCCCGTCGCCCGCGCCCAGGACTTCACCACCTACAAGGATGGCCAGTCGGCCATGGCGATCCATGTATTGCAGGGTGAGCGCGAGCTGATCAGCGACTGCCGCTCCCTGGCGCGTTTCGAATTGCGCGGCATTCCGTCGATGGTGGCGGGCGCGGCGAAGATTCGCGTGACCTTCCAGGTCGATGCCGACGGTTTGCTGAGCGTCTCTGCTCGCGAATTGGGTTCGGGCGTGGAGGCGAGTATCCAGGTCAAGCCGTCCTACGGCCTGACCGATGGCGAAATCGCCAAGATGCTCAAGGACTCGTTCGAATACGCCAGCGATGACAAGGTGGCTCGCGTTCTGCGCGAGCAGCAGGTCGATGCCCAGCGCCTGGTCGAAGCGGTGGAGGCTGCCCTGGAAGCTGACGGCGACCGTCTGCTCGACGCCGACGAGCGCATGGTCATCGAGATGCAGGTGCAGGAACTGACCGAACTGATGAAAGGTACCGATGGCTACGCCATCGAGCAGCAGACCAAGCGTCTGTCGCAAGTGACCGATGCCTTTGCAGCCCGCCGCCTGGACTCGACGGTGAAAGCCGCGCTGGCGGGGCGCAACCTGAATGAGATTGAGGAATAACGATGCCGCAGGTCATTTTTCTGCCACACGAAAAGTTTTGCCCGGAAGGCATGGTCGTGGAGGCTGAGACCGGTACGTCCATCCTCGAGCTGGCCCATGAGCACCATATCGAGATGGAAAGTGCCTGTGGTGGCGTCTGCGCCTGCACCACCTGTCACTGCATCATTCGCGAGGGCTTTGACTCGCTGGAAGAGGCCGACGAGCTGGAAGAGGACTATCTTGACAAGGCCTGGGGTCTGGAAGCCCAGTCTCGCCTGGGTTGTCAGGCGAAGGTCGGGACTGAAGACCTGACCGTCGAAATTCCGAAGTACTCGCTCAACCACGCAGCCGAAGCGCCGCACTGATTCAAGGAATTGTCATGAGTCTCATGTGGACTGATGTGCTGGAGATCGCGATCCAGCTGGCTGAAACCAAGCCTGATGTAGACCCTATGTCGGTCAACTTCGTCGATCTGCGCAAGTGGGTGATGGAATTGCCCGAGTTCGGCGACAAGCCTGAGCATTGTGGCGAAAAGATTCTGGAGGCCATTCAGGCCCACTGGATCGAAGAACGCGACTGAGCCACGCCGCAGGTTAGGCAATACCCGAGAACCCGCGTATAATTCGCGGGTTTAATTTTTCGCACATTACCGTTTCTGGAGTTACACCATGGCTGTTCAACGTACTTTCTCCATCATCAAGCCTGACGCTGTTGCCAAAAACGTGATCGGCAAGATCACCACCCGTTTCGAAGACGCTGGCCTGCGCATCGTCGCTTCGAAAATCAAGCAACTGTCCAAAGCCGAAGCCGAAGGTTTCTACGCTGAGCACAAAGAGCGTGGTTTCTTCGGTGACCTGGTTGCCTTCATGACTTCCGGTCCGGTTGTCGTTCAGGTTCTGGAAGGTGAAAACGCTATCGCTCGCAACCGTGAGCTGATGGGCGCTACCAACCCTAAAGAAGCTGCTGCCGGCACCATTCGTGCTGACTTCGCTGAATCCATCGACGCCAACGCCGTACACGGTTCGGACTCCGAAGCCGCTGCCGCTCGCGAAATCGCATACTTCTTCGCAGCTACTGAAGTAACCACTCGCTAAGCATTGGCTTAAAGAGTGAAGGTGAATCCATGACTACATCGACTGTTAAAACCAACCTGCTGGGGCTCACCCAGCCGGAAATGGAAAAATTCTTCGACTCAATCGGGGAGAAGCGTTTCCGTGCCGGTCAGGTAATGAAATGGATTCACCACTTTGGCGTCGATGATTTCGACGCCATGACGAACGTCGGCAAGGCCTTGCGCGAGAAGCTCAAGGCTGTTGCCGAAATTCGTGGTCCGGAAGTGGTCAGCGAGGACATCTCCAGCGACGGCACCCGCAAGTGGGTGGTGCGCGTGGCGTCCGGCAGCTGCGTCGAGACCGTGTACATTCCCCAGGGCAAACGCGGCACCTTGTGCGTTTCGTCCCAGGCAGGCTGTGCCCTGGACTGCAGTTTTTGCTCCACCGGCAAGCAAGGCTTCAATAGCAACCTCACCGCCGCCGAAGTCATCGGCCAGGTGTGGATTGCCAACAAATCCTTTGGCAGCGTCCCGGCGACCGTCGACCGTGCCATCACCAACGTGGTGATGATGGGCATGGGTGAGCCGCTGCTGAACTTCGACAACGTCATTGCCGCCATGCATCTGATGATGGATGACCTGGGCTACGGCATTTCCAAGCGCCGCGTGACCCTGTCCACCTCGGGCGTGGTGCCGATGATCGATGAGCTGGCCAAGCACATCGACGTCTCCCTGGCGTTGTCCCTGCACGCACCGAACGACGCATTGCGTAACCAATTGGTGCCGATCAACAAGAAATATCCGCTTAAGATGCTGCTCGAATCGTGCCAGCGCTACATGTCGTCCCTTGGCGAAAAGCGTGTACTGACCATCGAGTACACCTTGCTCAAGGACGTGAACGACAAGGTCGAGCACGCGGTCGAAATGATCGAGTTGCTGAAGAACGTCCCGTGCAAGATCAACCTGATCCCCTTCAACCCGTTCCCGCACTCCGGGTACGAGCGGCCTAGCAACAACGCCATTCGTCGGTTCCAGGATCAGCTGCATCATGCCGGTTTCAACGTCACCGTCCGCACCACCCGTGGTGAAGACATCGACGCCGCTTGTGGTCAATTGGTCGGGCAGGTGATGGATCGCACCCGTCGCAGCGAACGTTATATCGCCGTGCGCGAGTTGAGCGCCGAAAACGATATGGCCGTGAACGCCGCGAACAAGTAAACAGAGAGGATCTCTATGTCCCTGCGCTTTGCGCTGCTTTTGTTACTGGCCAGCCTGTGTGCTGGCTGTGTTCTTTCGGGCGATTACAACCCGATGAAGACCAGCAAGGGCCGCGACGAAGCGCGTGAGGCGTACGTACAACTGGGCATCGGCTATCTGCAGCAGGGCATGACCGAGCGGGCGAAAGTCCCGTTGAAGAAAGCGCTGGAGCTGGATGGCGCGGACCCGGATGCCAACGCGGCGCTGGGGCTGGTGTTCCAGGCCGAGATGGAGCCGGAACTGGCCGACCAGCATTTTCGCAAGGCGCTGTCCTCCCGTCCCGCCGATGCACGCATCCTCAATAACTACGGCAGTTTTCTTTTCGAGCAGAAACGTTACAAGGAAGCCTACGAGCGCTTTGAGCAGGCGGCTGCCGATACCCTGTATCCTGAGCGCTCGCGGGTTTTCGAGAACCTCGGCATGACCGCCGCGATGCTGGGCCAGCGTGACCTGGCGCAGCAGCAACTGGAAAAAGCCCTGCGTTTGAATCGGCAACAGCCACGTGCCTTGCTGGAAATGGCTGAGTTGTCTTACGAAGACAGGCATTATGTGCCCGCGCGTGACTATTACGATCGTTTCAGCCTGCTTGCCGAGCAAAATGCACGTAGTCTATTGCTCGGCGTTCGGCTGGCAAAAGTGTTCGAAGATCGCGACAAGGCCGCCAGTTTCGGCCTGCAACTAAAACGACTCTATCCGGGTACACCGGAATATCAGCAATACCTGTCGGAGCAATGATGAAAGCGGCGCATCCCGAAGTTGTAGCAGCGAATCGCGTTAATCCCGGTGAGACCTTGCGCCAGGCCCGCGAAAGCAATGGCTGGTCGCTGGCCGAAGTGGCCCTCAAGCTCAACCTCACCGTCAATTCCCTGAGTCATCTGGAAGCCGGCGCTTTCGACAAGCTGCCGGGGCATACCTTCGCCCGCGGTTACATTCGCGCCTATGCCAAATTGCTCGGCATGGACCAGGCCGTTCTGGTTCAGCAATTCGATCAATCCACCGGCACCGACTCCCAAGGCAGCAACGTTCATAGCCTGGGTCGTATCGAAGAGCCGGTGCGGGTTTCCCACACGATCTTGCGCATTGTCAGCCTGCTCCTGCTGGTAGCGGTGATTGGTGGCGGTTTCGTCTGGTGGCAGGATCAGACTTCCTTGCGCAACAAGGATCTGGTCAGCCTGAGCCCTGAGCACGTTGAAGTCGAAGGCGCCGACGGCACCACCCAGATTCATCCGCTGGATGAGCCGGAAGATCAGGCGGTCGCCGAGGGCGAGGCCGAAGGTTCGACTGCCCTGGCTTTGCCGCAGGCCGAAACTTCGGCTGAAGCACCGGCGCAAGCTCAAGCTCAAGTACCAGCGCCGGCAGCTCCGGCGTCACCGGCCACTCCTGCTCCAGCGCCTGCTGCGCCAGTGCACAACACTCCCGCAGTTGCTGCGACTCCGGCTGCTCCGGCTCCGGCGGTTCCTGCTGTGCCAGCGCCGGCTGTGACCGCTGCTGCTGCCCCTGCACCAGCCCCTGCCGCTACTCCGGCAGCACCTGCTGCGCCGGTCGCCGGCCAGGGTCAGGTTCAAGTGCAGTTCACTGCCGATTGCTGGACGCAAGTCACCGACGGTGGCGGCAAGGTGCTGTTCAGCGGTCTCAAGCGCAAAGGCGACAGCCTTTCCGTCAATGGCAAGCCACCGTTCGCCGTTCGCCTGGGCTACGCCCGTGGCGCGCAAGTCAGCTACAACGGCCAGGCGGTTGATGTTGCTCCGTTCACCAGTGGCGAGACTGCTCGCCTGAAGTTGGGTCAATAAGTCATGCACGGCGAATCTCCAATCAAACGTCGCGAATCGCGCAAGATCTGGGTCGGTAATGTGCCTGTTGGCGGCGATGCGCCTATCGCTGTGCAGAGCATGACCAACAGCGACACCAACGATGTCGCGGCCACCGTCGCTCAGATCAATCGCCTTGAAGCCGCTGGTGTCGATATCGTGCGGGTCTCCGTACCGGACATGGACGCCGCCGAGGCCTTCGGCAAGATCAAGCAACTGGTCAAGGTGCCACTGGTCGCCGACATCCATTTCGACTATCGCATCGCGCTGCGCGTCGCCGAACTCGGTGTCGACTGCCTGCGTATCAACCCGGGCAACATCGGTCGTGAAGATCGTGTGCGCGCCGTGGTCGATGCCGCCCGTGATCGCGGGATTCCGATTCGTATCGGAGTCAACGCCGGTTCTCTGGAAAAAGACCTGCAAAAGAAATACGGCGAGCCGACACCGGCAGCGCTGGTCGAGTCTGCCTTGCGTCACGTCGAGCACCTTGAGCGCCTGAACTTCCAGGACTTCAAGGTCAGCGTGAAAGCCTCCGACGTGTTCATGGCCGTCGAGGCGTATCGCCTGCTGGCCAAGGAAATCGTCCAGCCGTTGCACCTGGGCATCACCGAAGCCGGTGGTTTGCGTTCAGGCACGGTGAAATCCGCGGTGGGCCTCGGTATGCTGCTCGCCGAAGGGATTGGCGATACTATTCGCATCTCGTTGGCGGCCGACCCGGTCGAGGAAGTGAAAGTCGGCTACGACATTCTCAAATCCCTGCACCTGCGTTCCCGTGGCATCAACTTCATCGCCTGCCCGAGCTGCTCGCGGCAGAACTTCGATGTAGTCAAGACCATGAACGAACTGGAAGGGCGCCTCGAAGACCTGCTGGTGCCGCTGGATGTCGCGGTCATCGGTTGCGTGGTGAACGGTCCGGGTGAAGCCAAGGAAGCCCATATCGGCTTGACCGGCGGCACGCCAAACCTGATTTACATCGACGGCAAGCCGTCGCAGAAACTGACGAATGACAATCTGGTGGATGAGCTTGAACGCTTGATCCGCGAGAAAGCGGCCGAAAAGGTCGAAGCCGACGCTGCCGTCATCGCGCGTGGCTGAGCCTGACTAACGAGCCGAACGAATTTAAGGATTTAAAGTGAGCAAGTCTCTGCAAGCCATTCGTGGCATGAACGACATCCTGCCCGAACAGACTCCCCTGTGGCGTCACTTCGAAGGCACCGTTTCGCGTTTGCTGGATAACTACGGTTACAAGCAGATCCGCATGCCGATCGTCGAGTTCACCGAGCTGTTCAAGCGCTCCATCGGTGAAGTGACCGACATCGTCGAAAAAGAGATGTACACCTTCGACGATCGTAACGGCGACTCCCTGACCCTGCGCCCTGAAGGTACCGCTGCCTGCGTACGTGCCGTGCTCGAACACGGCATCACCGGTGGTGGCCAGGTGCAGAAGCTCTGGTACATCGGCCCGATGTTCCGCCACGAGCGCCCGCAGAAAGGCCGTTATCGCCAGTTCCACCAGATTGGTGTCGAAGTGTTCAATCTCGACGGTCCGGACATCGATGCTGAACTGATCGTGCTGACCTGGCGCCTGTGGGGCGAGCTGGGCATCCGTGATGCGGTCAAACTCGAGCTCAACAGCCTGGGCACCAGTGAGTCCCGTGGTCGTTATCGTGAAGCGCTGGTCGCGTTCCTGTCGCAACACCTGGACAAGCTGGACGAAGACAGCCAGCGTCGCCTGAAGACCAATCCGCTGCGCGTGCTCGACACCAAGAACGCCGAAACCCAGGCGATCCTGGTCGATGCGCCGAAGATGGCCGACTACCTCGACGAAGAGTCCCGTGTGCACTTCGAGGGCCTCAAGGCTCGTCTGGACGCTGCCGGCATTCCTTATGTCATCAACCCGAAGCTGGTTCGCGGGTTGGACTACTACAGCAAAACCGTTTTCGAATGGGTCACCGACAAGCTTGGCGCACAGGGCACCGTGTGTGCCGGTGGTCGTTACGACGGTCTGGTCGAGCAGATGGGTGGCAAGCCGACTGCCGGCGTGGGTTTTGCCATGGGCATCGAGCGTCTGGTCCTGCTGCTGGAAACCCTGGAGCAGATCCCGGAAGAAATCTCCCGTCAGGTCGACGTATACCTCTGCGCCTTCGGTGAAGAGGCCGAGTTGGCTGGCTTGGCACTGGCCGAGCGTGTGCGTGACCAGTTGCCCAACCTGCGCCTGCAAGTAAACGCCGGCGCCGGCAGCTTCAAAAGCCAATTCAAGAAAGCCGACAAGAGTGGTGCGCTGTATGCACTGATCCTCGGTGACGACGAGATGGCCCAGCAAGTGGTAGGTTTCAAACCCCTGCGTGGCCAGGGCGAACAACAAAGCATTGCCTGGGATGCGCTTGCTGCACACCTGGCCACCTGCGTCGTGCAGGGTTGAAGCTGTCATAAACAGCCGAATTAGCGATTAAGGAGTATTGGGGTGTCGAGTACCGAAGAGGAACAGCTGGCGGATTTGAAGGAATGGTGGTCGCGCAACGGCAAGCCCCTGGTCACTGGCGGCCTGTTGGCGCTGGTCATCGTATTCGGCTGGCAGGCGTTCCATAAGTATCAGAGCAACCAGTCGCAAGGCGCCTCGATGCTCTATCAGCAACTGCTGGAAACCACGCTGACGCCTGATGGCAAGCCGGATGCAGCCCGTGTATCGGAACTGGCGGGCAAGCTCAACAGTGAGTTCGCCGGCAGCGCCTATGCGCAGTACGGCAGCCTGTTCGTGGCGAAAGTCGCCGTCGACAGCGGCAAGCTGGATGACGCAGCCAGCGAGCTGAAAGCCATCACCGCCAAGCCGGCCAACGCAGCGCTGGGCGAAATCGCCCGTCAGCGCCTGGCTCAGGTTCTGGCTGCGCAGAACAAGGTCGATGAGGCCCTGAAACTGCTGGAAGGCGACGCTGACAAGGCATTCCTGGCAACTCGCGAAGAACTCAAGGGCGACCTGCTGGTTCAGTTGGGTCGTACCGACGAAGCGCACGCGGCCTATCAAAAAGCCAAGGCGGCACTGTCGGATGAAGCGGCGGTCGGTGGCCTACAAATCAAGCTGGACGACCTGGCCAAAGGGGATGCGTGACGTGATCCGTTGGAAACATGCAGCATTGCTGGCTCTGGCCATTCTGGCCGCGGGTTGCAGCAGCAACAGCAAGAAAGAACTGCCTCCGGCCGAACTGACCGATTTCAAGGAAGAAGTGGTTCTGAAAAAACAGTGGAGTCGTTCGATCGGTGACGGTCAGGGCGAAACCTACAACATGCTGGTTCCGGCAATCGACGGCGAGACCATCTACGCCGCCGACGTGACCGGCGTGGTGATGGCGCTGGATCGCAACACTGGCGACGTCAAATGGAAAAAAGATCTCGAACTGCCTGTTTCCGGTGCCGTCGGTGTCGGTTACGGCTTGCTGACGGTCGGTACGCTCAAGGGTGAAATCGTTGCCCTGGATGCCATCAATGGCGAAGAGAAATGGCGCGCTCGCGTGTCCAGCGAAGTCCTTGCGCCACCGGCCAACAACGGTGACGTGGTGGTGGTTCAAACCCAGGACGATCGTCTGATCGGTCTGGACGCCGCCACCGGCAACCAACGCTGGCTGTATGACAACACGCCTGCGGTACTGACCCTGCGTGGCACCAGTGCGCCGATCGTCACCAACCGCCTGGCGGTGGCTGGCTTTTCGACCGGTAAAGTGGTCGCGCTCGACATTTCCAACGGCGTGCCGGTGTGGGAGCAGCGTGTAGCCATCCCGCAAGGTCGTTCGGAGCTGGAGCGTGTCGTCGACATCGATGGCGGCTTGCTGTTGTCCGGCGAGACGATCTATGTCGCAAGCTATCAGGGTCGCGTTGCGGCGCTCGATCTGCAAAGCGGTCGTCAGCTGTGGCAGCGTGATGCCTCCAGCTACGCGGGCGTCGCCCAGGGTTTCGGCAGCGTTTACGTGAGCCTGTCTTCGGGTACCGTTGAAGGTGTCGACGAGCGTTCCACCACAGCCCTGTGGAGCAACGACTCGCTGGCCCGCCGTCAACTGTCGGCCCCGGAAGTGTTCTCCAGCTACGTTGCAGTGGGTGACCTGGAAGGTTACCTGCACCTGCTGAGTCAGGTGGATGGCCGTTTCGTCGGCCGTGAGCGCATCGACAGCGACGGCATTCGTGCCCGTCCGCTGGTGGTGGGTGACACGATTTATGTGTATGGCAACAGCGGCAAACTGGAAGCCCTGACCATCAAGTAAAGGTTTGACTATGCTTGGGTTAAATCCCGAGCGGCTTCACATATGCAGGACTGTAGGAGCGAGCCTGCTCGCGATGGACGTCAACGATTACGTTGGTGTGCAGAATAAACGCGGTGTCTTTGCGTTTATCGCGAGCAGGCTCGCTCCTACAGAAAAGCACAAGGTGATAGCACCCGAGCACCAGCCGCTGCCACGCAGCGGCTTTTGTATTTTCTGAAATAACGAAGTGGAGAGCCGCATGGTTCCCGTAATCGCCCTGGTGGGTCGACCGAACGTCGGCAAGTCCACCTTGTTCAACCGCCTGACCAGGACTCGTGACGCCATCGTCGGCGACTTGTCCGGTCTGACCCGTGATCGCCAGTACGGTGAGGCCAAGTGGCAAGGGCGTTCCTACATTCTGATCGACACCGGCGGTATTTCCGGTGACGAGCATGGTATGGACGAAAAAATGGCCGAGCAGTCGCTGCTGGCCATTGAAGAAGCGGATGTCGTTCTGTTCCTGGTAGACGCCAAGGCGGGTTTCACCGCCGCCGACCAGATGATCGCCGAGCACTTGCGCAAGCGTAACAAGCGTTCCCACGTGGTCGCGAACAAGGTCGACAACATCGACCCTGAAATGGCCCGTGCCGAATTCTCCCCGCTGGGCATGGGCGACGCGATCCCGATCGCGGGCGCCCACGGCCGTGGTATCACCCAGTTGCTGGAAATCGCCCTGAGCGACTTCCCGAAAGACGACGATGAACCGGAAGAGGGCGAGGAAGAGGAAGTTGCCGAGGGCGAAGAAGCCAAGCGCATTCCTGGTCCGAGCGAAAAAGACGGGATCAAGATCGCCATCATCGGTCGTCCGAACGTTGGCAAGTCGACCCTGGTCAACCGCATGCTTGGTGAAGAACGAGTCATCGTTTATGACCAGCCCGGCACCACTCGCGACAGTATCTACATCCCGTTCGAGCGTAACGAAGAGAAGTACACGCTGATCGACACCGCGGGTGTGCGCAAGCGCGGCAAGATCCACGAAGAAGTCGAAAAGTTCTCCGTGGTCAAAACCCTGCAGGCGATCAAAGACGCCAACGTGGTGATCTTCGTGATGGACGCCCGCGAAGGCGTGGTGGACCACGACCTCAACCTGCTGGGCTTTGCGCTGGAAGCCGGTCGTGCGCTGGTCATCGCGCTCAACAAGTGGGACGGCATGACACCGGGCGAGCGTGACTATGTGAAGATCGAGCTGGAACGTCGGCTGTTCTTCGTCGACTTTGCCGACATCCACTTCATCTCGGCTCTGCACGGCACGGGCGTGGGCAACCTCTACGCTTCGGTGCAGAATTCGTTCAAGTCGGCGGTCACCCGCTGGCCGACCAGCCGTCTGACCCAGATTCTCGAAGACGCCGTCAGCGAGCACCAGCCGCCGATGGTCAACGGTCGCCGGATCAAGCTGCGTTATGCCCACCTGGGTGGTGCGAACCCGCCGATCATCGTGATTCACGGTAACCAGATCGAGAAGGTGCCGAAGTCTTACGTTCGTTACCTGGAAAACACTTACCGTCGTGTCTTGAAGCTGGTCGGTACGCCGATCCGCATCGAGTTCAAGGGCGGCGAGAACCCGTACGAAGGCAACAAGAACACGCTGACCGACCGCCAGGTCAACAAGAAGCGTCGCTTGATGTCGCACCACAAGAAAGCCGAGAAGAAGCGCCGCGACAAGAAGTAAAAGCAGCTCCAGGCTTCTAGTAAAGGCAGAAGGGTCCTCGTTGAGGACCCTTTTTTATTGTGCGGCGGTTTGACGCTTGACCACTTGCAGCTTGAAACTTGAAACTTGCAGCTCACCTGCAAGGGGCTACCGATGATCACCAGTAAGTTGCCGAATGTCGGCATCACCATCTTCACTCAGATGTCTCAACTCGCGGCTTCGAGCGGGGCGATCAATCTGTCCCAGGGTTTCCCCGATTTTGATGCACCGCAAGCGCTGTGCGATGCGGTCGGCCGGCACGTTGCCAATGGCCACAACCAATACTCTCCGATGACCGGCCTACCATTGCTGCGTCAGCAAGTGGCGGCGAAGATCGCCCGCAGCTACGGCGTAGCGGTTGATGCCGACAACGAAGTGACCATCACTCCCGGCGCCACGCAAGCGATCTTCTGTGCGATCCAGGCCGTTATCCACAGCGGCGATGAAGTGATCGTGTTCGACCCGAGCTACGACAGTTACGAGCCGTCCGTGGAACTGGCTGGCGGTCGTTGCGTGCACGTGCAGCTCGGGCTGGACGACTTCTCCATCGACTTCCAGAAGCTGGCCGAGGCCATCACGCCACGCACGCGGATGATTGTGCTGAACACCCCGCACAACCCGAGCGGGGCTCTGATCAGCCGAGCCGAGCTGGATCAGCTCGCGGACCTGATTCGTGATCGCGATATCTATCTGATCAGCGATGAGGTCTACGAACATCTGGTGTTCGACGGCGTGCCTCACGTCAGTGTGCTGAATCATGAAGAGCTGTATCAGCGCGCCTTCGTGGTCAGTTCCTTCGGCAAGACCTACCACGTCACAGGCTGGAAAACCGGCTACGTGGTCGCGCCGCCGGCCCTGACGGCGGAGCTGCGCAAGGTGCACCAGTACGTGAGTTTCTGTGGTGTGACGCCGCTGCAATTCGCGCTGGCCGACTTCATGGCCGAGCATCCGGAACACGTGGAAGAGTTGCCTGCCTTCTATCAGGCCAAACGCGACCTGTTCTGCGACCTGTTGGCGCCATCGCGCTTCAGTTTCACCCGTGTCGCCGGCACCTATTTCCAGTTGGTCGACTACTCGCAGATCCGTCCGGACCTCAATGACGTCGAAATGGCGTTGTGGATGACCCGTGAACACGGTGTGGCGAGCATCCCGATTTCGGTGTTCTACCAGACGCCACCCGAGGGCCAGCGCCTGGTGCGCCTGTGTTTCGCCAAACGCGAGGAGACCCTGCGTAAAGCAGCGGAAAAACTATGCGTGATTTGAGTGCCTTGCCGAAACTGACCGTCGCGCTGGTGCAAACCACCCTGGCCTGGCATGACCGTCAGGCCAACCTTGCGCATTTCGAGCCGTTGCTGGAGCAGGCTCGGGGAGCGGACCTGATTATTCTGCCGGAGATGTTCACCACGGGTTTCTCCATGGAGTCCGAGGTGCTGGCGGAGGCGGAAAACGGTCCCACCAGCAAGTGGCTCCGGGCTCAGGCGGCGAAGCTGGATGCGGTGATCACCGGTAGTGTCATCGTGCAGGCCGCCGATGGCAGTCATCGCAACCGTCTGCTGTGGGCGCGGCCGGATGGCGAAGTGTTGCACTACGACAAGCGCCATCTGTTCCGCATGGCCGGTGAGCATCATCACTACACCCCAGGAGAGCGTCAGGTGCAGTTCGAGCTCAAGGGCTGGCGGGTGCGGCCATTGATTTGCTACGACCTGCGTTTCCCGGTGTGGAGTCGTGATGCTCAGGACACGGACCTTCTGCTATACACCGCCAACTGGCCGGGCGCGCGTCGACAGCACTGGAATCGTTTGCTGCCGGCGCGGGCCATCGAAAACCTGTGTTATGTGGCGGCGGTGAACCGTGTCGGGACTGACGGCAAAGGTTTTGCCTATACCGGTGACAGTCAGGTGCTGGATTTTCAGGGCGAGACATTGCTCAGTGCCGGAGAGGCGGACGGGGTATTCAAGGTGGAGCTGGATGCGGCGGAACTGGCTGCTTATCGCACAAGGTTTCCGGCGAATCTGGATGCGGATACTTTCGAGTTCACCTGAGATCCCTGCCGTCTGAGCTGGCCTCTTCGCGAGCAGGCTCGCTCCTACATTGGATCGGTGTGAACACGGTCACTATAGGAGCGAGCCTGCTCGCGATGAGGTACTGACAGGCGACACAAAATTTTCAGGCAAACAAAAAGGCCCCGAGGTTCACACCCCGGGGCCTTTTGCATTGCAGCGAAGGTCAGTTATGCCGCTTTCGCTTCCGGCTGGCTCAGGGAGCGGTTCAGCGCGCTGAACAGTGCCTTGAAGCTGGCGGTCGTGATGTTTTCGTCGATACCGACGCCGTGCACCGCACGTTCGCCGTTCACACGCAGTTCAATGTAAGCCGCTGCCTTGGCGTTGGTGCCCGCGCCGATGGCGTGTTCGTTGTAGTCCATGATCTCCACCGGAATCGGCAGACCGGCAACCAGTGCTTCCAGGGCGCCATTGCCCTTGCCGCGCCAGTGCAGGTTGGTTTCGCCCTGGCCTTGGCTGGCGACTTCCACTTCGACGGCGCTGTGGCCGTTCTCTTCCTGCAGGCGGTGGCTGACCAGCGCGTAAGGAGCGTTGGCTTGCAGGTACTCGCTGTGCAACAGGGCGTGGATCTGCTGGGCGGTCATTTCCAGGCCCAGACGATCGGTTTCACGCTGCACGACCTGGCTGAACTCGATCTGCATGCGACGCGGCAGGCTGATGCCGTATTCCTGCTCCAGCAGGTAGGCGATGCCGCCCTTGCCCGACTGGCTGTTGACGCGGATGACCGCCTCGTAGCTGCGACCGATGTCGGCCGGGTCGATCGGCAGGTATGGCACTTCCCACAAGGCGTCCGGTTTCTGCTGGGCGAAGCCCTTGCGGATCGCATCCTGGTGGGAGCCGGAGAACGCGGTGTGGACCAGATCGCCAACGTACGGGTGACGTGGGTGCACCTGGATCTGGTTGCACTCTTCGACGACCTTGCGCACGCCGTCGATGTCGGAGAAGTCCAGCTCAGGGTTCAGGCCCTGGGTGTACATGTTCAGTGCCACGGTCACCAGGTCGACGTTACCGGTACGTTCGCCGTTGCCGAACAGGCAGCCTTCGACACGGTCGGCGCCGGCCATCAGGCCCAGCTCGGTGGCGGCTACGCCAGTGCCACGGTCGTTGTGGGTGTGCAGGCTGATGATCACGCTGTCACGACGGTTGATGTGGCGGCAGAACCATTCGATTTGGTCGGCATAGATGTTCGGCGTGGCGCATTCCACTGTGGCCGGCAGATTGAGGATCATCTTGCGCTCAGGCGTCGGGTTCCACACCTCGATCACTGCGTCGCAGACTTCCTTGGCAACCTCAAGTTCGGTAGCACTGAAGGTTTCCGGGGAGTACTGGAAGGTCCACTCGGTTTCCGGCTGCTGGGCGGCATATTTGACGAACAGCTTGGCCGCGTTCACGGCGATTTCCTTGACCCCGTCCACATCCTGGTTGAAGACAATGCGGCGGAAAGAAGGGGAGGTGGCGTTGTACAGGTGAACGATGGCTTTTTTCGCGCCACGCAGGGATTCGAAGGTACGTGCGATCAAGTCTTCACGTGCCTGGGTCAATACCTGGATGGTGGTGTCGTCCGGGATGTGACCGTCTTCGATCAGCGTGCGCACGAAGTCGAAATCGGTTTGCGAGGCGGACGGGAAGGAGGCTTCGATTTCTTTCACGCCGACCTGCACCAGGGTTTTCCAGAAGCGCAGCTTCTTGGCAGAGTCCATCGGTTCGATCAGCGACTGGTTGCCATCACGCAGGTCGGAGCTGCACCAGATTGGAGCGGCGGTGATGGTTTTCGACGGCCAGGTGCGATCCGGAAGGTTGATGGTCGGGAACGCGCGGTATTTCGAAGACGGGTCTTTGAGCATGCTCATCGGGAAATCCTTATTGTGTGGGCCGAAAAAAGGCGGCCTGCCGGTGGATCGAATGTTCTGGATAAAGCGAAAGACGAGGTGCCGCGATTCAGCCCGGCAGTCGTGCGCTGACAAGGCACAGGCTGCGGTGCTGACGGAGTTGGATGAGGGTGTGAGAGGTTTTCATGCCTTCAACCCTAACCTTGAGGGGGAGGATGGCAAGCAGTCAAAAAAAATTGAGAGGAATACTCGCCGGGATCGGTTTTCAGAGATTTTATTGCTCTGAACAGGCCTGATCTTCAGGTTGCTTGCGCAAGGTTTGAGCGATGCGCAATCGGCGGTTTCGGCGTCGCGTGCTCATGACGGGGGCTATTCTTCTTGAAAGCCTGGACTGGCAAGTGGGAGTCGCGATGAACGAGTCCGATTGGAAACAGTATTGCGTATTGCGCCCGATAGCCCATGAACGGATGTGCACCCGGATCATGAACGATGTCGAGAAGATCGTGCTGGACAAGAGCATCCCGCCCTACGAACGGATCGATGCCAGCGAAGAACTGTTGAAAGCCGGGCAAAAGGAGCTGTATTGGGCGTTTGGCGTCTTCAGGTTTTCCCGCCACGAGGCGCGCTCGCATTTGCTTGGGTTGTGCGCGCGGGAGTTGATTAAGGCAGAAGAGTTGACGGGTTTCTCGCCAGACACCCAGGAATGGGTCCGGCACTGTTTGGCGGATCGGGAGGTCCATGGGATTGAAGATTTGGACGCGGAGTAAGTGGCGTCTGTTCTACCGCCTTCGCGAGCAGGCTCGCTCCCACAGTGGGCTTTGGTGTGCACGAATCTCGTGTACAACAATTACCTGTGGGAGCGAGCCTGCTCGCGAAGGGGTCATCTGCCTCACCGAAAAACTAAGGCTGAAACGCCCCGATAAAAATCGCCGGATCCACCCGCGCATCATTCAGGCTGACGTTCCAATGCATATGCGGCCCGGTCGCCCGTCCCGTCGCACCAACCTTGCCCACCACAGCACCACGGGCCAGTTGCTGCCCAACCTTCACATCGATTTTCGACATATGGCAGAACATGCTGATAAAGCCCTGGCCGTGATCGACAAACACGGTGTTGCCATTGAAAAAGTAATTGCCGATCAGGATCACCTTGCCCGAGGCCGGAGTCTTGATCGGTGTGCCAGCGGGAACGGCGAAATCCAGGCCCGAGTGGGGATTGCGCTCTTCACCGTTGAAGAAACGGCGCACACCGAACTTGCTCGACAGTGGACCGTTGACGGGTTTGTCCAGCAGCAGATTGCTGGGCGTATTCGGGCTGAACGTGCGGTAGGCGGCGATCTGCTCGGCCAGTTCGCGTTCGATGCGCTTGAGGTTGTCCTGGTCCGGATTGACCTGTTGGGTGTTTTTCAGGGTGATGCGCTGTTCCGGGTATTTCTTGTTACCGACCGTGAAACCCAAGTTTCGGCCGCCGCTGCTGATGGACTGCGCGCCCGGCTTGACCGTCAACGGCACGCCGACAATGGCCAGCCAGTTGTTCTGTTCCTTGACCACCAGCACCGGTTTGCCCTGGTAACTGGCTTTCGGTGCCTGCGCGGCGGTGCCCAGATCCACCACGGCCACGCCTCCCGGCACGGGCTTGTTCAGCAGGCGCGTGATGTAGCTGTCGGCGTGGGCGTTGAGCGTCAGGCACAACAATAGAAGCGAAGCGAAAAAACGCGGCATGGGTCAATCCAGTAAAGAAAGGGTGACGGGTGTCAGGTGATTGTCTTCGACCCGCACTTGCAGCTCGCCTTCACCCAGTTTGGCCTTCAGGCGCTGACCGGTATGGGTTTGTGCGGCGTTGCGAATCGCGTTGCCACGCTCGTCCAGCAAAATGCTGTAACCACGGCCGAGGGTCGCCAGCGGACTGACCACATGCAGCGTCTGCATCTGGCTGTGCAATTGCAGGCGGCGGCTTTTCAGGCCCTCGCGCATGGCCCGGGGCAGGCGTTCGGCAAGGCTGTCCAGACGCTGACGCAACATCGCCAGCTGCCGGCCCGGATGCTGTCCCGTCAGGCGGGTTTCCAGGCGGATCAAGCGTTCGCGGCGAGTATTGAGGCTGCGTTCGAAGGCACGGCGCAGGCGCATGTCCAGATCGTCCAGCCGTTGCGCTTGCTGGCGCAGGCGTTCGCCGGGATGCCGCAACCGGCGGGAAATGCCCTCCAGGCGCAAGCGATCACGCATCAGGCGGTCGCGCATGCGCATCACCAGCCGACGGTGCAGGCTTTCGACCCGGCGCACCAGGTCGCTGGAGTCCGGGGCCAGCAGTTCGGCGGCAGCGGAAGGCGTGGGAGCGCGAACGTCGGCGACGAAATCACTGATCGATACATCGGTTTCATGGCCGACGGCGCTGACGATCGGCGTCACGCAGGCATCCACGGCGCGGGCCACGGCTTCTTCGTTGAAGCACCAGAGGTCCTCCAGCGAACCGCCGCCCCGGGCCAGAATCAAGGCGTCAAAGCCACGGGCGTCTGCCATTTTCAGTGCGCGGACAATCTGAGCAGTGGCTTCGCGACCCTGTACGGCGGTGGGGATCAGCGTCAATTGCACTTGCGGCGCTCGGCGCTGGAACACACTGATGATGTCGCGGATCACTGCGCCGGTTGGCGAACTGATGATGCCGATGCGTTGCGGGTGCGCCGGCAGCGGCACTTTGCGCTCGGCGCTGAACAGACCTTCGGCGCTGAGCTTTTCCTTCAAGGCATCGAAGGCCAGGCGCAAGGCGCCATCGCCGGCGGGCTCCACGGTGTCGAGGATCAGCTGATAATCGCCACGGCCCTCGAACAGCGAGACCTTGCCCCGTACCTTGACCGCCAGGCCGTCTTTCAGCGCTTGGCGAACCCGTGCGGCGTTCTGCCGAAACAGTGCGCAACGCACCTGGGCGCCGCTGTCCTTGAGGGTGAAATACACATGGCCCGACGCCGGGCGGGCGAGGTTGGAGATTTCGCCTTCGACCCAAATGTTGCTGAACACGTCTTCGAGCAACACCCGCGCGCGGCCGTTGAGTTGGCTGACGGTCAGGACCTCGCGGTCCAGGCCGAGTCTTGCAAAGGGATCTTTAATCATGGGGCGCAGTTTAAAGGCATTCGATGATCAATCTCCATGAGTGCGCACAAATCCCGTGTGGGAGCGAGCCTGCTCGCGAAAGCGTAGTGTCAGGCGCTGCAGAGTTGAATGTTAATCCGCATTCACGAGCAGGCTCGCTCCCACAGGGGTAGAGTCGTCGACCGGTATTCAGGGAAGAGGGGGAGTGGGTGTGCTTGAGTTTTTGAACCAATGGCCGTTCGGCACCGTGGACTGGCTGCTGATCGGTCTCGGGATTGCCCTGGCCTATATCGTGTTCGGTATCGCCGGATTCGGTACCGCGCTGGTGGCCGGGCCAATCCTGATTGTTTTCATGCCGTTGTCGAAAATCGTGCCGCTGCTGGTACTGCTGGATTTCGTCGCAGCGTTCGGCAATCTGCTGCCCTCGCGACGGGACGTGGCCAAGCCCGAGCTTTTGCGACTGCTGCCGTGCATGGCCGTTGGCTGCACCTTGGGGGTGATTTTTCTGTTGAACCTGAAATCCGACCTGTTGCTGCTGTTGATGGGGCTGTTTATCAGTGCCTATGCGATTTACAGCCTGTGGATAAAAGTCCGTCCGGAGCAACTGTCGGCCGTGTGGGCGGTGCCGATGGGCACGGTAGGCGGGATGTTCGGTGCGTTGTTTGGCAGCGGCGGCTTTTTGTACGCGATTTATCTGAACAGTCGACTGCCCAAGGATGAAGCCCGGGCGACCCAGAGTGCACTGATCAGTTGCAGCACGGTGGTGCGTTTGAGTCTGTTCGCTGTGGCGGGCGTGTATGCGGATCTGCCATTGCTGGTGCTGGCGGCGTGCTTGCTGCCGGCCATGGCGCTGGGGCTGTGGGTAGGTCGACGATTGACCCGACGTTTGTCGCGCGAGGCCTTTGTGCGGCTGGTGACGTGGCTGGTGCTGGCGAGTGGGATTGCATTGATCGGGCGCTATCTCGCTACCTGAACGCATGGCCAGAACCTGTAGGAGCAAGGCTTGCCCGCGATGGCGTCCATAAGATCGCCATCGCGGGCAAGCCTTGCTCCTACAAAAGCGGTGCGATGTGATGCCCTGGCTCGAATCAATCGTTGTACTGACTCAACAACCGCTCAAGCCGTGCACTCAAGCGGCGTTTGATTTCGGTTTCGATGTGCGGTGCGAAGTCATCGATCACGTCTTGCATGATCAGTTGCGCGGCGGCGCGCAGTTCGTTGTCCAGGTACAACTGTGCTTCGGCGTTTTTGCTGGTGCCAGCCGGTTCGGCAGCAGGCCTGCTTGGTGCGGGTTCGACGGTCGGTGCGGGTTCGTTGACGGTGTCGAACAGCATGGGAATCTGTTCCTGATCGCCTGCTTCGACCGTATCGGTCAGCAGCGGCGGTTGCAGGTTGTCATCGCCGAGCAATTGGCGGATCGACTCGAGGTCGTCCAGCAATTCCACGGGTTTTTGCAGCGGTTTTGGAGTGTCCATCGGAAGGCTCAGAGTCGCTGTAAACGGTGATCTTGCAGAGGATAGCCCTGTTCGCGGTAGAAACGGAAACTCTCCCGCGCGGCCTGGCGGATCGTAGGATCCTCGACCACCACTTCCGCCACCCGGGCGAAGCGCTGGGCAAAGGCGGGGACCTTCAGGTCGAGGTTGACCAGCAAGTCCTGATGTTGACCGCAGTCATCGCCAACACCCAGCACGATCGGGCTCTCCGGTTCGTTTTCAGCGGGACCGTGAGGCACGAAGCTTTCGCCTTTGAATGCCCACAGGCGCGCGTCGAGATCATCGCGCTGGGCAGTGTCGCTGCAATGCAGGTAGACACGGTGGCCCATGCGCCAGGCTTTTTCCGTGAGCTTGCAGGCGAAATCCAGGCGTGCCGAAGGATCGGCGCTGGGCAGGATATAGAAGTCGACTTTGGTCATTGCGGTTCCTGAGCTTCAGGCGGCGTCACCCGAGAGTGACGCTGCCCGAAGTCATCGGTTTCAGGCTTTGGCGCGGTCCAGCAGGTATTGGGTCAGCAGGGGAACCGGACGGCCAGTGGCGCCCTTGTCCTTGCCGCCGCTGGTCCAGGCCGTGCCGGCGATGTCCAGGTGCGCCCAGTTCAGGTTCTTGGTGAAGCGCGACAGGAAGCAGGCGGCGGTGATGGTGCCGGCTTTCGGGCCGCCGATGTTGGCGATGTCGGCGAACGGGCTGTCCAGCTGTTCCTGGTACTCATCGAACAGCGGCAGTTGCCAGGCGCGGTCGTCGGCGGCCTTGCCGGCGCTCAGCAGTTGACCGATCAGTTCGTCGTTGTTGCCCAACAGGCCCGAAGTATGGGAGCCCAATGCAACCACGCAGGCGCCGGTCAGGGTGGCGATATCGATCACGGCCTGTGGCTTGAAGCGCTCGGAGTAGGTGAGGGCGTCGCACAGCACCAGACGGCCTTCGGCGTCGGTGTTGAGGATTTCCACGGTCTGGCCGCTCATGGTGGTGACGATGTCGCCCGGGCGCGAAGCGGTGCCGCTCGGCATGTTTTCGGCGCAGGCCAGGATGCACACCAGGTTGATCGGCAGCTTCAGTTCGAGCACGGCGCGCAGGGTACCGAACACGCTGGCGGCGCCACCCATGTCGTATTTCATTTCATCCATGCCGGCACCCGGCTTGAGGCTGATGCCGCCGGTGTCGAAGGTGATGCCCTTGCCGACCAGTGCGTACGGCTTCTCGGATTTCTTGCCGCCGTTGTATTGCATGACGATCAGGCGCGGTGGCTGGGCGCTGCCCTGGCCGACGGCGTAGAACGAGCCCATGCCCAGTGCCTTGATCTTCTTCTCGTCGAGGACTTCGACCTTCAGGTCCTTGAACTCTTTGCCGAGGTCCTTGGCCTGCTCGCCGAGGAAAGTCGGGTGGCAGATGTTCGGCGGCAGGTTGCCCAGGTTGCGGGTGAACGCCATGCCGTTGGCAATCGCGGTGGCGTGGGTCACGGCGCGTTGTACTTCAGCCTGCGCGGCCTTGATGGTCAGCAGGGTGATTTTCTTCAGGGCGCGGGGTTCGGCTTTCTGGCTCTTGAACTGGTCGAACTGGTATCCGCCGTCCACCAGGGTTTCGGCCATCAGGCGGGTCTTGCCGTAGCTGTCGCGACCCTTGACCACGATTTCATCCAGGGCCAGTACCGCATCGCTGCCACCCAGGCCTTTGAGGGTGTTGAGTACACCGGCGACGATCTTGCGGAACGGGCGGTCGCCCAATTCTTCATCCTTGCCGACGCCTACCAGCAATACGCGCTCGGCTTTCAGGTTCGGCAGGCTGTGCAGCAGCAGGCTCTGGCCGACCTTGCCGGCCAGGTCGCCACGCTTGAGCACAGCGCTGATCGCGCCACCGCTGAGTTCGTCGAGCTGTTTGGCTGTGGCGCCGAGCTTGCGACCTTCGCCAACGGCAACCACCAGCGTGGCGGTCTTCAACGTTTCGGCGTTAACACTTTTTACAACCAGTTCCATGTCCGGGTCCCTGAATTGATGGTCAACTCGCAAGCGCTCGGCAGTGGAGGTGCGTCGCTTGCCTGCATATAAATAGAAAGAAATAGATGGGCGCCAGCAATGGCCGACGGCGAAGGCCGCAGTTTGAACCTCGCTACCGGCGCCTGACAACCCTCGACAACATTAATGTGCAGGCGCGAGCCTGCTCGCGATGGACGTCCCGACAACGCGGGCTTTCAGACAGACCGCATCATCGTTGACGCCCACCGCGAGCAGGCTCGCTCCCTCAAGGGGCAGATGCATTGCGAAGTGACAGGCGCACCCAATCACAGGATAATGCGCCATCTTTTTCGGCGGCTCTGCCCTGCGGGCTGTCTGATGTGTTGCTTGTTTGGCCGCCTTAGCCTGACAACCCTGGAGTGTCTGGTTTGATCGTCTTCCGTTATCTATCCCGCGAAGTCCTGTTGACCTTGAGCGCCGTCAGCGCCGTGCTGCTGGTCATCATCATGAGCGGACGCTTCATCAAATACCTCGCACAAGCGGCTTCGGGCCAGCTGGATCCGAGCTCGCTGTTCCTGATCATGGGCTATCGCCTGCCGGGCTTTTTGCAACTGATCCTGCCGCTGGGCCTGTTCCTCGGGATCCTGTTGTCCTACGGTCGCCTGTACCTGGAAAGCGAAATGACCGTGCTGTCGGCCACCGGCATGAGTCAGCAACGCCTGTTTCGCATGACCCTGTTCCCGGCCACCCTCGTGGCACTGGTGGTCGCATGGTTGAGTCTGGGCCTGGCACCGCAAGGGGCCAATCAGTTTCAGCTGCTGTTGAACAAGCAGGACGCCCTGACCGAGTTCGATACCCTGGAGCCAGGTCGTTTCCAGGCACTTCGCGACGGTACCCGGGTGACTTACACCGAGCAACTGACGGATGACCGTATCAATCTGTCCGGTGTATTCATTTCGCAAAAGAACCTCTCTTCCGATAATAAAGATCGCGGGATTTCGGTGCTGGTGGCAGAGAAGGGGCGCCAGGAGATCCGTCCTGACGGCAATCGCTACCTGATTCTCGACAATGGCTACCGGTATGACGGTAACCCGGGGCAGGCCGATTACCGCGCGATCCAGTACCAGGAATACGGCGTTCTGCTGCCCAAGCCGGAAGTCAGCGAAGAGGTGACCGACCGTGATGCCATGCCGACCGCGTCCTTGATGGCCAGTGAAGACATCCGTTTGCGAGCCGAGCTGCAGTGGCGCCTGTCCTTGCCGTTACTGGTGTTCGTCGTGACCTTGATGGCGGTGCCGCTGTCGCGGGTCAATCCGCGCCAAGGCCGTTTCCTCAAGCTACTACCGGCGATTCTTCTTTATATGGCTTACCTGACCATCCTGATTGCCGCTCGCGGCGCCCTCGATAAGGGCAAGATTCCAGCTGCGCTCGGCCTGTGGTGGGTGCACGGTTTGTTCCTGGTCATCGGCCTGGGCCTGCTCTACTGGGAGCCCTTGCAGTTGAAGCTGGCGAGCCGTCGCGCGGCGCTGGAGGTGGCCCGTGGTTAAGCTCGACCGCTATATCGGTAGCAGCGTGCTCATGGCGATCCTGGCTGTGCTGGGGATCATTCTCGGTCTGGCGACCTTGTTTGCGTTCATCGATGAGATGGGCGAAGCCAGTGATACCTACACCCTGGTCGATGTCCTCAGTTATGTATTACTGACTGCGCCGCGCCGGCTGTACGACATGCTGCCGATGGCCGCGTTGATTGGTTGCCTGGTCGGTCTCGGCAGCCTGGCCAGCAACAGCGAACTGACCATCATGCGCGCGGCCGGGGTTTCGGTCGGGCGGATCGTCTGGGCGGTGATGAAGCCGATGCTGGTGCTGATGCTGGTGGGGGTGTTGATTGGCGAATACATTGCGCCGGCCACCGAAAGCACGGCACAAGCCAATCGTTCCCTGGCCCAGGGCAGTGGTGACGCACAAAGTGCCAAGCACGGCATGTGGCACCGTCAGGGTGAAGAGTTCATTCACGTCAACTCGGTGCAGCCCAACGGTATTCTGTACGGCGTGACGCGTTATCACTTCGACAAGGAACGGCACATGCTGTCGTCCAGTTTCTCCAAGCGTGCCGAATTCCAGACGGATCACTGGCAGTTGAACGATGTCACCACCACGCTGTTTCACGAGCGCAGCACGGAAGTGGTCAATACGCCGGTCGAGCGCTGGGACGTGGCATTGAGCCCGCAGTTGCTGAGCACGGTGGTCATGGCGCCGGAATCGCTGTCGATCTCGGGGTTGTGGGGCTACATCCACTACCTGGCGGATCAGGGCCTGAATAACGGCCGGTACTGGCTGGCATTCTGGGTCAAGGTATTGCAGCCGGTGGTCACCGCCGCCCTGGTGCTGATGGCGATTTCCTTCATCTTCGGTCCGTTGCGCTCGGTAACCCTCGGTCAGCGTGTATTCACGGGTGTGCTGGTGGGCTTCAGCTTCCGCATCGCCCAGGATCTGCTGGGTCCGTCGAGCCTGGTGTTTGGCTTCTCGCCCTTGTTCGCGGTGCTGGTGCCAACCGGTATTTGCGCCCTGGCAGGGTTCTGGTTGTTGCGTCGGGCCGGTTAAGAGCGAGCCATTTACGCCGTTTGTCCCATTTGAGAACGCCCCTGTCGCAAGGCCGGGGCGTTTTTGTACATGCCGTCTGACCTGCGAACGTGACGCTTGCGCCGTGGATCAGGTACAATTCCCGGCTATTTTTCGGCGGGCTATGCCTGCAGCCTTTTTGAGTGTTGATCCGTGAGTGATTTGAGTCATATCCGCAATTTCTCCATCATCGCCCACATTGACCATGGCAAGTCGACGCTGGCCGATCGTTTCATCCAGATGTGCGGCGGCCTGGCCGAGCGTGAAATGGAAGCCCAGGTGCTGGATTCCATGGACCTTGAGCGTGAGCGCGGGATCACCATCAAGGCTCACAGCGTTACTCTCTATTACAAAGCCAAAGATGGTATCAACTACCAGCTGAACTTCATTGACACCCCCGGCCACGTTGACTTCACCTACGAAGTCAGCCGCTCGCTGGCGGCCTGTGAAGGTGCGTTGCTGGTAGTCGATGCCGGTCAGGGTGTTGAAGCACAGTCGGTTGCCAACTGCTACACTGCGATCGAGCAGGGCCTGGAAGTGATGCCCGTGCTGAACAAGATCGACCTGCCACAGGCCGAGCCTGAGCGCGTCAAGGAAGAGATCGAGAAGATCATCGGTATCGACGCCACCGACGCCGTCACCTGCAGCGCCAAGACCGGCCTGGGTGTCGATGAAGTGCTGGAGCGTCTGGTTGCTACCATTCCCGCGCCGACCGGCAATATCGAAGATCCGCTGCAAGCGTTGATCATCGACTCCTGGTTCGACAACTACCTGGGCGTTGTCTCCCTGGTGCGTGTACGCCATGGCCGCGTGAAGAAAGGCGACAAGATCCTGGTCAAGTCCACCGGCAAGATCCATCTGGTGGACAGCGTCGGTGTCTTCAACCCGAAACACACCGCCACAGCCGACCTCAAGGCTGGTGAAGTGGGCTTCATCATCGCGAGCATCAAGGACATTCACGGTGCACCGGTAGGTGACACCCTGACCCTCGCCTCTACGCCGGACGTCGAGGTGCTGCCTGGTTTCAAACGCATCCAGCCGCAGGTCTATGCCGGTCTGTTCCCGGTCAGCTCCGACGATTTCGAGGATTTCCGCGAAGCCCTGCAGAAGCTCACCCTCAATGATTCCTCGCTGCAGTACACGCCGGAAAGCTCCGATGCCCTGGGCTTCGGTTTCCGTTGCGGTTTCCTCGGCATGCTGCACATGGAAATCATCCAGGAACGCCTCGAGCGTGAGTACGACCTGGATCTGATCACCACGGCACCAACGGTAATCTTCGAGCTGTTGCTCAAGACCGGCGAGACGATCTACGTCGACAACCCGTCCAAGCTGCCGGACCTATCGTCGATTGAAGACATGCGCGAGCCAATCGTGCGTGCCAACATCCTTGTGCCGCAGGAGCACCTGGGCAACGTCATCACTCTGTGCATCGAAAAACGCGGTGTTCAGGTCGACATGCTGTTCCTCGGCTCTCAGGTGCAAGTGACCTACGACCTGCCGATGAACGAAGTGGTCCTGGACTTCTTCGACCGCCTCAAATCCACCAGCCGCGGCTATGCTTCGCTGGATTACCATTTCGATCGTTACCAATCGGCTAATCTGGTGAAACTGGACGTGCTGATCAACGGCGACAAGGTCGATGCCCTGGCGTTGATCGTGCACCGTGACAACTCGCACTACAAAGGTCGCCAGTTGACCGAGAAGATGAAAGACCTGATTCCGCGGCAGATGTTCGACGTGGCAATCCAGGCCGCTATTGGCGGTCAGATTGTGGCGCGTACAACCGTCAAGGCACTCAGAAAGAACGTATTGGCCAAATGCTACGGTGGTGACGTCAGCCGTAAGAAGAAACTGCTGGAGAAGCAAAAGGCCGGTAAGAAACGCATGAAACAGGTCGGCAACGTGGAAATTCCACAAGAAGCCTTCCTTGCCGTGCTCAGGTTGGATAGTTAGGTCCTATGTCACTAAATTTCCCGCTGTTGCTGGTCATCGCCGTGTTCGTCTGCGGCCTGTTGGCGTTGCTCGATCTGCTGTTCCTGGCGCCGCGTCGGCGTGCCGCCATTGCTTCCTATGAGGGCAGCGTCAGCCAGCCCGATGTGGTGGTGGTCGAGAAACTGAACAAGGAGCCGTTGCTGGTCGAGTACGGCAAATCGTTCTTCCCGGTGTTGTTCATCGTGCTGGTGCTGCGTTCGTTCCTGGTGGAACCGTTCCAGATCCCATCCGGCTCGATGAAACCGACCCTGGATGTCGGCGACTTCATTCTGGTGAGCAAGTTTTCCTACGGGATTCGCCTGCCGGTGATCGACAAGAAAATCATCGAAGTCGGTGAGCCACAACGCGGCGATGTGATGGTGTTCCGCTATCCAAGCGACCCGAACGTCAACTACATCAAGCGTGTCGTCGGTTTGCCGGGTGATCAGGTTCGCTACACCGCCGACAAGCGTCTGTTCGTCAACGGGCAGTCGATTGCCGAGCAGCTGATCGGTTCCGAGCCCGGCACCCTGGGCAGCGCCGAGCTCTACAAGGAAAAACTCGGTGCCGCCGAGCATCTGATCCGCAAGGAAATGAGCCGCTACCGCGCAACGCCGGACCGTACATGGACCGTGCCTGCCGGGCACTACTTCATGATGGGCGACAACCGCGACAACTCGAACGACAGTCGCTACTGGGATGATCCGAACATTCCCAAGGATCTGCTGGGCATGGTTCCCGACAAAAATATCGTCGGCAAGGCCTTTGCAGTCTGGATGAGCTGGCCGGAACCCAAACTCAGTCACTTGCCGAATTTCTCGCGGGTTGGCCTGATTCAGTAATCAAACACGGCGCTGTTGAACACAGCGCCGAATGCATTTCTGGAACCGACGGATTTCGGGGCCGGAAGCATGAAGCCAATGATATTCAGGACGTTATTTTTGAACACAGCGTTAATTGTCCCAAGCCTGCGCCGCATCCCGGCGGTGGCGGTGGAAACCAACCACGAACTCAGCGTGGGTAAACCGTGAGCGCCTCCCTAAGCCGTCTCGAGCGTCAGCTCGGCTACACCTTCAAGGACCAGGAACTGATGGTCCTGGCCCTGACTCACCGCAGTTTTGCCGGGCGCAACAACGAACGCCTGGAGTTCCTCGGTGACGCCATCCTCAACTTCGTTGCCGGCGAGGCGCTGTTCGATCGCTTCCCGCTGGCCCGCGAAGGCCAGTTGTCGCGTTTGCGCGCACGCCTGGTCAAAGGTGAGACGCTGGCCGTACTGGCCCGTGGTTTCGATCTGGGCGAACACCTGCGCCTGGGGTCCGGCGAGTTGAAGAGCGGCGGTTTTCGCCGTGAGTCGATCCTGGCCGATGCCCTGGAAGCGCTGATTGGTGCAATCTACCTGGACGCCGGCATCGAAGTTGCCCGCGAACGCGTACTGGCCTGGCTGGCCGGCGAGTTCGAAGGCCTGACGCTGGTCGACACCAACAAGGACCCGAAAACCCGCCTGCAGGAGTTCCTGCAATCCCGTGGGTGCGAGCTGCCACGTTATGAAGTGGTGGATATCCAGGGTGAGCCGCATTGCCGGACGTTCTTCGTCGAATGCGAAATCATCCTACTGAATGAAAAAAGCCGAGGTCAGGGTGTGAGCCGTCGTATTGCCGAACAGGTAGCGGCCGCCGCAGCACTGATTGCCCTGGGTGTGGAGAATGGCAATGACTGATTCAACTGCAACACGCTGTGGCTATGTTGCCATCGTCGGCCGTCCGAACGTGGGCAAGTCCACGTTGCTCAACCACATTCTCGGCCAGAAGCTCGCGATCACCTCGCGCAAGCCGCAAACCACCCGTCACAACATGCTCGGCATCAAGACCGAAGGTGATGTGCAGGCGATCTACGTCGACACCCCCGGCATGCACAAGGGGGGTGAAAAGGCCCTGAACCGCTACATGAACAAGACCGCTTCGGCGGCGTTGAAAGACGTCGACGTGGTGATCTTCGTGGTGGATCGCACCAAGTGGACCGAAGAAGACCAAATGGTCCTCGAGCGTGTGCAATACGTGACCGGCCCGCTGATCGTTGCGCTGAACAAGACCGACCGCATCGAGGACAAGGCCGAGCTGATGCCGCACCTGTCCTGGTTGCAGGAACAGCTGCCAAACGCACAGATCATCCCGATTTCGGCTCAGCACGGGCACAACCTCGACGCGCTGGAGCGGGTGATTGCCGAGCAGTTGCCGGAAAACGATCACTTCTTCCCGGAAGACCAGATCACCGACCGCAGCAGCCGCTTCCTGGCTGCTGAACTGGTACGCGAAAAAATCATGCGCCAGATGGGCGCCGAGCTGCCGTACCAGATCACAGTTGAAATCGAAGAGTTCAAGCAGCAGGGGAAAACCCTGCATATTCATGCGCTGATCCTCGTCGAACGTGACGGCCAGAAGAAAATCATCATTGGCGACAAGGGCGAGCGCATCAAGCGCATCGGCACCGAGGCGCGCAAGGACATGGAGCTGCTGTTCGACTCCAAGATCATGCTTAACCTGTGGGTGAAGGTTAAGGGTGGCTGGTCCGATGATGAGCGTGCGTTGCGTTCGCTGGGTTACGGCGACCTGTAAACCTGAGCCCAGGTGATAAAACTGTGGGAGCGAGCCTGCTCGCGATAGCGGTCTGTCAGTCAACAATCTTGTTGAATGTTAGTCCCTCATCGCGAGCAGGCTCGCTCCCACAGTGGTTTTGGGGCTGTCAGTAATACCGTGCTCCTCTATTGAGAATTGCGATTCCCATGTCCCAACAACCCACCGGCCAACCCGCCTACGTCCTCCACTCCCGCGCCTACCGCGAAAGCAGTGCGCTGGTGGACTTCCTCACGCCCCAAGGGCGGCTGCGGGCGGTGTTGCGCAGTGCGCGGGGCAAGGCCGGGACGCTGGCGCGGCCTTTCGTGCCGCTGGAAGTGGAGTTTCGCGGACGTGGGGAGCTGAAGAACGTCGGGCGCATGGAAAGTGCCGGTGTGTCCACCTGGCTGCACGGCGAAGCGCTGTTCAGTGGTCTCTATCTCAACGAGCTGCTGATTCGTCTGCTGCCTGCCGAAGATCCCCATCCCAGTGTATTTGATCACTACGCCGCAACCTTGCTGGCCCTCGCCGAAGGCCGACCGCTGGAGCCGTTGTTGCGCTCATTCGAATGGCGCTTGCTCGACGACCTCGGCTACGGCTTTGCCCTCAATACCGACATCCATGGCGAGCCCATCGCCCCGGACGGCCTCTATCGCCTGCAAGTGGATGCCGGACTGGAACGGGTCTATCTGCTGCAACCGGGGCTGTTCAATGGCATTGAATTGCTGGCCATGGCCGAAGCCGACTGGTCCGCGCCCGGTGCGCTGTCCGCCGCCAAGCGCTTGATGCGTCAGGCATTGGCCGTTCATTTGGGCGGTCGGCCACTTGTCAGTCGCGAGCTGTTTCGCAAGCCCTGATCACCCCGTATGCTGTGCACCGAACTTTCTCTTCTTCTGGAGCGCTTCCGTGACCACCAGCACCCGCATTCTTCTTGGCGTGAACATCGACCACGTTGCCACCCTGCGTCAGGCCCGGGGTACACGCTACCCGGACCCGGTCAAGGCAGCCCTGGACGCGGAAGAGGCTGGCGCTGACGGCATCACCGTGCACTTGCGCGAAGACCGCCGGCACATTCAGGAGCGCGACATCCTGGTGCTCAAGGATGTGCTGCAAACCCGCATGAACTTCGAGATGGGCGTCACCGAGGAAATGATGGCGTTCGCCGAGCGTATTCGCCCGGCGCACATTTGCCTGGTCCCGGAAACCCGTCAGGAACTGACCACCGAAGGCGGCCTGGACGTGGCGGGGCAGGAAGCGCGGATCAAGGCGGCGGTGGAGCGCCTGTCGAAGATCGGCTCGGAAGTGTCGCTGTTCATTGATGCTGACGAGCGGCAGATCGAGGCTTCCCGTCGTGTGGGCGCGCCGGCTATCGAATTGCACACCGGGCGTTACGCCGATGCCGAGACGCCGACCGAAGTGGCTGAGGAATTGAAGCGCGTTGCCGATGGCGTGGCCTTTGGCCTGGCTCAGGGCTTGATCGTCAATGCCGGTCACGGTCTGCACTATCACAACGTCGAGGCCGTGGCGGCGATCAAGGGCATCAACGAACTGAACATCGGCCACGCGCTGGTGGCCCATGCCCTGTTTGTGGGCTTCAAGTCGGCGGTTTCGGAGATGAAGGCGCTGATTCTGGCGGCCGCAGCCAAGGCTTAAAGAACAATACAAAACCCTGTAGGAGCGAGCCTGCTCGCGATGAGGACCTGACATCCAACATTGATGTTGGCTGAAAGACCGCCATCGCGAGCAGGCTCGCTCCTACATTGGTTTTAGGCGGGGTTGTTAAAGCTGCGGAGTTTCCTGCGCCGGTTTGCTCTTGTCGATCCCCGGTACCACCAGTTTGCCTTCGGCCACCTGATCACCCTCAAGCTGCGGCTGCGTGACCCAGGTCAGGATGTCGTAGTAGCGGCGGATGTTCGCCACGAAATGCACCGGCTCGCCGCCACGGGCATAGCCGTAACGGGTTTTGCTGTACCACTTCTTCTCGGACAGGCGCGGCAGGATTTTCTTCACGTCCAGCCATTTGTCCGGATTCAGCCCTTCCTTGGCCGCCAGCTTGCGCGCGTCATCCAGATGGCCAATGCCCACGTTGTAGGCCGCCAGGGCAAACCAGGTGCGATCCGGTTCCTGGATCGACTCGTCCAACTGATCCTTCATATAAGCCAGGTACTTGGCCCCGCCCATGATGCTTTGCTTGGGATCGAGACGGTTGGACACGCCCATGGCCTGTGCGGTGTTCTGGGTCAGCATCATCAGGCCGCGCACGCCGGTCTTCGAGGTAACGGCCGGTTGCCACAGGGATTCCTGATAGCCGACCGCCGCCAGCAGGCGCCAGTCGACCTTCTCTTTCTTCGCGTAAGCCTTGAAGTGCTGTTCGTACTTGGGCAGGCGTTGCTGCAGATGCTGGGCGAAGGTGGTGGCGCCCATGTAGCCGAGCACGTCGACGTGCCCGTAGTAGCGATCCTTCAGGCGTTGCAGCGTGCCGTTCTTCTTGACCTTGTCGAGGTACTCGTTGATTTCGTTGAGCAGGCTGTTGTCATCGCCGGTGGCCACGGCCCAGCTCTGGTCCCTGGCATCACCCAGGTCGAAGGCCACCCGGATATTGGTGAAATACACCTGGTTCATCGCCACTTCGTTGGAGTCCACAAGGGTCAGGTCGATCTGACCTTCGTCCACCATGCGCAGGAGATCAACGACCTCGACCGCGTCGGACTCTTCGTATTCGATACCGGGGAATTTCTGTTTCAGTTGCGCCAGCTGGTCGGCGTGGGTGCTGCCCTTGAGCACCATGATCTTCTTGCCCACCAGATCCTTGGCGTCGGTCGGACGGGACTGGCCGTTGCGATAGATGATCTGCGGGGTGACTTCCAGATAGGAGTGTGAGAACCGCACCTGCTTCTTGCGTTCTTCGCTGCTGACCAGGCCAGCGGCGGCGAGCACCGGGCCGTTGGGCTTGCCGACCTGATTGAACAGGTCGTCGAGGTTGTCGGCGGTCTCGATCTTGAGCTCCACCCCCAGATCGTCGGCGAAGCGCTTCACCAGCTCGTATTCGAAGCCGGTTTCACCGTTGCGATCCTGAAAGTAGGTGGCGGGGCTGTTTCGGGTAACCACCCGCAGCACACCATCCTCCTTTACGCGCTCGAGCGTGTTGGGTTTATCAACACAGCCACTGAGCATCAGGAAGAGTCCGGTTGCGATCAGCCATTTGGCATATCGCGGACGCAAAGCCGTTGGGGAAAACATTTGCGCAGTATACGCAAAGGACCACCAGCGCCATATCTCGACAGTAGAGGGCTAGTCTGCTAGCGATCACAAAAGCGGCCGAAACCCCACAGGAATGGCTCTTGTCCGGGATTTGTCGGGATAAAAATAAGCTGTCGCCGCACCCCTGATTAACCTGACTTTGGAGGCAGAAACACAGATCGGTACTCGAATGCAACCGTGTGTAGCGTTTCGGGTGATGTCGCGGGCTGTTTAGGCTAGAATGCACGGCCTCAAAGCACACCCCCTTCCCGAGGCTGTCCCGAAGATGTTGATCCTGCGCGGCGCTCCTGCCCTTTCTGCCTTTCGCCACAGCAAACTCCTTGAGCAACTGAGCCAGAAGGTTTCAGCTGTCAGTGGCTTGTATGCTGAATTCGCTCACTTCGCCGAAGTTACCGGCGTCCTGACCGGCGACGAACAGCAGGTGCTCGCGCGCCTTCTGAAATACGGTCCAAGCGTTCCGGTCCAGGAGCCGACCGGTCGTCTGTTCCTGGTGCTGCCGCGTTTCGGCACCATCTCGCCATGGTCGAGCAAGGCCAGCGACATCGCTCGCAACTGCGGCCTGGGCAAGATCCAGCGCCTGGAGCGCGGCATTGCCTTCTACGTGGCCGGCCAGTTCAGCGACGCTGACGCCCAGGTCATCGCCGATACGCTGCACGACCGCATGACCCAGATCGTGCTGGGCAACCTGGAGCAGGCTGCCGGCTTGTTCAGTCACGCCGAGCCCAAGCCTCTGACCGCGATCGACCTGCTCGGTGGCGGCCGCGCTGCACTGGAGAAGGCCAACGTCGAATTGGGTCTGGCCCTGGCCGAAGACGAGATCGACTACCTGGTCGACGCTTTCCTCGGTCTCAAGCGCAACCCGCACGACATCGAACTGATGATGTTCGCTCAGGCGAACTCCGAGCACTGCCGTCACAAGATCTTCAACGCCAGTTGGGACATCGACGGCGAGAGCCAGGAAAAAAGCCTGTTCGGCATGATCAAGAACACCTACCAGATGCACAACGAAGGCGTGCTGTCCGCTTATAAGGACAACGCTTCGGTGATCGTCGGTTCCGTGGCCGGTCGTTTCTTCCCGGACCCTGAAACCCGCCAGTACGGCGCGGTGCAGGAGCCGGTGCACATCCTGATGAAAGTCGAGACCCACAACCACCCGACCGCGATTGCCCCGTTCCCGGGTGCATCCACCGGTTCCGGTGGCGAGATCCGCGACGAAGGCGCGACCGGTCGTGGCGCCAAGCCAAAGGCCGGCCTGACCGGCTTCACCGTCTCCAACCTGCAAATCCCGGGCTTCGAACAGCCATGGGAAGTGCCGTACGGCAAGCCCGAGCGCATCGTCAACGCGCTGGACATCATGATCGAAGGCCCGCTGGGCGGCGCCGCGTTCAACAACGAGTTCGGTCGTCCGGCGCTGACCGGCTACTTCCGTACCTTCGAACAATCCATCACCACCCCGCACGGTGATGAAGTTCGCGGTTACCACAAGCCGATCATGCTGGCCGGCGGCATGGGCAACATCCGTGAAGAACACGTGCAGAAAGGCGAAATCGTCGTTGGCTCCAAGCTGATCGTGCTTGGCGGCCCGGCGATGCTGATCGGTCTGGGCGGCGGCGCGGCTTCCTCCATGGCCACCGGCACCAGCTCGGCGGACCTGGACTTCGCTTCGGTACAGCGCGAAAACCCGGAAATGGAACGTCGTTGCCAGGAAGTCATCGACCGTTGCTGGCAATTGGGTGACAAGAACCCGATCAGCTTCATCCACGACGTGGGCGCGGGCGGCCTGTCCAACGCCTTCCCGGAACTGGTCAACGACGGCGACCGCGGTGGCCGTTTCGAACTGCGCAACATTCCAAACGACGAGCCGGGCATGGCCCCGCACGAAATCTGGTCCAACGAATCCCAGGAACGTTACGTGCTGGCCGTTGGCCCGGCCGACTTCGAGCGCTTCAAGGCGATCTGCGAGCGCGAGCGTTGCCCGTTCGCCGTGGTCGGCGAAGCCACTGCCGAGCCGCAACTGACTGTCACCGACAGCCACTTCGGCAACAGCCCGGTGGACATGCCGTTGGAAGTGCTGCTGGGCAAGCCGCCGCGCATGCACCGTTCGGTGAAGCGCGAAGCCGAGCTGGGCGACGACTTCGATCCGTCGACCCTGGACATCGCCGACAGCGTCGAGCGCGTCCTGCATCACCCGGCCGTGGCCAGCAAGAGCTTCCTGATCACCATCGGCGACCGCACCATCACCGGCCTCGTGGCCCGTGACCAGATGGTCGGCCCGTGGCAGGTTCCGGTGGCCGACGTTGCCGTCACCGCCACCAGCTTCGACGTCTACACCGGCGAAGCCATGGCGATGGGCGAGCGCACTCCGCTGGCACTGCTGGACGCTCCGGCGTCGGGTCGCATGGCCATTGGCGAAACCCTGACCAACCTCGCGGCCTCGCGCATCGGCAAGATCTCCGACATCAAACTGTCGGCGAACTGGATGTCCGCCGCCGGTCACCCGGGCGAAGACGCGCGTCTGTACGACACCGTGAAAGCGGTCGGCATGGAGCTGTGCCCTGAGTTGGGCATCACCATTCCGGTGGGCAAGGACTCCATGTCCATGGCCACTCGCTGGAACGAAGACGGCGTGGAGAAGACCGTCACTTCGCCAATGTCGCTGATCGTGACCGGTTTCGCCCCAGTGACCGACATCCGTCAGACCCTGACCCCGCAACTGCGCATGGACAAGGGCACCACCGACCTGATTCTGATCGACCTGGGCCGTGGCCAGAACCGCATGGGCGCCTCGATCCTGGCCCAGGTTCACGGCAAGCTCGGCAGCCAGGCTCCGGACGTCGATGACGCCGAAGACCTGAAAGCCTTCTTCGCGGTGATCCAGGGCTTGAATGCCGACGGTCACCTGCTGGCTTACCACGACCGTTCCGACGGCGGTCTGCTGACCTCCGTGGTGGAAATGGCCTTCGCCGGTCACTGCGGCCTGAGCCTGAACCTCGACAGCCTGGCGGATTCTTCGGCCGACATCGCCGCGATCCTGTTCAACGAAGAACTGGGCGCCGTGATCCAGGTTCGCCAGGACTCCACCCCGGACATCCTCGCGCAGTTCAGCGCTGCCGGTCTGGGTGACTGCGTGTCGGTGATCGGCCAGCCGATCAACAATGGCCAGGTCAACATCACCTTCAACGGCGACACCGTGTTCGAAGGCCAGCGTCGTCTGCTGCAACGCCAGTGGGCCGAGACCAGCTACCAGATCCAGCGTCTGCGTGACAACGCCGACTGCGCCGATCAGGAATTCGATGTCCTGCTGGAAGAAGACAACCCGGGCCTGAACTTCAAGCTCAGCTACGACGTGAACCAGGACGTCGCCGCGCCTTACATCAAGAAAGGCATTCGCCCACAGGTTGCCGTGCTGCGTGAGCAGGGCGTCAACGGTCAGGTGGAAATGGCGGCCGCGTTCGACCGCGCCGGTTTCAACGCGATCGACGTGCACATGAGCGACATTCTGGCCGGCCGTGTCGACCTGAACGACTTCAAGGGCATGGTCGCTTGCGGTGGCTTCTCCTACGGTGACGTACTGGGTGCCGGTGAAGGCTGGGCCAAGTCGGCCTTGTTCAACAGCCGTGCCCGCGACGCCTTCCAGGGCTTCTTCGAGCGTAACGACAGCTTCACCCTCGGCGTGTGCAACGGTTGCCAGATGATGTCCAACCTGCACGAGCTGATTCCGGGCAGCGAGTTCTGGCCGCACTTCGTGCGTAACCGTTCCGAGCAGTTCGAAGCCCGTGTGGCCATGGTGCAGATCCAGGAGTCGAACTCGATCTTCCTGCAGGGCATGGCCGGTTCGCGCATGCCGATCGCCATCGCCCACGGCGAAGGCCATGCCGAGTTCGCCAGCGAAGAAGCGTTGCTGGAAGCCGACCTGTCCGGTTGCGTGGCGATGCGTTTCGTCGACAACCACGGCAAGGTCACCGAGAAATACCCGGCCAACCCGAACGGCTCGCCGCGCGGGATCACCGGCCTGACCAGCCGCGACGGTCGCGTGACCATCATGATGCCGCACCCGGAGCGTGTATTCCGTGCCGTGCAGAACTCGTGGCGTTCGGATGACTGGAACGAAGACGCTCCTTGGATGCGCATGTTCCGCAACGCTCGTGTGTGGGTGAACTAACGGCTGTGTACAAGCTCAGCTTTTTCGTTCCCGACAGTCATGTCGAAGTGGTCAAGAGCGCCGTATTCGCCGCCGGTGGTGGTCGGATCGGCGCTTACGACCACTGTGCATGGCAGGTGTTGGGCCAGGGGCAGTTTCGGCCATTGGACGGCAGCCAGCCGTTCATTGGCGAAGCGGGGCAGGTCGAGCGAGTCGAGGAGTGGAAGGTTGAGCTGGTGGTGGCCGATGAGTTGATTCGCCCGGTGGTGGCGGCTCTGAAACAGAGTCATCCCTATGAGACACCGGCGTATGAGGTGTTGCGGCTGGAGGATTTCTGATCCTGCTGACTGCTGAAATGAAAAACCCGCTGAAGTGATTCGGCGGGTTTTTTTATGCCCAGGGTTTGTGTTGTGAGTGAGGGCCTCATCGCGAGCAGGCTCGCTCCCACAATGGGCCTGTGTACACCGGCCCCTGTGGGAGCGAGCCTGCTCGCGAATGCGGCCTGTCATACACCGAAAATCTAAACCTTGGCACTGACCTCACTGCGATTGACCAACGCCTCCAGCGCTCCACTCAAACTAGCGGCCCTGTCACCCACCAACAGGTGCCAGATCCCGCCCTCAAGCTGACTCACACCCTGACACCCCAGCGCCTTCAAATCACACTCCGACAACGCCTTGCCATCTGCCAGTTGCAGACGAATGCGGGTCATCGCCACGCAATCCAGTTGCAGCACATTGTCGCCACCGCCGAGGGCGCTCAGCCATTGTTGCGCTTCAGATGTTGCCACCGTGACTACTGGCGGAGTGTCGATAATCGCAGCCGGGGTAGCGATCAGCGCGCGACCCAAAGCCGGCATCGCCAGGCGAATCTCATCGGCAATGCTGTCGGCCATCGGCCCGACCACCACCTGCAAACTGCCGCCCTTGCCCGGCCGCACCACGGCCATGGCGCCGAGTGCTTTCAAATCCGCATCCGAAGCCTTGTTGCGATCGACCATGTCCAGGCGCAGGCGAGTGGTGCAGGCGCCGACGGTGATCAGGTTCTCGGCGCCACCCAATGCCTTGATATAGGCCCCGGCGCGGTCGCTATCGGCCACTGCCGCTTTTTCAGTCGTGGCAGTGTCTTCGCGCCCCGGCGTCTTGAGGTTGAAGCGGCGAATGCAGAAATCGAACACCCCGTAGTAGATCACCGCATAGACCAGACCGACCGGAACCACGAGCCAGCCATTGGTGGATTTGCCCCAGCCAAGAATCATGTCGATGAAGCCGCCGGAGAAGGTAAATCCGAGGTGGATGTTCAGCAGGTTGGTGACCGCCATGGACAGGCCGGTCAGCAGCGCGTGCAGCAGAAAGAGCAATGGCGCGAGAAACATGAAGGCGAATTCGATCGGCTCGGTAACACCGGTCAGGAATGAAGTCAGGGCCATCGACAGGAAAATCCCTCCCATGATTTTGCGCCGTTCCGGCAGGGCGTTGCGGTACATCGCCAGGCAAGCGGCAGGCAGGCCGAAGAGCATCACCGGGAACATGCCGGTCATGAACTGGCCGCCTTTCGGGTCGCCGGCGAAGTAGCGCGACAGGTCGCCGGTTACGAGGGCGCCGGTGGTCGGGTCGGTGAAGTTGCCGAACACGAACCACGCCATGTTGTTGAGGATGTGGTGCAGGCCGGTGACAATCAGCAGGCGATTGAACACGCCGAAGACGAACGCACCCAAGCTGCCACTTTCCATCAGCAAGGCGCCGAAGCTGTTGATGCCGTGCTGGATCGGCGGCCAGATCAGACCAAACACCACGCCCAGCCCGACCGCGCTGAAACCGGTGACGATCGGCACGAAACGCCGGCCACCGAAGAATGCCAGGTACTCCGGCAGCTTGATGTCCTTGAAGCGGTTGTACAGCGCACCGGCCATCAGGCCGCTGATGATCCCTGCGAGCATGCCCATGTTGATGCTCGTATCCAGCACCTTGAGCGTGGAGACCATCACCAGATAACCAATGGCCCCGGCCAGGCCGGCCGTACCGTTGTTGTCCTTGGCAAAACCCACCGCGATACCGATGGCAAAGATCAGCGCCAGGTTGGCGAAAATCACCTGGCCGGCATCGTGGATGATCGCGATATTCAACAGGTCCGTGTCACCCAGACGCAGCAACAGGCCGGCAATCGGCAGGATCGCGATCGGCAGCATCAGCGCGCGGCCGAGGCGTTGCAGGCCTTCGATGAAGTATTGGTACATGGCGGTTCTCCGTGGATTTTTATTGTTCTTCAGCTCAGAGGCCAATGTTGGTGACAGGCGTGTCGCACCGCGCTGGCGCTGCTCAACTTGAGCAAGTCCTGGCTGATGCGCCGGCATTCGCCGGCGTCGAGGTGGCGCACGCGGTCCTTGATTTCACCGACCTGCACCGGGCTTACCGACAGTTCGCTCACGCCCAGTCCGATCAGCACAGGCGTGGCCAGTGGATCGGAAGCCAGCGCGCCGCACACACCGACCCAGCGTCCGTGCTGCGCGGCGCCGGCGCAGGTCTGGGCGATCAGGCGCAGCAGCGCCGGATGCAGGGCATCGACACGCGAGGCGAGGCCGGCGTGGTCGCGGTCCATGGCCAGGGTGTATTGCGACAGATCGTTGGTGCCGATGGACAGGAAGTCCGCGTGTTCGGCCAACTGTTCGGATAACAGCGCGGCGGCCGGCACTTCGATCATCACCCCCAGCTCCGGTCGTTCACTCACGCCCAGTTCGCTGCACAAGGCATCGAGACGCTGACGGATGTGCAGCAGTTCATCGACTTCGGTGACCATCGGCAACAGGATCCGGCAGCGGGACAATGGCGTGACGTGAAGCAGGGCACGCAGTTGCTGGTCGAGAATTTCCGGGCGGGCCTGGGCCAGGCGAATGCCGCGCAGACCGAGCACCGGATTGGCTTCGACCGGTAGCGGCAAGTAATCGAGTTGCTTGTCGCCGCCGACGTCGATGGTGCGGATGATCACCGACTTGTCGCCCATGGCATCGAGCACGGCTTGATAGGCGCGGTGTTGCTCCTGTTCGTCTGGCGCGGTCTGGCGGTCGACGAACAGGAACTCGGTACGCAACAGGCCGACGCCGTCGGCACCGTTGGCCAGTGCATCGGCGGCTTCAACACTGGAGGCGACGTTGGCGGCGACTTCGATGCGCAGGCCGTCGCGGGTTTGCGCCGGTGTGTGGGCCTGGGATTGTTGCTCTTTGCGACGTTGCTCGTGCTGTATTTGCGCCTGATGGACTTCGGCCAGGCGTTCGGCGCTCGGCACCAGTTCGAGACGACCACCGTCGGCGTCCAGCACCACCGCCTGGCCTTGCTCCTGATCCAGCAGCGACGTGCCGAGCGCAACCACACAAGGCAAGCCTTTGCCGCGCGCGAGGATCGCCACGTGGGAAGTCGCGCCGCCCTCGGCCATGCACAACCCGGCGACACCTTGCTGACTCAGTTGCAGCAGATCGGATGGGGTCAATTCGTGGGCCGCGACGATGGCGCCCGGCGTTATGTCGTAATGCCAGGCTTCACCGAGCAGGGCGCGCAGCACCCGTTGCTTGAGATCGCGCAGGTCGTTGGCGCGTTCGGCCAAAAGTGAACTGCCCAATTGCTGGAGCACCTCGCATTGGGCATCGATCGATTGGCTCCAGGCGTGGGTCGCGGCGCTGCCCTGATCGATGGAAAGGCTGGCTGCGTCGAGCAAGGCCGGGTCTTCGAGCAACGCGAGGTGGGCGGCGAAGATCGCCTCTTCGTCGGTGTTCTTGAGTTTTCTGGTCTGGGTCAGGGTGCTGGCGATTTCGCTTCGCACTTGGGCCAGTGCGGTATCCAGAGCCTGTCGTTGCTGCGTCGGGTCATTGTCCCCGGTATCCACCGGCAGACTGATCGCGCTCAAACGCACCAATGGTCCGCCGACCAGCCCCGGCGCGGCGCAGACACCGTGCAGTACGCCGGCTTCAGCCGCCCGATTGCGCTGGAACATTGGTGGCGGCGCGGCGGCGTGATGCTCTTCCGGCAGCGCCGTGGTCAAGGCGATCAACAGGGCCTGGAGCGCGGCTTCGGCGTCCGGGCCCTGGCAGCTGACTTGCACTTCGTCCTGCTCGCCGATGGCCAGACCCATCAGTCCGATCAGGCTGTCGCAGCTGGCCGATTTGCCGGCGAAATGCAGCTTTGATTTGCTTTTGAAACCTTGTGCGGTCTGCCGAATCAACGCTGCTGGCCGTGCATGCAAACCGCCACGATGAGCGATGCGGATGTGACCGATCTGTTCTTCGCCGACGCCTTCCACGTCCGTCGCCACACCTGCGCCATGGCGGCGAATGATGTGCAGCAACGGCTCGCCGACTTTGACCGACTTGAGCGTGATGGGGCGCGCCTGGAAATCCTGGCTGTTGGTGAGGATCAACAGGCTGACCAGGCTTTTGCACTGTTGCGCGACCCGGTCCTGTTCATAGCGCAGCAGCGGCTGACCATTGGCAACCCGCGCGCCTTCCTGTACCAGCATCGAGAAGCCCTGGCCCTGCAGCTCCACCGTGTCGAGGCCCAGGTGCAGCAGCAGTTCGGCACCGTTGTCGGCGCGCAGGGTCACGGCGTGGCCGGTGCGTGCGACATGCACCACGACGCCGGCGCAGGGGGCGTGCAGGGTGTCGTTGAGCGGGTCGATGGCAATCCCGTCGCCCATGGCGCCGCTGGCGAACACCGCGTCCGGGACTTTGGCGAGGGTGAGCACCGGGCCGCTGAGCGGGGCGCTGAGGGTCAGCTCTTTATTGTTGTTGTGCATGGCTTGGTCTCATCAGGAAATCTATTCGGATCAACGCGCACCCTGTAGGAGCGAGCCTGCTCGCGAAGAACGACAGAGCGCCGCGGGGTGTCAGGCTGCCAGCGTCATCGTTAACGACCATCGCGAGCAGGCTCGCTCCTGTAGGGGGACGTGTCTTCAATGGGTGCGGGTGACCTTGCTCAGGTGCCGTGGCTGGTCCGGGTCCATGCCCCGTGCAACGGCCAAGCCGGCTGCCATCACGTAGAAACTCTGGATCGCCAGGATCGGGTCGAGGGCCGGGTGTTCGGCGCGGGTCAGTGTCAGGTCGCGTTCGCTGACGTCGTCCGGCGCCGCCAGCAAAACCCGGGCACCGCGTCGGCGCATGTCCGCCGCCAGACTCAGCAGGCCGGCCTGTTCGGCACCGCGCGGGGCGAAGATCAGCAACGGGTATTGCTCACCGATTAGCGCCATCGGGCCGTGCCGGACTTCGGCGCTGCTGAAGGCTTCGGCCTGGATCGCCGAGGTTTCCTTGAATTTGAGCGCGGCTTCCTGGGCGATGGCGAACCCGGCACCACGGCCGATCACCATCAACCGCTGGCAATCGCGCAGGGCCTCGATGGCCGGGCTCCAGTCCTGTCGAGCAGCTTCACGCAGGCCTTCGGGCAGGGCGCTGCCGGCCTCGAGCAGTTCGGGGTCGTCTTTCCAGTGCCCGATCAACCGCGCGCTGGCGCTGAGGGTGGCGATAAAACTCTTGGTCGCAGCGACGCTGCTTTCGATGCCGGCCAGCAGCGGCAGGCTGAATTCGCAGGCCGCTTCCAGTGGCGAGTCGGCGGCATTGACCATGGCGATGCTCAGCGCGCCGCGTTTGCGCAGCAGGCGCAGGCTGTTGACCAGATCCGGACTCTGCCCCGATTGCGAAAAGGCGAACGCCACCTGGCCACTGACCTTCAACGGTGCCTGTTGCATGGTGACCACCGACATCGGTACCGAGGCCACCGGGATACCCAGCAACTGCATGGTCAGGTAGGCGAAGTAACTGGCGGCGTGGTCGGAACTGCCACGGGCCACGGTCATGGCCACTTGCGGTGGCTGACGGCGCAGGCGTCCGGCGATCTCGATCATCGATGGATCGAGCTGCTGCAATTGAGCCTGCACGGCCTCGAACGAGGACAGCGCCTCTTCAAGCATTTTTGAAGTCAATGTCTTCTCCTTCGACCATGACGGCGGTCAGTTTCAGTGAGCGATCCAGCCGCACGCAGTCGGCCCAGGCGCCCGGTTCCAGGCGTCCGCGTTCGTTGAGGCCGAGGTAATCGGCGGGAAATTGCGACAGGCGTTGCGACGCCTCGGCGATGGGCAAACCGATCTTCACCAGGTTGCGCAGGGCCTGATCCATGGTCAGGGTGCTGCCGGCCAGGGTGCCGTCGGGCAGGCGCACGCCGCCCAGGCATTTGGTCACGGTGTGGCTGCCGAGCTTGTATTCACCGTCGGGCATGCCCGCGGCGGCGGTGGAGTCGGTCACGCAGTACAGGCAGGGGATCGAACGCAGGGCCACGCGGATCGCGCCGGGGTGCACGTGCAGTAAATCCGGAATCAGTTCGGCGTACTGCGCATGGGCCAGTGCGGCGCCGACGATGCCCGGTTCGCGGTGATGCAGCGGGCTCATGGCGTTGTACAAGTGTGTGAAGCTGGTGGCGCCGGCTTCCAGGGCGGCGACGCCTTCTTCGTAGCTGCCGAGTGTGTGGCCGATCTGCATGCGAATGCCTCGGCTGCTCAAGGTGCGGATCAATGCATCGTGACCGGCGATTTCCGGAGCGATGGTGATCACGCGGATCGGCGCCAGCGCCAGGTAGGCTTCGACTTCAGCCAGCATCGCCGTGTGGGCGAAGTTGGGTTGTGCGCCGAGTTTTCCCGGATTGATGTAGGGGCCTTCCAGATGCACGCCCAGAACCCGGGCGCTGCCTGTAGGACGTTGTTCACAAAATTCGCCGACAGCCTTGAGCACCCTGGAAATCTCTTCGCTTGGCGCGGTCATGGTGGTGGCCAGCAACGACGTGGTGCCGAAGCGCACATGGGTTCGGGTGATGGTTTCGAAGGCGGGCGCGCCTTCCATGATGTCCTTGCCGCCACCGCCGTGAACATGCAGGTCGATGAAGCCCGGCAACAGATAGGGCAGGTCGTTGTCCGTCGGATCGCAGGGCACGCCTTCGATCGACACGACTTTGCCGTGTTCGTGATGCAGCCGGCCGCGAACCCAGCCTTGGGCTGTGAGGATGTTGTCTTCGGACATGATCTGTTTCCCGGTTTCTGACAGTGCAGCTCTTTACCTGCGAAGCTCTGCAACAAAGTCGTAATAGTCGTTGCGGCAGTAGGTGTCGGTGACTTCGATGGGCGTGTTGTCTTCGAGGTAGCCGACCCGGGTCATCAGCAGCATGGCGGTGCCGGGGGCGATGCCCACCAGCGTGGCGAACTCGTCCGAGGCGTTGATCGCCTGAATGTGCTGCAGGGCGCGGACCACGGGTTTGCCGATGCCATCGAGGTACTCGTAAAGGGAGTCGCCCACCGCCTGCGGCCTGGGAATGATCGAGGCGGGCAGGGTGCTCATCTCGATGGCCATCACCGTGTCATCGGCTTTGCGCAGGCGTTTCATGCGCGCCACCTTGTCGTTGGGCGACAGGCCGAGGCGGATCAGCTCTTCATGGGTGGGCAGGGTGATTTCCCGTTCCAGCCATTGCGAGCCCGGCACAAAGCCCTTGAGGCGCAACATCTCGCTGAAGCCGGACAGGCGCGACAAGGGTTGTTCCAGGCGGGGTGTGATGAAAGTGCCGGAGCCCTGGTTGCGACGGATGAGGCCTTGTTCGAACAACACTTCCAGCGCCTTGCGTGCGGTGACGCGGGAGATGCCCAGGGTTTCGCTCAGGCTGCGTTCCGATGGCATCGCCTGCTCGGCTTTCCATTGGCCGGCATGGATGGCCGCTTCCAGGTTGCGCGCCAGTTGCAGGTACAGGGGCGTGGGCTGGGTATCGTCGGGGCGCAGGGCGATGAGGTCGTTCATGCAGGCATGTTCCGATGCGGATATAGGATTGTTGTCGCACGGTTGTTGGACAAAAAACTAATACCACTTGAATACCATGTCAACGCGTGGGGTAGGTGTAAGACGCAGTAATACCGGCAGAAATGTGCAGTCAGGAAGGGGGTTGGTTTGAAGTGGTATTAGCGGTGGGCGCTTTAAAAGCAAAGATCGCAGCCTTCGGCAGCTCCTGCAGGTGGAAGTGGTATTCACCCTGTAGGAGCTGCCGAAGGCTGCGATCTTTTGATTTTATTTTTTGAGGAGCGACGAAAGGTCGTTGTTACGGACGGATTTCGATCATGGTGCCATCGGGCACCAGGTTCCAGACTTCGCGCATGTCCACGTTGCGCATGGCCACGCAGCCGTCGGTCCAGTCCAGGGTGTGGAACAGGGATTCGGGGTTTTCTTCGGTGTCCGGGGTGCCGTGGATCATGATCATGCCACCCGGATCGACATTTTCGCGACGGGAGCGGGCCGAGTCGCTGATGTTCGGGTAGGAGATGTGCATCGCCAGGTTGAATTTGTCACTGACCTTGCGCCAGTCGATCCAATAGAAACCTTCAGGGGTGCGGCGGTCGCCTTCCATCAGTTTCTGGCCCCTGGGATTACGGCCCAGGGAGATGCGATAGGTCTTGAGCGGCTTGCCGTCATTGATCAATTGCAATTGATGGGCAGATTTGAGAACCAGGACTTTCTCGATGACCTTGCCGTCGTACGTCCCCACGGCAGAAGCCTGGGAAAGCGTGGCGAACGACAAACAGAACAGGGCAAGCAACCAGCGCATTGAAACGATTCCCCAGAAGGTGTCGCGACTATATGTATTTATAGGTGTTTTTAGTTGGCAGGCTGAGCCAGCGGCGGGATCGATTCGGACCGTACGGGATAGACCTCGGCCCGCCGGTCAGCGAAGAAGCATTCTAAGGTACGGCCCACGGTGCGGAAAGCCAGCTCGTCCCAAGGGATGTCCGCTTCGTCGAATAATTGCACTTCCAGGCTCTCGGGACCGGGGGCAAAGTCCAGATCTGCCAGTTCTGCGCGGAAAAACACATGCACCTGGCTGATGTGCGGTACATCGATCAGGGTATAGATGCTCAGGTTGCGCACCCGGGCGCAGGCTTCCTCGGCGGTTTCGCGGATGGCCGCCTGCTCGATGGTTTCACCGTTCTCCATGAAACCGGCGGGCAGGGTCCAGTAACCCAGGCGTGGCTCGATGGCGCGGCGGCACAGCAGGACCTTGCTGCCCCAGGTGGCCACGCAGCCGGCGACGATGTTGGGGTTCTGGTAATGGATGGCCTGGCAACTGTCGCAGACAAAACGCAGGCGCGAATCGCCTTCGGGAATGCGCTGGGTTACCGGGTTACCGCACTGGCTGCAAAATTTCATGCTTGGGTTCCTGAATGCTGTGCCTATCTTGGCGTGCGGCGGTGCCGGTCGGCAAGTTGTCGTTTCGCGACACGCCGTCATTCGGGGGCTTGGGCGGCCGATGCGATTGGTGCATGATGCGGGGAAGGCACAGATCGAGAAAACTCATGCTGGATGAGCTACTGCATCGGGTAAGTAACCACACACCGCGCACGCTGGAGACTGACCGTCGTTTCCCCGAGGCCGCCGTACTGGTGCCCATAACTCGCAGTGATGAGCCGGAGCTGGTACTGACTTTGCGCGCCAGCGGGCTCTCGACCCATGGCGGCGAAGTCGCCTTCCCCGGTGGTCGTCGCGATCCCGAGGACCCGGATCTGATATTCACCGCGCTACGTGAAGCCGAAGAAGAGATCGGCCTGCCGCCGGGACTGGTCGAAGTGATCGGTCCGCTGAGCCCGTTGATCTCCCTGCATGGCATCAAGGTCACTCCTTATGTGGGGGTGATTCCGGATTTTGTCGAATACCAGGCCAACGATGCCGAAATCGCCGCGGTATTCAGCGTTCCGCTGGAGTTTTTCCGCGAAGATCCGCGCGAACACACCCATCGCATCGATTACCAGGGCCGCAGTTGGTACGTGCCCAGCTATCGCTATGGCGAGTACAAGATATGGGGACTGACGGCGATCATGGTGGTCGAGTTGATCAACCTGCTTTATGACGCCCGGATCAGCCTGCACCAGCCGCCCAAAAGCTTTATCAATACCTGAAGCCATCATTCGAATGGCCCGAACACGTGATGCCCTGAGGACAAACACATGAAATACCGCCTGGGCGACGCCCGTGTCGAGACTCACCCGCAGAGCTGGGTCGCCCCCAGCGCCGTGCTGGTGGGCAAGGTCAAGCTGGAAGAGGGCGCCAACGTCTGGTTCAACGCCGTGCTGCGTGGCGACAACGAGTTGATCCTGATCGGCAAGAACAGCAACGTGCAGGACGGCACGGTGATGCACACCGACATGGGCTATCCGCTGACCATCGGCACCGGCGTGACCATCGGCCACAACGCCATGCTCCACGGTTGCACCGTGGGCGACTACAGCCTGATCGGCATCAACGCGGTGATTCTCAACGGCGCGAAGATCGGCAAGAACTGCATCATCGGCGCCAATTCGCTGATCGGCGAAGGCAAGGAAATTCCCGACGGTTCGCTGGTCATGGGGTCGCCCGGCAAAGTGGTGCGCGAACTGACCGAACCGCAGAAGAAGATGCTGGAAGCCAGCGCCGCTCACTATGTGCATAACTCCCAGCGTTACGCCCGCGACCTGGCCGAGCAAGAAGAATGACCACGCCAGAACGCCCGGTGCTGTCGCCCTGCGTGAATATTTGTGCGCTGGATGACGATGACATCTGCACCGGCTGCCAGCGCACGGTGGAAGAAATCACCCGTTGGAGTCGGATGGACAACGTAGAGCGCCGCAAGGTGCTGGAGTTGTGTCATGAACGGGCCAAGTCCAGCGGGCTGGTGTGGATGATCGGGGCCAAACCGCAGAATTAAGGCGCGACCATTGTAGGAGCGAGCCTGCTCGCGATGGACTCAAGAACAACGCGGGGAACCAGATTCCCCGCGTTTTCGTTAACGACCATCGCGAGCAGGCTCGCTCCTACAGTATTCTGTGCGGCAATTTCACAGGTACTTCCCCACCCATGCTCTTCCTCATCGCCTACATCAGCAGCGTCGTGCTGATCAACTTCGCATTCTCCACCGCCCCTCACCTGGACATCATCTGGTCGGCCTGGGGCGGGCTGGTGTTCATCCTGCGCGATATGGTGCAAACACGCTTCGGCCACGGTGCCATCGTCGCCATGCTGGTGGCGCTGGTGCTGTCCTATATCACCTCCGATCCGTCCATCGCCTTGGCCAGCGCCACGGCGTTCGCCGTCTCCGAATGCATCGACTGGCTGGTGTTCAGCATCACCAAGCGCCCGCTGCACGACCGCCTGTGGATAAGTTCGGCCCTGAGCATCCCCCTGGATACCTTCATCTTTTTCGGCATGATCGATGCGCTGACCCCAGGCGTGATCCTCACCGCCCTGGGCTCGAAGTTCGCCGGGGTCACCGCCGTGTGGCTGATCATGGCCTGGCGCCTGCGCAAACAGGCCGTCGTCAGCTGAAGCCAAAGCCCGCGGTTCATGTAAAATGCCGCGCTTTCTCCCACGGGATGCGCGCAGAACGTCGCTTCCCTCGATGATCCGCTTCCTTGAGGACCTTCAGATGACCCGTATCGGAACCCCATTGTCGCCCACCGCGACCCGCGTATTGATGTGTGGCTGTGGCGAGCTGGGCAAGGAAGTGGTGATCGAGTTGCAACGCCTGGGCGTTGAAGTGATTGCCGTGGACCGTTACGCCAACGCACCGGCCATGCAGGTTGCCCACCGCAGCCACGTGATCAACATGCTCGACGGCGCCGCCCTGCGTGCGGTGATCGAAGCCGAGAAGCCGCACTTCATCGTGCCGGAAATCGAAGCCATCGCCACCGCGACCCTGGTGGAACTGGAAGCCGAAGGCTTCACCGTGATCCCGACCGCCCGCGCCACGCAACTGACCATGAACCGCGAAGGCATCCGTCGCCTGGCCGCTGAAGAGCTGGACCTGCCGACTTCCCCATACCACTTCGCCGACACCTTCGAGGACTACAGCAAGGCCGTCGCAGACCTGGGTTTCCCATGCGTGGTCAAGCCGGTGATGAGTTCCTCGGGCAAAGGCCAGAGCCTGCTGCGCAGCGCCGATGATGTGAAGAAGGCCTGGGACTACGCACAGGAAGGCGGTCGCGCCGGTAAGGGCCGGGTGATCATCGAAGGTTTCATCGATTTCGACTACGAAATTACCCTGCTGACCGTGCGCCACGTGGGCGGCACCACGTTCCTGGCGCCGGTTGGCCACCGTCAGGAGAAGGGCGACTACCAGGAATCCTGGCAGCCACAAGCCATGAGCCCGATTGCCCTGGCCGAATCCGAGCGCGTGGCCAAGGCCGTTACCGAAGCCCTGGGCGGTCGTGGTCTGTTTGGCGTCGAGTTGTTCATCAAGGGCGATCAAGTGTGGTTCAGCGAAGTCTCGCCGCGTCCGCACGACACCGGCATGGTCACGATGATTTCTCAGGACCTGTCGCAGTTCGCCCTGCACGCACGGGCGATTCTCGGCCTGCCGATCCCGGTGGTGCGCCAGTTCGGGCCATCGGCTTCGGCGGTGATTCTGGTGGAAGGCCAGTCGACCCAAACCGCGTTCGCCAACCTGGGCGCCGCGCTGAGCGAGCCGGATACCGCGCTGCGTCTGTTCGGCAAGCCTGAAGTCAACGGCCAGCGTCGCATGGGCGTGGCCCTGGCGCGCGACGAGTCGATCGAAGCGGCCCGCGCCAAGGCGACCCGTGCTTCCCAGGCGGTTGTGGTCGAGCTGTAAAAACCTCTGCGGCGGGCCTATACCTTCTAAAGGCTTCCCCGGACCCTGTAGGAGCGAGCCTGCTCGCGATGGACTCAAGAGCGCCGCGGAGAACCAGACTCCCGGCGTTATCGTTAACGACCATCGCGAGCAGGCTCGCTCCTACAGGTCATTTATTAATGCTTCAGGCCTGTACCCCATGAATTCGCAAAGCATCATCGTCCCGAAAATCTCCACACTGCCGGTGCACGAGCCCCGGGCCCGGGCGATCGTGCGGTGGCTGGTGCGCAAGAACATCATCCAGGAAGAACTCACGACCTGCGGCCGGACCGGCAACCGCATGGCCCACGCCATTGGCGAAGGTGCCCGTGCCGTGGTCCTGCACCCGGACGCGCTGCCGTTTGGCGAGCAGATCAATGGTCTGGAAATCGTCACCAAGCGCTGCATCTATACCCCCGCCAAGGGCTTCCTGGGCGAGGCAGGGTGCGCCGAGTGCCGCCAGGAAATCGGCGAAGCGCTGTTTGAAAGCCTGGAGGACTGGATGCCCGGGCGCACTGATAACTTCACCTGCCCCGAATGCGGGCATGAAGACGACATCAACGGCTTTTTGTACCTACAGGAATGCGGCTTCTCCAACTTGGGCTTCATTTTCAACAACTGGGCCGAGGCGGGGTTCAAGCAGAGCTTTCTCGACGAATTCGCCGATTGGCTGGACCAACCCGTGAGCTGGGTAAAAGTCGAACTCTGAACAACTGTGGGAGCGAGCCTGCTCGCGATGGTCGTGAACGATAACGCGTGCTTTCTGGAAACAAGCGGTGCCTTCAAGTACATCGCGAGCAGGCTCGCTCCTACAGAAAAGCAGCCATAAATTCCCGTATATCAGCAATGCCAATAATAGACAGAGTTTTACATTGAACCCGAAGGGGTGTCTGACTATAATGGCGCGCTTCCATTTTCCCGCTCGGGAGCCCCCGCGATGCTGCGTATCAGCCAAGAAGCTCTGACATTCGACGACATTCTCCTAGTGCCCGGTTATTCCGAGGTGCTTCCTAACGAAGTCAGTCTGAAGACCCGCCTTACCCGTGGCATCGAGCTGAACATTCCTCTGGTTTCTGCCGCCATGGACACCGTTACTGAAGCCCGTCTGGCAATCGCCATGGCTCAGGAAGGTGGCATCGGCATCATCCACAAGAACATGACCATCGAGCAGCAAGCTGCCGAAGTGCGCAAGGTCAAGAAGTTCGAAGCCGGCGTCGTGAAAGACCCGATCACCATCGAGGCCGACGCCACGGTTCGTGACCTGTTCGAACTGACCCGCCTGCACAACATCTCCGGCGTTCCGGTACTGCACGATGGCGACCTGGTCGGCATCGTCACTTCCCGTGACGTGCGTTTCGAAAGCCGCCTGGACGCCAGCGTCCGTGAAGTGATGACGCCTAAAGAGCGTCTGGTCACGGTCAAGGAAGGCGCCGACAAGAACGACGTTCGCGAGCTGCTGCACAAGCACCGCATCGAACGCGTGCTGATCGTCGACGACAAGTTCGCCCTCAAGGGCATGATGACCGTCAACGACATCGAAAAAGCCAAGGCTTACCCGCTGGCCAGCAAGGACGATCAAGGTCGTCTGCGCGTTGGTGCCGCCGTCGGTACCGGTAAAGACACCGGTGACCGCGTTGCCGCCCTGGTCAATGCCGGTGTTGACGTGGTGGTGGTCGACACCGCCCACGGTCACTCCAAGGGCGTGATCGACCGCGTTCGCTGGGTCAAGGAAAACTATCCACAAGTGCAGGTCATCGGCGGCAACATCGCCACCGGCGCTGCCGCCAAGGCCCTGGCCGAAGCGGGCGCCGACGCGGTCAAGGTCGGTATCGGCCCTGGCTCGATCTGCACCACCCGTATCGTCGCCGGTGTCGGCGTTCCTCAGATCAGTGCCATCGCCAACGTCGCCGCTGCCCTCGAAGGCACCGGCGTTCCGTTGATCGCCGACGGCGGCATCCGTTTCTCCGGTGACCTGTCCAAGGCCATCGTGGCCGGTGCTTCCTGCGTGATGATGGGCTCGATGTTCGCCGGTACCGAAGAAGCGCCGGGCGAGATCGAACTGTTCCAGGGCCGTTCGTACAAGGCTTACCGCGGCATGGGTTCGCTGGGCGCCATGTCCCAGGCTCAAGGTTCCTCCGACCGTTACTTCCAGGACTCCTCGGCCGGCGCCGAGAAGCTGGTTCCGGAAGGCATCGAAGGGCGTGTTCCGTACAAGGGCACCCTGAGCGCGATCATCCACCAGTTGATGGGCGGCCTGCGTTCCTCGATGGGCTACACCGGTAGCGCCAACATCGAACAAATGCGCACCATCCCTGAATTCGTGCGGATCACCGGCGCTGGCATGGCCGAATCCCACGTGCATGACGTGCAGATCACCAAGGAAGCGCCAAACTACCGCGTAGGTTGAGCCTTCCAGTAAAAAGTTAACGACCGGGGCTGTTTGATTCAGCCCCGAGTTGTTTCTGAATCACGACTGTTTCTGAATGACTTAGACGAGACTGAATCATGGCCCTCGATATTCACGCTCACCGCATCCTGATCCTCGACTTCGGTTCCCAGTACACCCAACTGATCGCCCGCCGCGTGCGCGAGATCGGCGTGTATTGCGAACTGCACCCGTTCGACATGGATGACGAAGCGATCCGCGAATTCGCGCCAAAGGGGATCATCCTCGCGGGCGGCCCGGAGTCGGTACACGTGGCGGACAGCCCACGCGCACCACAAGCAGTCTGGGACCTGGGCGTACCGGTCTTCGGTATCTGCTACGGCATGCAGACCATGGCCGAGCAACTGGGCGGCAAGGTTGAAGGCTCCGAACTGCGTGAGTTCGGCTACGCCCGTGTCGACGTGGTCGGCAAGAGCCGCCTGCTGGACGGTATCGAAGACCACGTCGACGCCGACGGCCTGTTCGGCCTCGACGTGTGGATGAGCCACGGTGACAAGGTCACCAAAATGCCTGGCGACTTCCACATCCTGGCCAGCACTCCAAGCTGCCCGATCGCCGGCATGTTCAACGACGAGCGTGCTTACTACGGCGTGCAGTTCCACCCGGAAGTGACCCACACCAAGCAAGGCGGCCGCATCCTGTCGCGCTTCGTGCTCGATATCTGCGGCTGCGAAGCGCTGTGGACCCCGTCGAAAATCGCTGAAGACGCCATCGCCCAGGTTCGCGCCCAGGTCGGTACCGACAACGTGCTGCTCGGCCTGTCCGGCGGTGTCGACTCCTCCGTGGTTGCCGCGCTGCTGCACAAGGCTATCGGCGACCAACTGACCTGTGTGTTCGTCGACAACGGCCTGTTGCGTCTGCACGAAGGCGAGCAAGTGATGGCCATGTTCGCCGAGAACATGGGCGTCAAGGTGATCCGCGCCAACGCCGAGGACCAGTTCCTCAACAACCTGGCCGGCGAAGCTGATCCAGAGAAGAAGCGCAAGATCATCGGCCGTACCTTCATCGACGTGTTCGATGCCGAATCCTGCAAGCTGGACAACATCAAGTACCTGGCCCAGGGCACCATCTACCCGGACGTGATCGAGTCGGCTGGCGCTAAAAGCGGCAAGGCTCACGTGATCAAGTCGCACCACAACGTGGGCGGCCTGCCGGAAGAAATGAACCTGAAACTGGTCGAGCCGTTGCGCGAACTGTTCAAGGACGAAGTCCGTCGTCTGGGCCTGGAACTGGGCCTGCCGTACGACATGGTCTACCGTCACCCGTTCCCGGGCCCGGGCCTGGGCGTGCGCATCCTCGGTGAAGTGAAGAAGGAATACGCCGACCTGCTGCGTCGCGCCGACCACATCTTCATCGAAGAACTGCGCAAGGCCGACTGGTACCACAAGGTCAGCCAGGCGTTCGTGGTGTTCCAACCGGTGAAATCGGTGGGCGTGGTCGGCGATGGCCGTCGTTACGCCTGGGTCGTGGCCCTGCGTGCCGTGGAAACCATCGACTTCATGACCGCGCGTTGGGCACACCTGCCTTACGAACTGCTGGAAACCGTATCCGGCCGCATCATCAATGAAATCGAAGGCATCTCCCGCGTCACTTACGACGTGTCGAGCAAGCCGCCGGCGACCATTGAGTGGGAATGATCCCGCGACTCAGGTTGCAGTGAAGCAATAAAAAACCCTGGCCTTGGCCAGGGTTTTTTTTGAGTGGCGGATACGACCGGTTCAGACAGGAAGGCGGCTTTGAAGGCTCAGTCCCATCTGCTCCAGGCCCCTGGAGAGCTGTTCCAGACTGGCGTAGGGAACGCGGTTGACCGACCCCCATGACGGGCGGTCGATGTAATAGCGGCCATCGGCGAAGGTCTGCACGGGCGTTTGCACGATCGCTTCACTCTGACTGCGGTGAAACAACATGTAGGTGTCCTCGAAACGCTCAAAAACATACATGCCCGGACGATAGAGCAGCCTCTGTATTTGCGGCTCGCTACGACTGACAGGTTGAGCCTCCATTTGAAGCAGCAGATCGGCGTATTGCGTGTCGACTGTCCCGCGTTGAGTTTCAGCCTGCAAGAACGGTCCTTTTTCAATCTCTATCCCCGGATCTAGCGACACACTCTCGCCTTGTCCCGGATTGACTTCTTCGATCCGCAGTCCAATGCCGCCTTCCAATTCGCTCAGGCCGGCCAGCCCTCGGAAGGTATTGGTGTTTTCCACCCCCGTCAGCACGACCCACTTACCGGCGTTGCTGAAGGATCTGTCGATAAAAATGATGTCGCTGGCCAGGTGGTTGGTTTTCATCTGCTCTTCAATCCGCGAATACGACACTGGCCTTCTGTAGCTCGCCGCACAGTCGGTGGCCTGAACCCGAACGCCGTTCAGCCTCGCGGTTTTCACCAGTTCCAGCTCATTGAATTGACCAGAAGGGTCGGTGCCGAGACGGGACAGATACTGTTGCAGATCCTCTGACATGACGCCGGTCTTGAAGTAATCATTCAGATCAGCCTGGGCAAAGTCGCTGAGCAGGCGACGCACGTATAGGGTCTTGACGCCTTGGCGCGCCAGCGCGGGCATGTTTTCAATCATCAAGCGCATGCTGGTGATGCGCCCTGGCGTTTCGCCGATGACCAGTCCTGGCGCGGACTCCAGGGCCTGGGCCATGAACTGCGGGACAGTCGTGGACGCGCTGATGATTGGAACGGCGGGGCGTGGCGGCAGATTGGCCCACGGCAGGTTTTCGTAGAAGCGTCTGGCGGAGATCAACAGTGCCCGGGCTTTTTCGGCGAAGTACAGGGCATATCGATCCGGTGCGATCAAGGCGCCATTCGGGCCGATCTGCACCTGAATGTGGGTTTCGCGTAGCCCCATGGCCCATTTTTTCAATTCGGATCGCCGTGGCGCGTCAACATCGTAGGGTGTTTTAACCAGGCCGATGTCAGTTGATGTTAAGGGCTGGGGGGCGGTGCCAGGTGAAGTGGGTGGCGAGGCGGGTTCAACCAAGGGCTGCTCCGGGTTTTGCGGTGCTGGCTCTTGCGCTTCAAATTGAACGTCCACGGTGCATGTCTTGCCCAGGCACTGGCCGCCACCCTTGAGTCCCAATTGCGTCATTCGCTCCCAGTTGCCTTCAGCATTCAAGCGCACCGGCAATGAATGAATCAGCTGGTTGGGCCGAGCCGGATCGATGATCGCCCAGAAACCGTCGCCCTGTGAGTCCGCGAAGTAACGCACGTAGTAGGCCGTGTCGTTCATCAGAATGGCGTAGGGTGGGTCGGCGTCGAGGCGATAGATCCCCTGGAATTTTCCTGGCTGCGAGACGGGTGTCAGCCCGTCCAGCAACTCATTGGATTGAAAGGTTTGCGGGATCTCGGGTATCTGGCCCGTTTCAGCCGGGATTGGCGACAATTCCTCCAGGGGCGGGAGTATCTCACCGGGTTCTTCGACCGCCAGTTCCGAGGTTCCGGCCTCTGCCAGTTCACCCGTCTCACCGACTTCTGCCAGCGCTCCGTTACCCTTCAAAAAAGGCAGGTTGAACAACACATCGATACCACTGATAACCGCCCCGATCACTCCTGCCTTGCGCTCGGCGGTGGTCTTGCCGTTGACGGCCTGGTCGATGTTCAGTCCCATGTTGGCAAGGCTGGCGCCTATCACCGGCAGTGCCACTGGCCAGCCGACGACCGCCATTGGGCCGAACACCTTCAAACCGGCGCTCAGGTAGCCGATCCACAGCTTTTTACGCAAATCGCCATTGGACGTCAGCGACAGATCGGCTTCGGCGAACATGGCGGCCCGGGTCGAATCACGCAACCAGGTGAACGCGTCTCCCGTCACAGCCTGATTTTTCTGGTTAATCAGATGATGATCCGAATACCCCCAAGTGCTGACGAGCCGGTTCATCAAGTCGGTGATGTTTTCGGTGATCTGGTGCCGGTCGGCCAGTGGGAAATGCTCCAGGAATTGCGTGCGAGGCGCCTTTTCGTTCAGTTGTTGCAACACCCACCAATGCAGGTCACCGGGCGTCGCCATGACCTGGAACGTATGGGGGTCGCCTGGCACGTAAAGAATCTGGCGTCCCTTGTCGTCGACGATGCGCAGGATGTTCGTGGCGACATGGCCGTCAATGTCCAGTACGCGCACCTGCAGCCCGGGGCTGCCCGATGACTCCGATTGCAGCACTGCCAGGCTGACAGGCCATCTCAGTGGGCCGAAGGCGGCGTTGACTGCGGTTTGAAAATCCTTGTCAGCAAGCTGGCCACTGTCTCGGGCTTCAACGGCCTTGCTGAGGAAATTGCACTTGGCCAAGGTGCGAAAATCGCTGGCATGGTCATTCCAGAAGGCCTGCAGCCTGTTGCGGTAAAGCTCGCTGAAGTTGATGGACCAGAAGTCTTTCAGTACGTCGTTGCCGTGCAGGCGCACCTCGTTGGTTGCGTCGAAGGTTTCTTCGTCTGGACCCGCGGTATAAAAGCCGCCGTACAAGTCCAGCAGATCGGCATTGTCCTGATCGGTGGCGCGGAAGCGGTGAATGACCAGTTGCGTGAGGGTCAGGCTTTCATAGGGCTTTTCGCCATAGTGCTGCCAACCGGTGAATGAGGGTGCAAGGCTTTGAGCGGTCTTGAATCGGTGAAACCAGACTTTATCGGGATCCATTCCGGTGACACCGTATTTCTCAAGCAATTGCGCGGGGATCTCATGGGCCGTGTCTTGCAGGCTCGGGCAAGCCTTGACGACTTCGGCGGCGATGGCCTTCAGGGAAGCCTTGTCGGCGGCGTTGGGCAGTGAACGGGTTTCTATCGGATTCATGGGCTCTGTTCCTTGAGAAGGGGCGCCGAGCATCGCCCGGTGACCCAAGGGCAGTGCATTGCATATGTGTCGCATCAAGACGTCGTGCCCTGCGTCCTTCCGCCGCGCTGCCCTTACTGTTTCGCAATCGCAGGTGTATCGTATTCGCCTTTTGCAGGCCCGGTGCCTGTCGCTGATTCGTGAGGTAGTTGAGTTCATGTCCTTTACCCGTCGCCAAATCCTCGGTGGCCTGGCCGGTCTTGTTGTCGTTGGTGTCGGCGCGGGGGGCGCGTCGCGTTACTGGCTGGGCAAGCGGGCCGATGCCGAGGCGGGTCACGATTACGAGTTGATTGCCGCACCGCTGGACGTCGAACTGGTGTCGGGGCACAAGACCGAGGCCTGGGCATTCGGCCCCTCGGCGCCGGGCACCGAGTTGCGGGTGCGTCAGGGGGAATGGCTGCGGGTGCGGTTCATCAACCACTTGCCGGTAGCGACCACCATTCACTGGCACGGCATTCGCCTGCCACTGGAAATGGACGGCGTGCCTTACGTGTCGCAATTGCCGGTGTTGCCCGGTGAATACTTCGACTACAAGTTCCGCGTGCCGGATGCCGGCAGCTACTGGTATCACCCGCACGTGAACAGCAGCGAAGAACTCGGACGCGGTCTGGTCGGACCGCTGATTGTGGAAGAACGCGAACCAACCGGCTTCAAGTTCGAAAAGACCTTGAGCCTCAAGAGCTGGCATGTCGACGAGGTGGGTAATTTCGTCGAATTCAGCATTCCCCGGGAAGCGGCTCGTGGCGGCACCGCCGGGCGGCTGGCGACGATCAACGGCGTTTCGCAAGCGGTCATCGATCTTCCGGCGGGGCAGATCACCCGGGTGCGCCTGCTCAATCTCGACAACACCCTGACCTATCGTTTGAACATCCCCGGTGTTGAAGCGCAGATTTACGCGCTGGACGGCAACCCCATCGAACCGCGGCCACTGGGCAAGGAATACTGGCTAGGTCCCGGCATGCGCATCTGTCTGGCGATCAAGGCGCCACCAGCCGGTGAAGAGCTGTCACTGCGTAATGGCCCGGTTCGACTGGGCACCTTCCGTTCGGTGGCCAACAACGACGCACCGGCCGAGTGGCCGCCTGCGTTGCCCGCCAACCCGATAGCCGAGCCGGACCTGGCCAATGCCGAGAAACTCAACTTCAATTTCGAATGGGTCGGCTCGGTGTCGGTCAACGTCGACAACGGCAAGCCGCCCAGCCTGTGGCAAATCAACGGCAAGGCTTGGGACATCACCGACAAGACCTGCGCCGACCGCCCGATCGCCAAGCTCGAGAAGGGCAAGAGCTACATTTTCGAATTGAAGAACATGACTCAGTACCAGCACCCGATTCACCTGCACGGCATGAGCTTCAAGGTCATTGCCTCGAACCGGCACAAGGTCATTCCTTACTTCACCGACACTTACCTTTTGGGCAAGAACGAGCGCGCGCAAGTGGCGCTGGTGGCGGATAACCCAGGCGTGTGGATGTTCCACTGCCATGTGATCGACCACATGGAAACCGGCCTGATGGCCGCCATCGAGGTGGCCTGATGCGTCAGATTCGACCCGCCGCCATCATCGACCGCAGCCGTGACCGCGATTTCATGCGCGAAGCCCTGGCCCTGGCCGCCCAAGGCGCGGCGCTTGGGGAAGTGCCGGTGGGCGCGGTGCTGGTGCAGGACGGTGAAATCATCGGTCGCGGCTTCAATTGCCCGATCAGTGGCAGCGACCCCAGTGCCCACGCCGAGATGGTCGCGATCCGCGCCGCCGCCCAGGCCGTGAGTAACTATCGCCTGCCGGGCAGTACGCTGTACGTGACCCTGGAACCGTGCAGCATGTGCGCCGGGCTGATCGTGCATTCGCGAATTGCGCGGGTGGTTTACGGCGCGTTGGAGCCCAAGGCGGGGATTGTGCAGAGTCAGGGGCAGTTTTTTACCCAGGGCTTTTTGAATCACCGGGTGTTGTATGAAGGCGGGGTGTTGGCGGAGGAATGCGGGGCGGTTTTGAGCGAGTTCTTCAAGGCCCGGCGCGCCAAGCCGGCAGAATAAACACCGAACCTCTGTAGGAGCGAGCCTGCTCGCGATGAGGGCCTGACAGTCAACAATGATGTTGAATGATAGACCGCTATCGCGAGCAGGCTCGCTCCTACAGGGGATCTCTATTGTCTGGAGACTTATTTACGAGCGACGATGACAGCCCGCATCGGCGCCGGCAGCCCTTCAATGGTCTTGCTGTGATCCTCGGGGTCAAGGAAATCACTGAGCGACTGATACTTCATCCACTCCGTCCCGCGCTGTTCCTCGACCGTGGTCGTGCTCACGTCCACGCATTTCACATCCGTGAACCCGGCACGACGCAGCCACAATTCCAGCGCCGGCACCGACGGCAGGAACCACACGTTACGCATCTGCGCGTAACGATCTTCCGGCACCAGCACCTGATGCTTGTCGCCTTCGACCACCAGCGTCTCCAGCACCAGCTCGCCGCCCTTGACCAGGCAGTCCTTCAGCGCCAGCAAGTGCTCGATTGGCGAACGGCGGTGGTAGAACACACCCATGGAAAACACGGTATCGAAGCCTTCCAGGTTCGGCGGCAGGTCTTCGAACGGGAAGGGCAGGTGCCAGGCATTGGGTTCTGACAGGTAACGCTGCACGGCCTGGAACTGGCAGAAGAACAGCCAGTTCGGATCGACGCCGATCACGCTGTCCGCACCGGCGCCGAGCATGCGCCACATGTAGTAGCCGTTGCCGCAGCCGACATCGAGGATGCGCTTGCCTTTCAGATCGAGGTGCGGGGAAACCCGCGACCATTTCCAGTCCGAGCGCCATTCGGTGTCGACGTGCACGCCGAACAGGTCGAACGGTCCCTTGCGCCAGGGTGACAGGCCCATCAACGCGGTGCGCATTTGCGCACGGGTTTCATCGTCGCAATCGGTGTCCAGCTTCAGGCCGTTGAGCAGATCGACTTCACTTGGCTGGATCTTCGGCAGGGCATCCAGCGCGCTTTGCCAGCGTTCCAGGTCGCCATGACCCTTTTCCATTTTCTTGTCGAGTTGCGCTTGCAGGGTGTTGGCCCATTCGGCCAGCGGTGTGCCGGCCAGACGGCGGGCGAGGGGGGACAGATCAATCATGGCAAGGCAATCAACGAGGCAAAGTTAAGACACTGGAACCACGGCACGACTTTCGAGAACCCGGCGGCCAGCAGGCGTTCGCGGTGTTCTTCGAGGCTGTCGGGCTTCATGACGTTTTCGATGGCGCTGCGCTTCTGGGCGATTTCCAGTTCGCTGTAGCCGTTGGCGCGTTTGAAGGCGATGTGCAGGTCGGTGAGCAGTTCGTGCTCCTGCTCGTCTTCGAAACGCAGTTTTTCCGAGAGGATCAGCGCACCGCCGGGCAGCAGCGACTGGCGAATGCGCGAGAGCAGTTCAGTGCGCTGCGATGGGGCAATGAATTGCAGGGTGAAGTTCATGGCCACCACTGATGCGGGCTGGAACTCAAGGGCGAGGATATCGCCTTCGATCACGTCCACCGGCAGCAACTCCTGAAACATCGAATCCTGACCGTTGAGGTACTCGCGGCAGCGCTCGACCATCGCCGCCGAGTTATCCACAGCGATGACGCGGCAACCGTCGGTACGCACATGCCGGCGCAGTGCTTGAGTCACAGCGCCCAGGGAGGCGCCGAGGTCGTAGAGCACGCTACCCGGCTGGGCAAACTGCGCGGCGAGCACGCCGAGGTTTTCCACGATGGTCGGATAGCCCGGTACCGAGCGCTTGATCATGTCCGGGAACACCCGCACCACGTCCTCGTTAAAGGCGAAGTCAGGCACCTGGGCCAAGGGCTGGGCGAAAAGGCGATCGGATTCTTTGCTCACGGCGGTTCCGGCGGTGTCGGTGGAAAGGGCGGCATTTTAGCCAAGTTGGCGAGGGGATGCGCGGGTTGTCTGATAAAGCGGGGGGGGCTGGCCTGGAATCTTCATCACCAGTGATACCGCCTTCGCGAGCAGGCTCGCTCCCACAGGTTCAGTGCAGTCTCTGTGGGAGCGAGCCTGCTCGCGAAGCATTTAGCGCGGTTTCGTGCCAAACGCCGAAGCTGTAATCCCCCATTGCCCCAGCCAATAACTGAGGATGATCACATAAGGCGCCGCATCGAACGGCACCACAAAACGACTGATGCCAATCACACTGTCCGAGAACACGAATGCCACCGCGCCTGCCGCCGCCAGCAGCGCCGAACGCCGTGGCACATCGGTGCCGAGCCGCGCCAACGCGCGCCAGAGCATGGCACTGATGGCCAGGCCGTAGACGATGACCGGGATCAACAGCGGCCCCAATCCGTGGGAAATCAGAATCCCCAGCAACACGATGCCAACGCTCAAGGCGATGAGCAGCGGCAACAATGCCAGGCGTCGGCAATCGCTCAAATACGCTTTCAAATAGGCCAGATGCGCCACGAGAAACGCGCCCAGGCCAAACACAAACAAGTCCCCCGGCCACGCCAGCAACACGTCGCCGAGCAGCGAAAAAATCAAACCAAGACTGATCCAGCGCCGATAGTCACCGGGTGGCGCGTCGTGCAGCCAGCCGAGCAGGGCAAGAACGGGCAGCGGCTTGACCAGCAGGCACAGCAGTGCGGCGTGCACGCTGAGGCCATAGAGGAAAGTCACTGCGCCCATCAGCGCCAGGATCAGCCAGCCCACGGTCAGTTAACCGAGATCGCGCAGTCGAATGCGTCCACCGGCAACACTTCCGGTGCCCAAGGCTGTTGCGAAGTCAGGCGCAAACGCCCGGTGCCGGGGGCGAACGCCTGGAAACGCCAGGTCGAGACACCGGCGGCACCGACCACGCCGGCATCTTCCGGGTTGCGATACACCTCAGGTCCCAACGACTTCAATACCCCACCGGCCGAATCCTGGACCGACCAGCGATAGCCCGTGGTCGGGTTGCTCGGCAGTGTCAGGATCAGGTTTTGCCCGCTGGTGAGTTTTACCGGGCATTCGCTTTGTTTTTCCACGGTCACGTTGTGTTTCGGTTGCGTGGCACAGGCGGCCAGCAGCGCGAAGGCGAGGGGGACGAACAGGCGAGTGGGGGACATAAGGTCAGGGGCTCCGGCGTTCACGACGAACGGCGAGCATAACTTAAGATGAGACAAAATGTGACAGCCAGGGAAAAGGGTGGTGTCAGGTCTGACGCCATCGCGGGCAAGCCTTGCTCCTACAGGTGTTGGTGATCTGTAGGAGCAAGGCTTGCCCGCGATGACGGCATTGAAGACGCTAGAGAGCGATCAGAACAATACCTTCGCCACATCCGCAAACCGCTTGGCGAAGTGCACGGTTATCCCTTCCTTCAAATAGTCGGGCAACTCCTCGAAATTCCCGCGATTGGCCTCCGGCAGGATGAGCTCGAAAATCTTCTGCCGCCGCGCCGCAATCACCTTCTCGCGCACGCCGCCAATCGGCAAAACATGCCCGGTCAAGGTCAGCTCACCGGTCATGGCCACGCCTTTTTTCGGCGGCTGGTTGCGCGCCAGCGACAGCAGCGCGCTGGCCATGGTCACGCCAGCGCTCGGGCCATCTTTCGGGGTTGCGCCTTCTGGCACGTGCAGGTGCACGAAGGCTTCGTCGAAGAACTTCGCATCGCCGCCAAACGACTTCAGGTGGGAGCTGACATAGCTATAGGCGATTTCCGCCGATTCCTTCATCACGTCACCCAATTGCCCTGTGAGCTTGAAGCCTCGATTGAGGGTATGAATCCGCGTGGCTTCGATCGGAAGGGTGGCGCCGCCCATGCTGGTCCAGGCCAGCCCTGTGATGACGCCGGTCCCCGACAACACTTGCTCGTTACGGAACACCGGATGACCGAGGGAGGCTTCCAGGTCTTTCGGGCCGAGCTTGATGACGGCATTCGGATCTTCAATCAGCTTCATCACCGCCTTGCGCACCAGTTTGCCCATCTGTTTTTCCAGCTGGCGCACACCGGCTTCACGGGCGTAGCCATCGATCAGAGCCTTCAAGGCGCTATCGCTGATGGACAGGCTGCCCTTGGACACCCCGGCTTTTTCCAGCAATTTGGGCCACAGGTGACGCTTGGCGATGGCGACTTTTTCTTCGGTGATGTAGCCCGACAGGCGAATCACTTCCATCCGGTCCAGCAGCGGGCCGGGGATCGAATCCAGGGTGTTGGCAGTGCAGACAAACAGCACTTTCGACAGGTCCATCCGCAAGTCGAGGTAATGGTCGAGGAACTCGACGTTCTGCTCCGGATCGAGGGTTTCCAGCAGCGCCGAGGCCGGGTCGCCCTGGTAGCTCTGGCCCATCTTGTCGATCTCGTCGAGCATGATCACCGGGTTCATCACTTCGACGTCTTTCAACGCCTGCACCAGTTTGCCCGGCTGTGCGCCGATGTAGGTGCGGCGGTGGCCCTTGATCTCGGCCTCGTCGCGCATGCCGCCGAGGCTGAAGCGGTAGAACGGCCGCCCGAGGGATTCGGCGATGGATTTGCCAACGCTGGTCTTGCCCACGCCCGGTGGACCCACCAGCAAGACGATGGAGCCGCTGATCTCGCCTTTGTAGGCACCGACCGCGAGGAATTCGAGGATGCGGTCCTTGATGTCATCGAGACCCGCGTGGTGTTTATCCAGCACCTTGCGTGCGTGCTTGAGGTCGAGCTTGTCCTCGCCGTACACGCCCCACGGCACCGAGGTCGCCCAGTCGATGTAGTTGCGGGTCACCGCATACTCCGGCGAGCCGGTTTCGAGGATCGACAGCTTGTTCATTTCTTCTTCGAGGCGTTTCTGCACCTGCGCCGGCAGGACTTTACCCACCAGCCGCTGTTCGAACTGTTCGAGGTCGGCGCTGCGGTCGTCCTTGGTCAGGCCCAGCTCCTGCTGGATGACCTTGAGCTGTTCCTTGAGGAAAAACTCGCGCTGGTGTTCGCCGATCTTGCGGTTCACCTCGGCGGAAATTTCCTTTTGCAGGCGCGCGACTTCGACTTCCTTGCGCAACATCGGCAGGACTTTTTCCATGCGCTTGAGCATCGGCACGCAGTCGAGCACTTCCTGCAACTCATTGCCGGTGGCCGAGGTGAGGGCGGCGGCGAAGTCGGTCAGCGGCGACGGGTCGTTGGGGCTGAAGCGGTTTAGGTAATTCTTCAGTTCTTCGCTGTACAGCGGGTTGAGTGGCAGCAATTCCTTGATCGCATTGATCAGCGCCATGCCGTAGGCCTTGACCTCGTCGGTCGGCTCGGTGGGCTGGTGCGGGTATTCGACCTCCACCAGATACGGTGGGCGATGGTGCTTGAGCCAGGTCTTGAGACGCACACGGGTCAGGCCCTGGGCGACGAATTGCAGCTTGCCGTTTTCGCGGCTGGCGTGGTGCACCTTGACCAGCGTGCCGTACAGCGGCAGGGCCGAGGTGTCGAAGTGGCGCGGATCTTCCTGGGGCGTGTCCATGTAGAACAGGGCCAGGGAGTGGTGTTCGGACTTGGCCACCAGGTCCAGGGTTTCCGCCCACGGCTCTTCATTGACGATGACCGGCAGCACCTGGGCGGGGAAGAACGGTCGGTTGTGGATCGGGATGATGTAGACCTTGTCCGGCAGATTTTGCCCGGGCAGGGCCAGGCCTTTGCCGGGTACATGGTGAGGGGCGTTTTGCGGATCGGCGTATTCGCTCGGGTCTTCGGGGAATTCCTGCTGGTCGCTCATGTGGGCACCTGCGCAATGGGTATGGGTCTTAGATGGGGCAGGTTGGCGGTGGTTTCAATGATGCTTTGGCATCACTGAATCATTCGTGGGTATGTTCAGACGCTAGACAGGTTAGCTGGACTTTGCCCGTGCACTTCGATTTGAAGACTGCCGGCAGTCACTTAGAACAGGTGATGGTCCAGTTGCCGGGGCCCATCGCCCGCCTGGTCGAAAATCCAGCGTATGACGCCAGGCAGCGACCGCAACGCGGCAAAAACCTGCGAGCGGTGCTGAGCCGTGCAGAGCACGTGCACATTGGGGCCGGCATCCATCGTGGCACACACCTGCAGCCCTTCGCCGCGTAGTTGGCGAACCCGTTCAAGCAGCACCAGTGTTGTCGGTTGCCAGTAGAAAACCGGCGGTTGGGAGGTCATGGCGATCATGTGCATTTCAACGGCTTCGCACTCCACCGCGTCGGCCAGTGCATTGAAATCACGGTTGAGGATGGCTCGGCGCACGGTAGCCAGGCGTTCCGGCAACCGATCAAGACGGGTTTGGTAAAAGGGACTGCTGGAGGCAAGGCGATGACCCTGGCGGGAACTGACTTTCTTGTGCCTGGCATCGACCACGGCAATCAGGTCGTGCAGCGGCCAGTGATGCGCCGGGGCGAATTGTTGCGTCGGCCCGGCAAGCTGTCGGGCATCGCCAGGCCATTGGACAAATCCGCCAAACGCTGACCGTGCCGCAGAGCCCGAGCCGGACAGACGTGCCAGCTCACTGATGTGAGCGCCGTCACTGCTTTGATCGCACTGCAGGGCAAAAGCCATGGCCAGGGCACTGAAACCTGCCGCCGACGAGGCGATTCCGGCCCCGGTGGGGAAGCTGTTGCTGGTGGCGATCCGCAGGGGCTGCCAGTGATCGAAGTGCTGGCGCAATTGCCCAAGATGATGCTCGATACCGAAGCGCATCGAATTGCTGGCAGGAACCAGCGTGCCCTCACTGGTTTTCCACAGAATTTCATCGTTTGAGCCGCGGTGCAGCGGTGCCATCGTGCACAGGCTGACGCATTGACTCAGGGTCATGGACAGCGAGACGTTGTTGGGTTGGGTCAGTTGTTCATCGCGCATGCCCCAATACTTGATCAAGGCAATGTTGCTGGGGGAAGAGACGGTGATCCGCTTCATCGCTCACTGATCTCCAGGCCGCTCACCCCCAGCGTTGCATCGATCCTGCGGTAGCCCGCCAGCGCCGGCAGGGTGGTTGTGCCCACCACGAGCAGGGCGCCGGCGCTATCTCCGGAGAGTGCCCCGGCGCCGCAGATTTTCGCCGCGCCGCCGGACTTTTCGATCATGCGAATCACCTGGGCGATGGCTGGCGGCACTACGCCGAGCTTTTCCAGGTCGGCTTCATAGTCGCGCAATACGGCCTTGAGGGCTTCAGGCATGGGGCGCGTTAGATGCAATAGTGACCTGAATCGCTCTGTATTGCGGCACATGCTGGCCAGCAGTGGATTATCGCTACCTTCAAGTCGATGTCGGGTGGCAGCAATCACTTGCCCGGTGCTCTCGCGGGCGGCGCCGGTGTGATAGATCTGCAACGCGTGCAATGGCAAGTTCAAGCTTTCGGCGGGCCATGAAGTCAGACAGGAACCACCTTCATCGTCACACCTGCGTTCGACCACCGAGCCACGCAGGCTGGTGTTGTGATCGATCCCCGAAGGCAGGCCGTGCACATAACGCTCTACGGTCAGAGCCAGGGATTGCACAGGATGCTGCGCCTCTGGCCGCTTGAAGAGCCGCAGCAGCGCGGCAATCAGCGTAACCGCCAAGGCGCCGGAACTGCCGAAGCCTGCATCGAGGGGAATTTGCGATCGCACACGCAGGGAAAAACCGTGCCAGTCCTGCGGCGGGATCCTGAGCAGGACTTCTCCGATGGCACATTTGACCAAGTGATCGGGGTCCATGCCCCTGACCTGCTCGAAGGTGCGCGAAGTCGGGTCGCTCCGATAGCGTTCCCACGCCTGGCGCACCCGAAGGGTGTAGTCGGCCAGTTGGAGAAGGTCGTAGAACCGGTGGATTTCCAGGTCGGGCAATTTCAGCTCAACCAGCCCATCCCGGTGCGATCGCACCCAGACATTGCAGTACAACCCGATGGAACTGGCGATTACCGGGCATCCGTGCAGTACAGCATGCTCACCCATCAGTATGATTTTGCCCGGGGCGCTGGCTTGAATGGCAATCATCCTTCAACGCCCCAGCTTCACGTGGGCATCGACCAGATGATGAGAAGCCTGCGCGGCCATGATCGACAGCTCACCTGCCAATACAAGTGCACCGAGAATTTCCGCCAGGCGCTGTACATCCGCGCCGGGTTTTCGCTCGCCGGGCACGATGCCCATCAAGGCCAGGGCTTCGGATTGCGTGTCCAGAGCGGTGCCACCGCCGACTGTGCCCAACGGTGTGTCGGGCAACATGACCGAGGCGTAAATGCCGCCATTCTCGCGGGCTTCGATGCAGGTAATGCCGATGGCGCTTTCGGCGACCTGGGCAACGTCCTGGCCGGTAGCGATGAAAATGGCAGCCAGGATGTTGGCATGGTGGGCGTTGCAACCAATCGCCCCGGCCATGGCCGAGCCCAGCAGATTCTTTCGGTATTGAAGCTCGCACAGCGCCGTTGCATCGGTTTTCAGAATGTCACGCAAGATGTCGGCGCTCAGGTGCGCTTCGGCATGAATGCGCTTGCCGCGACCGTTGAGAAAATTGACCTGCGCCGGCTTTTTATCGACGCAGTAGTTACCGGAAATGCTGATGCATCGCACGCCCGTTTCCGGGGTGATCAATTGGCGGATTGCACGGTCGCAGGCGATGCTCGCCATGTTCATGCCCATGGCATCGGCGCTGTGAAAGCGAAAGCGCAGGTAGATCGAGGTGCCGACCACGGCGGGTTCGATATCCTGCAATCGCAGATGGGCGCTGCCCTGTTCGCACAGCTGTTTGATTTCCTCGTAGTGACTGCGGATCCAGGCCAGGAATGCCTGGGTTTGCACGATGCCGCTTGAGCGAAACACCGGTGCCCGGGTGATACCGATATCCTCCACGCGAACCACCGCGCCACCAGCGGCATACAGGGCGCTGCAACCGCGGGAGACACTGGCGACCAATGCGCCTTCAGTGGTGGCCAACGGCGCGTAGATCTGCTCCCTTGCAGTGATTGCCTGGCCGTTGACCACTATCGGCCCGACAACCCCCACGGGTATCTGAATGGCGCCGATGAAGTTTTCGCATTTGGCCGGTTTGGCATCGAAGGTGTAGCAGCCGATGGTGTGCAGTGAAGTTGCGCTGATACGTTGCAATGCCTCACGGCGAATGTGTGCGGCTTCGTCGCGGGAAAACGCTTTTGGCAACTGGTGCAATTTGATTTCACCCTCGGCCAGTGCCTCGATCCAGTCAGTGGCATTTCGGATAAGGGACGTCATTTGCACCTCGGCTACACGGGCACGTTTTTGTGCGTATGCGGTTGAGGATGCGTAGAAAAGAAACAGACAGCTACTGTCAGAGTTGACAGTTTTTTAGATCGATTGGCGATTGGGCTGACGCTCGGTCACCCACGAAGAATCTGTGAGCAATGCGTAAACCCGCACTGCACGCCTGCGACTATCGCGAGCAGGTTCATCTACATTTAACAGACCGCTTCCCCCCGGCGATGCCCTCGGCTAAGGTGCGCGGCTTCCCATTCTTTCCCTGTTTGAAGGCCCGGCATGACCGAACAGAACAACAACCCGCTGCATGGCGTGACGCTGGAGCAAATCCTCAACGCGCTGGTTGAACACTACGAATGGTCGGGGCTGGCCGAACGCATCGATATCCGCTGCTTCAAGAGTGATCCGAGCATCAAGTCGAGCCTGACCTTCCTGCGCAAGACCCCCTGGGCACGGGAGAAGGTCGAGCGCTTGTACGTGAAGCTGATGCGCACCAAACGTCCGCTCTGAACATGGCGATTGCTTGCGTCACACGGCGTCGTCTGGTGGCGGTGGCTGCCGTTCTGGGCTGGGCTGGGCTGAGCATCCAGCTGTACCTGATCTTCTACTCGCGCTGGACATTCGCGGCCAGCCTGCTGGCCGGGCTGGTGAGTTTCTTCAGCTATTTCACCGTGCTCAGCAACACTCTGGTGGCGACGGTGCTGACCTGTGAGCTGACGTCCCGCGAGTCCGCTGCACGTCGCTGGTTTCTGCAGCCTTGGGTCAGTAGCGGCATTACCGTGAGCATCGTCGTGGTCGGTGTCGCATACAGCCTGTTGCTGCGCCATCTCTGGCATCCCGAAGGCTGGCAATGGCTGGCCGATGAATTGCTGCATGACGTGATGCCGCTGCTGTTTCTGATCTATTGGTGGTGCTGCGTACCCAAAGGCACATTGCGGCTCAAGCATATTGCGCTGTGGGTGATTTACCCGCTGGCGTACTTCGCCTATGCGTTGCTGCGCGGACATTTGCTGGCGAGCTATCCGTATCCGTTCATCGATGTGGCGAAGCTGGGTTATCCACAGGTGTTTATCAATGCCGGAGGATTGTTGGTGGGGTTTGTGGGGATATCACTTTTGCTGATCGGGGTGGATCGGTGGCTTGGGCGTCGTAGTAAAGACATGCATTTGTAGTGTTTTCGGCATTGCTATCGCGAGCAGGCTCGCTCCTACAGGTTCAGTGTGATCCCTGTGGGAGCGAGCTTGCTCGCGATGGCGGCCTGAAGTCCTGTCAATCTTCGTCGCCGTCACCCAGTCGCCAGTAGCCCACCGCCTTGACGTATTGATCGTCCAGCCCATGTTCATCCAGCAACACCCGGCGGATCTGCCGTGACATCTTGCTCTCGGTCGCCACCCAGGCATACAGGCTGCCGCCCGGCACCTGAATCTGCCGTACCGTGGTCAGCAAATGATCCTTGCCACCTTCGCGCAGTACCCAGATCACATTGACCTGGGCCGCACTTTCCAGCACTTGCTGTTCCTTGCCGTTCTCCACTTCGACGATCACCAGCGCCCGCCGATTGGCCGCCAGGCCTTCCAGGCGCCGGGCGATGGCGGGCAGGGCGGTTTCATCGCCGATCAGCAGGTAGCTGTCGAAGATGTCCGGCACGATCATCGAACCCCGTGGCCCGCCGATGTGCAGGAACTGACCGGGCTGGGCCTGTTCGGCCCAGGTCGAGGCAGGGCCGTCACCGTGCAGGACGAAATCGATGTCCAGCTCCAGCGTGTCCAGGTCATAGCGACGAGGCGTGTAGTCACGCATGGCGGGCATCGGCCCGTCGTTCTTTCCCCCAAGCACCAGGGTTTCCAGCGCCGCCTGTTCCGCCGCATTTTGCGGGAACAGCAGTTTCACGTGATCGTCCGTGCCGAGGCTGACGAAACCGGCGAGTTCAGGCCCGCCCAGAGTAATGCGGCGCATGCGCGGCGTCAGATCAACCACGCGCAACACTTCCAGCCGACGGCGTTTGATTTCATGCATGACACGGTGAATGGTTTGGGAAGGGTCGATAACGTCGGTCATTCGATGGGCTCCTGAGCTGATTGAACGGCGGGGCCGTCGACGATGGCTTTGGCGGTGTCGTTGAGCAGGTCGCGCACCCGCAGTATTTCTTCCGGGCTCCAGCGACCGTGGTGCATTTGCAGGGCATGGCGCAGGTTATGCACCGCTTCATGAATCTCCGGCGGGCGGTCATGGCCGCGCAGCGAGCGCTTGCTGACCTCGATGCGCATGCGCACGCCATCCAGCGCAATGGCCTGCTCGCTTAGCGAAAGGCGCCCGGTATCGGTCACGCAGTAGCGTTTTTTTCCGCCTTCGGCGTCCCCCGAAATCATTTCGCTTTCTTCAAGGAACGTCAGGGTCGGGTAGATCACGCCGGGACTGGGGCTGTAGGCGCCGTCGAACATGCCTTCGATCTGGCGTATCAGGTCGTAGCCGTGGCATGGCTGCTCGGCGATCAGCGCCAGCAGCAGTAATTTAAGGTCACCGGGTGCGAAAACGCGGGGGCCGCGACCACCGCGTTCGCGGCCGGGCCGTCTTTCGAAGCCGTCGCGGCTGTCACCGTGTTCGCGGTGGGGGGAATGATGGTCTCTCATTTTCGCCTTCTCTCGTCATGTTTAGATACAACTTAAGATATATCTTATGCTTTGAGCAAGGCTTTTGTTGAGAATGACTTTTATTAGTCGACGGGTGGCGAACGGCAGGATGGCGAAATCTTGAGTCCATCAATGGCTTTGCAAGCTTTTGCCTCTACGCCAGCGAGCCAATTCAGGAGTTAAAGCAATCACTCTATTTAGCTGGAGCTTATGCTCTAGAGTTGTGCGATGTTCCCGAATTCATTAGTTAATATTGCTGTATGGTTTTTGTTTTGTAACTGTTTGTAGGCTGAAACTTACAGTTGTCTATTTTGTTTTCATTTTTTTGTTCCTTTTTCATTCTTTTTACGGGGTGGTTGGACTACACGGCAAAGAGAAGTTTCCTGCTTACTTTCAGGAACGAAGAGTCGATTATGCGCCGGCGTTGAAAGTTCAAACCCATACGGTGTTTACACTTTCAGCGATCCTATCCTTCCAATAAGCAGGTATTGATTCATGTTCAAGAAAATCGCAATCGCTACTCCAATGGCCATCCTGGCGCTGAGTTCTTCCATGGCTTTTGCAGAAGGCGAAGCGCGTCATTCCATCAACATTGTTGCATCGGTTCCAACCAATGTTTTCCACGTGTTGCCAGTAGACCCGGATTTGATCGTCAAGGATCAACGCCTGAGCTACGACCCGATTGCCGATCAGTTGAGCACCTTGCGGGCGCAGTTCGACACAAAAAACACCAATGGTTCGATTCACGCGATGCTTGAAAGCGAAGCCTATCTGTCCAACGGTGCTATCGCGGACAAAGTCCCACTGACCGTGACTTTCAACGGTCACGCCCTCAGCCAGACCGCACCGGTGGAAGTGGTGGGCGAAGCTGAATCCACGCCAGGTAAACGTGTGGAACTGGTGGTTGCTCCAACCAAGCCAGCGACCGGCGGTTACAAGCCGGGTGAGTACAGCGGCGTGGTCGCGATGCGCTTCGATGCGGTACTTCCGATTCGTTGATTTTGCCAGGCTCCCGGTGAGAGCAACTCTCACGGGTTGATCAAAACCGGTCGGCAGGTCGCCCCTCCTGTCGATCGGGTTTTTTTACGGTACTGATTGTTCAAATTCAGAGTATTTCGTTCATGTTCCCGATGACTCCCATCGCGGCTGCGCTCGCACTTTCTATTTGCGCAAACGCACTGGCCGCACCAACTAACAATGGTACGACACCTCGAAGTTTGCTGGCCCAGGCCAAAGGGTTGCCCGCAGACTTTGAAGAGCATTTCTTCGATGTGCCATTAGCTGTTCGGGTGGAACTTGATCAACAACTTCTCGGTGAGGCGATGATCGTGTTATCCCGCGATGATCGAATCACACTGCTCGAATTTACGGATGTTGGTGACAGCAACATGACGGCCAGCGAACGTGAGATCTGGGCCACTTATTTAAAGAAAGGCGTGGCCCTTGGCGCCTGCGAAGGCAGTTGCCCGGAGCAGATGCTGGCTATTCATTACAACCTGCAGAATTCCCTGGTGTCGATTGCCACCGAAAACGCCGAACGCAATACCGAGACCAAGCGCTATTACGACCTGCCCGAGGGCGGCAGCACCGGCTTGATCGTGCGCAATCAGTTGAACCTCAATGGTGGCCAGGAACAGGATCTCGGTGGCCGGTATGGCCTGGAAGCCAGCGGTAGTCTGGGCAACTGGAGCCAGAGCTTGAACATGCAATTGGCTCGTTTAGGCGGCCCGGACGACAAGCTCTACCACGCAGTGCATGAGCTCTATACCCAGCGTGAACTTGAAGGCAGTTTCATGCGCCTGGGTTATTTCACTCCCAACTCCGAAGGCCTGAGCCGTCAGCCGCGTTCGTTCGGTGCCAGCCCCGATACGGCGGTGGGCCTGATGTATGGCAGCTCCGACAGCCTGGCCATCAACAGCCCGAAACCCAGCGTGTACCCGATCTATGTCACTGCCAACCGCCAGGCTTCGGTGGAGATTTATCGCAACGGCTTGTTGATCAATACCCAACCGGTCGATGCCGGCTTGCAAACCCTGGATACCCGCCCCTTGCCGGGCGGGATCTATGAAGTGGAAGTACGTCTGATCGAAGACGGTCAGATCACGTCCACCACCCAGGAACTGGTGTACAAGCCGACCAACTGGCGCAACCAGGACAGTCGCTGGCGCTACAACCTGTTCGCGGGACAGGAGAGCAAGTTGCTCAGCAATTATGACGAGCAGGCCTACGGCGACATGACCGCCGGTGCAGCCGTCAACTTCCTGCTGCACCCTCGGGTCATTCTCGGCGTCTCGGGTCGTCAGGTACGGGACAAGCTGCAATACGGCACATCGGTCGACTGGACCGTGGCCAACAACACCAGCCTGTTCGCCAACGTCTATGAAACCGAAGACCACGGCACCGGCATGGATCTGCAAGCGATGTACAACTATGGCGCCGGCAGTGTGTTTGCCACCCATAGCCGTAGTTGGCTGGACACTACCAATACCTACGAAACCCTGCCCGACGGCACGCGGGTAAGACAACGCAACGTGTTCATCGGCCAGACCAGTACGTCGTCGTTGTCGGTGAACCATCGAATCAGTAGCAGGAGCTCGATCAATGGGCGGATTTCTCATAGCGATGGCAATACCGAAGGGGTTGGCGTTGACCTCGGGTGGACCCAGCGCGGCAATCTGTTCGGCAGTGATGCCAACTGGCGGTTTTCGGTGTTCGATCGTCCCGGCAGTTTCAGCAGCGGCGACCAGCGCAATCGCGGCGTCGACCTGAGTGTCAGTGTCGCGCTTGGCGGGCCGGGTGAGCAGTGGTCCGGCAGTGTCGGTACGCGCACCTCCCGCGATGGTGGCCGCGACAACAACGCCTCGCTCACTTATCGCAAGGACTTGCAGGACCATGTGCTGCAAAACGTATCGGCTACGACCATTGCCGATACTTACGGCGTTGGGCTCTCCGGCACGGCGAATTTCCGCAATGACGTCCTCAATGGCGATGTCTTCGTTCAGCGTTCCTCCTTCAATGACAACCTCACCGGTGGCTTGAACCTGGATAGCACCGTGGCCGTGGGCGGCCAGCAGATTGTCATGACCAGTCAGCATCAAGGCTCCGGTGCCGGGATGATTGTCGATGTCGAGTCCGATATCGATGACATCGCCCTGCGCGCCGACGATTTGAGCGGCGGCAGCGCCAGTCTGCGACGGGGTCGAAACTTCATCCCGATCACCGCCTACAAGAACAGTTCGGTGAGTTTCGATTTCGAAGGCAACCATCCGCCGGCCGCCAGTATCCAGCCGCCACGCACTCGCTATCACCTGAACAAGGGGGGCGTGGACTACCGCAAGATCACCGTCAGCAAAACCCTGACCGTTCTCGGTCGCCTGGTCGACTCACAAGGCAAGCCGCTCAAGGGCCATCACGTCATCAACCACGCCAGCCGTGGGGTGAGTGAGGTCGACGGGTTCTTCTCAATGGAAATGAATGCGGGTTCACCGACGCTGGAAGTGCGCCAGGGCAATCAGTTGTTGTGCCAGTTCCGACTCGATACGGCCAATGCGCGTAGTGAAAACAATGTGCTGATGATTGGGGATTTGCGTTGTACGCCAGATACGTTGGCTGATTTGGCGAGCAAGCCCGGGGCTGCGGGCTGAATGCACATATATGGAACGTATTTGAAATGATGAAAAAAGTAGCTGTGGCATCGGTGCTGTTGTTTTCTGGGGGGGCGGTGACACCTGTGGATGCTGAAGTGGTACTAATTACCGCTGAGTTCAAACCGGACACATCGAAACCCTATATCAATGAGTTCAAGAATACGACACCTAACAGTGGGTATTGCACTACAAATCCACCGGTTATTTGTGAAACCTGGACACCTCGTTTGTTCAGTATTGAAACCGGCATCCAGGTAAATTCCATCAGGTCAATTAGCGCGAACCATTCCAATGCTCGTCACGGTGCTTTATTCAGTGCACCGGCAACGTGGAAAGACGTGTCGGTTAAAGATTCAAGAGGGAATGAGCATCTTGTCAATATCCGAATTTCTGCTGTCGGTGGTCGTTATCGGTTGAGCAATAGAGTGCAGGATTTGATTGGAGAAGAACTAGATAATTCTCGGGCTCACAATAAATTGTGGGGCAGTGACTGGGGGATCTCTCCTCGTCCATGTAAAGATTCGCCCGCCGGAGGGTCTGGTGGTGACTACAGCAGGGAGTACGATTTTTTTTGGTTAACGCCAGTTGTCGGTGCATGTGCTTATCAAGCGAAGTTCGATATTCCCGGTTTGACCTATCAGAATCTTAATTTTGCATATGAGATGAAAACACCAAATCCTTTGAAAATGTCGCCGGGAACGTATACGGGTTCTACTGTCTACACTGTCGGTCCGGGTATGGATTTCGATATGGGCGACATCATGCAGCCTACCGATAGCACCCTCCAATTGGATTTCTCCCTGACCGTGGAGGACGTCTTTAGCATAGAGATACCTCCTGGTGGTAATAAAATTGAACTGTTACCTCAAGGAGGATGGCAAGCGTGGCTGCAACAGGGGCGCAAGCCCACACGTTTATTTCGCGATCAAACCTTCAATATATGGACCTCTTCTCCATTCAAGATGCAACTAGAGTGCGGTTTCCCCAGCGGGGATACATGTGCCCTTCAAAATGAAAAAGGCGAAACCGTTTCGTTGGGTGTCGGTGTGAGTCTGCCCAATGGACTGTTGGATGTTACAGGCAGTTCAGTGAGTCGACGTCCTCTGCTAAGAAGCGGTAGTGGGACAGAGAGATTCGAACCGACTTTTTATGTCACTCGAAAACCTGGCGTTTTGCATTTTGAAGTCAACAAGGATGAAGTGGAAAAGATGTTGAGATTTCCGGGGCAGACTTACTTGGGCGAGATAGCCGTTATCTGGGACTCCCAAATTTGATAGGTGTGAGTACAGCATCAGTAGACATGTTTGAATTTAATGAATGAGAACTGAAAATATGAAGCTTTTATTGAAGTTGGTTTTGTGCTGTGTGATTTCCAATACCGCTATTGCCGGTCCGAATATCAATGTTGGAGTGGTCTACGACTATCTGGACGGTGATAAAAGTACCTACTTGAAGCGAGTCTTCAATGGTGGCGACAGCACGGCCTTTGTAAAGGTCAATATCCTTGAAATCGTCTATGAGGATGATGGTACTTCCCGGGAAATTCCGCTCGCCACTCAGGCCAATGCGGCTGTCCGTGACGGATTGATGGCCAGCCCTGCCCGGCTGATCGTACCGGCCAACGGTATGCAGGGGACTCGCCTGCTGTATATGGGGGAGCGGGAAAAGGAGCGGTACTTCCGTGTACGTTTCGTGCCGGTAGTTCCCGAAAAGGAAGACGAATTCGCAGTATCGGCCGAAGAACGTGAAGACTACAAAAAAGGCCTGTCAGCCGGGGTTAACGTGTTGGCCGGGTATGGCACGGTGTTTTTTGTTCGACCTAAAGAAACACGCTACGACAGCGTGATCAATAACGGTCCGGGCAAGTATGAAATCCGCAACAACGGTAACAGTGTCGTAGTGGTTGATGAGTTCAAAGACTGCTCTGCAAAAAAAGAAACCGAATGCCAGCCCACCACCAAACATCACATCATGGCGGGTCGAACTTTTCAGTTCGATAAACAGGTCGGTCGTGAATACCGGTTTACGCTGATTGAAGGTTCAGCGACGAAGAAACTGGAAATCAAAGGGTGATAATGGGTTTGTTATTTTTTAAGTTGGTTTCGACGCGCAAGTGACAGGTGGGCAACATGTTTAAACTAATAACAACTGCAGTTCCAATCGTGATGCTGGCACTGACCAGTACCTGTGCATTCGCCATACGAATAAGTGAAACATTCGATGTTGCAGTCACTATTCCCACCGCTGCATTCCATGTAATACCGACGGATCCCGACTGGATTCACCGCGAGCAGCGTTTGAACTGGAATCCCGTCACTTCCGAACTAAGCCCTTTACGCAAACAGTTTGATGTCAAAAACGAAAACGGTTCCATCTCCGCCCGCCTGTATTTTGAACCCTATCTGAGCAACGGTCGGGATACTGATGATATTCCATTGGTTGTCACGTTTAACAATAAGCGACTCACTCTTGATCCGGATGAAGTGATTTCGGAGTTGGATGGTAAGGCGGGTAAAAGGGTTGGGTTGGAAATTGCTGCAATAAAACCGGTAGATGGCTATAAAGCGGGTGACTATTACGGAAGCGTCCACATGATTTTTGAGGCCGTCGCGCCTTGAATCGCAACTCGACCCATTAAACATACTTGCCCGAAAGATAAATTTTGGGCGGTCTGGACTAAAAGAAAAGCAAATGAACAGCTCAGCGCGTTGTAAACCTTGGCTATACCGACTCTTTGGCGCTTTCATACTGCTGGTGTCATCTCCCGGCGCAAACGCTCTTGTGCAGGAGATAACGGCGAAGTTTATCCCGGACCCGGCTAACCCGCTGAAAAACGAGTTCGTCAATACCACGCCGGAAAGTGGAGTCTGCCCGGGACATATACCTCAAAGGTGCAAGGACCTGGGGATTTTCACGATTCGTACCGCTGCCTTCGCCGCGAGCTCCAATAGTCCCATCCTGGCTAACCATGAAGATGTCCGACAGGGGGCCATGTGGAAGGTGCCGTCGCAGTGGCGGGATTTGCAAGTGACGCACGCAGCCACGGGGGAAGTGGAAACGGTGCAAGTTCGTATTGCAGGTATTGGCCATCGGTGGAACCTGAATCGACCTCCGGGTGTCAGTGCCTGGGCCAAACCGGGTATTACCTGGAATAGTCAATGGAGCCAGGCACCGAGTCCTTGCACCGGAGTTAACTACCTTGCGGCAAGTACCAGTTTCGCTCTGTTCTTCTGGATCGTGCCTGAAGGTGCGGGTATCTGCAGCCGACAACCGGGTATGGATATTCCTAGATTCTGGTACGACAACATGGAGTACGCCTACGCGATCAGAACCCCCAACCCCTTGAAGATGTCATCCGGGCAGTACACCGGCAGCATCAACTACACCATGGGGCCTGGTGCCGACTTTGATTTCGGTGATGTCATGATCCCGAATGACAATGTGTTCACGTTCAACTTCACGCTGGATGTGCAGCATGCGCTGAAGGTCGAGGTTCCTCCCGGTGGGCACCGTATAGACCTGGTGCCCCAAGGAGGGTGGCAGGCCTGGCTGAATCAGGGGCGCAAGCCAACGCGGTTGTTTCGTGACCAGACATTCAATATTTCGGCGTCCTCGCGTTTCAAGATGCGGCTTGAGTGCCAATATCTGAGCGGCAATACATGTGCGTTGTGGGAGCCAAAGTCAGGCCATGGTGTGCCACTGAATGTCGGTGTCAGCTTGCCCAACGGCCTGACAGACGCTTTCGGGCAACCGGTCAATCGCCGTCCATTGCTGCGCGACGGCAGTGGCACCGAATTGTTCCAGCCTGGTTTTTACGTCGATCGAAAACCTGGATCGCTGCACTTCGAAATCGACAGAGAGCATGTGGAGCAGATGTTGACCGGGGCTGAAAAGACTTATTCGGGCCATGTCACCGTGGTGTGGGATTCGGAGGTATAGGCGTCATCAACGGCGCACCACGTCAACCGGCAAACACTGCGTATGTGTGCCCGGCTGCAGATAGGGATTGAGAATCGGCGCCATGCCCTTGAGCACCTGCACCGGCAATGCCGAAGTGAAGGTAAAGCTCTCGGCGCTACGCCCCGGCACGAAGGCGGTGAGGGTGCCGAAGTGGGTGTCGCCGATATAGAACACGAAGGTCGCCGTGCGGTTGAGCGATTTCGAACTCAGAATCCGCCCGCCAGAACCGATCGCTTCGATACGGTTGTCCCCGGTGCCGGTCTTGCCACCCATGGCCAACGGGGTGCCATTGTCCGTTTTGAAGGTCCCGGCCACCCGTTTCGCCGTACCGGCATCCACCACTTGTGACAGGGCTTCGCGCATTGCCGTGGCGACTTCGGACGGCATCACCCGCTTGCCGACATCCGGATCGTTGATCAATTTGGTTTCATACGGCGTATTGGCCGCGAAGTGCAGGCTGTCGATGCGCAAGGTCGGCATGCGTACGCCGTCGTTGAGGATGGTGCCGATCAACTCGGCGAGCGCGGCGGGGCGGTCGCCGGAGCTGCCGATGGCGGTGGCCAGTGATGGAACCAGATGGTCGAACGGATAGCCGACTTTTTGCCAGCGCGCGTGAATCTCGAGGAACGCTTCGATTTCCAGCATGGTGCGGATGCGGTTGTCGCGGGCGCCCTTGTGACGGCTCTTGAACAGCCAGCTGTAGACCTCCTGACGCTCGAATTGGCTGGCCTTGACGATGTCCTTGAACGTGGCGTCGGGATGGTTGAGCAAGTAACCCATCATCCACAGGTCCAGTGGGTGCACCTTGGCGATGAAACCCTGGTCCGGCAGGTCGTAGATGCCGGGGCCGTAGGCCTCATAGAGACGTATGAGCCGGTCGTCGGTGAGTTTTTCGGTGAGTTTGGTGCCGGCCAGGTGCGAACGCACGAAGGTATTGAAGCTCTCCTGGCTGGCCCGAGGCAGCAGGTAGCGGTGCACGGCCGCCAGACGAATGGGAGTCGGACGCATGCTGTCGAGGAAGGTTTCGAGTCGCTCCTGGGTGTCCTTGTTGCGGTATTTTTTCCAGAACTTGAGCAGAAACGACGTGCCTTCGCGGTCGGCGAAGGAAGCCAGATACTCCTGGCGCCGTGGGTCGCGGTCGTCCTTGAGCAGCTCGGCGCTGCTGTTGGGGCCGGAGTAGGTGGTGTAGCGCACGATGTCACGCATCAGGCGAATGAACGGCAGGTTGATCGACTCCCGGATGGCATCGCGCAGGGTCGGCAGGCGGCCGTTGTCTTCCTTGCGGAAGTTGTGGAATACGTGAAGACCGCCACCGGTAAAGAACGCTTCGCCGGGGCTGGCCGAGTACTTGCGGTCCAGTGCGGCGCTGAGCATTGGCGGCAGGCTGCGGTCCTTGTTCTGGATCAGGTACTCGATGACCCATTGGGTCAGGCGGTCCAGCTCCGGCACCTCGACCTTCTTCAGCTCCGGGATGCTCATGCCGGCGTATTTATCGTGCAGCTCGGAGATGATTTGCAGGTAGGTCGTGAGCACACGCATTTTCGCCGTGGAGCCCAGTTCCAGTTTGCTGCCTTCGTTGATGTCGAACGGCTGGTCGGTGCTGTCGGTCTGCACCCGCACCCGCGAACCGTCCGGGGTCAGCTCGAACAGGGTGAAGCTGTAACGCACCTGGGTAGTGCTGGTGGGGGTCAGCAAGCGCTCGCCCATCAGGCCGATTTCCTTGGCATATTCGGGGTCTGCGAGCCGTTTCAGGTAAGCGGTGGCCTGGGTCTGCAGATCGCCCTGCAGGGTGCTGGTGGCCGAGAGGTCGAGGCGATCGAGGTCATACAGCGGGCGATTGAGCAAACCGGCCAGCCGGCTGCGCGCCACGCTGATGCCCTTGTTGGTTTCGATCGGCTGGATGGTCGGCTGGGTCGCCCAGTCGCGATAGGTGACCTTGCTGGCGAGCGCCGCATCGGCAAAAGGCTTGTCGATCACGCCGTTCTGCGCCAGCAGGCGAATGTGGCTGTCGGTAAGGTCGGCCAGCTCATCGTGACCTTTGGTCAGGTAATGGGAAGGGCGGCGCTGGGCAATCATCAGCGACAGCATCTCGCGCAGGGCCAGGCCTTTTTCCGCCAGGCTTTGTGGATCTTTCGCGTCGCTGGCCAGGATTTCGTTGGCCCTGTTGAAGTCCGCGCCGTACCACACGCGCAGACCTTCGGCCATGCCATGCACCTCACCATGACCCGGTACCGCTGACAGCGGCACGCTGTTGAGGTAGTCGCGCACCACGTTCTGCCGGGCCTTGAGGGTTTCCGGGCCGTCCTGATAGGCGCGCACGCTGGCGGAAATCATCTGGCGAATTTTCTCCCCACCCGACACCGTCAGGCCGTCAGGCGAATGCCGGTACTTCTCCAGTTGCGTCGCCAGGGTACTGCCACCCGCCGATTGACCGGGCAGATGCAGCATTTTCGCGATCTGGGTGTAGGCCGCCATGCCGAACCGTGGCCAGTCCACCGCCGGGTTGGCCTGGGGCTGGCGCGGGTCAAGCAGGAAACGGTTCTCGATGAACAGCAGGCTGCTGACCACCACTGGCGGGATTGATTCGAAGCTGGAGTAGAGCTGTTGCGGGTAGTTGTACTGGTACAGCGGCGCCGCCTTGCAATCGGTAATCGACAAACCGGCCTGGATTTTTTCCGAATAGGGTACGAAAAGGCCCTTGTCCGTGTATTTCAACAGCTCCGGGGAAAAGCGGGTCTGGGCGGAAATCACGTAATCGCGCTTGATCAGCCGCGGCAGGAACTCGCCCAGGGAGCTGTAGCCCAGGCGCAGGTCGAACGGCCCGGCCCCCGGATAATGCACTGCATCGCTGGGCCCGGGTTTGAGCTCATAACTCAAGGTCTTGGCGAACTTGCTCAGCTCCCGTGCCTGAAACCTGGAGGTGCGCATCTCCTTTTGCGCCGCCAGCCCCACGACAATCGCAATGATCAACAACAGCAGCCAGAAAGCCTTCCAGCCGTGCCGGGAGCGGGGGCGAGGGGTTTTTTCAGGGGGCGGCGCTTGCTCATCCACTTCTTCAGTCGGGACCACGGTTTTACTCGAATCGGTTTGCCATAAAGCGCCCATAGTCGACTGATCCATTCACGCATATTGATCTGACTTGACTGAAGCTTAGACGGTGGATGGCGATGGTGAAAAAATTGTGAACCTCCAAATATCGTGGATCCATTCCGATGGACTTGTGTGGCAAGGGCATTTATCTGTGGTGAGGGGATAAATCCCCTCACCACAAGCCCCTGCACCCAAGGTTTAATCAGGCCGTGGCCAGACGGGCAGGTTGATTCAACCGCTTGTTGAACTCCAGCCAGGCCCCCATCAACGCCATCAAACCCGCACCCACCAGTGCGGTAAAGATCTGCATGGCGAACGCGTCGTCGGTCATGGCATTGATCATGTCCGCCAAGGGCGCCAGCAAGACGCCCAGACAGAAGATTTCCAGGGAAAAGCGCCCCATGCGGCAGCTTTGCCGGGCCAGCCAGTTTTGCGTCCAGCCGGTATCGGGCAGCAGTTTCGCCGTGACGTAGGCCAGCGCCAGGAAGTGCAGCAGACGTACCGGCGAGAGATTGGTCTTGCTGATCGGGTACAGCAGGTTGCTCAGGCTGGCGGGCATCAGCGCGTCGTGGATGTGTGGCCAGCGCCATGCCAGGGTGATCAGCCCGGCTGCGACCACATACACAGCTGCGGTCACGAACAGCGGCTGGCGCAGCAGCGGCCGGGTATCAGGCAGCCGTGGGCGCTGTGAATGGATGGCGGCGGCGCCGCCCAGGACGAACAGCAACTGCCAGGCGACGGGATTGAAGTACCACACGCCGTCCTTGATCGCGGCCAGGTTCCAGCCGGCCAGCGGCACCATCAGGTACAGCGCCAGTGACAGCCCGACCACCACCCAGGTCTTGCGCACCAGCAACGGCAAGGCCAGCGGCAAGCCCGCCAGCAGCACGATGTACAGCGGCAGCGGGTCCATCAGGTTGGGCTTGAAGCGCAGCAGCAGTTCATCGATCAGGGCCTGTTGAGGGTCGCTGATGAAGTGGTGCATGCCCATTTCTTCCACCAGGTCCCGGGTTTCCACGTGACTGTTGGCGAAGAACACGATGCCCATCAGCATCGCCAGCAAGAAGATGTGCACCACGTACAGCACCCAGGCGCGGCGCAGGATTTTCAGGCAGGCGATCAGGAAACCTTCCCGGGCCAGCACCTTGCCGTAGGCCAGTACCGCGGCAAAACCGGCGAGGAACACGAAAACTTCGGCGGCGTCGCTGAAGCCGAAGTTGCGCAGGGTGATCTGGCCCAAGGGGTTGTGAGGCACGTGATCCCAGAAGATGAAGATCAGTGCCAGGCCGCGAAAGAAATCGATCCGGTGATCGCGCGCTGAGGTCATGACGGCAAGCTCGTAAACGGGTGTTGAACAAAGGAGTAGCCGAAGGCGCGAAAGGTTGCGCGCCGCACATCGGCGGCGCGCAGGGTGGCCCGATTTGCCGTTAATTGCAAAGTCGGGGTATTACGGAATGTTGATAAGGCGTTTAACCGCTAGTCTGAAAGGTGGCGCCACCTGCGATTTCTGACAGTAGACGGGCTCAAAGACTTGGAGGAGCGTGTGCTCAATCCGAGGCGTGAATATGAGACGGTTGTGGAAAGGCTTTTCCAGTTACACGGTGATCGGTGTCGCCAACACGCTTATTCACTGGCAGATCTTTTTTCTGCTGAGTGTGGCGGCGGGGTTGCGCCAGGCGGTCAGCAATCTGGTGGCGTTCTGCGTGGCGGCTTCGTTTTCGTTCTACATGAATGGGCTCTACACCTTTGACGGCAAGCTCTCGGTCGGCGGTTATCTGCTGTTCATGGCGGCGATGGGGGCGCTGAGTTTCGGCGTTGGCCATGTGGGTGACCAGTTGCGCCTGCATGGCTTGCTGACCGTGGCGTTGTTTTCCGCATTGAGCCTGGTGTTGGGTTTCCTGTTTTCCAAATACGTGGTGTTTCGCGAGCGTGATGAAGCATGAGAGTTTCGCTGATCGTTCCGGTGTACAACGAAGAGCAGGCGATCGACCTGTTCTATCGCGCGGTCCGCCAGGAGTTGCAACTGGGCGATGCCGAAGTGGAAATCGTGTTCATCAACGATGGCAGTACCGACGGCACCGCCGAACGGGCTGCTGCGCTGGCACAAGCGGACGATCAGGTCCTGCTGATCAATTTCTCCCGCAACTTCGGCAAGGAGCCCGCGCTGTTTGCCGGTCTGGAATATGCCACCGGTGATGCCGTGATCCCGATGGACGTCGACCTGCAAGACCCCATCTGTGTCATCCCGAAACTGGTCGAACAATGGCAGAAAGGCGCGGATGTGGTGTTGGCCAAACGCAAGGACCGCCACACCGACAGCTATCTCAAACGCCACAGTGCCTCGTTGTTCTACCACCTGCTCAATCGCATTTCCTACACCCGCATCGAAGAAAACGTCGGCGACTTTCGCCTTATGGATCGCAAGGTGGTCGACGTCATTCGCACCTTGCCCGAGCATCAACTGTTCATGAAAGGCGTGCTGTCCTGGGCCGGGTTCAACACCGTGGTGGTGGAGTACGAGCGGGCCCGGCGCGTGGCGGGGAGCAGCAAATTCAATGGCTGGAAACTCTGGAACCTGGCGCTGGAAGGGGTAACGTCGTTCAGCACCGTGCCATTGCGGCTGTGGACGTACGTCGGCGGTTGCGTGTCCATCTTCGCGGTGCTGTACGCGGTGTACATGGTGTTGGACAAGATTTTCAACGGTAACAGCGTCCCCGGTTACCCCTCCCTGATGACGGCCATTCTGTTCCTGGGCGGCGTGCAGCTGATCGGCATTGGCATCCTCGGAGAGTACATCGGGCGAATTTACATCGAGGCCAAGCATCGGCCTCGCTATGTCATCAAGGACATCGTCAAAACCACGGGCAAGACGACCGAAAAGCCCTTCCTGACGAAGAGCCTTTGAACACACATGGCTCGGGTTTTTGATGGGAACCTGTGTCAGCCATGGCTCTATCGTGCGGGGCTGATCCTGCTGGTGATCCTGGCGCTGATCGTCCGTTTTCATGGGATTTCAGTGCCCGTCATCTGGTATGACGAAGCCTTCAGCGTGCTGCTGAGCGAGCGCTCGCCAGGGTTGATCTGGGCCACCACGGCCCGTGACGTTCACCCGCCGCTGTATTACCTGATCCTCCATTACTGGACACTCCTGTCCGGAAATACTGCGCTGGCCTTGCGCAGCCTGAGTGCCGTGGCGGATGTCGGCACGCTGGTGCTTTGTCTCAAGCTGATGAGCCTGTTGGCAACGCGCAGAGCGACCTGTTTTGCCGGGCTGATGCTGGTGTTGTTGCCGCTGTCGGTTCGCTACAGCCAGGAAGTGCGCATGTACACCTTGCTCGGCTTCTGGCTGATGGCGGCCACGGTCGCTCTGGTGTGCTGGAGTCGGCGGCCGCAATCGAAGCGTTACGCAGTGCTCTATGTGTTGCTGATGGCGTGCGCTTTTTATACCCATTACTTCGCCGCGCTCTGTGTGTTGGTGCATTGGTTTTACTGGTCGGGAATCGGAGCTGGCGGGTCTGTGGCCTTGCCCTTTCGGCGTTGGTTTTTGGCCAATGTCGCGATTGTGGCGTTGTATCTGCCCTGGTTGCCCTGGCTCATTGATCAGCTCGGTCGAATGAATGGACTTGAATGGGTGGCGCCGACCACTTGGGAGATGTTCCCGGAGCTGGTTTCGCGCTGCGTCATGATGGTGTCGGCCACCGGTGGAGGGTTGTGGTGGGCGCTGCTGATCTCGGCGTCGATGCTCGCCTGCTGTTGGCTGGCGTTGAGGCAGGGGCGTGCGGATCGTCGCTCGACGCTGCTGTTGGTGGCTTATTTCTTCGTGCCGGCGATCACTGTTTTTCTGGTCTCCCTGATCGTTCCGGTATTCGTGACGCGGTACCTGGTGTTTGCCGCAGTCGGTTTGCCTCTGATAGCGGCGTTGGCACTGGATGGCCTGGCGAGTCGGAGGCCGCGGGTGGCGTACTTCTGTCTGAGTCTGTTGATCGCCGCCCAGGCCTATGGCGTGCTCAGGGTGTATGCACAGGATGACGGATTGAATGGCACGGATGTTCGCAAGTTGGCCAGGCTGGATACGGTGGCGGAGGGCATCAACCGACTGGCCCAGGCGGGCGATGAGATAGTGGTCGACGGTTTGTATTGGTATCTGCCCTTCAGTTACTACAACACCACGGGTATCCAGCCACGGCTTTACATCTCCCGTGCGCCAGACGGGAAGCCGCGTGGGCCTTATGACTATGGTGGCTGGCGGCTCATTCCCCAGCGCCTGGACTGGATTTTTTTCAGCGATGTCTCTGCGTTGAAGGCCGTCGCGAGAAGAGTCTGGTGGATCACAGGCAAGCCCAAGCCTGAGGACGTGGTGATATTTCCCAAGGACTGGAAAGAGACGCAGACAGTCAAAGGCAATGAGGTCCAGGCGCGACTGTTCATTCTTGAAGGCGGGCGCTGAGGTCAGCAGACCTTCAGCGCCGCAGTGTCACTGTCAGGCCGCCGCTATTTCATTGGGCTCGAAACTGTCCGCCCGCGCCATCTGCCACATCCGCGAATAGAACTCGCCGTTCACTTCCCCAGTCAGCAACTCACCGGGCTTGAGGAACACATGCAGCTGCGAGAACAGCTTGATCTCAGTCGCCGACATGCGCCGCACCAGGTGCTTGGCCGACAGCTGTGACGGGTGTTCGAGGCCGGCGGCGGCGAGCATTTCGGCCAGGCCCTTGAGGGTGTTGCGGTGGAAGTTGAAGACCCTCTGGGCCTTGTCCGGCACCACCAGCGCGCGCTGGCGCAAGGTGTCCTGGGTGGCGACGCCGGTCGGGCATTTGTTGGTATGGCAGCTTTGCGACTGGATGCAGCCGATGGCGAACATGAAGCCCCGCGCCGAATTCGCCCAATCGGCGCCAATGGCCAGGACGCTGGCGATGTCGAATGCGCTGACGATCTTGCCGCTGGCGCCGAGTTTGATTTTGTCCCGCAGGTTCAGCCCCACCAGGGTGTTGTGCACGAACAGCAGGCCTTCGCGCATCGGCACGCCGATGTGGTCGGTGAACTCCAGTGGTGCGGCGCCGGTGCCGCCTTCCTTGCCGTCGATCACGATGAAGTCGGGGAGGATGCCGGTTTCCAGCATGGCCTTGGCGATGCCCATGAACTCCCACGGATGACCCAGGCAGAACTTGAAACCCACCGGTTTGCCGCCGGACAGTTCACGCAGTTGCTTGATGAAATGCATCATCTCGATCGGTGTGGAAAACGCGCTGTGGCGCGAGGGCGAGATGCAGTCTTCGCCCATCGGAACGCCACGGGTCTCGGCAATCTCCTGGGTGACCTTGTGCTTGGGCAGAATCCCGCCGTGACCGGGTTTGGCGCCCTGGCTCAATTTGATTTCGATCATCCGCACTTGCGGGGTTAGCGCCTGGGCGGCGAAGCGTTCCGGGTCGAAGCGGCCGTCGGCGGTGCGGCAGCCGAAATAGCCGCTGCCCAGTTCCCAGGTCAGGTCGCCGCCGTTTTCCCGGTGGTAAGGGCTGATGCTGCCTTCGCCGGTGTCGTGGGCGAAGTTGCCGAGCTTGGCACCCTGGTTCAAGGCGCGGATGGCGTTGGCGCTGAGCGAGCCGAAGCTCATGGCCGAGATGTTGAACACCGATGCCGAATACGGCTGGGTGCACTGCGGGCCGCCGACCAGTACGCGGAAGCTGTTGGGGTCGCTCAACGGCGCCGGGCGCATGGAATGGCCGATGAACTCGAAGCCCGACTGATACACATCAATCAGGGTGCCGAAGGGTTTGTCGGCGCTTTCATTCTTCGCCCGGGAGTAGACCAGCGAGCGCTGGGCCCGGGAGAAGGGCAGGGCATCGCTGTCGGATTCGAGCAGGTACTGGCGGATTTCCGGGCGGATGCCTTCGACCAGGTAGCGGATGTTGCCCAGGATCGGGTAGTTGCGCCGCACGGCGTGGGGTTTTTGCAGCAGGTCGCCAATGCCGATCAGGCTCAGCACACCGGTGACGAGGGTGATTGGCCACAGCCAGTCGTGGGACAGGAAGGGCAGGCTGGCGAGGGTGAAAATCACGCAGACGGCAAAGAAGGCGTAGCGGCTCAGGAGTGACAGGCTCATACGGTTTCCTTGGGTTCGGACTCAAAAAATTGGCTGCACACAAAACACTGTAGGAGCGAGCCTGCTCGCGATGGCAATCTCAAATTCAGCATTGATGTTGGCTGAGACTCCGTCATCGCGAGCAGGCTCGCTCCTACAGAAAAGCAATCAGGCATTCTGCGCCTGCAAAAAAATCGAAAACAGCTCCGACTGGGACTTGATCCCCAGCTTGCTGTACATGTGTTTCTTATGGACTTTCACGGTTTCGATGGAAATTTCCAGTTTGCGGGCGATTTCCTTGCTGGAGCAGCCGCTGAGCATCAAGCGCCCGACGTCCAGCTCCCGGGCGGTCAATTGCGCGCCCTTGAGTTGCTGCACCGACGCTTCCAGTTGCACCCGCCAGTCGCCCTGTACCGGGGAGGGCGCCAAGGCCACTACTTCGTTGATTTCGTAGGGCAGGCGCTGGCGCAGCAAACCCAGCACCCACGGCGAAATCAACGATAGCAGGGCGATCTGCCCGGCGCTGAAGCGCTGCTTGCTGCCCAGTGACAGGCACAAGGTGCGGTCGCCTTCGAGCTGACAATTAAACTGGATTTCGTCGGCCACGACATTCACACGAAAGTATCGTTGATAGTACTCGGTGAGTTCGAAATGCTCCGGCGCGACCTCCGACAGGCGGTACAGACCGGTGCGCGATTGCTCGCGGCAGGCGATGTAGAAAGGGTCGAGCAGGTAAAGGCCGCGCAGGTAATCCTGGAACAACGGGTCGGGGCCACCGTCTTCCGCGGGGCATTCGGCAAACACTTGCGGGTGCTGGTCGGCGCTGAACAGCAGGGCGACCCAGCTGTCGCAGGGCACGTATTGATCCAGCAGGCGCACCAGCTGCGTCCAGAAATTGGGCCTGTCCAGGGCGTCGATCAGTTGCCCCACCGAGCGGTGCCAGGCGATGTCGTCCAACGAGAGTGTCATGCCTCTACCCCTATCGTGTTACCCCAGCGGCGTGATTCCCCGGCCGCTCGCTTGCTGCGCATACTGGCGCACAGACAGCGACCGGGCAATCTTTCCGGCGCCCAGAACAAGGACTCCCCATGAAAGTCGAACTCGCCCAACTGGCGGGCCGTGACAACGACACGGCTTACAACCTCGAGCGCGCCCTGGCGGCGATCAACGCCTGTTCCGCCGATACGCAACTGATCATGTTTCCGGAAAGCCACTTGATGGGCTTCCCCAGCGCCGAATCCGTGGCCGACGTCGCCGAACCGCTGGACGGCCCGACCGTCGGCGCGATTGTTGCCGCTGCCCGTGAGCGCAACATTGCCGTGGTGATCGGCACGGCCGAGAACGATAACGGCCGTTTTTTCAACACCACGCTGCTGATCACCCCTGAAGGCATTGCGCTCAAATACCGCAAGACCCACCTGTGGGCGTCGGATCGCGGTGTCTATGAGGCCGGCGATCGCTACGCCACCGTCATGTGGAATGGCCTGCGTGTGGGTCTGTTGATTTGCTACGACATCGAATTTCCCGAAACCGCCCGCGCCCTGGCGCAACTGGGTGCTGAGTTGCTGCTGGTGACCAACGGCAACATGGACCCCTACGGCCCGACCCACCGCACCGCGATCATGGCCCGCGCCCAGGAAAACCAGGCGTTTGCGCTGATGGTTAACCGGGTGGAAGCGGGCGACGGCGGGCTGCTGTTCGCCGGCGGCAGTGCACTGGTGGATCCGCTGGGCACGCAGGTGTTCGAAGCGGGGCGCGAGGAAGGCCAGTTTGCAGTGGAGCTGGACCTGAGCCGGTTGACGGCGGCGCGCCAGGATTATCGGTATCTGGATGATCAGCGGCTGAAGTTGCCGGGGGAGATGGTTGAGCATGCCAATGGACTGCGGGAGTTGCTGATCCCTGCTCGCTAACCGATCGTTCCCACGCTCTGCGTGGGAATGCATCAACGGACGCTCTGCGTTCGGCTTTTGATTTGGGACGCGGAGCGTCCCCGGCTGCATTCCCACGCAGAGCGTGGGAACGATCACCCTGCGCCGAACTCGGCTCTGCCATAAATCCAATAACAACCGGAGTAGTCGCCCCATGGCTCGTTTGCAACGCACCCTGTCATTAGGCTCGGTGGTGCTGTTTGGCATCGCCTACATGACGCCGATCATTGTCCTCGGCACCTTTGGCATCCTCGCCCAGTCCACCGCCGGCATGGTCCCGGCCGCGTATCTGGCGGCGCTGGTGGCCATGTTCTTCACCGCCATGAGCTACGGGCGCATGGCCCAGGCCTTCCCGGTTGCGGGTTCCGCCTACAGCTACGTACGCAAGGCCATCAGCCCGAAACTGGGGTTCATCGCCGGTTGGGCGGTGCTGCTCGATTACCTGTTCCTGCCCATGGCCATCTGGCTGATCGGCGCCGCTTACCTCAACTCCGCGTTCCCGGCGGTGCCGCAGTGGATCTGGGTGCTGGCGTTCATCGGCATCACCAGCGCGATCAACATCGTCGGCCTGAAACTGGCCAACGGCGTCAACGCCTTGCTGATGCTGGTGCAATTTTTGGTGCTGGTGGCGTTCGTGGCGCTGTGCGTGCACTACGTCACCGGCGATGCGAGCACGCCGTTGTGGTCGATCAAACCGTTCTTCAATGGCGACATGCAGATGCCGTTGATCATGAGCGGCGCGGCCATCGCCTGCTATTCATTCCTCGGCTTCGACGCGGTCAGCACCCTGACCGAAGAAACCCGTGACCCACGCCGCACGATTCCACGGGCGATCATGCTGATCACCCTGATCGGCGGGCTGATTTTCGTCGGGGTTTCGTACTTCGTGCAGATCGCCCACCCGTCGTTCCAGTTCGACAGCGTGGATTCGGCGGCCTACGAGATTGCCCGCAACATCGGCGGTGACCTGTTCGTCTCGATCTTCCTCATCGGCCTGATCGTCGGCCAGTTCGCCTCGGGCCTGTCGGCGCAGGCCAGTGGTTCGCGTCTGTTGTACGCCATGGGCCGTGACGGCGTTCTGCCGAAGTCGTTTTTCGGCACCTTGCACGAGCGCTTTGGTACGCCGATCAACAGCATCCTGCTGTGCGCCGTGGTGGCGTTGCTGGCGCTGAAACTCGACGTCACCACCTCGACCTCGTTCATCAACTTCGGCGCGTTCCTGGCGTTCAGCCTGGTGAACCTGTCGGTGATCTTTCATTACTGGATCGGCGGCGAGAAGAAAGGCCCGCGCGAGCTGGTGCTGTTCCTGATCTTCCCGTTCATTGGTCTGGCAGCAGACCTGTGGCTGATGGTCAGCCTCGATCACCTGGCGATCTATCTCGGCCTGAGCTGGCTGGCGATTGGCGTGGTGTACCTGGCGGTGTTGACCAGCGGCTTCCGTCGTCAGCCACCGGAGATGGATTTCCAGGAAGCGACATAAGCGAGCGGTTTCTCTACTGCTTATGATTGCATTACGCAAAAAGGCGAACACCTTGAAGGGTGTTCGTCTTTTTAGTTTCAAGCGTTGATAGCCTCGTTTTTCAGTTGCTTTTTGTCTTCATGCTTTTGCTTGTCGCGAGGAAGGGCGTTGATGCAGTAGTTCACATGGAAGAACGTGACCAACACAGAAAAAAGGCGATTAATTCGGGGTTTAAAACCGTGTTCAATCGACGCGTATGTCCTGAGGGCCTTCCTTACGCGGAAGCACCAAATGACAGTGATCGACCAAACCGTGATAGCCCAAACGAGTCCTAATCCTGATGCAACGGGGTTGAAAATTTGCACCAGCAAGGACCCCATGCCCATGAAAACCAGATATCCAATTAGAAAAGTCGTACTCATCACCTTGATGTGTGTGACTTCTTCAATTGCCATAGAAACTTTGTACAACCAGATATACGAATAGAGGCCCACCGTTATCAGCGACAGGAGAATGAAATGAAATGTCTTGGTGTTGATTTTTTCTTTCAGCGTTGAGATGTCCGACATGCAGGCGTTCCATTGGTAGCGGGATTGGCGAAGTACCGGTGAAAATCGGTGCAAATACGCTACCAAACACCTGCGTGGGAAATTTCCGGACCTGTAAGCAGACACTTCCGGTCCTAAGCGGGATTCAATTCTTGGCCGAGCCACAAAGGCGTGGGATTCTGTGCGCCCCCACATGGATCTTTGGTCAGCGATGCTTTTTTCTACAGATGTTTCCCACAACAACTCTGCACTTATCCACATCGCCACCGCCCTGCTGATCGGCCCTGATGGCCGAACCCTGCTGGTACGCAAGCGTGGCACCGAGGCGTTCATGCAGCCGGGGGGCAAGATCGAGGCCCATGAACAGCCGGTCAACGCTCTGGCCCGCGAGCTGGAAGAGGAGCTGGGATTGATCATCGATCCGGCGCACGCCTCTTTCCTTGGTCAGTTCTCGGCGCCCGCCGCCAACGAGCCGGGCTTTGTCGTGAAGGCCGAGATTTTTCTGCTGAATATCGATGCACAGGTCACCCCGGCAGCCGAGATCGAAGAGGTGATCTGGATCGACCCGGCCGGTGATGGCGATCTCGTCCTCGCGCCATTGACACGGGACCTGATCCTGCCGTTTTATCGGGCTTCGCTGACCGCGATCGCCTGATCAATCACGCAAAGGACCCGCCATGATCCCGCTCCAGGATTTGCTGATTTTCGCCGCCACCGCGTTGCTGCTGGTACTGACGCCGGGACCGAACATGATCTATCTGATCTCCCGTTCGATCTGCCAGGGGCGCCGGGCCGGCGTGACGTCGCTACTGGGTGTGGTGGCCGGGTTCTTCGTCCATGTGTTCGCCGCCGCTGCGGGTCTCACGGCAGTGTTCCTGGCCGTGCCGATGGCCTACGAAGTACTGAAGTGGGCCGGTGCGTTGTACCTGTTGTGGCTGGCGTGGCAAGCGGTCAGACCCGGCGCGCGTTCGCCGTTCGAGGCGCAACAGTTGCCGCCGGATTCTTCGCGCAAGCTGATCACCATGGGCTTTCTCACCAGCGCCCTGAACCCCAAGATTGCGGTGTTCTACCTGTCGGTGTTTCCGCAGTTCATCTCGCCTGAACACGGCTCGGTGTTCACCCAGAGCATCGTGCTGGGTCTGACCCAGATCAGCGTCAGCTTTTGCGTCAATCTGCTGATCGCCCTGTTTGCTGCCGGCATCGCTTCATGGTTCGTCAACAACCCGACCTGGCTGGCGATGCAGCGTTACTTCATGGGCTTCGTGCTGTCAGCGCTGGCGCTGCGGCTGATGCTTGAACAGCGCCGGATGGCCTGAGCATGTGGATCGAGCGTCTGGATGCCAGCCACGCCCTCGATTACCGGGCGCTGATGCTCGAAGCCTACGACCGGCATCCGCAGGCCTTCACTTCCAGCGTGCGTGAGCGTGCATCCATGCCGTTGAGTTGGTGGGAGTCGCGCCTGAACGGCAAGCTGGATGTCGTGTTCGGTGGCTTCGTGGAGGGGCGGTTGGCGGGCATCGCCGGGCTCGCTTTCGAGCCCCGGGAAAAGGCCCGGCACAAGGCGACGCTGTTTGGCATGTATGTGGCGGCGGGCGTGCGTCAGTGCGGGATGGGTTATCAACTGGTTCAAACCGTACTGGACGAGGCGTGGCGTCATCAGGAGTTACGGCTGATCAAGCTGACCGTCACTGCCGGCAACGATGCCGCGTTCAACCTGTACAAGCGCTGCGGCTTCATCCAGTTCGGCCTGGAGCCGATGGCGGTGCGGGTGGGCGAGGAGTACTTCGACAAGATCCATATGTGGCGGGAGATCTGAAACCGCCGCAACCCCCTGTAGGAGCGAGCCTGCTCGCGATGACGGAGTGTCAGTCGACATCGATATGTCTGGTAAGCCGCAATCGCGAGCAGGCTCGCTCCTACAGGGGATGTGTTGTTTTATCGAACAGCGCTGACACCATCCAGCGTCGAAAACGACGTGTCCTTCGCCGTCAGCAGAAAATCGCGCATGTACGGCGCATCCAGCATGTCGGCCCGGATCGCCGCATACAGCGTCGCAAACAACCCTTTCTCGCCCAGGCGCTTGGCCTTCACATAACCCCGCGAGCTGTATTCATGCAGCGCCCAATGGGGCATGCCGCACACGCCGCGTCCGCTGGCCACCAACTGCATCATCATCACCGACAGTTCCGAGGTGCGCACCTGGGCCGGTTCGATGTCGGCCGGTTCAAGGAAACGGGTGAAGATGTCCAGCCGATCGCGCTCCACCGGGTAGGTGATCAGCGTCTCGGTGAGCAAGTCTTCGGGGACGATGTAGGCCTTGCTGGCCAATCGGTGCTGGTTGGCCACCGCGAGCATCGCTTCATAGGTAAACAGCGGCACATAGGTAATCCCCACCAGATCCACCGGATCGGACGTCACCACCAGATCCAGATCACCACGAGCCAATGCAGGCAGCGGGGCGAAGGAGAAGCCCGAGGCCAGGTCCAGCTCGACTTCCGGCCAGGCGTCGCGGAACTGGTCGATGGTCGGCATCAGCCACTGGAAGCAGCTGTGGCATTCGATGGCCATGTGCAGGCGCCCGGCGGTGCCACCGGCCAGACGCGCGATGTCACGCTCGGCAGCGCGCAGCAGCGGGAGGGTGGCGTCGGCCAGTTGCAGCAGGCGCAGACCGGCGCTGGTGAAGCGCACCGGCTTGGTCTTGCGCACGAACAACGGCATGCCCATGCGCTCTTCCAGCTCCTTGAACTGGTGGGACAGCGCCGACTGCGTCAGGTGCAGGCGGTCGGCGGCATCCACCAGGCTGTCGGCTTCGCGCAGGGCGTGCAGGGTTTTCAGGTGACGGAGTTCAAGCACCGGAGGGCTCCATGAGGAAAACTTGTGATCAACACGAAAAGGTTGAGTTTGTCTCATGTTGGGTTGGCTGTCGACAATAGCGCCATCTTTTACACAGGAGCGCATTCGACATGGCCGTAGCCCACACCCTTGGTTTTCCGCGCATTGGCGCCGACCGCGAACTGAAAAAGGCCCTTGAAGCCTACTGGAAGGGCGACCTCGACCAGACCGCGTTGCAAAGCGTCGGCCGCCAATTGCGCGCCACCCACTGGCAATTGCAGAAAGACGCCGGCATCGACCTGCTGCCGGTCGGCGACTTCGCCTGGTACGACCAGGTGTTGAGCCATTCCCTGGCCTTCGGCGTGATCCCCGAGCGTTTCGCCAGTACCCGGGACGAACGCGGACTGCCCACCCTCGACACCCTGTTCGCCATGGCCCGTGGCGCCACGACGAGTTGCTGCGGCGGCGAACATGGCCAGGCGCAATATGCCCAGGAACTGACCAAGTGGTTCGACACCAACTACCACTATCTGGTCCCGGAATTCACCGCTGACCAGCAGTTCAAGCTGAGCTGGGAACAGCTGTTCGATGAAGTCGAGGAAGCCAGGGCCCTCGGTCACAACGTCAAGCCGGTGATCATCGGCCCTCTGACCTACCTGTGGTTGGGCAAGGCGAAAGGCAATGACTTCGACAAGCTCGACCTGCTGGAGCGCCTGCTGCCGATCTACGGCGAAATCCTCGGGCGCCTCGCGGCCCAGGGCGTGGAATGGGTGCAGATCGATGAACCGATCCTGACCCTCGACCTGCCACAGGAATGGAAAAACGCTTTCGAGCGCGCCTATCACATCCTGCAGTATTCGCCGCTGAAAAAGCTGCTGGCGACCTACTTCAGTGGCTTGCAGGACAACCTCGGCCTGGCCGTCGGCCTGCCGGTGCAAGGCCTGCACATCGACGCCGTGCGCGCGCCGGACCAACTGCTGCACGTGCTCGATCGCCTGCCGATCTACAAGATTCTCTCGGTGGGCCTGGTCAACGGTCGCAACGTCTGGCGCTGTGAGCTGGAGCCGGTACTCGAACAGCTGCAATTTGCCCAGGAGCGTTTTGGCGACAACCTGTGGGTCAGCAGTTCCTGCTCGCTGCTGCACAGCCCGGTGGACCTGGAACGCGAAGACAAACTCGACCCCGAACTGAAAAGCTGGCTGGCGTTTGCCGTGCAAAAATGCGGCGAAATCGCCGTGCTGCGCGATGCGCTCAACGATCCGCAAGCGCCGAAAGTGCGGGCCGCGCTGGCCGAGAGCCGAGCCATCGCCGTCAGCCGTGCCGAATCGCCGCGCATCCACAAAGCCGAAGTACAGGCACGCATCGACGCCATCAAGACAACCGACAGCCAGCGCCATTCGCCGTTTGCCAAGCGTATCGAGCAGCAGCGTGCTCGCTTGAAGTTGCCGGCGTTCCCGACCACCACCATCGGCTCGTTCCCGCAGACCGGATCGATCCGCCTGGCGCGCCAGGCGTTCAAGCAAGGCAAGCTGTCGGCCAACGATTACAACGACGCCATGCGCCATGAAATCCGCCATGCGGTGCAGGTTCAGGAGCGTCTGGGGCTGGACGTACTGGTGCACGGGGAAGCCGAGCGCAATGACATGGTCGAGTACTTCGCCGAGCAGCTCGACGGGTATGCCTTCACCCGCTTCGGCTGGGTGCAGAGCTACGGTTCGCGCTGTGTGAAGCCGGCGATCATCTACGGCGACCTGAGCCGTCCGAACGCCATGACTGTCGACTGGATCACCTACGCACAGAGTCAGACCGACAAGGTCATGAAAGGCATGCTCACCGGTCCCGTGACCATGCTGATGTGGTCGTTCCCCCGTGAAGACGTGTCGCGCAAGGTCCAGGCACAGCAACTGGCGCTGGCCCTGCGGGATGAAGTGCTGGACCTGGAAGCCGCCGGCATCAAGATCGTGCAGATCGACGAAGCCGCGTTTCGTGAAGGGCTGCCGCTGCGTCGCGAACAATGGAAGGAGTATCTGGACTGGGCGGTGGAAGCGTTCCGCTTGAGCGCCAGCGGCGTGCGTGACGAAACCCAGATCCACACCCACATGTGCTACAGCGAATTCAATGACGTGATCGAGGCCATCGCGGCAATGGACGCCGATGTCATCACCATCGAGACCTCGCGTTCGGACATGGAATTGCTCGAGGCTTTCAAGGCGTTCGATTACCCGAACGACATCGGCCCGGGCGTGTACGACATCCACTCGCCACGGGTGCCGGACACCGCCGAGGTGGTCAAGTTGATGAGTAAAGCCGTGAAACGGATCCCGGCCGAACGCCTGTGGATCAACCCCGACTGCGGGCTGAAGACCCGGGCGTGGCCGGAGACCGAGGCCGCGCTGGTGAACATGGTGGCGGCGGCGCGGCAGCTGCGCAGCCAGTTGGCGTAACACCCCCCCTGTAGGAGCGAGCCTGCTCGCGATGGACTCCAGAACGCCGCGGTTTACCAGCCAATACGCGTTTTCGTTGACGTCCAATCGCGAGCAGGCTCGCTCCTACAGGTACATCACAGGTTTTCGAAGTGCGCTAACGCAGCCGATCGCTTGCCGATGTCGGCATAGGGCAGGTCGGCATTGTCCGCATGGGTCAGGAACCGATGTTCCGGCAATTTCAGATGGGCTTTCTCGAAGCCACCGAATTCAGGCGTGGCTTTCGAATAATGAAAATGGGCGTACCACAGCACCTTTGGCGGCGCTTGCGTCGTGTCCCAGACTTCGTACTCCTGCATATAGTCGATGCGACCATCCCGACGTTTACCCAGATTTTTGATCAGTCCGGTTTTGCGGATCTCCACCACGTTGTGTTTGACCAGATCGTCGAGCATGCCATCGGTGGGTTTTTTGCTCTGCAGTGACTGACGGGTTCGCAGCGTGCGGCCAGTGGCAACCAGTTCGCTGGCCTTGTCGCGAAGTTGGGTGACAAGGGCATTGCGCGGGGCTATTTCTGCGATGCCATCGGCGCGATGAGTGAGTTCGTTCGCCTCGCTGGTCATCATGTGTTCCAGGTCCACCGGGAGCATGTCTTGATCGGCATAGGACTGAATGCGGGCCTGATAGGCGTCCTGGGATTGCAATCGCTGGCGGGCGTCGGCCAGCAGCGAATCGAGGTTTCGGCGCTGGGCATGGGACGGTTGCGGCTGTGGATTGAGCAGGCGGGATTTGCCATGGCTCCCTTGCTCCCAGATTTCCGTGTAGCCCCCTTGTCCGGTGAGGGTATATCGGCGTGTTTGTGAGCCGGGCTCCCATTGCTCCACCCCGATCAGCCATTGGTCGGTATCGGTGAGGAATGCTTTTTTGCTGTTGTGGCCGGCGGGTGCGGCAGGTGGCGGCAGGTTGATCGCCTTGCGTGCCCGCTCGGCCATTTTCGCCAGGCCGTCCAATAGCAATGGCACGGCATCCAGATCAAAGTGCTGTGGATAACTGGCGGTCCAGGCATTCATGCTTCGACTGAATTCGCGATAGTTTTCAATGCATTCCTGAAGGATCTGGTTGCGCTGAGCCTTGGTCGCACTGACTTCCGGCAGACTGTATTGGGTGAACAGATCCCGGTCGACCCGGCTTCTTTTGGCTCGCATCTGGTTCTGGAGAAAGAACCAGGATAGATCGTTGCTGGTGTCATAACGCGTCACCAATTCAAGCCAATTACCCGTCTTCAGGTAAAGCATGTTTGCCTCGCTCATCCGCCCGTTGAGCATGGCGACTTCCTGGGTCAATTGAGCCTTTTGTGCGCTGACGGTGATGCGTTGATACCAATGATTAAGGTCTCGTAGATGGGCGTCTATCGTGTCGAACTCCTTGATCATTTCAAGGCGCAGCTTTCTGATGTCCCCCAGCACTCCCAACCGCTCGGAGAGGGCCGTCGCAGGCATGTCATCGAGCTTTTGCGTCAACGCATCGATGCTGTCGATCAGGGGATTGACGCGATGATTGGCCAGGAACAGGCGTTGCTTGTAACGGTCGGCGAGCATCAGTGCGGCGTTGCTTTGGAACTCCAGAAGCGCGCGCCTTTTGTTGCCATGGGTGAGGGGAAGCAGATCTACCAGTGTCTGATGATAACGACCGGCCAATTCGATATCGCCCATGCAGGCTGTTTCAGCCTGCTGCAGCAGTGTCGGCGTACGATTCGGTGCAGGCGTGGTGTTGTAGGTGTTCAGGGTGGTGTCGGTTTGCTTGACCCGCGCATCGATTTGCAGCGCCAGGCTGTCGGCGCCTTCGGTCAGGGCATGCTGGCGGCGAAAACCTTCATCGACCCACCAGCGCGGCAGGCGCTCGCGAACGGCTTGCGGCCAGACCGGATCAAGGGTGTCCGCCAGATGCCCCAACAGGTTGCCGCCACCGAGGCCGCCTCCTTCGAATGCCACGCCGTAAACGCCAAACCAGGTGTCCCACTGTCCGGACTCATCCAGTGCGATGGGTTGTTTGTAGGTCTTTCGAGTCGTGCCTTTCAAACGCCAGTTGCGTGAATCGGTGCTGCGCTCGACCTGGAAAACCCGCCCCTGGCGCACGATGAAATCACCGTCGGCATGGCGGTAGATGTTGCGGTAGATCCCATGAGTAGCCGGTTGCAGGCTCGACAGCGAGAGCGGTTTTTCATACTCGTAGCCCGCGAAGCGCTGAACCACCCTGCTGGCCTCATGCAGGGAGGTAGTCGACATGGCAGCGCCTTTGTTCAACCCCCTCAGATGACGCAATCGAGTGGCCGAGCGTGCGCCCTGGGTTGTCCCGATCGACGCGCTGGGCAAAATATCCATGGCGGCATCGATCAGGCACAACAGCACCGACTCAACCTCCGCCAGCCCATCACCTGCCTCGCCGCGCACGAAGGCCGCCACCGCTTGATTGGCGCTGTTCCAGGCGTCGTACAACGCAATGGCGGTACCGACAAAGGGCACCAGGCCAAGGGCCATTTTCATGTAGTTGAACGCACGAGGACCCTGGAGCGCATAACGTTCAAGGTACAAGTCATTGTTGGAGCGGGACGTGGCGCGGTGGGCTTCGATCAACCGTCCCATGTGGCTATCGAGTTGATGCGCCGCCAGCGATGTGGTCGACGGCCAGCGCGTTCCGATTCCGATCAGCGCGTCGAAATGTTTGAGCTGGGCCTGGTTGATGCGACTGAGGTGCGCCTGGACACTGCCTTGCAAGGCTCGCCCCGCCAGGTACCTGGCCATCTCGTCGCGCAGGCACAGGTTGTAGAGTGCCTTGCGAGCCATTTCCAGATTGTCGAAGCGTCTCAAAAATTGCTTGTCGGGGCTGTCCGGCAGGTAGAGCAAGGTCATCCCGCTGACTTGTTCCTCAATGAAGGTCACCCCCGCCAGCGTTACGGGACCTTCATTGGGCGTGTCCTTGCCGCCGACCGTGAGGTTGGCCGGCCAGAGCACCAGACGTTTGCCATCCGTCCGCCAGGCTTGCTCGGTGTCAGCATCGATGGCGATGCTGAACACCTGCTGGTCATCGTGACTGATCTGTTTTTGCAAGCGGGCGCATTCACCCTGCAACTTGAGCAGCAAGCGCCAGGGCTCGATCAGGCATTCACGCCGATGCTCCCTCACGAATGCCGCTTCGTCGCCGGCGCCCATGAAGGTGTTGCGGATCAATGTTTCGTAGTCCCGAGCCAGGTCCAGTTCGGGCAAGATCCGGCGCAGCCACGGCAAGGTGATCGCGCTGGCCAGTGTCTGGCGCTCGCTGTCGTCGGCAGTGCTGATCTCCACTTTCATGAACGACAACCGCAGTGCCAGCGGTTCCAGATTCATGGATGGCGAGTTGTCGATGTTGTGCTGGGCCAGGTCCTCGATGGGCATTTTGCTGCGTGCGGTACTGGGCACCAGCACCAGTTTTTGCGGGGTACCCGGGGCACCCGGGGCAGGGCTCAAGTGTTTCTGCCACGAAACCGAATCGGGCATTTCGAGCAGCACTTGAAAATCACCCTTGATCGAAAAGTCTTTCCTGAGTCGGGCATGCAGGTGCTGTCGGGTAAATTCATGACGAGGCATCAGCGCGATATCCAACTGCTCGCGGCTGCGCCGCATCGCCTCGATATAAGCGAGTATCAGGGCCTTCAATCCGACGCTTTCGTCGCCTCGCACATGCTTGAGCCAGTCGGGCAAGTGCGTGGACAGAGTGGCGCTGCGGTCTTGTTCCAGCCGCTGCGAGAACGCCAGTTGCCTGGCCGTCTGCACGGGCACCTGCAAGCTGGCAAGCGCCTGACGCCGCAGTTTTTCCAGTTCGTCGGCTCGTTCCGAGATCTGAGACTCATGGGGATAGCGCTGACGAACCTGAGCGACTTTCAGTTCAAAATCGCCGGTCTGTTCATTCAGGCTGTACTGGACAGGGTCAGCGCTGATCCTGCTCAACTTCAGCGCCAGGCGATTGTCGAGGTCCTGAATCTTGAGCAACTCGCGCTCGAGTGTTCGCAGGTTTTCGAACCGCAACAAGCCACCGCCGGTGCCTGGCCAGTACAGCAGCACACTGTGTGCAGAAGCGCTGTTGAGGGGCGAGCCTGATGGTGCAATGACCCATGGACCGTGCAGGGACTGGGTGAGCGTCGAAGTTTGATCGCCATGGCGGGTCGTCATGGTCAGAGACAGGCTCGCCACCACACTGTCACCAGCGGGATCGCTGCCGTCATGCGTATCAAGCACGGTGTTGATGAGACGGAATTCATCCTCGGTCAATTGTTCGAGGGTCCGTTGCAACCGGGCCTCGGCGCGAAGGCCTGCCTTGTGTGCCTGATAAAGCCGTGTGAACTGCTGATTGAACGTCGTGAGGTCCAGGGTTCGAGCCCTGTAGAGCAAGGCCGTGGCGGCCTTGTCGGCGGATTGCATGGCGGTTTGCAGCGCCACAAGCTGTTCTGCGATTTTTTTATGGCGGTCGCTGTCCAGGTCGTCGCCCAAGTGTCTGTCGAGCGCTTCGCGTTGCATGTTCAGGGCAGCCTGACGCAACGACCATGGGATATCGGCATACAGGTTGCCGAACAATGCCGGGTGATCGTCATGGTTGTTCTCGATAATCGCTGGAGTCATTTCAAGCCTTGGCGGCAAGTTAAAGGCCGCGCCGGCGTGCAAAAGGGGACGCTGTGCCTGCTGGTAGTGCGAAAGAAGATCGGTGATGCCTGCTGTCAGCGGCTGAGTTCTGGCGCTGTATTCAAAGCGGATATCAGTGCTGGGCAAACCCTGAGGGACGAGAGACTGACGCAGCAGCCAATCTTCCATCTCGCTGCGTTTTGCGAACGCTGTTATCGCCACCGGTCGATAGGGGAAATACAGCCAGCAAGCGTCCGGCTGGGCATCGTTCGCGCTGATGACCCAGGCAGCGGGGAATTTGACTGTATCGCCGTTGCTCAATGCCAGTGTCAGTTGTTCAGTGCGTCCGCTCACGTCAGCATCCGTTGTTGCCCCCATGAGCGACGACAACGTATTGAACTGCACTGTACCCAGGGTTCTTTGCGCGAAGGCAAGCCGGGTAACGGCCTCGAAATGCTCGCGATACAGCTGGGCGGCCCGATCGCGTCGAGACAGGGGAGTGCCGGGTGCTCTGGCGTCCCAGTAGGCATTCCAGCGGTCTGATGCCGTTGGCACATCGCTGAACAGTTGCCTCAGGCCCAGGCTGCTGTCGTTCCATCCGCCCCAGGCACTGCGCAGCAGGCGTTCATCGACGCTGGCCGGCAACGGCAAAAAGGGCGGTGGGGCAATCGAGGAAGGTGTGGAAAGGTCGGGCAATAATCCATCGGTCATGGGAAAGGACTCGGTGTGAGGGGAGTGGTGGATCCACTCCGGGGCGAGTCATTCAAGGGAAGCCGTGCGGGGTACTGGCACTACATAGTTAGCGCGACGACCATTCGGCACTCTTCATCAAACTGTCATGGAACTGTGGCAGCGCGCTTGAACAAACTTCATCAGACTCGCGCTCTACTGGGGTTCTGCGTTTTGGTGTTTTTTCATGCGTGCTTTGTTTTTATCGGCGGCCATGTTGCTGGCCTCATTGTTCAGCCTGCCGTCGATGGCAGCGTCTCGTTGTGATGTGAATGTTCCGACCGAACACGTCGATCTGGCGCAGGTGAGCCTGGCGTACCAGAGCATCGGTCGTGCGTCGGATCCGGCGTTGCTGCTGGTGATGGGGTTGGGCGGGCAGTTGATTCACTGGCCCGACGAGGTGGTGGTTGCGTTGTGTCAGCAAGGCTTTCGCGTCATTCGCTATGACAATCGCGATGTCGGGCTCTCGACCTGGCGGCAAGCACCGACCGAGGCCAACCTGGCCTTCGAGGTGCTGCGCTACAAGCTCGGCTTGCCGGTGTCTTCGCCGTACTCGCTGACCGACATGGCCGACGATGGCCTGGGCCTGATGGATGCCCTGCACATCGAACAGTTCCACGTGCTGGGCGCGAGCATGGGCGGGATGATCGCGCAGCACATGGCGGCCATGGCGCCGCAACGGGTCGAGAGCCTGACCCTGATCATGACTACCTCCGGCGCCGAAGGCTTGCCGGCGCCGAGTGCGGCGCTGGTGCAATTGCTCGCCCGCCGTGGCGCGCCGAATCGCGAAGTGGCGCTGGAGCAACAGGCCGATCTGCTGGCCGCCCTGGGCAGCCCGTCGGTCACCGATGATCGTCAGGCGCTGCTGCATCAGGCGGCGCTGTCCTATGACCGGGCGTTCAATCCCGAGGGCGTGAAACGCCAGATCATGGCGATCCTGGCCGAACCAAGCCGGGTCGCGTTGCTCAATCAACTGCGGGTTCCGGCGCTGGTGGTGCATGGCACGGCCGACCCTCTGCTGCCGGTGATGCATGGCGTGCATCTGGCGGCGCATTTGCGTGGCAGCCAGTTGAAGCTGATTCCCGGGCTGGCCCATCGTTTTCAGGAGGCGTTCAAGGCGCCGTTGCTGGCGGCGGTGCTGCCGTATCTGCGGGCGCATCGTGAAGACACTTCGCATTGGGCGCAGATCGAGCCGGTGGCAGAACCCAATCTCCTCTAATCATCGCGCCCCCTGTAGGAGCGAGCCTGCTCGCGAAGCGGTGTGTCAGTCGACATTAATGCCACCGGACATACCCTCTTCGCGAGCAGGCTCGCTTGGGGGCTACTGCGTATTCAAGCCCTCGGGTGTATCGTTCAAACTTTCCGGCGCGTTCAAGCCAGCGAGGTGAATGATGAGTGCTCCACTGAAAATCGATTTCGTCAGCGACGTATCCTGCCCCTGGTGCGTCGTCGGCCTGTACGGCCTGACCCGGGCCCTGGATATCCTGCGCGACGAAGTCCGCGCCGAGATCCGTTTCCAGCCATTCGAGCTGAACCCGAAGATGGGCCCCGAAGGGCAGAACATCACCGAGCACATCACCGAGAAGTACGGCTCGACACCAGAGCAATCGCAAAAGAATCGCGAGATGATCCGCGCGCGCGGCGCCGAGGTCGGGTTTGCTTTTCGTACCGATGGCAACAGTCGCATCTACAACACCTTCGATGCCCATCGACTGCTGCATTGGGCGGAGTTGGAGGGGAAGCAGTTAGAACTGAAGGAAGCGTTGTTCAAGGCGTATTTCACCGATGGCGGCAATCCGTCCGATCACGCTCAGCTGGCGCAGGTCGCCGAAAGCGTCGGGCTGGATCGGCAGCGGGCCGAAGCGATTCTGGCGTCCGATGAATTTGCCGATGAGGTTCGCGAAGAGGAACAGCTGTGGTTGTCTCGCGGCGTCAGTTCGGTGCCGACCGTGGTGTTCAACGGCCAGTACGCCGTCACGGGCGGACAGCCGGTGGAAAGTTTCGTCGCCGCGATTCGCCAGATCATGAGTGAAGCCAGGGGCGGAACCGTCAACTGACGCGGCCCTTGTAGGAGCGAGCCTGCTCGCGATGGACGTCAACGATAACGCGCCCAGACTGGATGATCGCGTTGCCTGGACGTTTTTCGCGAGCAGGCTCGCTCCCACAGATGAAATTCAGCGCACGATCTTGTCCACATGAATCCCGAGCTTTTTCAGGCGGTACCAGAAGCTGCGCTCGGAGATCCCGATCAACTGCGCCGCCGCGGCCTGCACACCGTTGCTTTGTGCAAGGGCGGCGAGAATGTAGGCCTTTTCCACCTCCGCCAGCGCTGCTTCCAGATCCGGCGGCACGCTGGTGCCTTCACTGAGGACGGCAGCATTGGCCGCCGGCGATGAAGCGAACAGATAGGCCGGCAGATCATGCTCTTCAATCACTGCGCCCGAGGCGACGATGGTTGCCCGCTCCACGCAGTTTTGCAGTTCGCGGATGTTGCCCGGCCATGCATAACCGGCCATGGCCTGCAACGCCTCCGGGCTGAAACCGGTGAAACGCTTGCCGGCCGTCGCGCCCAAGGTGTGGGCGAAATGGCGAGCCAGCGGCGCGATATCCTCGACCCGTTCACGCAGGGCCGGCAAGGGAATCGGGAACACATTGAGGCGGTAGTAGAGGTCCTCGCGAAACTCCTTGTTGGCCACCGCTTCCAGCAGGTTTTTGTTGGTGGCGGCGATGACCCGCACATCGACCTTGCGCTCCCGGGGATCGCCCACCGGTTCGATCACGCGTTCTTGCAGGGCCCGCAGGATTTTCGCCTGCAACGGCAGCGGCATCTCACCGATTTCGTCGAGAAACAGCGTGCCCTTGTCGGCCTGCAGGAAGCGCCCGACCCGGTCGGCCACGGCCCCGGTGAAGGCACCTTTGCGATGGCCGAACATCTCGCTTTCCAGCAAACCTTCGGGGATGGCCGCGCAGTTCACCGCAACGAAGGGCTTGTCGGCGCGATTGCCATGCTTGTGGATCGCCCGGGCGACCATTTCCTTGCCGGTGCCGCTCTCGCCGGTCAGCAGGATCGTCGCGTTGCTTTCGCGTACCGAATCGATGGCGTGCAGCACCCGTCGGAAGCTCGGGCTGTCACCCACCAGGCTGTCGATCTGCTGGTGCTCGTCCAGTTCGGCACGCATGCGCTGGTTGTCTTTGAGGATGTCGCGAAATTGCAGGGCCTTGCTGACGGTGATGTCCAGCTCATCGATGTCGAACGGCTTGGCGATGTAGTCGAAGGCGCCGTTGCGCATGGACTGCACGGCATTTTTCACCGTGCTGTAGGCGGTCATGACGATGACCGGCAACTGCGGGTAACGGCTTTTGATTTCCGCCAGCAATTGCGGGCCATCCATGCCGGGCATGCGCCAGTCACTGATGACCAGGTCGATGTCTTCGACCTCCAGCACCTTGAGGGCGTGCAGGCCGTTGCCGGCGATGAATACGCTGATGCCGTTCTGGCTCAAGGCCGAGGCCAGCAGGTCGCAGAGCTTGGGCTCGTCGTCGACCACCAGAATGTTATGCGTCATTGCTGCCCTCGTCGAAGTCTTCGCCATTGGCCGGAATGTACAGGCTGAACGTGGCCCCGGCACCTTTTTCACTGGCGCATTCGATGCGTCCGTCGTGACTTTCCATGATCGAGAATACCTTCGCCAGGCCCAGGCCGGTGCCGGAGGCCTTGGTGGTGACGAACGGCGTGAAGATGCGTTCGCGCATGTCCGCTTCGATGCCCTGGCCGGTGTCGCCGATGCTGATCACCGTGAACGGCCCGTCACGGGTGATGCCAAGGGTCAGGCGGCCGCCGCCGGGCATGGCGTCGATGGCGTTGACGATCAGGTTCAGGCCAGCCTGCTTGAGCTGCCGGGCGTCGGCATGAACCGTGGCCCCCGGGGCCTGATCGTCGATGCGTACGTCAATGTTGTGGCTGGCCAGTTCCGGGGCACAGAAACCGGCCAGTTCATCCACCAGTGAGCGCGCCGGTTGCGTCGAGCGCATCGGTGCGCTGGGCTTGGCGAAATCGAGGAATTCGGTGATCAGGTCGTTGATGCGGCTGACTTCACTGACCACGTATTCCAGGTGTCGTTTGTCGCTCTCGGGCAGGTCGGCGCGCCGATGCAACAACTGCGTGGCGGTCTTGATGATGCCCAGCGGGTTGCGGATTTCATGGGCCAGGCCCATGGCGACTTCGCCTAGCGCATGCAAACGGTCGCGCCGGCGCAGTTGCGATTCCAGGTGCTGCAACTCGCCCAGGCGTTCGCTCATGTGGTTGAAGGTGCTGCTCAATTCCGCCAGTTCGTCACCGCCCTCCACCGGCAGGCGCTGGCGATAATCCCCGGCAATCACCGCCTGGACGCCACGGGACAGGCCGCGCAACGGCTTGGTCAGGCGTTGGGACACCAGCCAGCCGACGGTCAGGGACGCCGCCGAGCTGAGCAGGAAAATCACGATGAACAGATTGCTCTGGTTGACCAGCCCCAACAGGCTGCTGTGACGCAGCAAGCCACTGAAGATCACCCCTTGGAGCTCACCGTTTTCGTTGAGAATCGGCCGGTAGATACCGCTGTAGCGACTGGTGAATTGCTCGATCGGCTGTTTGGTGCTGCGCAGGATCTGTTCGATTTTTTCCGGTACGGACGCCGGATGATCCTCGAAGCGCTGGGTCGAGAAAATCTCTGAAAAGTCATTGGTCTTGGCCAGGTACAGCCGCAGGTCGAGGGAGTGCACGTCGGCCACGCTGGTCAGGAAACTGCTGTCCAGGTAGGTGCCGATCAGCAGCTTGTAGCCGACACCGTCTTGCTCGGTCTCGAAGGTCGACACCACCGTGCCGGTCGCCACGCCACCGACTTGCAGGGTCTGCAGCACGGCCTTGGGCGCAGTGCTGATCTGGCGGACGATGTCGTCGGCGACGGTGCTGAACAGCACTTCGTGATCACTATTGCGCACCAGCGCCACGACGTCGATGCCCATGGAGTCGGCGATGTCGCTGGTCAGTTTGTCGTTGCGGATCGACAGCCGGTCGATGGGCGGGCGGGTATAGCGCAGGAACAACTGCGCGGCGCGGGCGTTGTCGCGCAGTATCTCGCTGATTTCGTCTTCGACGATCTTGGTCGATTCCTGCAGCCAGATGCGTACGTTGCTGTCGAAAATCTGCGACAGCGTGGTGGCCGCCAGTTCGGCGGCGATCATGGTCGGGATCACGCTGACCAGCCAGAACGCCAGCACCAGCTTGCGCTGCAGGCTCCAGCCGGAAAGGGCGAAAGGTCGGGCGGTGGGGCGTCGGTCTTGGGTCATCATGCTTCGCTTATTGCAGCTCGCTGATTGCGGCCGCCATGGCAGGGTCGGATCGATCCGGACGGATAAACATTTTCACCAGCCGCAACAGGCTGTCGAGCAGACGGTTGCGATGGCGGAAGAACAAGGTGTTGCCACGGAACGAGCACCCCAGGCGCCGCTTGCTGGCATAGCCGGCCTGGCCGCACTCGTAGATGGCAAGGCCGTGCTCAATACAGTAGTCGACATTGGCCAGCCAGCTGCGCACGTATAGGTTGTGATCGCGGGTTTTGTCCAGGTCGTGGGCAAAGAACTTGTCCACCAGGCGCCGATCGTCCAGCAACACCAAATTGAACGCCACCAGTTCGTCGCCCAGCCAATAGAGCACACAAGCGGCCCGTTCATCGAGGTGTTCCAGGACCTGCTGGAAGTAAGCCGCTGGCAAGCGTTCGAAGGTCAGGTCGCTGCGCGCGAGCGTGGCTTCGTACAGCGGCATCATTTGTGCGAGCAGGTCTTGTACCGAGCGACGCCATTCGATACGCGGGCCCTGGCCGCGCAAGGTGCGGCGCAAGTCCTTGCGGGTGGATTTGCCGAGGGTGCCAAGATAGGCGTCGACGGAGCCGAAACTGATCGGCAGCTCGGCACCGGGCAGGCCGGACATGCTTTGCAGACCAGCGTCATGACAGGCCTGCAGCCACTGTGGATCACGGTGCGAAGCGTCCTTGACCGCCAACAGGCCGATGCCGGCCTGATCGGCATCCTGGCGTGCCAGGACCAGCAATTGTTCGAGCAGCGCCGCACGCCGATGCGCAGCGATGTGCCGGGCCGTGCCGACATGGCATTGCTCGGCCACGGGCGAGCCGAGGGCGTAGAGACGCACATCGAGCAGCCCCGGCCATTGGCGGCGCAACCGTTGGCTGATACGTTTGCCCAAGCCCTGGACCGTGGTGTCCAGCGAGTAAGCGGTGGTGAATGCCACGGCGGCGGCGATCAATACCTCGCCTTCGAACAGCGCCAGATAGCGCCACGCAAAGCCGGCGATGGCCGAACGTTCAACGGCCCGGTAGTAATCCCAGTCCTCCAGTTCATCGGGGAAACAATTATTCCAGGCATCGCGCTCGAGGGCCTCGATCGTCGAAAAGGCGAGGGCAGTGATCACGTCGTTTCCTTGGGTTTGCTCACAATTTCAGTCACTACCCGATCCCCTGTAGGAGCGAGCATGTTCGCGATGGTCGTCAACGCTAACGCGGGGTTTCAGGTTATCCGCGGCGTTCTTGAGTCCATCGCGAGCATGCTCGCTCCTACAGAGGGTGGGGCGTGTGCGGGTTCGGGGATGAGTTCAGGCCAGCTGTCGATATTCCTGGTGCAGGGGTTGCGGGGTACTGCGTTGCTGGATGAAGCGGTGCTGGATGAAGTCCGCGCTCAACTCCACCACGCGGCGGTATTGCAGGTCGACGGTGATCATGTGATAGCAGTCGTCCAGCAGGACCTTGACCACCGGCCCGCCGAGTTTGCGCTCCACGTAATCAGCGTTCCATGCACTGGTGATGTCGTCTTCGCGCGAGTGCAGCACCAGCGCCTGGGTGGTGATCTGCGGCATGCGCTTTTTCACCGCCGCCACCAGTCGATGCAGCTCCCGGACACTCACGCCAGACATGGTCAACAGCCCGGCGTTGCTGCTCTCACCGGCCCTCATCTGGCGCTCGACGATGGCCCGCAGGCGCTCGTCCTTGATGCCGTACGGCGATTTTTCGTTGAAGCGGCACAGGTGCACGCCAAACGGAATCGACATCACCAGGCTGCTCAGTTTCGACACCCAGGGCATGTTCCAGCCGTCGTAACGCAGGGTCGTGGAGTACAGCAACAAGCCTTCGATCTGCCCCGGATGTTCGGCCGCCAGGTACATCGACAGCACCGCCCCCATGGACAGGCCGCCGACGAACACGTGCGCATGCTTGCGTCGCACACCGACGAAGGTGTTGCGCGCGCTCTCGTACCAGTCGCGCCAGCCCGTGGCTTGCAGGTCCGCATTGTCACCGCAGTGGCCGGCCAGGGTCGGCACGTAGACGGTGTACCCGGCCTTGGCCAGGCCCATGGCGACCCGGCGCAGTTCCGTCGGGGTGCCGGTGAGGCCGTGGATCAACAGCACCGCGACCTCCCCGCTGCCCAGAATGAATCCGGCGCCGCCTTCGCCCATGTCGATGGCATCGGATGAAAACGGCGCGTTCATCGCGTCATCGCCCGGTGCAGCAAGCGGTCGAGCAGGGCGATGCCCAGGTCTATTTCCGGATAGCTGATTTCCAGCGATGGCGCCAGGGTGATCACGTTCTTGTAGTAACCGCCCACGTCGAGGATCAGGCCCAGGCGCTTGCCGTCGATTTCAATGTCGCCCTTCATGCCTTCTTCGACCATGAAGTCCAGGGTCGCCTTGTCCGGCGTGAAACCGTCCGGGGCGCAGATTTCGCAACGCAGGGCCAGGCCCAGGCCGTCGACGTCGCCGATGATCGGGTAGCGTTTTTGCAGGTCCTTCAGGCCTTCTAGGAAATACTTGCCCTTGTTCATGACCATCGCGCCGTAGTCGATTTCACTGGTCATCTTGAACATCTCCAGGCCCACCGCCGTACCCAGCGGGTTGGAGGCGAAGGTCGAGTGAGTCGAGCCCGGCGGGAAGACTTTGGGGTTGATCAGTTCCTCCTTGGCCCAGATGCCGCCCAACGGATTGAGACCATTGGTCAACGCCTTGCCGAAGACGATCACGTCCGGTTTGACATCGAAGTGCTCGATCGACCACAGCTTGCCGGTGCGGTAGAAACCCATCTGGATTTCGTCCACCACCAACAGGATGCCGTGCTGGTCCAGCACATGCTTGAGTTCGCTGTAGAAGTTCATCGGCGGAATCACGTAGCCGCCGGTGCCCTGGATCGGTTCGACATAGAACGCGGCGTATTCGCTCTGGCCGACTTTCGGGTCCCAGACGCCGTTGTATTCGGTCTCGAACAGGCGGGCGAATTGCTGCACGCAATGGCTGCCGTACTCTTCCTTGGTCATGCCTTTGGGGCCGCGGAAGTGGTACGGGAACGGAATGAAGTTGGCGCGTTCGCCGAAGTGGCCGTAGCGACGGCGATAGCGATAGCTGGAGGTGATCGACGAGGCGCCGAGGGTGCGGCCGTGGTAGCCGCCCTCGAAGGCGAACATCAGGCTTTTGCCGTTGCTGGCGTTACGCACCACCTTGAGCGAGTCCTCGATGGACTGCGAACCACCGACGTTGAAGTGCACGCGACCGTCCAGGCCGAACTTGTTCTTCGCGTCGACGGCGATCATTTCCGAGAGCTCGATTTTGCCCTTGTGCAGGTACTGGCTGGCGATCTGCGGCAGGGTGTCGATCTGCTGTTTCAGCGCGTTGTTCAGGCGTGGGTTGGCGTAGCCGAAGTTGACCGCCGAGTACCACATCTGCAGGTCGAGGTAGGCCTGGTCGCTGGTGTCCCAGACGTAGGAGCCTTCGCAGCGGCTGAAAATGCGCGGTGGTTCGATGTAGTGAACGGTGTCGCCGTAGGAGCAGTACTTGGCTTCTTTTTCCAGCAGGATTTGGTCTTCGGCGGTAGCGATTCGAATATCAGACATGGTGGAAGAGTTCCTGTGTTTCGGCGTTGATGGTTTCGGCGTTGAAAGCGCTGGCATTGGCGGCGCTGGCGCCTGGCAGTTGAGCCAGCAGGGCGGGCAATTCGGCGAAGCTGTCGAAGCGTGCGTAGGCAATGCCGTTGCGCTCGCAGTGCTCGGCCAGGCGGTCTTTGGCGAATACGAAATCGGCGGTGGCGGCCACGCACATGTCGGACTGGCCGTCACCGATCACCAGCACCCGTTTGGTCTTGGGCGTGGATTTGCATTTGCAGTTGCCGGCGGCGGAGCGACAGGCATCGCTGGCGTGGGGGAAGTCGATGCGCCAGCGGTCGTGATCGACCTGGCGCAACTGGTTGGCGAGGATCGGCAGCAGGCTCACGTAGTGGCGCGACAGGATCCGGGCGATGCCCTGCACGATGCCGTCGCTGACCACTTCCAGGGAGGCACCCAGGCCAATGACGTGGTCGACGAAGTCGGGGAAGTCCGGGTCGATCTCGATGCCGTCGAAGAACCCGAGCAATTGGGCAGGCGTCGCCTTGACCAGCGCCAGTTGGCGGCTGAGGCATTCACGGGAACCGATGTCGCCCGCCAGCCACTCGTCTTCGATCGCTTCCCAGCTGGGGTCGGCGAATCGTTGGAGGATGCTGTCGATCACGTCGGTGCGGGTGATGGTCCCGTCGAAATCACACACGATATGCCAGTCAATCATCTGTTTTACCTATTGAGCTTTTCGCGCTGTCTGCGCTTGCCAAGGCGGTAGAGCAGGGACTGTGCCAAATGTGTAAGGCCCCGCAGGGCTGGGGTTCTGGCGGGTATGGGGGCGGGCGAAGCTACAATTTTTGTAGCTCGCTACAAACAACATGAGTGCTTGCGCAGGCGTGGAAAACGGAGGATTGATGCGCGCATGTCCCGTTCCAAGGAGTCACCTCATGTCGAGGTTTACCATTGCGCTGACTGCGGCGCTGACCTGCCTTTCCATCAACGCCCATGCCGCTGGCATCACCGGTGAAGCCGGGCTCGGCTTGAGCTATCAGCCCCGTGATCCAACGGGCAGTCGCTACGAAACCCGACCCGTGCCGTACCTCGATCTGGACTGGGGCGATGTCAGCCTGAGCACCGATGACGGCTTGACCTGGAATGCCTTCAAGGCCAATGGCTTCAGCGCCGGACCGTTTGTGAATTACCTGCCGGGGCGCACCTCAAACGGCTCGCTGCAAGGCCTGCGCGACGTGCCGGACATGGGCGAAGTGGGTGGGTTCGTGCAGTACGCGCCAGCTGATTTCTGGCGGGTGTTCGCCTCGGTTGGCCAGGCGGTCGGCGGGGGCGGCGGGCAAGGCGGAGTGCTCGGGCGAGTGGGTGGCGAGCTGGGGTATCCGGTGGGCGGCGGCGTGATCGGCAGCACCAACCTCACGGCGCATTTCGCCGATGCCCGGCAGGCGCAGACCTTTTTCGGCGTCAGTGCCGATGAATCACTGGCTTCGGGGATTCGTCGCTACAACGCGGGTGGTGGGCAGCAGAACGTGGCCTTGACCCAGAGCTTCGAGTTTCCCCTGGCGCCGCACTGGTCGTTGCTGACCAGCGCGAGCTGGATTCACCTGACGGGGTCTGCGGCTGATAGCAGCATTGTCAAACAGGTTGGGCGTGCCGATCAGGGGGAGGCGCAGGTGGCAATTGCCTACAAGTTCGACTAGAGGATTTTGTTGATTGGGCTGACGCCTTCGCGAGCAGGCTCGCTCCTACAGGAGACCTCGGCCCACTGTAGGAGCGAGCCTGCTCGCGATGGGGCCCTGGTGTTCAACACCTATCTAATTGCCTTCACCCTCGGCCAGCAACGCAATCCCGCCCATGATCACTGCCACCCCCACCCAGTGCAGCACGCTGATCTGCTCACCCAGTCCCAGCCACGACCCCAGCAGCACCCCGACAAACACCAGTGAACTCAAGGGAAACGCCAGCGACAGACTGCTGCGCCGCAGAATCAGCATCCACACGAGGAACGCCCCGATGTAGCAGGCAATCGCCAGCCATACGCCGGGATTGACCGCTACCGCCAGCAGCCATTGCAGGTTGAAATCCATTTGCCCCAGTTGATCGCCGCCCACCTTGGTGGCGATCTGTCCGGCACTTTCGAAGCCGATCAGCAGCGCCCAAAGAACGATGGTGCCGAGGCGCTCATGCAGCCAGCCAGTCTTGTTGTTGATCATCGATTGACCTTCAGCCATGGGCGACACACACGAGCATCACGCCCGCCGTAATGACCCACGTACCGAGCCAGCGTCGACGGCTGACGGTTTCGCCCAGGATCACTTTGCCGGCCAGCACCACACCGCAATACGCCAGCGCCGCCGCCGGAAACAGCAGGCTCAGCGGTGCCCGCGACAGGGCTTCGAGCCAGACGAAAAATTCAATCACGTAGGCGCCGATGCCGCACCACAACAGCGGGGCGTTGAACACCTGCCCCCAGAACGCGTTGAGGCGAAAGCCGCCCTCCAGTTCCGGCAAACGGTCCAGGCCGAGCTTGAAACAGAGCTGGCCGATGACATCCAGCACGATGGAAATCGCCACCAGGACGATGACTGCAAAACTCATGGGAACAGTTCCTCGAACAAGTCGATCAGGGCCTGATTGGTGTTGGCGTTGCGCAGCAGATCCGCCTCGCTCCAACGTTCGGCCGGGGGTTGGTCGGAGTTGGCTTCCCAGCGTTTGAAGGCATTGCTGAAGGCCGGTTGGGCGTACTCGCCGCAAATGTCGATGCCCAGGATGCGCTTGCCGGTGGCCAGCACACGGATCGCCTGCAACAGGTGACTCAGGCGCATGCCGCCCTGATCCCAGTTGGTGGCGGCGTCTTCGCTGGCCAGCACGTCCTTGTCGATGGTGATCCAGACCGCTTCGGTGGGCAGGCCGACGACCAGTTGGTGAAGAAACTGCGACCAGTCCAGCCCGGACAGATTGCGCCAGTGCAGCAGATTCTCCTGCTGCCGATGCCCGGCGCCATCACCGATCATGCCCCAGATTTTCGAGGGCGGTCGCTGCCAGGGGAACAGTTGCAGATCACCGCGCTTGAGTGCGCGCAGGTTGCCGCCCTTGATCTGCGGGTTATCCAGGTCATCGCTGCACGGGCCGAGAGTGACGATGCGCCGGACATTGGGCAGTTTCAGCGCCTGATTGACCCACGAACCGCAATGTCGACGGGGGGCGAAGCGGACCCAGTCGGGGTGGTTGTCGAAGTGGATCAGGCTGACCGGTTCCGGCAGATCGCTCAGCAGGGCCGGGGTCAAATGATGGAAATCGCCGGAGCCCATGAAGAAGATTTCCGGCTGTGGGCCTGTGTGTCGGGGCCGTCGCTGCAAGCGCTCGGTAAAGCGCCGCCAGGTACGCCCACTGGACCACAGCCGCAGTTTCGGGCCGAGATCGAGCAGGTCGAGACGTGTGGCGCGGCCGCTGTCGAGCAACCGCGCGATGGGGGCCTGGGCAGTCAGGCTGTGGTCGAGATCGAGAATGTTCAAGGTCGCAATTCACCCTTGGCAGACCCTCCCGGACACCGGCCTCATCGAGCATGAAGGCCAGCCCGGTGGGCTTTTGGGGGTAAATGCAAGGGATGGGCCAGCCACCCATAAACCAGACATCACGGACCTGTGGGAGCAAGGCTTGCCCGCGATTGAGTCACCGCGCAGCCTCTGACTGACCGCGTTATCGTTCATCGCGGGCAAGCCTTGCTCCCACAGGTGTTCAGGTGTGCAGGCGAACCCAGACGCTGACAAGCACCGTCGCCGCCATCAACCACGCCACCGCCGCCACGGCCAGCGATGCTTCCAGGCGCATCCGGTCGACCATCACGTACAAGGTCGCCAGGTAGACGAAGTACGGAATGATCGACCACATGCCAAACACGATCGTGGTCTTGAGGTCATCGATCGAACGGCTTTTACCGACGATGAAATGGGCGATCAGCGCAAAGGTCGGGAACAGCGGCACCAAACCGGCGATGTAATAGTTTCTGGTCTTGGCCAGCGCGGCGAGGATCACCACCACTGCTGCGCCCAGGGTTGCCTTGAGAATCAGATCCATCAGTGGTTCAGCCCGTACTTCTTCACTTTGTCGAACAGCGTGGTCTTGGCCATGCCCAGTTCCTGGCTGGCCTGGGTCAGGTTGCCGCCGCTGCGTTGCAGGGCGTCGTTCAACAGGTTGCGTTCGAAGGCTTCCACCGCTTCGGCGAACGTCAGGTCCTGGGCAATGGCACCCGTGCCGGTTTTCTTGAACGCTGGCAGGCCGAGGGCGAAACGCTCGGCGACGTTGCGCAGTTCGCGCACGTTGCCCGGCCAGTCGTGGCTCATCAGGCTTGAAACGGTCTGGTTATCCAGTTCCGGCGCGGCGCGGTCGAAACGCAGGGACGACTGCTGCAGGAAGTATTCGAACAGTTGCAGGATGTCTTCACGGCGCTCGCGCAGCGGCGGCAGTTCCAGGGTCACCACGTTGAGGCGGTAATACAGGTCGCTGCGGAACTCGCCGGCCTTGCTCGATTCGTCAAGGTCGGACTTGGTCGCGGCGATCACCCGGCAATCCACCGTCACGCTCTGGTTCGAACCCAGGCGTTCCAGGGTACGCTCCTGCAACACCCGCAGCAGTTTGATCTGTAAGGGCAGGGGCATGCTTTCCACTTCGTCGAGGAACAGCGTGCCGCCGTCGGCGTGCTCGATCTTGCCGATGCGCCGTTTGCCGGCGCCGGTGAAGGCGTTGGCCTCGTGGCCGAAAATCTCGCTTTCGAACAGGTTCTCCGGCAGGCCGCCGCAGTTCAGTGCCACGAAAGCCCGGGTGTGCCGGCGACTGAAATCATGCAGGCACCGGGCGACCAGTTCCTTGCCGGTGCCGGTTTCGCCCTCGATCAAAACGTTGGCCGAGGTATCGGCGACGTTGGCAATCAGTTCGCGCAAGTTTTGCATGGCCGGCGAACGGCCGATGATCCGGCCTTCCAGGGAATCGCGCTCTGCCAGTTGCCGGCGCAACGACGAGACTTCCCGCGCCAGGCTGCGTTGCTCGAGTGCGCGGCGTGCCACATCCACCAGGCGTTCCGGCGAGAAGGGCTTTTCCATGAAGTCATAGGCGCCTTTCTGCATCGCACCGACGGCCATGGAAATATCGCCGTGGCCGGTGATCAACACCACCGGCAGGCTGCGGTCGCGGGCCTTGAGCCGGGTCAGCAGTTCCAGACCATCGATACCCGGCAGGCGAATGTCGCTGATGACGATGCCGGCAAAGTTGTCGCCCACCCGCTCCAGCGCTTCTTCGGCGCTGCCCACGCCGATGCAGGGAATGTCTTCCAGGGACAGCGCCTGCTGGCAGCCGAGCAGCACATGGGGGTCGTCTTCGACGATCAATACACTAAGGTCGTTGTTCATATTGGCTCGGCGGGAGTGGGGCTTACCAACGGTAAACTGAGGACGAATGCGGTACCACCGCTGGCCGGGTGCTCGACACCCAGGTGACCGCCGGTGGCGGCGGCCAGGCTCGCGGAAAGGGTCAGGCCGAGGCCCAGGCCCTGTTCGCCGGGCTTGGTGGTGAAGAAGGGTTCGAACAAATGCTTGCGCGCTTCGGCGTCGATGCCGTGACCGTTATCCCGGACGCGCAATCGGTACTTGCCATCGATCGCCTCGCCTTCGAGCCACAGCACCGGCTGCGGCTGTGCCTGCATGGCATCGAGGGCGTTGCCGATCAGGTTGACCAGGATTTGCTCCAGACGGGTTTGGTCGATCTGCACCTGCACCTCTTCGAAATGACGGTGCACTTGCAAGTGGGCGCTTTCGACCCGTCCGCTCAGCAACTGCAAGGCGGCGTCGACGCCTTTGCCCAGGCAGGCCTGGCCCTTGTCGTCGCCACGCCGGGCGAAGGAGCGCAGGCTGGCGGTGATCCGGCCCATGCGGTCGATCAGTTCGTTGATGGTCTTGAGGTTGGTGCTGGCCACGTCCAGCTGGCCGCGCTCGAGAAAGCGCACGGTGTTGCCGGACAGGGTGCGCAGCGCCGCCAGTGGCTGGTTCAGTTCGTGGGCGATGCTGGTGGACATCTGGCCGATGGCCGCGAGTTTACCGGCCTGTACCAGCTCATCCTGGGCACGACGCAAGGTCTCTTCGGCATGCCGCCGTTCGCGGATCTGACCCTTGAGCCGTTCGTTGCTGGCACGCAGGTCGACGGTGCGTTCGGTAATCCGACGCTCCAGTTGGCTGTTGGCTTCCTGCAGGGCTTCCCGGGCGGCGAGGCGAGTGGCGATCACCTTGCGCCGCTCGTTCCAGGCAATCAGCAGGAACGCCACAAGGCCGAAGGCCACGGCCACCAGGATCCCCTGATTGATCGCTTCGCGGCGCAAGTCCTGCAGTGGCGTGAGCAGGGTGAAATTCCACGGGGTATCGCTTAACTGTCGGGTTTGCGACAGGTAACTGATGTTTTCTTCGTCGGACACCACTTCGCTGTTGGCCGGGAAGGTCAGCTTTTCCACGCCTTCGGACAGGACTTCCCGGGCCAGCGGTTGCAGTTCGTTGAGCGGGAACCAGTAGTACTGAAGGCTGCGAGCCAGCTTTTCCTTGGTCTCGTCGCTCAGTGGCACCACGGATTTCAGGCGTCGCGAAGGGTCGCTGGAGAGGATGATGATGCCGTTTTCGTCGCTGACGAAGGCTTCCAGGCGCGCCCGCTGCCAGCGTTCTTCCATGGCTTCGAGGCGGACCTTGACTACGGCGACGCCAATGATCTTGCCGTGTTCCTCCAGGCCGTGGGCCAGGTAGTAGCCGGGTTCGCCGTTGGTGCTGCCGATGCCGTAGAAGCGCCCCGGCTGGCCGCGCACGGCGTTCTGGAAATAGGCACGGAAGGACAGGTCTTCGCCCAGGTAACTGTCGACATCGCGCCAGTTGCTGGTGGCCATGACACGACCGGTGGTGTCCATCACGTAAATGGCCCGGCTGCGACTGCGTCGGTTCAGGCCTTCAAGGTATTCGTTGACCGTTTGCCGGTGTTCCGGTGTCGGATCGTCCAGCAACGTCGAGACGCTGGTTTCGAGTTCCAGCAGGCTGGGTAGGTAGGTGTATTTGCTGATTTCGCTTTCGACGGCGCGGGCATGCAATTCCAGCTGGCGCTGGCCGTTTTCGCCGAGGCTGCGAATGCCGTAGTGCTCACTGACCCAGAAGCCGATGTAACTCAGTCCGATCATCATGGCGATGATCAGCGGCGGCAGGAACAGATGACGAATCAGGCGGGGTTTCACGGCAAGTGATGGCGACGTGTCGCTATAGGAATTGGGGTCGCATTTCATCACAGATGCCTTGGGTCAAACCACAACACAAATCTTGATATCACCGCCAATCCCACTGTAGGAGCGAGCTTGCTCGCGATGGAGTATCAGCTACATAGGTGCCGACTGACACACCATCGCGAGCAGGCTCGCTCCTACAGTAGGGAGCGGTGTTTTTCTTAGTGCTGCAGAATCTTGTTGAGGAAGTGCTGCGTACGCTCGGCCCGGGCGTTGATATCGCCGAAGAACTCTTCTTTCTTACAGTCCTCGATGATCATGCCCTTGTCCATGAAGATCACCCGGTCGGCCACTTTACGGGCGAAGCCCATTTCGTGGGTCACGCACATCATGGTCATGCCTTCGTGGGCCAGTTGCACCATCACGTCCAGCACCTCGTTGACCATTTCCGGGTCCAGCGCCGAGGTCGGCTCGTCGAACAGCATGACGATCGGGTCCATCGCCAGCGCACGGGCAATCGCCACACGCTGCTGCTGACCACCGGACAATTGGCCCGGATGCTTGTGGGCGTGGGCCGAGAGACCAACGCGCTCCAGCAGTTGCAGGCCTTTCTTGGTCGCTTCTTCCTTGCTGCGACCCAGCACCTTGATCTGCGCGATGGTCAGGTTTTCGGTGATGGTCAGGTGCGGGAACAGTTCGAAATGCTGGAACACCATGCCCACGCGCGAGCGCAGCTTGGGCAGGTTGGTTTTCGGGTCGGCGATGGAGGTGCCGTCGACCACGATGTCACCTTTCTGGAACGGCTCCAGTGCGTTGACGCATTTGATCAGGGTCGACTTGCCGGAACCGGACGGCCCGCACACCACGATCACTTCGCCTTTCTTGACCTCGGTGCTGCAATCGGTCAGCACCTGGAAGTCCCCATACCACTTGTTGATGTTCTTGATAGAGATCATACGGTGATCCTTTTTTGCAGACGCTTGACCAACTGCGAGGCGGCAAAGCTGATGATGAAGTAAACGAGCCCCGCGAAGATCAGGAACTCATTGGAGCGGCCGATGATGTCGCCGCTGGCGCGCGAAGCATTGAGGAAGTCCACCAGGCCGACGGCGTAGACCAGCGAGGTGTCCTGGAACAGGATGATGCTCTGTTGCAGCAACAGCGGGGTCATCTTGCGGAACGCCTGCGGCAGGATGATCAGGCGCATCATCTGGCCATAGGTCATGCCCAGCGCTTGCGCGGCGCCCATCTGGCCCTTGGGGATCGACTGCACGCCGGCGCGGACGATTTCGCAGAAGTACGCCGCTTCGAACATCATGAAGGCCACGATGCACGAGGTGAACGCGCCGATCGGGGTGTCTTCGCCGGTGATCCAGCGCAGCACGAACGGTACCGCCAGGTAGAACCAGGTGATCACCAGCAGCAGCGGAATCGAACGGAAGTAGTTGACGTAGGCGCCGGCCAGGTTCGACAGCAGCTTGCTGTGGGACAGGCGGCACAGCGCCAGGATGGTGCCGAGGACGATCCCGCCGACGACGCCCATGGCCATCAGCTTGAGGGTCATGATCATGCCGTTCCACAGGCCCGGCAGGGACGGGACGATGCCCGAGAAATCGAATTCCATCATTTACCCCCTACGGAGATCAGGCCCGGTACGGCAACCTTCTTCTCGACCATGCGCATCAGCAACATCAGGCTCATGTTCAGGGTGAAGTAGATCAGTGTGGCCAGGGTGAACGCTTCGAACAGGTTGGCCGAGAACTCGGCGGTCTGCTTGGTCTGCGCGAGCAGCTCCATCAGGCCGATCAGCGAGGCCACGGACGAGTTCTTGAAGACGTTGAGAAATTCCGAGGTGAGCGGCGGAATGATGATCCGGTAGGCCTGGGGCAGCAGCACGTTCCAGTAGATCTGCGGCAAGGTGAAACCCATGGCGCGGGCCGCGGATTCCTGGCCCTTCGGCAGGGCCTGGATGCCGGTACGCACCTGTTCGCAAACCCGGGCGGCGGTGAACAGGCCCAGGCACACGACGACGCTGAGGAAGGCCGAGGTGGTCGGGTTCAGGTCCTGCTTGTACCACTCCTGCAGGTCGGGCGGCAGCAGGTCGGGCACCAGGAAGTACCAGATGAACAGCTGAACCAGCAGCGGCACGTTACGGAAGAGTTCGACATAGCAGGTGGCGATGCCCGACACGATGCGGTTCGGCACGGTACGCATGACGCCCAGGACCGAGCCCAGTGTCAGGGCGATGATCCAGGCCACGACGGCGATGCCGATGGTCCAGCCAAGTCCCGAGATGAACCAGTCGAGATAGGTCTCGCTGCCCACGCCGGTGGACTTGAAGAACACGCCCCAGTCCCAGTTGTAATTCATTAGGGTCTCCCCTTGAGATCAATCGATGTACCCGCTTGGGGGAAGCTCCGTTCCCGCCTGAACGTGATATTCAGGCACACGCCACCGGCTCGACAGCCACCGGTTCGAGTGTTTCCAGGTTTGCCAGCAGGAAGTGACAACTCCCGAAAGGGCAACGGCCCTTTCAGGAGATAAGGTTAGTCAGAAATCAGGATTTCTTGTCGTCAGCCGCTTTATCGGTCGGCGTGGCGATCAGGGCCTTGAGCTCGTTGCTCATCGGGAAGTTCAGGTTCACGCCTTTAGGCGGGACTGGCTGCAGGAACCACTTGTCGTAGATCTTGTTGATCTCGCCCGATGCGTAGGTGGACTTGATGGCGTCATCCACGACCTTCTTGAACGGCTCGTCGCCCTTGCGAACCATGCAGCCGTAGATTTCGTAGGACTGTGGAGTACCGGTCACGGCCCAGTCGGACGGCTTCTTGGCCTTGGCCATTTCGCCGGCGAGCAGTACGTCGTCCATCATGAAGGCCACGGCGCGGCCGCTTTCCAGCATCTGGAAGGATTCGCCGTGGTCTTTGGCGGAGATGACGTTCATGCCCATCTGCTTGTCGGCGTTCATCGCCTTGAGGATGCGCTCGGAAGTGGTGCCGGCGGTGGTCACGACGTTCTTGCCCTTGAGGTCGTCGAAGTCCTTGTAGGTGGAGTCTTTCTTGGCCAGCAGGCGGGTGCCGACTTCGAAGATACCGACGGAGAAGTCAACTTGTTGCTGACGCTCGACGTTGTTGGTGGTGGAACCGCATTCCAGGTCCACGGTGCCGTTCTGCACCAGCGGGATACGGGTCTGCGAGGTCACCAGGTTGTACTTGACCTGAAGGTTAGGCAGGTCCAGTTCCTTTTTCAGGGCGTCGACGACTTTCAGCTGCAGGTCGTGGGAGTAGCCCATCGGTTTGCCGGAGGCATCCGCGATGTAGGAGAAAGGAATGGAAGCGTCGCGGTGGCCCAGGGTGATGACGCCGGACTCTTTGATCTTCTTAAGGGTGCCGGTGAGTTCGGCTGCGAAAACTGGTGTGCTGATCAGAGCGGCAGCAATGGCTGCGCCCAGGATATGGGGAACGATGCGCATCAAATTTTCCTCGACATTGTTTTTTTTATGGAGCCAGTTCATCGGCCCTTTTGTGCTTTGAATGCCTGACGGCTCCTGAAGTGTTGGCGCAACAGGCATTCGTCGAAGAAGTGTAGAGCATGACTCGTGCCAGACCAGTCGCGACAGGTCAAGGCATTGATTTATAAGGGGATTAAATATTTGTGGCGGCTTTTTCAGCGCTGAAACATCCGGTTATCCGAACCGACCCGAAGGTCGCGTTCGGAAAACCGAATGGAGGAAGGGCGCAACCCGCTATCAGGGGTATTTGCGCTTGTCCGGTGCCGGCGGGAAGTACTGGTACAACCAGGTTTCACTGAGCGTGCGGTCATTGGTGCGAATGAACAGGCGCAGCTCCACCGGGTCGACGCTGTCATTGGTCGGGTACCAGTCGAACAGGATGCGGAAGCCCTTGATGTCATCGAGCACCAGCACGCTGAAATCCTTCACCTGGCCGTTGGAGCAGGTGACCACCGGTTCAATGCCGGCGCCTGCGGGCAAGCGATCCAGGCCGCCACCGGTGAAATCCACGGCAAAGCGGCGGGCCCAGACTTCCGGGTAGTGCTCGCCAGGCGCCCAGCCCTCGGTGAAGCCGCCCATTCCCGAGCGAGTCGCATGAACCCGGGCCAGCGGCGTGCCTACGGGCGGCAACGCGCTCCAGTACAACTTGTAGCCGTAGTTCAGCGAGTCGCCGGCGGCCACCGGTTTTTTCGGCGTCCAGAAGGCGACGATGTTGTCCATGGTCTCGCCAGTGGTCGGGATCTCAAGCAGGTCCACCGAACCTTCGCCCCATGGCGTCGTTGGCTCGACCCACAGGCTCGGGCGGCGGCTGTACCAGTCGACGGTGTCCTGATAGCTGGCGAAATCGTGATCGGTCTGCACCAGGCCGAAACCTTTCGGATCGTTGTCGGCGAAGGCGTTGAATTGCAGGGTGGCCGGGTTGTTCAGCGGACGGCAGATCCACTCACCGTTACCGCGCCACATCGCCAGGCGGTCGGAGTCGTGAATCTGCGGGTGAATGGTGTCGCACATCCGGCGCTCGTGGGTGCCGCAGCTGAACATGCTGGTCATCGGCGCGATGCCCAGTTGATCGATGGCGGTACGCGCGTTCACGTGGGCATCAACCTCCATCACCACGCGCTCGGCCTGGCAATCGATGTCAAAGCGGTAGGCGCCGGTGGCGCTCGGGGAGTCGAGCAGGGCATAGACCACAAAACGAGTGCTGTCCTTGTCCGGGGTCTCGAACCAGAACTTGGTGAAGTCGGGGAATTCTTCGCGCTTTTTCGCGTAGGTGTCGATGGCCAGGCCGCGCGCCGACAGGCCATATTGGCCAGTGGCATCCACCGCACGGAAGTAGCTGGCGCCGAGGAACGACACCACGTCGTGCTTGTCCAGCTCCGGGGCCTTGAACAGCTTGAAACCGGAGAAGCCCAGGTCGCCGGTCAGCTGCTTGGTGTCGACCGTGGTGTTTTCGTAGTTGAACAGCGCCGGATGGAAGTGCACTTCGCGGGCCATGCGGGTCTTGGGGTCGACGCTGTACATGCGCACCGGTTGCTTGAACCCCATGCCGACGTGGAAGAACTGCACGTCCAGCTGACCTTTGTTGTCTTTCCACAGCGAATGATCGCCGTCGTAGCGGATGGCGTTGAAATTCTGCGGGGTCATGGTCGCCAGCGTCGGCGGCAACACTTGCTTGGTGTCCTGGTAGCGGTTGCTGGCGAGCTGTTTGGCCTGGATCTTCAGGGCATCGAAATCGAAGGCCTTGGCCTCGCCATCGGCGGTCTCTGATGCGGCCCAGGCACGGGCGGCAAGCAGGCCGGTGGCGGACAAACCGGTGTAGGCGGCAATGGCCATGGAGGCTTTGAGCAAGTTCCTGCGGTGCATAAATACAACCTGTCGTGAACAATCCCGCGCCGTTCCTGGCACGTACTGGATCAGAAATTACGGTTCGGACATGCCTTCGGCCAAACGCGACGGACTTTAAACAGATGCCGGATAGCTTAAACCGTTCGATTGCAGAGCAAAAATGATTGATGGCAAGACGCTAGCCCGCCAATGAAACAAGACGTGTCTGGAAACATTTCCGACAGCCCGGTCTGATTTAGAGGGCATTTCTGCTTTTTTCGACTAATTACTCTAAAAACCGCTTTTCAGCGCCGGGAATATTCCTATTCTGTGGTCATGACCGGCTTATGCCCTTCGGGCCGGTACGGTTCAGCGGCCATGGGGCGCTGCCGGAAAAGGGATTAGGGCGATGCGGTTTCTGAAGTTTTCTTTGACGTAGAGAAGGACATCGTCCATGTCGAAAGTACAAGGCATCACCGAAATGTTGGGGATCTTTCCGTGCCTGGGGATCGGGCGGCGAAGGCGACGGCTCAATAGCGAGGAAATGAAGCTGGTGGAGCGGTATCGGGAACTGTCGGAGAGCGACCGGATCGCGATGCGGTATCTGGTGGATGCGATGAGGAGTGTTTCGCGGTTTTGAGCAGACCTGTCTACCGTGAGAGCCATTTGGCTTTTACGGTGGCCAGGCTGGTCAGCTTTCCTGCATCGGCGTCGGCAATGCCGAGGTCGATTGCTTGGCGGAGGGCCAATTGTCGAATGATCAACTGGAAGTAATTTTCTGCATACGAACTGTTACTTGGAATGATTTCAACGACGCTTCGTTCGGCGTTACGAGTTTTGCTCATGATGAGAGTGTCCCATTCGAATGAGTTCTCCTGTAGGAGCGAGCATGCTCGCTCCTACAGGGGACCGGGTTTATCTCTTCAGTTGCAAGTACCCACAACTGGAAACGGTCGCTGTACCTGTATCAAATCAGGCATGTCCCGCCATTTGATCCACGCGTGATATTGGTAATGCAACAAAGGCACCGTGACGCCGGCCCAATGCAATGCACTCAAGCTCGGCAAGTCTTCTGCCGTCGTTGTCTGCGTATTTCGCAACATTGGCACAACCTCATGACTCAACCACTGCCTCAAATTACGGTTTTCGGGGATGAAGTGGTGAACCAGTAACGCGTATCCCCCTGATTCGCTGACCATCAGTGATTCGAGCGTTTTGCCGTTTATCAGTGTCCAGACATGGCGGCGCTGATCGGGATCGAGCTTTTGGATGAGCCGTTCATTCAGCGGTATACCCATCAGGCGACCAAGATCCTGAACACAGAACCAGGCTTGATGGTCCTGCATGAAGGCATGGAGGAAGCGGTTGTGGCGGGTGAAGGCGGTGGGGGTGAAGCACGTAGGTGGCGAGTTTTGAGCGTTCGTAGACATGACGTGATTTCCGTTTTGAGTAAAAACCTCGCCACCAATCCTTCGACAGATTGGGTGGCGAGCCGAGTGGCGTTCGAAGTCGGGACACTTTCGGTCAAAACGGAAGGCAAAAGGCCCGCGCCACACGGCCCACCATGAAGCAGAACTGAAGGCATAAAACAGCCACAGTTCCATGGGCAACGCGCAAGCACCGTTTTGACTTGTTCCGGCTTCGACCCCGGATCGCTGATTGTGCAGCGAAGGGGGCAAAGCCTATAGGTCAGGCGCTCGCGGCGCCAAGTCTACTCTGGCGACGCTTGTTGTAGGAATGAGAGTCTTCGCAAGCAGGCAGGGTCTGTAGGGATTTTCTGTTTTTGCGCGACGTGCAGTGAAACAACACCTGAGGTGCCGTTTTTCCTTTATTTATTCGAAACCAAGGAATGAACTGCAGGTTTTCTCCATGCTGATCGAATTTTCGGTTTCCAATTACCGCTCCTTCCGCGACAGGCAAACCCTGTCGATGGCGGCAACGCCTCGTCTAAGCAAGACTCGCAATCTTTTCTCACCACCCACGAACTCAGAGAGGCTTCCTGACCTATTGAAGGTGGCTGCAATTTACGGCCCGAACGCCTCCGGAAAATCGTCGTTGATACGGGCGATGGGGGTAGTTGGCCGTTTGCTGGTCACGACCTCAGGCTCGAATGGCGAACCGCTCCCGGTCTCACCTTTTCGCTTTGATCGCGCACTGAAGAATGAACCCAGTGTTTTCGAATACAACTTCATCCAATCAGGGCTGCGCTATCGGTTTGTACTTGGATTGACCGGAGAGAGGATTGTTCAAGAACAATTGGTTGCCTATCCGAGAGGAAAAGAAACCCTCCTTTATGACCGCCACTTCGATGCTGAAGGCGAACACTATGTTTTCGGTAAAACGCTGGAGGGTGGCAAAGAGGTCCATTGCGCATGGCGGCGCTTGACTAGCCCAAAAATGTTGTTTCTCGCCCAAGCTGTAACCAACAGCAGTGAAGAATTGCGCCAGTTGCGGGCTCCATTCAGTTGGTTTCAAACCGGGCTTCTCGTGGTTGAACAAAACACTATGATAGGACTGTCTGCGGCATCTATCAGATTTCTTAAGATGGTGTCAGATCACAAAAACGACCTGCGGGACTTTCTTAAAGCGCTGGATATCCCGGTATCAGCCATCGAACTCAATTCAGACGAAGCCGATTCGACCCAGAACAATAAAAAAATCACGCTGAAGGATTTCTTTGCCGCTGCAAAAAAGGACAAGTTGACCCTGACGCACACCAGTATTTCGGGCGATGCGGATTTCGATTTTTCCGAAGAGTCGTGCGGGACAAAGAGCCTGATCGGCTTCTGGTTGCCCTGGTTCATGATGAGTCAGGCAGGTGGTAGCGGAGTCCTTTGTGTTGATGAACTGGACAGTAGCCTGCACTCTGAAATCGTTACTGATTTGATCGGCAAGCATTTGGACAGTGGTCTGGATACTCAGTTGATCTTTGCCACTCACGATACGCATCTTATGAACAAAAAGATCTTACGTCGCGATCAGTTCTGGATTACTGAACGTGATGCTCAAGGCGCCACAAGCCTGTTTTCTGTTCATGACTTTGAGGGACGGGAAAGTGAGGATTTGGAGAAGCGCTACTTTGAAGGCCGTTATCGCGGGTTACCGCTGATAAGGCAGGGATAAGTATGAAAAGTTCGAGCAAATCCTTTGATCGCAAGGCCCCCCGATTCAAACCTCAGCCAAAAGTGCTGGTGCTGTGCGAGGACAGCCAATCAGGGAAGCGGTATCTGGAAGACGCTGCATTTCATTTTCGAGCCAAGGCGCAGGTTGAGATCGTTCACTGTGGAGTAACACACCCAAGCGGTATTGTAGAGCGAGCCGTCGTCCGGCAAAAAAGCTTCGACAAAGTGTTTTGTGTTTTGGATCGCGATACGCATCTCTGCTTTCAGCGCGCAATGAATATTGCCAGCTCCCATCCCAAGATCAGAATCATTGCTTCATATCCCTGCTTCGAGTTCTGGCTTCTTCTGCACTTCGGTTTTAACCGAAAGCCGTTCAGGTCTGTCGGGAAACATTCACCGGGTGATTTGGTGGTGAAGAGTCTGAGAGAGAAACCCAGCATGGAAAAGTACGATAAGGGCAAAGGCACCCGATGTTTCGCCCAACTGCTGGGTGAGCCGTTTGCAACGGCGAGAGTGCTGGCACCGAGGATTCTTGCTGACGTCGTTATCAGTGGTGAACCTAACCCAAGTACCGAAATCCACTTGCTCATGGACGAATTCGAAACGCTTTCAAAACCGCAACTCATCTAAGGTTATCAACCCCTGCCCGCATCTCTACGGGCAGGGTGTTGGACCGAAAGGTGAAATGTTTACCGACTCACCTTCCACGCATCCCCCGCAGGCGCCGAACCGTGGTCATACGGCTTGGCGATCCACATGTACAGCAGCCCCAGGCCGATCACGATGGCAGTGCTCAGGACCATGGCGTAGTTGATGTACCACGCGGCGTCCGGGGTACGCGGCCAGGCCATGTTGATGATGGCGCCGATGCCGTAGGCCAGGGCACCGATGTTGACCAGCCAGCCCCAGGCGCCGAGAGTGAATTTGCCGCTCGGTTTCCAGCCTTTCATGCGTGCGTACAGGGCGCCGAGCACGATCATCTGGAACGCCAGGTAGATGCCGATGGCGGCGAAGCTGACGATGGTGGCGACCGCATCCTGCAGGAAGAAGCCGAGGATGATGATCAGCGCCGGCAGCACGCCGGAGACGAACAGCGCGGCAACCGGCACCTGGGTGTTAGGCGAAATCTTCTTCAGCAGTCGGCTGCCAATCACCATCTCGTCACGGGCGTAGGAGTACAGCAGGCGACTGGCCGCCGCTTGCAGGCTGATGACGCAGGAGATGAAGGAAATCATCACCACGCCCATGACCATTTTCGAGCCCACCGGGCCGAAGGCGTTGTTGAGGATGGTGCCCACCGGGTCCTTGTCGGTGCCGTCGATCACGGCCTTCATGTCCGGTACGGCGAGGATCAGCGCCAGGCAGGCGAACATCGCCGCGACACCGCCGATGTAGATGGTCATGCGCATGGCCACCGGGATTTTCTTGCTCGGGTTCGGGGTTTCTTCGGCCACGTCGCCGCAGGCCTCGAAGCCGTAGTACAGGAACATCCCCGCCAGCGAGGCAGTCAGGAACGCCGGCAGGTACGAGCCGTTGACGCTGATGTCGAAGGTGTTGAACAGCACGCTGATCGGCTGATGACGTTCGAAGATCAGCAGGTACACACCGACGATCACCGCGCCCACCAGTTCGCAGAGAAAGCCGAACATGGCAATGCGCGCCAGCACCTTGGTGCCGCTGAGGTTGACCAGGGTGGCGAACAGCGTCAGCACCAGGGCAATGACGATGTTGGTGTTGTTGCTCGGCTCAAAGCCCAGCATTGCTGCGAGGTAAGGACCGGCGCCGACCGCAACGGCGGCGATGGTCACGCACAGGGCGATGGAGTAGATCCAGCCGACCATCCACGCCCAGCGCTTGCCTACCAGGCGACGGGCCCAGGGGTACACACCACCGGAAATCGGGAACTGCGAAACCACTTCACCGAAGATCAGGCACACCAGCATCTGGCCGCAACCGACCAGCAGATAGGCCCAGAACATCGGTGGCCCGCCGGCGGCGAGGCACAGGCCGAAGAGGGTATACACCCCTACGACCGGGGAGAGGTAGGTGAAGCCCAGGGCGAAGTTTTCCCACAGGCTCATGCTGCGGTTGAAGTTGGAGGTGTAGCCCAGTTTGCGCAGTTGCTCGGCATCGCTGTCGGCAACGACTGAAGTGAGATCGGATGATGAACTCATAAGTGTGCTCCGGAAAATCGGCAGATTTCGGATGTCCGAAACCGTGGCAGGGCCTTGGCGGCGCTGCCCGGATCGGTGGTTTTTGTTGTGTTTGAAACCTGGTGGTGCGTAATGCCGGTCTCGGCCCTGAAACCGTGGGTGACTCCATCGCGGGCAAGCCTTGCTCCCACAGGTTTTGTAGCGCGACAAAAACCTGTGGGAGCAAAGCTTGCTCGCGATGCTTTTAACGCTGTTAGTGCTTGAACATCACATGGCGAACGACGGTGTAGTCCTCCAACCCATACATCGACATGTCCTTGCCGTACCCGGACAGCTTCTGACCGCCGTGAGGCATTTCGCTGACCAGCATGAAGTGCGTGTTGACCCAGGTGCAGCCGTACTGCAGGCGGGCCGACAGACGATGGGCGCGACCCACATCGGCGGTCCACACCGAGGACGCCAGGCCGTAGTCCGAATCATTGGCCCAGCCCAGAACCTGTGCCTCGTCGCTGAATTTCGTCACGGACACCACCGGCCCGAACACTTCGCGGCGAACGATTTCGTCGTCCTGTTGCGCGTCGGCCAGCACGGTCGGCTCAAAGAAGAAGCCATTGCCATCCACTGCCTTGCCGCCGGTGATCAGGCGAATGTGCGGTTGCGCGATGGCGCGCTCGACGAAACCGGCCACGCGGTCGCGGTGTTGCGCGGTGATCAGCGGGCCGAGTTCGGTCGACGGATCATCCTGCACGCCGTACTTGATGCTGCTCACGGCGGCACCGAGCTTCTCGACGAACTTCTCGTAGATGCCTTCCTGTGCATAGATGCGGCAGGCGGCGGTGCAGTCTTGCCCGGCGTTGTAGAAACCGAAGGTGCGGATGCCTTCCACGGCCGCATCGATGTCAGCGTCGTCGAAGATGATCACCGGGGCCTTGCCACCCAGTTCCATGTGCATGCGTTTGACGCTGTCGGCGGTGCTGGAAATGATGTTCGAGCCGGTGGCGATGGAACCGGTCAGCGACACCATGCGCACTTTCGGGTGGGTGACCAGCGGGCTGCCAACGGTTGGACCACGACCGAATACGAGGTTGAGTACGCCAGCCGGGAAAATGTCCGACGCCAGTTGCGCCAGGCGCAGGGCGGTCAGCGGGGTTTGCTCCGACGGTTTGAGCACCACGGTATTGCCGGCGGCCAGGGCCGGGGCGATTTTCCAGGCGACCATCATCAACGGGTAGTTCCACGGCGCGATGGAGGCAATCACGCCCACCGGGTCGCGGCGGATCATCGAGGTGTGGCCTGGCAGGTACTCGCCACCGGCCGAACCGCTCATGCAACGGCTGGCGCCGGCGAAGAAACGGAACACGTCGGCGATCGCCGGGATCTCGTCGTTCAGTGCGGCGCTGTAAGGCTTGCCGCAGTTGTCCGACTCCAGCTTGGCCAACTCTTCGCCGTGGGCTTCGATGGCGTCGGCGAGTTTGAGCAGCAGCAGCGAGCGCTCCTTTGGCGGGGTCTGCGACCAACTGTCGAACGCGGCATCGGCGGCGCGCACCGCGGCATCGACCTGGGCTTCGCTGGCTTCGCTGATTTCCACCAGCACTCGGCCCAGCGCCGGGTTGAACACCGGCTGTGCGGGGCCTTCGCCGTTGACCAGTTGGCCGTTGATCAGGAGTTGGGTTTGCATGGTTTTGTCCTCTTCAAAGCTGTTCTTGTTTTGAATACGGTCCCTGTAGGAGCGAGCCTGCTCGCGATAGCGGTCTGACCGGCGACATCTGTGTTGAATGTCAGTCAGTCATCGCGAGCAGGCTCGCTCCTACAGGGGATAGTGGATGTCTGTTGTTGGTTTACTTCCCGCCACTCCCCGCGACGCTTTCACCGCCCCGGGTCAGGTAATAGGCGCCGAGAATCGGCAGCATGGTCACCATCATCACCAGCATCGCCACGACGTTGGTCACCGGCACATCCCGTGGGCGGCTGAGCTGGTTGAGCAGCCACAGCGGCAGGGTCCGTTCGTGGCCGGCGGTGAAGGTGGTGACGATGATTTCGTCGAACGACAGCGCGAACGCCAACATGCCGCCGGCCAGCAACGCCGAGCCCAGGTTCGGCAGGATGATGTAGCGGAAGGTCTGCCAGCCGTCGGCGCCGAGGTCCATCGAGGCCTCGATCAAACTGTGGGAAGTGCGGCGCAAGCGGGCGATGACGTTGTTGTAGACGATCACCACGCAGAAGGTCGCGTGGCCGACGATGATGGTGAACATCCCCGGCTCGATCCCCAGCGTCTTGAAGGTCGCCAGCAGGGCAATCCCGGTGATGATTCCCGGCAGGGCAATCGGCAGGATCAGCATCAGCGAGATCCCTTGCTTGCCGAAGAAATCCCGGCGGTACAACGCCGCCGACGCCAGGGTCCCAAGGACCAGGGCAATCAGCGTGGCGATCGAGGCGATTTGAAGCGACAGCTTGATCGCTTCCAGCACGTCGGGCCGGGCGAACGCCACGCCGATCCACTTCAGGGTGAAGCCCTTGGGCGGAAAGCTGAACGCCGCGTCTTCGGTGTTGAAGGCGTACATGAAGATGATCAGGATCGGGAAGTGCAGGAACACCAACCCGCCCCAGGCTGCGATTTTCAGGCCTAAAGAGGCTTTCTCAGAGTGCATCGAAGGCCCCCAGACGTTTGACGATGGACAGGTAGATGGCGATCAGCACGATCGGCACCAGGGTGAACGCGGCGGCCATCGGCATGTTGCCGATCGCACCTTGCTGGGCATACACCATGCTGCCCACGAAGTAGCCCGGCGGGCCCACCAGTTGCGGCACGATGAAGTCGCCCAGGGTCAGCGAAAACGTGAAGATGGAACCGGCGGCAATCCCCGGCACCGACAGCGGCAGGATCACCTGCATGAAGGTCTGGCGTGGCTTGGCGCCGAGGTCGGCGGAAGCTTGCAGCAGCGACGGCGGCAGGCGTTCCAGCGAGGCCTGGATCGGCAGGATCATGAACGGCAGCCAGATGTAGACGAACACCATGAAGCGGCCCAGGTGCGAGGTCGACAAGGTACTGCCACCCACGCCCGGAATGCCCAGCACGACGTGCAACAGCGACTCCATCCCCAAGTGCTGGACGAACCACTGCGCCACGCCGCCCTTGGCCAGCAGCAGCGTCCAGGCATAGGCCTTGACGATGTAACTGGCCCACATCGGCATCATCACCGCGATGTAGAAAAACGCCTTGGTCTTGCCGGTGGTGTAGCGCGCCATGTAGTAGGCAATCGGGAACGCGACGATGGCGCTGGCGATGGACACGACGATGGCCATGCTCAGGGTGCGCAGGATGATGTCGAAGTTCGAGGGCTGGAACAGCGCGGCGAAATTCGCCAGGGTCAGGTCGGGAGTGACCGCCATGGTGAAGTCGTCGAAGGTGTAGAAGCCTTGCCACAGCAGCGTCAGCAAAGAGCCCAGGTAAATGGCGCCGAACCACAGCAGCGGCGGTACCAGCAGCATCGACAGGTACAGGTTCGGCCGGCGATACAGCAGGTTGGAAAACCTGCGTAGCGCGGAGCCGCCCGCTGTCGTTTCAGAGATAGCCATGGTGTTCATCTCACACCCCGCTCGCCAGGGTGTCGTGCAACGGGATCATGGCCTCGCGAGCCCAGCGCGCGGTCATGCGTTGCCCGGTCTGGTGCTGGGCGCTGGTGTCGAGCCATTGGTTGTTGGCCTGGCTGATGTTCAGGGTCTGGCCGTTATCCAGCTTCAATTCATAGCGGGTGGCGCTGCCCTGGTACTGGATGTCGTGCAGGAGCCCGGTGATCTCGATCTCGTGACTGGCCAGCGGGCCGTTGGCGAAACGCACGTGTTCCGGGCGGATCGAAAACGGCTGTGGATTGCCGCTCAACTCACGGGCCAGGTCGCCGCGAATCACGTTGGAGGTGCCGACGAATTCTGCGACGAAGGTGGTCGACGGTTTCATGTACAGGTTGCGTGGTGAGTCGACCTGTTCGATACGGCCTTTGTTGAACACCGCAACGCGGTCGGACATCGACAGCGCTTCGGTCTGGTCGTGGGTAACGAAAATGAAGGTGATGCCGAGCTGGCGTTGCAGCTTCTTCAGCTCGCCCTGCATTTGCTCGCGCAGCTTCAGGTCCAGCGCGCCGAGGGGTTCGTCGAGCAGCAGCACTCGCGGGCGGTTGACCAGGGCACGGGCCAGGGCCACGCGCTGGCGCTGGCCGCCGGAGAGCTGTACCGGCTTGCGCTCGCCGTAGCCGCCGAGGGCGACCATGTCGAGGGCTTCTTCGGCGCGCTTGAGGCGTTCGCCCTTGGCCACGCCCTTGACTTTCAAACCGTAGGCGACGTTGTCGCGTACGTTCATGTGCGGGAACAACGCGTAATCCTGGAACACGGTGTTCACGTCACGCTGATACGGCGGCAGCCCGGCGGCTTCCTCGCCATGAATACGGATGGAGCCTGCGCTCGGTTGTTCAAAACCGGCGATCAGGCGCAGACAGGTGGTTTTGCCCGAACCCGAAGGCCCCAGCATGGAGAAAAACTCGCCGTCCTGGATGTCGATGGAAACCCGGTCAACGGCTTTCACTTCGCCGAACTGACGGGAAACGTTGGTGAACTGGACTGCAAGCGTCATGGTGCGGTGCTCCAAAAAGGCGAGGGCCGTCGCAGCGGCCCTGCCTGGACTTCTGAAATCTTCATTGATGATCGTTCCCACGCTCCGCGTGGGAATGCCTCCCCGGACGCTCTGCGTCCGCTTCGGCGTGTGACGCAGAGCGTCACTGGCTGCATTCCCACGCGGAGCGTGGGAACGAGATGTGTGTGTTATCTGCCGCCCATGATCGCGATGTAGTCCTGGGTCCAGCGGCTGTACGGCACGAACTTGCCGCCCTCGGCCTGCGGGGTTTTCCAGAAGGCGATCTTGTCGAAATTGTCGAAACCGTTGGTCTTGCAGCCCTCGGCGCCGAGCAGTTCGCTTTCCTTGCACGCCGCTGGTACCGCTGGCAACGAGCCGAACCAGGCCGCTACGTCACCCTGGACTTTCGGTTGCAGCGACCAGTCCATCCACTTGTAGGCGCAGTTGGGGTGCTTGGCGTCGGTGTGCATCATGGTGGTGTCGGCCCACCCGGTAGCGCCTTCTTTCGGGATGGTCGAGGCGATCGGCTGTTTCTCGTTCACCAGGCCGTTGACCTGATACGGCCAGGCGCCGGAGGCGACCACGCCTTCGTTCTTGAAGTCGCTCATTTGTACAGTGGTGTCATGCCAGTAGCGGTGGATCAGCGGCTGCTGCGCGCGCAACAGATCGAGCACCGCCTTGTATTGCTCTTCAGTCAGTTCGTAGGGGTTCTTGATCCCCAGTTCCGGCTTGGCGGTCTTCAGGTACAGCGCCGCGTCAGCGATGTAGATCGGGCCGTCATAGGCCTGAACGCGGCCCTTGTTCGCTTTGCCGTCCGGCAGGTTTTCCGCGTTGAACACCACGCCCCAGCTATCCGGCGCGGTCTTGAACACGTTGGTGTTGTACATCAGCACGTTCGGGCCCCACTGGTACGGGGTGCCGTAGACCTGCTTGTTGACCACGTACCACGGCGCATCTTTCAGGCGCGGGTCGAGGTTCTTCCAGTTCGGGATCAGCGCGGTGTTGATCGGCTGCACACGCTTGCCGACGATCAGGCGCAGGGAGGCGTCGCCAGAGGCGGTGACCAGGTCGTAACCGCCCTTGGCCATCAGGCTGACCATCTCATCGGAGGTGGCGGCGGTTTTCACGTTGACCTTGCAGCCGGTTTCCTTCTCGAAACCGGTGACCCAGTCGTAAGCCTTGTCGCTTTCGCCACGTTCGATGTAGCCGGGCCACGCCACAATATCCAACTGGCCTTCGCCGGCGCCGACAGCCTTCAGCGGCTCGGCGGCCTGGACACAGGCACTGGCCAGCAGCGCGGTGGTGATTGCACTGAGCAGTGCGGTCTTGTGCACGAACATGGGAATTCCCTCTTCTTTAAATTATGGTCGGGGCAGTTTTGAACGTGGTGAAGCATGCCGTTGGCGGCTTGTTATTAGCGTAGTCAGAGATGTTGCCCGTGGCGCGCCATGATGTGCCGCACCACGCTGTAGTCCTGCAGTGAATCGCTGGACAGGTCCTTGCCGTAGCCCGAGCGCTTGAGGCCGCCGTGAGGCATTTCGCTGACCAGCATGAAATGGCTGTTGATCCAGGTGCAGCCGTACTGCAGGCGCGCGGCGACCTGCATCGCCTTGTCCAGGTTCTGCGTCCAGACCGAGGACGCCAGGCCGTATTCCGAGTCGTTGGCCCAGTCCACCGCATGCTCCAGTTGATCGAAGCGGGTCACGGTGACCACCGGGCCGAACACCTCGCGCTGGACGATTTCGTCGCTCTGTTTGCAGCCGGCCAGCAAGGTCGGCTGGTAGTAGAAACCGGCGCCTGAATGCACAGCCGCACCGGTCACTCGTTCGATGTGTGGCTGGCCGAGGGCGCGTTCGACGAAGCTGGCCACGCGGTCGCGCTGGCGGGTGCTGATCAATGGGCCGATTTCGTTGTCGGCGTCGCGCTTGCCGGCAAAGCGCAGGCTGCTCACTGCCGCACCGAGTTCCGCCACCAGACGGTCGTGAATTCCGGCCTGTGCGTAGACCCGGCACGCGGCGGTGCAATCCTGGCCGGCGTTGTAGTAACCGTAGGTGCGCACGCCTTCGACCACGGCCTGGATGTCGGCATCGTTGCAGACGATCACCGGGGCCTTGCCGCCGAGTTCAAGGTGCGTGCGCTTGAGGGTTTTCGACGCGGCCTGAAGGATTTTCTGGCCGGTGACGATGTCGCCGGTCAGCGACACCATGCGCACCTTGGGGTGGCTGACCAGATGGCTGCCGACGCCTTCGCCACCACCACACACAATGTTGATCACACCGGGTGGCAGGATCTCGGCCAGTGCCGGTGCGAGCGCGAGGATCGATAGCGGGGTATGTTCGGAGGGTTTGAATACCAGCGTATTGCCGGCGGCCAGGGCCGGGGCGATTTTCCACGCGGCCATCATGATTGGGTAGTTCCACGGCGCAATCGACGCCACCACGCCAATCGGATCGCGGCGCACCATGCTGGTATAGCCCGGCAGGTATTCGCCGCTGAGCTGGCCGGTCTGGCAACGCACGGCACCGGCGAAGAAGCGGAATACATCGACCGTGGCCGTCAGGTCATCCTGACGGGCCAGGTGCAGTGGCTTGCCGCAATTGAGGGCTTCGAGGCGGGCGAGCAGGTCGGCGTTTTTTTCGATGGCGTTGGCGATGTCGAGCAACAGGTTCGAGCGTTGCTGCGGCGTGGTCCGCGACCAGCCGGCGAAGGCGCGGTGGGCGGCAAGGATGGCGGCTTCGACTTGTTCGGTGCTGGCTTCGGCGATTTGCGTCAGCACTTCCCCGGTGGCGGGGTTGAGGATCGGTTCGACAAAACCCTGGCCCGCGACCAATTCGCCATCGATCAACAACGCGGTGAACAACGGGGTCTGCGCGCCAGCCATTTTTCGGGTTCTCTTTTCTTGTAAGGCCATGCTGCTCCCTGTGACTGGGGGCCGGCCGTCTTATATAGATGGATCAAGACTAGTGCGCGGACCCGAGGTCGACAAATTCTAAATACTGAAGGTGGCGTTCGATTAAATAGATGGCTTGCGTCCGCCGTGGGGTTGCTCGCGGGCGACGGTCAGGAATGGGTCCACCAGCGCCGGGCGTGCGGTGCCGCGACGCCAGGCCAGGCCGACGTCGAGGGTCTGGCTGAGGTCGGCGATCGGCCGCGCTTCGATGATGTCGCCCTCCAGCGACCACGGGCGGTAGGTCATGTCTGGCTGAATCGACACGCCCAGCCCGGCGGCCACCAGGCTTCGCACCGCTTCGGTCGAGGCGGTGCGCAAGGTGATGCGTGGCTGCAGGGACGCTGCCGTCCACATGCGCTGGGCGTTGCGGTCCATTTCATCGACGTTCAACTGAATCAAGGGCTCGCGGGCGACGTCGGCGAGGTTGATGCTGTCGTGTTCCAGCAGCGGGTGCTGGGCTGGCAGCCATAGTCGGTGGGGCGAGTGGGTCAGCACTTCGGTCTGCAAAGCGTGGCGGTCTTCGAGGTTGGAAAGGATCAGCACGCCGACATCGATCTCGCCGCTGACCAGCAAATGCTCGATGTACGGGCGTTCGTCCTCCATCACGCGGATTTCCACGTTGGGGTAGGCGCGCTGGAAGCGGGTGAGCAAATCCGCCAGGTAGTAACCGGCTACCAGACTGGTTACCCCGACGATCAATTGCCCGGCCACCTGGTCGGTGCTCTGTTGCAGGCTGCGCTTGGCGTTATCGACGGTGGCGAGAATCAGGTGTGCCTGGCGCAGGAACTGATGGCCCTGGTGGGTCAGGGTCATGCCCTTGGCGTGGCGGCTGAACAGGCTGACGCCAATTTCCTCTTCCAGTTGCTGGATCGCCAGGGTCAGGGTGGACTGGGAAATGAACGCGGTTTGCGCGGCGGCGGAGATCGAGCCGGTCTCGGCCACGGCGATGAAATGGCGGATCTGACGCAAGGTCATCATGGGATGGGTACCCGGTGGGCTGTTTTTATCGATTCGGTCGAGTGTATATCGAATTTTCCGAAAGCAGCTGCAAGCCGTGAGCTTCTAGCTGCAAGTGAAGGGGCAGCGGAGCAACATCTGGAAGCACTCTCGCGGGCGGGCGTCGGGCACTTTCGAACTAGGCTGGGGGCCTTATTAGCCGGATAAATCCTGTTACGGAGGCGCAAATGAACACCCGTGGATTGCTTGATCAACTGTTGAAATCGGGTCAGGAGCTTTTGCAGAACAAGGCCGGTGGCACACAGAACAAGAGTGCCGGCGGTCTCGGCAGCCTGTTGTCAGGGGCGGGCGGTGGCGCTTTGGCGGCTGGCGCGATGGGGCTGCTGCTGGGCAGCAAGAAGGCGCGCAAGGTAGGCGGCAAAGTCGCGGTTTATGGCGGTCTCGCCGCGTTGGGCGTCCTGGCCTACAAGGCCTATGGCAATTGGCAGGCCCAGCAGGGCGCGGCGCCGAAAAATGAACCGCAGACTCTCGATCGCCTGCCCGCCGCACAAGTGGAGCAACACAGCCAGGCGATTCTCAAGGCCCTGGTGGCGGCAGCCAAGGCGGACGGTCACATCGACGAGCGTGAGCGCGAGCTGATCGAAGGCGAATTCGTCAAACTCGACAACGATCAGGAGCTACGGCACTGGCTGCACGCCGAGCTCAACAAGCCCTTGGACCCGAGCGACGTTGCCCGCGCCGCCCGCACCCCGGAAATGGCGGCGGAGATGTACATCGCCAGCGTCATGCTGGTGGACGAGGAGAGTTTCATGGAGAAGTCCTACCTCGATGAGCTGGCGCGCCAGCTCAAGCTGGAACCTGGGTTGAAGGCCGAGCTGGAGAAGCAGGTGCGTTTGGCTTCCGCGTAGGTCTCCAGGCCGCCATCGCGGGCAAGCCTTGCTCCTACAGGATTCTGGTTGGCAGAAATTTTGTGAACGACGCGATCCTGTAGGAGCAAGGCTTGCCCGCGATGGCGTACTCAACCACACCTCATCTCTCAATGACCAATCCGCCGCCCCTTTCTGCCAAATCACCACTGGCACAAATCCCCCGCGATAGCCGACAGTCCCCCTCCAAAGCCAATCCCTGCCATACGCGGGCGGGATGAGCAGTGGCGCGCAACTGTCTTATAAATGGAACACCGCCCTCGGCTATACTCCCCCACATTTGGAAACAACCCGAGGACAGCCTGTGAAGAACTGGACGTTGCGCCAACGCATTTTGGCGAGTTTTGCAGTCATCATCGCCATCATGCTGTTGATGGTGGTCGTCTCGTATTCGCGGCTGTTGAAGGTTGAAAGCAGTGAAGCCAGCGTGCGTGATGATGCGCTGCCAGGGTTGTACTACAGCTCGATGATTCGCGGTGCCTGGTCCGACAGCTATCTGCGCATACAAGCCATGCTCGGCCTTGAAGAAGGGCAGGGCTTCAATGCCCAGGATGCGACGGATTTCAGTACCTACGCGGCTCGCCTGCAAGAGCAGATGGACCTCTATCGCGAAACCATCACCGACGATCAAGACCGGTCCGAGTACGCCGCGTTCGTGAAGTCCCATGAGGACTATCACCGGATCCTCGCGGCGGTGATCGACCTGCACAAGCGCAACCTCGACGCCGATGCCATCAAGCTGTTCAACGACGAACTGACGCCGGCCTGGACCAATGGCCGGGTCAAGCTCAGCGACATCCTGCGCCACAACAAAGCCGTGGCCGACCGGGATATCGCCGCCATCGACGACTCGGTGCTGACCGCCAAGGTCATCATGGGCATTTCCCTGCTGATCGCCGTGCTGGCGGCCGGTCTCTGCGGCCTGCTGTTGATGCGCGCGATCATGGCGCCGATGAACCGTATCGTGCAGATCCTCGAAGTGATGCGCACAGGCGATCTCAGCCGTCGCCTGAACCTGGACCGCAAGGACGAATTCGGCGCCGTGGAAACCGGCTTCAACGACATGATGACCGAGCTGACTTCCCTGGTGTCCCAGGCCCAGCGCTCGTCGGTACAGGTCACCACCTCGGTGACCGAGATTGCCGCGACCTCCAAGCAACAACAGGCCACCGCCACTGAAACGGCGGCTACCACCACCGAGATCGGCGCGACCTCCCGGGAAATTGCCGCCACCTCGCGGGACCTGGTGCGCACCATGACCGAAGTCTCCACCGCTGCCGACCAGGCGTCGGTGGCCGCCGGTTCCGGGCAACAAGGCCTGGCCCGCATGGAGGAAACCATGCACTCGGTGATGGGCGCGGCCGATCTGGTCAACGCCAAGCTGGCGATCCTCAACGAGAAGGCCGGCAACATCAATCAGGTGGTGGTGACCATCGTCAAGGTCGCCGACCAGACCAACCTGCTCTCGCTCAATGCCGCCATCGAGGCCGAAAAGGCCGGTGAGTACGGTCGCGGTTTTGCCGTGGTCGCCACCGAAGTGCGCCGTCTGGCGGACCAGACCGCCGTCGCCACCTACGACATCGAGCAGATGGTGCGCGAGATCCAGTCGGCGGTGTCGGCCGGGGTGATGGGCATGGACAAGTTTTCCGAGGAAGTGCGCCGCGGCATGGCCGAGGTGCAGCAGGTCGGCGAACAGCTGTCGCAGATCATCCATCAGGTGCAGGCTCTGGCGCCTCGCGTGTTGATGGTCAACGAAGGCATGCAGGCCCAGGCCACCGGCGCCGAGCAGATCAACCACGCGCTGGTGCAGTTGGGTGATGCCAGCAGCCAGACCGTCGATTCCCTGCGCCAAGCCAGTTTTGCCATCGATGAGCTGAGCCAGGTGGCCGTCGGGCTGCGCAGCGGCGTTTCGCGATTCAAAGTCTGATGAGCGAGCTCACCGCCAAGCGCACCGCCGTGAAACAGCCGTTGCAGGTGCTGTTTCTGGTGTTTCACATCGGCAGCGAGCGCTACGCCCTGCGCGCGACCGAGGTGGCGGAAGTGCTGCCACGGCTACCCTTGAAGCCGATTGCCCACGCGCCTCAATGGGTGGCCGGGGTGTTCGCCTGGCGCGGCGCGGTGGTGCCGGTGATCGACCTCAGTGCGTTGACCTTTGGTACGCCTGCCCAACTGCGCACCAGCACGCGGCTGGTGCTGGTGCACTACCAGGCGGATGAGAACCTGCCGGCGCAACTGCTCGGGCTGATCCTGGAACAGGCCACCGGCACCGTGCGTTGCGACCCCGCTGATTTCCAGCCCTATGGCCTGGACAATCCACAGGCCCCTTATCTTGGGCCGGTGCGCAAGGATCAGCAGGGGCTGCTGCAATGGGTGCGGGTCGCCGATCTGCTGGATGAGCGAGTTCGCGCGCTGTTGTTTCCGACGCCACCGCTGGACCTAGCGTTGCTTGAGGACCCGTCATGAGCAGCGATCAGCGTTTTTTCGATTTCCTCAAGGAACGCATCGGCCTCGATGTGACCTCGGTGGGTCCGGCGATCATCGAGCGTGCGGTGCGCCAACGCAGCCTCTTGTCCAATGCGCAGACGGCCGATGAATACTGGCGCACCCTGCAGGGCTCCAGTGATGAGCAGCAGGCGTTGATCGAAGCGGTGATCGTTCCGGAGACCTGGTTTTTCCGCTATCCGGAATCCTTCGCCACCCTGGCGAAACTGGCGACCCGGCGCCTGGCCGAGATCAACCACCTGCGCGCCCTGCGGATTCTCAGCCTGCCATGCTCCACCGGCGAAGAGCCGTACTCGATCGCCATGGCGCTGCTGGATGCCGGGTTCAAGCCGCACCAGTTCAAGGTCGAGGGCATGGATGTCAGCCCGCTGTCGGTGGAAAAGGCCCGGCGTGCGCTGTATGGCAAGAATTCCTTTCGCGGCGAAGACATCGCCTATCGCGACCGTTATTTCACCGCTGAAAACGACGGTTATCACCTGAGCAATCGCGTGCTGGATCAGGTCCGCCTGCAGGTCGGCAATGTCCTTGATCCGGGCTTGCTCGCCAACGAGCCGCCCTATGACTTCGTGTTCTGCCGCAATCTGCTGATCTATTTCGATCTGGCGACGCAAAAGCAGGTGTTCGAAGTGCTCAAGCGCTTGACCCATGTCGATGGCGTGCTGTTCATCGGCCCCGCCGAAGGCAGTCTGCTGGGGCGCCTGGGCATGCGTTCGATCGGTATCCCGCAGTCCTTCGCCTTCAGTCGCCAGAATGCTGCGGAGCCTGAGCCGTTGCCGACCATCAATCCCGCGCCATTGCCGACGCCTGTGCCCGTGCGGCAACCGGCGCGTCCTGTCGCGCCGCCACCGGTTGCCCGGCGTCCGTTCGCCAGCGTTGCGCGGCCCGTGTCTACAGAAAAGCCTGGCGGCGCCGATAGCGCGGTATTGCTGGCGAACATTGCCGGGTTGGCCAACGAAGGCAAAAGCGCCGAAGCCCGTGCCGCGTGCGAGCGCTACCTGCGCGAACACGAGCCCGTGGCGCAGGTGTTCTACTGGCTGGGGTTGCTCAGTGATGTGGGCGGTGATGTGCTGCAGGCCCAGGGTTTTTATCGCAAGGCCTTGTACCTTGAACCGCAACATCCCGACGCGTTGATGCATCTGGCAGCCCTGCTGCAAGCCCAGGGCGATAGCGTCGGTGCCAGACGATTGCAGGACCGCGCCGCCCGCAGCGAGCGCGCCGACAGTGAGCGTAAACGATGATTGCCTCCGACACCTTTAGCGTCACCCATGAAGATGCCCAGGCCATCGACGATTGCTGGAACCGTATCGGTATCCATGGCGACAAGTCCTGCCCGCTGCTGATCGAACACATCCATTGCCGCAATTGCGCGGTGTACTCGGCCGCCGCGACGCGCCTGCTGGATCGCTACGCGTTGCAGCAGGATGATCGCGCCCAGGTCGCGCATACCCTCGAAGACGAGGTGAAAACCCGCTCGCTGCTGATGTTCCGCCTCGGCGAAGAATGGCTGGGCCTGGCGACGCGCAGCCTGGTGGAGGTGGCGCCGCAACAAGCCATTCATTCGCTGCCGCATCAGCGCTCCCGCGCCTTGCTCGGGGTGGCCAACGTTCGTGGCGCGTTGGTGGCTTGCCTTTCTCTGGGCGAATTGCTGGGGCTGGAGAGTGTCGCCAGCGTGGCCTCTGGCGCGCGGGTCATGCCGCGCATGTTGATCATCGCGGCCCACGGCGGGCCGGTGGTGGTGCCGGTGGATGAGGTGGACGGTATTCACGCCATCGACGAGCGCGTCCTCGAAGCGGCATCACGCTCGGGTAGCCAGGCCAATGCGAAATACACCCGTGGCGTCTTGCAATTCAAAGGTCGCAGCCTGCGCTGGCTGGATGAAGAGCAGTTGTTATCCGCCGTGACCCGGAGCCTCACATGACCCCCGAGCAAATGCGCGACGCCTCTTTGCTGGAACTGTTCAGCCTGGAAGCCGAAGCCCAGACCCAGGTGCTGAGCGCGGGCCTTTTGGCGCTGGAGCGCGACCCGACCCAGGCCGATCAACTCGAATCCTGCATGCGTGCAGCGCACTCGCTCAAGGGCGCGGCGCGGATTGTCGGTATCGATGCCGGCGTCAGCGTGGCGCATGTCATGGAAGATTGCCTGGTCAGCGCCCAAGAGGCGCGGCTGTACCTGCGTCCTGAACACATCGATGCCTTGCTGCAGGGCACTGACCTGCTGATGCGCATTGCCACGCCGGCCAATGCGCCGCAGCCTGAGGACATCGAAGCCTATGTCACCTTGATGGCGCGCTTGCTGGACCCGGCAGCTGCGGCGATTCCGGTCCTGCCTGCCGCCGCGCCGATGATGGCCGAGTTGCAGCTTGAAGCGCCCAAAGTCGAGGCGCCGCTGGTTTCGGAAATGGCGCCGGCCGATGAAGCACAATCGGTGGAGTCCGTCGCCACCCCCAAAAAAAACAGACGCACCACGGAAACCGGCGAGCGTGTGTTGCGGGTCACCGCCGAACGCCTGAACAGCCTGCTCGACCTGTCGAGCAAATCCCTGGTGGAAACCCTTCGACTCAAGCCGCACCTGGCCACCATGCAGCGCCTCAAGCGCATGCAGAGCAACAGCCTGCGGGCGCTGGAAAATCTCAATGGCTATCTCAAGGACCATGCCCTGAGCCTCGAAGCCCAGGAAGCCCTCGAGGATGCACGGCGGTTGCTGGCCGAATCCCAGCAATTGCTGGCGGAGAAAAACGCCGAACTCGATGAGTTCGCCTGGCAAGCCAGCCAGCGCGCGCAGGTGCTGTACGACACCGCCCTGGCGTGCCGCATGCGCCCGTTCGCCGATGTGTTGACCGGCCAGGTGCGGATGGTCCGTGATTTGGGGCGCAGCCTGGGCAAGCAGGTGCGACTGGAGATCGAGGGCGAAAAAACCCAGGTCGATCGCGATGTACTGGAAAAGCTTGAAGCGCCGCTGACCCACCTGCTGCGCAATGCGGTGGATCACGGTATCGAAACCCCCGAGCAACGACTGCTGGTCGGCAAACCGGAGGAGGGGGTGATTCGTCTGCGCGCCTCCCATCAGGCCGGATTGCTGGTGCTGGAACTGAGTGACGATGGCCATGGCGTCGACCTGGAGAAGGTCCGCCGCAGCATCGTCGAACGCCAATTGTCGCCGCCGGAAACGGCCGCGCAACTGAGCGAAGAGGAACTGCTGACGTTCCTGTTCCTGCCCGGATTCAGCCTGCGCGACACCGTCACGGAAGTGTCCGGGCGCGGCGTCGGCCTCGATGCGGTGCAACACATGGTGCGTCAGCTGCGCGGTGCGGTGGAGCTGGAGCAGACGGCGGGTCAGGGCAGTCGTTTCCATCTTGAAGTGCCGCTGACCCTGTCGGTGGTGCGCAGCCTGGTGGTGGAGGTGGGTGACGAAGCCTATGCCTTCCCGCTGGCCCACATCGAACGCATGTGTGATCTGGAGGCCACGGACATCGTGCAGGTCGAGGGCCGTCAGCACTTCTGGCATGAAGGACGGCATGTCGGCTTGGTCGCGGCCACTCAGTTGCTGCAGCGTCCGGCGAGCCAGGGCAATCAGCAGACTTTGAAAGTGGTGGTCATCCGCGAGCGCGATACGGCTTATGGCATTGCGGTCGAACGTTTTATCGGCGAGCGAACCCTGGTGGTGCTGCCGCTGGATGAGCGTCTGGGCAAGGTGCAGGACATTTCCGCCGGGGCCTTGCTCGACGACGGTTCGGTGGTGTTGATCGTCGACGTCGAAGACATGCTGCGTTCGGTGGACAAGTTGCTCAATACCGGGCGCCTGGAACGCATCGCCCGCCAGGGCAATCAGGCCGCCCAGGCGGCTCGCAAACGCATCCTGGTGGTGGACGATTCCCTGACCGTGCGCGAACTGCAACGCAAGCTGCTGCTCAATCGCGGCTACGACGTGGCGGTGGCGGTCGACGGCATGGATGGCTGGAATGCCCTGCGCTCGGAAGCGTTCGATCTGTTGATCACCGACATCGACATGCCGCGCATGGATGGCATCGAACTGGTGACGTTGCTGCGCCGGGACAACCGCCTGCAATCGCTGCCGGTGATGGTGGTGTCCTACAAGGATCGCGAGGAGGATCGCCGCCGTGGACTGGATGCCGGGGCCGACTATTATCTAGCCAAGGCCAGTTTTCATGATGACGCCTTGCTCGATGCAGTCGATGAGCTCATAGGAGGAGCGCGGGCGTGAAAATCGCAATCGTCAACGATATGCCCATGGCCGTGGAGGCCTTGCGCCGGGCGCTGGCCTTCGAGCCCGCGCACCAGGTGATCTGGGTGGCCGGCAATGGCCGCGAAGCGGTGCAAAAATGTGCCGAGCAGACACCTGACCTGATTCTGATGGACTTGATCATGCCGGTCATGGACGGGGTGGAAGCCACCCGGCGGATCATGGCCGAAACGCCCTGCGCCATCGTCATTGTCACGGTGGATCGCCAGCAGAACGTGCACCGGGTGTTCGAAGCCATGGGCCACGGAGCACTGGACGTGGTCGATACTCCGGCCCTCGGCGCCGGCAACGCCCAGGATGCGGCGGCGCCGTTGCTGCGCAAAATCATGAATATCGGCTGGCTGATCGGCGACAAGAGCCATCGTGAACGACGCGACCCTGCTCCCTTGCGCAGTTCCGCCTCGCGTCAGAGCTTGATCGCCATCGGCTCGTCCGCCGGTGGGCCGGCGGCGCTGGAAGTCCTGCTCAAGGCGCTGCCACGGGATTTTTCCCCCGCCATCGTGCTGGTGCAGCATGTCGACCAGGTGTTTGCCGCCGGCATGGCCGAATGGCTGGCCAGCGCCAGCGGCCTGAACGTGCGGCTGGCCCGGGAGGGCGAGCCACCGCAAAGCGGCACTGTGCTGCTGGCGGGCACCAATCACCATATTCGATTATTGAAGAACGGCACGCTGGCCTACACCGCCGAGCCGGTCAATGAAATCTACCGGCCTTCGATCGACGTGTTCTTCGAGAGCGTGGCCAGTTACTGGAACGGTGATGCGGTCGGCGTTTTGCTGACCGGCATGGGACGTGATGGCGCACAGGGGCTTAAACTCCTGCGCCAGCAAGGTTACCTGACCATCGCACAGGACCAGGGCAGCAGCGCGGTGTATGGCATGCCCAAGGCGGCCGCGGCCATCGATGCCGCATCGGAAATCCGTCCGCTGGAGAAGATAGCGCCACGATTGCTGGAGATCTTCCCAAAGTGACTACTATTAGCAGCAATCCTGGCTTATGCAGTTTTCAGGTGAACGCACATGAATGAATTACAGCTCGACGACTTCAAGACTGACGAAAATGCCGCCATGGTGTTGTTGGTGGACGATCAGGCGATGATCGGCGAGGCCGTTCGGCGCGGGTTGTCGAACGAAGAAAACATCGATTTCCACTTCTGCGCCGACCCGCACCAGGCCATCGCCCATGCGGTGCGGATCAAGCCGACGGTGATTCTGCAGGATCTGGTCATGCCTGGCCTGGACGGGCTGAGCCTGGTGCGCGAATACCGCAATCACCCGGCGACCAAGGACATACCGATCATTGTGCTGTCGACCAAGGAAGACCCACTGATCAAGAGCGCGGCGTTCGCGGCCGGGGCCAACGATTATCTGGTCAAGCTGCCGGACAACATCGAATTGGTGGCGCGCATCCGCTACCACTCGCGCTCCTACTTGACCCTGTTGCAGCGTGATGCGGCCTACCGCGCGCTGCGGGTCAGCCAGCAGCAATTGCTCGATACCAACCTGGTGCTGCAACGCCTGATGAACTCCGACGGCCTGACCGGGCTGTCGAACCGCCGGCACTTCGACGAATACATGGAACTGGAGTGGCGGCGCTCGCTGCGCGAACAGAGTCAACTGTCGCTGCTGATGATCGACGTGGATTACTTCAAGACCTACAACGACACCTTCGGCCACCTGGAGGGCGACGAAGCCCTGCGCAAGGTCGCCGCGGCGATCCGCGACGCCAGCGCCCGGCCATCCGACCTGCCGGCCCGTTACGGCGGCGAGGAATTTGCCCTGGTATTGCCCAATACCTCCCAGGGCGGTGCGCGGCTGGTGGCGGAAAAACTGCGCATGACCGTCGAAGCCCTGAAAATCCCGCACATTTCCCCGAACGAAGGCTCGAGCCTGACCATCAGCATCGGCCTGGCAACCACCACCCCGACAGCCGGCAGCAATTGCCGGGAACTGATCTCGGCGGCGGACAAGGGGCTGTATCTGGCGAAGAACAATGGGCGTAATCAGGTGGGGATTGGCTGAGCAGTATTGACTGAACCCAGACCTTGCAATCATCGATGACTAGTTAGAGAGAGCTGACAAATTATTCTCAGTGGACAGAGAATGATTTGTCAGCTTTTGACGATTATCCAAGGCCTACTGGTGTGCCGCTTGCGGTACAAGCTCAAAGTCTGATTTGGGCATTTGGCAATCCGGACACAACCAATCATCAGGAATATCTTCCCAGAGCGTACCCGGTGGTATTCCGTTTTCGGGATCACCGGCCATTGGGTCGTACTCATATCCGCACACCGTACAGCTTATTATCTGTTTATCGTTCGACATGTTTTGTCCTTTGGGTTTTTCAGAGTGCAACGGTTGCTATTAGTCCGACGGCGCCCAAAATAAAACCAATCAGGGCGCCTCTTTCCGGTACTTCCTTCAACATGGCATATATCACGATGGGCTCAAGAATAAGCAGGAGTGTCAGGGATGCCACTGTAACGATCCAGATGTTTCCGGTGGCCTGATAACCCAGCCAGTAAGCGAAAATCAGGCATATGCCTGCAATGCAGATAAGTATTATGGGCTTCAGGAATATCAATGGCGTTTCGGTTGGACGTCCCGTAAGTTTTGATGCATATACCTCGCTGTAGATGGTTAATATTTCGCCGATGATCATGAGTGTCAGTGCGGCTGCCATGTAATAGTTGTTTTTCATGTTCGGCCTTTTGCTAGCGCTGATAAGATCGCTTCGATAATGGGGTTGCTGTGTATTTGTAAGGGGGTAAGAAATACAGCGCAACTCCTAATTAAGTAGGATTGCTCCGGTTTTATTGAGGTAATTTCCTACAGCGTTAACAAGCTGCTCAACACTTTGTGAGTAAGTGTCGAGAAATAGTTCAGGTATTAAAAAAGAAGAAAATTCTGTAGGACTTAGTTTCGGGTTTTCAGTCCGCGAGGGGTGCATCAGGATGCGCAGAAGGCGAGATTTCGACACATGACCGCCAGGCGGGCTGCCGTCCCAGCCTGTTTACGTTATACTCGCCGGCTTTCAAAAGTTCGCCTACGAGTGCTGCCCGCCATGGAAATCAACCCGATCCTGAACACCATCAAGGACCTGTCCGAGCGCTCCGAAACCATTCGGGGGTATCTTTGACTACGATCAAAAGCATGAGCGTCTGACTGAGGTCAATCGCGAGCTTGAAGATCCGAGTGTCTGGAACAAGCCTGAATACGCCCAGGAGCTGGGCCGCGAGCGCGCTGCGCTGGCGCAGATCGTCGAGACCCTGGACGAGCTGTCCAGTGGCCTGGCCGATTGCCGCGACCTGCTGGACATGGCTGTCGAAGAAAACGATGAAGGTGCGGTCGATGATGTGATCGCCGAGCTGGCCCGTCTCGAAGAGTCGCTGGCCAAGCTGGAATTCCGCCGCATGTTCAGCCACGAAATGGACCCGAACAACGCCTACCTGGACATCCAGGCCGGTTCCGGTGGCACCGAGGCCCAGGACTGGGCCAACATTCTGCTGCGCATGTACCTGCGCTGGGCCGACAAGCGCGGTTTCGACGCGACCATCATGGAGCTGTCGGCCGGTGAAGTCGCCGGGATCAAGGGCGCCACCGTGCACATCAAGGGCGAGTACGCCTTTGGCTGGCTGCGCACCGAGATCGGCGTGCACCGTCTGGTGCGCAAGAGCCCGTTCGACTCCGGCAACCGTCGCCACACCTCGTTCTCCGCTGTTTTCGTCTCGCCAGAGATCGATGACAAGGTGGAAATTGAAATCAACCCGGCAGACCTGCGGATCGACACCTATCGTTCTTCCGGTGCCGGTGGTCAGCACGTAAACACCACCGACTCGGCCGTACGTATCACCCACGTACCGACCAACACCGTGGTCAGCTGCCAGAACGAACGTTCCCAGCACGCCAACAAGGACACCGCCATGAAAATGCTGCGGGCCAAGTTGTACGAGCAGGAAATGCAGAAGCGCAACGCCGCTTCCCAGGCGCTGGAAGACACCAAGTCGGATATCGGCTGGGGTCACCAGATCCGTTCGTACGTGCTCGATGCTTCGCGGATCAAGGATCTGCGCACCAACATCGAACGCAGCGATTGCGACAAGGTGCTCGACGGCGATATCGACGAATACCTGGAAGCCAGCCTGAAGTCCGGGCTGTAAAAAACTTGTGACACCGGATCGCCCGAAACACCGCGATCCCTGTAGGAGCCAGCCTGCTGGCGATCCCCGGCCGCAGGCCGGGGGCAACGAACCCGTGATGGAATCTTTAAAGACATGAGCGACCTAGAACTCGACCCGCAAGCCCTGCAACAGGAAGAAAACTCCCTGATCGCCCTGCGCAAGGAAAAGCTTGCTGCCGAGCGCGCCAAGGGCAACGCCTTCCCGAATGACTTCCGCCGTGAAAACTACTGCGATGCCTTGCAGAAACAGTACGCGGACAAGACCAAGGAAGAGCTGGCAGAGGCTGCAATCCCGGTCAAGGTTGCCGGTCGCATCATGCTCAACCGTGGCTCGTTCATGGTGATCCAGGACATGACCGGTCGCATCCAGGTCTATGTCAACCGCAAGACCCTGTCCGAAGAAACCCTGGCAGCGGTGAAAACCTGGGACATGGGCGACATCATCGCCGCCGAAGGCACCCTGGCCCGTTCCGGCAAGGGCGACCTGTACGTTGAAATGACCCACGTGCGCCTGCTGACCAAGTCCCTGCGTCCGCTGCCGGACAAGCACCACGGCCTGACCGACACCGAACAGCGCTATCGCCAGCGTTACGTTGACCTGATCGTCAACGAAGACGTGCGCCAGACCTTCCGCGTGCGTTCGCAAGTCATCGCCCACATCCGCAGCTTCCTGATGAAGCGTGACTTCCTGGAAGTGGAAACGCCGATGCTGCAAACCATCCCGGGCGGTGCGGCAGCCAAGCCGTTCGAAACCCACCACAACGCGCTGGACATGGAAATGTTCCTGCGTATCGCACCGGAGCTGTACCTCAAGCGTCTGGTGGTTGGCGGTTTCGAGAAAGTGTTCGAGATCAACCGCAACTTCCGTAACGAAGGCGTTTCGACCCGTCACAACCCTGAATTCACCATGTTGGAGTTCTACCAGGCTTACGCCGACTACGAAGACAACATGGACCTGACCGAAGAACTGTTCCGTGAGCTGGCGCAGCTGGTTCTGGGCAGCACCGACGTGCCGTACGGCGACAAGGTGTTCCACTTCGGCGAACCGTTCGCGCGTCTGTCGGTGTTCGACTCGATCCTCAAGTACAACCCGGAACTGACCGCTGACGACCTGAACGACATCGACAAGGCCCGTGACATCGCCAAGAAAGCCGGTGCCAAGGTGCTGGGCTTCGAAGGCCTGGGCAAGCTGCAGGTGATGATTTTCGAAGAGCTGGTCGAGCACAAGCTGGAACAGCCGCACTTCATTACCCAATACCCGTTCGAAGTGTCGCCGCTGGCCCGTCGTAACGATGACAACCCGAACGTCACTGACCGCTTCGAGCTGTTCATCGGTGGTCGTGAAATCGCCAACGCCTACTCCGAGTTGAACGACGCGGAAGACCAGGCCGAGCGTTTCATGGCGCAGGTGGCCGACAAGGACGCCGGCGACGATGAAGCCATGCACTACGACGCCGACTTCGTTCGCGCGCTGGAGTACGGCATGCCGCCAACGGCGGGTGAAGGCATCGGCATCGACCGTCTGGTGATGTTGCTGACCAACTCACCGTCGATCCGCGACGTGATCCTGTTCCCGCACATGCGTCCGCAAGCGTAACGGGTTCAATAAAAAAACCGCCTCGTACAGGCGGTTTTTTATTGCCTGTCTGGTACAAACGTATCAAATAGTTACTTTTGAAGTAGAGAGAGGAATTCCCGTCGTGATCCATGCAAGGGCTCAAGAAGGTGCAGCGGGTATCGCCACTGCGGTCGCTGAGAGTGTTCAGTACCAGGGTCGCAAGGCCAGCCGTCAGGGCAGCGAACAGCGACGGCAGGAGATTCTCGATGCGGCGATGCGTATCGTCGTGCGCGATGGCGTGCGTGCGGTGCGTCACCGGGCCGTGGCCGCCGAGGCCAATGTGCCGCTGTCGGCGACTACTTACTACTTCAAGGACATCGACGACCTGCTGACCGATACCTTCGCCCAGTACGTGGAGCGCAGTGCGGCGTACATGGCCAAGCTGTGGGACAACAACCAGGGCCTGCTGCGCGAAATGATCGCCAGTGGCGATGGCAGCCCCCAGGCGCGCAAACACCTAGCGGACCAGCTGGCGCGGCTGATGACCGATTACGTTCACCGGCAACTGGTGACCCGTCGCGAGCATTTGATGGCCGAGCAGGCCTTCCGCCAGGAAGCGCTGCTCAATCCGCGCCTGGCCCAGTTGGTGCGTTCCCACCAGCAAATCCTGCTGCAGGGCTCCTGCCAGCTGTTCGAGGTATTGGGTTCGCGCGAGCCGCAGCAAGATGCCAAAGTGTTGACGGCTATAATCGGACGGATGGAGTATCAGGGCCTGCTCAACGACGCCGAGCCGGCCGCCGAAGAGGAAATGCTCGGCATACTGACGCGTTATATGCATTTGGTGCTGGCTTCGGTTTAATCCCTGTAGGAGCGAGCCTGCTCGCGATGGTCTGACATACAAATATTTGTTGTCTGACACACCGCCATCGCGAGCAGGCTCGCTCCTACAGAGGTTGGCGTTGTGTTCAAAAGGGAGTGTTGAATGAAAGCCTGGCGTGTCGTAGCGATCGCCTTGTCGTTCCTGCTGCTCAGTGGCTGCCTGGTGACCTTCAAGGAGCCGCTGCCCACGAGTGAGCCTGCGCCCAAGGGGCTGCTCGGCAAATGGACCAGCACCAACGCCTGGGGCGAGCCGGTCAACCTGGAACTGACCCGCGTCGGCGACAACCGCTATCAGGCTGTCAGCTACTTCAGGGCCAGGCCCGGGGAGCGCGAAGCCTATCCGTTCACGGTGTCGCGCCACGGCAGCCGCTGGTATCTGTCGGCGAAGGTGCCGGCCCAGTTCGGCGGGCATTTCACCATTGCCGGGTTCGAACTCACCGATAAGCATGAATTGGTGGTCTACAACCTCGACCTCGAGCAAATCAAACAGGTCTTGGGGCAGAAAACGCTCAGTGGCGAAAGCTTCCATACCGATGATGGCGATGGCGTGTTGATCGACAGCCATATGGACCAGGTGTCCGCCTATCTCGACGACCCGGCCAATTCCGATGTGTTCGTCGAAGCGGTACGCTACCAGCACCAGGCCAAAGCCAAATAACCATCACGTTTTCTTCAGGAGTTACCGGTGGACGATTACCAGCAGTCGATACGCATTCTGTCCGATCGCATTGTGCTGGCGCAGACGCCGATCCGTGTCCTTGATGCGGTCAAGTGGGACGACACCATCCGCAAGGGGTTCCTCAAGGCCAAGGGCAAGGAAATGCCGGCGGTGGATCGTGACTACTACCTCAACCGACCGCTGTCGTTCGACTCCAGCAAAGTGAAGCTGGAGTTCCAGAACATCGAGCGCGACATCACCCGCCAGCTCGGCCAGTTCAACCCGGTCGGCCAGATCATGCGCCGCATGTGCAAGGAATACCGGATGGTGGTGCGCATGCTCGAAGCGCGCGGCACCGAGGACTTCGGCCTGATTTCCCAGGAACTGTACGGCGCGGCCTCCGACGCGTTCCATGCCGGCGACCCGACGCTGTCCGATCTGGGCATGATGTTGTCCGAGTACCTGAACAACATCGACGGTCGTGGCGATCTGAAAGACGAGCCGAAGACGATGACTGCCAAGGATGCGGTCGAGATGCTGCAGCATCGCTTGAACAAGGTGTTCGGCGAGGCCGAAGAAACCATTCGCGTGTTCGAGTCCGACGGGATCGTCGCCGATGCGGCGGCCGGCGCCGATTACATCAAGATTCGCACCGACGCGATGTTCAACCAGCGCGATGTGCGCGCCCTGGAAGTCCACGAAGGCCTGGTGCACGTCGGCACCACCCTCAACGGCCTGAACCAGCCGATCTGCACCTTCCTGGCCAAGGGCCCGCCCTCGTCGACGGTGACCCAGGAAGGCCTGGCGATCCTGATGGAAATCATCACCTTCGCGTCCTACCCGAGCCGCCTGCGCAAACTGACCAACCGCACCCGCGCCATTCACATGGTGGAGGAGGGCGCGGACTTCCTGCAGGTGTTCGAATTCTTCCGCGAACAAGGCTTCGAAATGCCCGAGAGCTACAGCAACGCCAGCCGCGTTTTCCGCGGCTCGACGCCGACAGGTCTGCCGTTTACCAAAGACTTGTCCTACCTCAAGGGCTTCATCATGATTTACAACTATATTCAGCTGGCCGTGCGCAAGGGCAAGCTGGAGCAGATTCCGTTGCTGTTCTGCGGCAAGACGACGCTGGAGGACATGCGCACCCTGCGCCAGTTGGTGGATGAAGGCATGGTGGTGCCACCCAAGTACCTGCCGGAGCAGTTCCGCGACATGAACGCGTTGTCGGCGTGGATGTGCTTCTCCAACTTCCTCAACCACCTGAGCCTGGACCGGATCGAGGCGGATTACTCCAACATTTTGTGATCGACACGTCCCCTGTAGGAGCAAAGCTTGCTCGCGATGACGGCGCTACATTCAACGCATGCATTGCCGGATATACCGCCATCGCGAGCAAGCTTTGCTCCTACAGGTACCGTGTTTCAGCCCCATTTCCTGCGAGGTTTCATCGGATGAGAATCCTCGGCATGCTCTGCCTCCTCCTGGCCCTGAGCGGTTGCAGCTCTCTGCTGTTCTACCCCGAGCCCGGCCAGTTGTTCACTCCGGAAAAAGCCCATCTCGAATACCGCGAAATCACTCTGACCACCGCCGATGGCCTCAAGTTGAACGCTTGGTGGCTGCCAGCGAAAAAGGGCGTCGAGGTCAAAGGCACGGTGCTGCACCTGCACGGCAACGGCGGCAATCTGCCCATGCACTTGGGGGGTAGTTACTGGTTGCCGGAGCAGGGCTATCAAGTGCTGTTGATTGACTATCGCGGTTACGGCCTGTCCGAAGGCAAGCCGAGCCTGCCGGCGATCTATCAGGACATTGATGCAGCCTTCAAATGGCTCGACGAAGCGCCTGAGGTCAAGGGCAAGCCGCTGATCCTGCTCGGGCAGAGCCTGGGTGGTTCGATGGCTGTTCACTATCTGGCCCAGCATCCCGAACACCAGAAGCAACTCAAGGCCTTCGTGCTCGATGGTGTTCCCGCCAGTTACCGCAGTGTCGGCCAGTACGCGCTGAGCAACTCCTGGTTGTTCTGGACGTTCCAGGTGCCGTTGTCCTGGCTGGTGCCGGACGGCGACAGCGCGATCAACTCCATGGCCCAACTCAAGGGCGTGCCAAAACTGATCTACCACAGCATCGACGATCCGATCGTGCCCCTTTCCAACGGCATCCGTCTGTATCAAGCTGCGCCGCCGCCGCGCGTCCTGCAACTGACCCGTGGCGGCCATGTGCAGACCTTCGCCGACCCTGTCTGGCGCAAGGTCATGCTGCGCTACCTTGAAGACCCGCAGCATTTCAACGGCCTGCGCCGCCTGGCAGAAGTGCCCAACTACCCGGCACCCCAGAATTCAGAAGATGAACCACCAGAGAGCCCGCAATGAGTGAAGAACGTAACGCCATCCCGCTGATCATCACCGGTATCTGCAGCATCCTCGGCACTGTCGGTGCCCTGTGGTGGTACGGCTACCTGCACTTCGCCAAGCCTGAGGATGCGTTGCTGCTCAACGAGTTCACCATGCTCAAGACCGTGCCGGGGGAAGACTACCGGGTCTCCCTGGAGCCGGCGGCGCAAGTGGCACAGTGCATCGATGGGGTGTTGGTGTTGTTTGATACCGAGCAGAAGGGATTGACTGGCGTGCTGATCAACGACAAGAAGAAAGCGGTGCGGTGCATGGGGCAGGAAACCCCGCAGAAACTGCAGCCATAAACCAATCCAGTGTAGGAGCGAGCCTGCTCGCGATGGCGGTCTGACATTCAACATTGATGTTGATTGATATACCGCTATCGCGAGCAGGCTCGCTCCTACAGGTTTATGTGAAACGACGATTTATTGGGTGTTGGCACTCACCGCGGACCGCGGGATCACCGGCTGGTTGTCATTGGAAATCGTCACTTCCACCCGACGGTTCTGCGCGCGACCCGAGACGCTGGTGTTATCCGCCACCGGATACTCCTTGCCGTAACCCTGAGCAACGATGCGCGTCGGATCGACGCCCATCTTCACCAGCGCCATGCGCACCGAGCTGGCGCGACGTTCAGACAATGACTGGTTGTGCGACGCCGTACCGGTGCTGTCGGTGTATCCCTCGACGATCACTTTGCGATCCGGATTTTCCTGAAGGTACTGCGCCAGTTTGTTGATGTTCATCATGCCGTTGGATTTCAGCTCGGCCTTGTCAGTGGCAAACAGCACGTCACCGAAGGTCACCAGCGTGCCGCGATCGGTCTGTTTGGCGTTGAGGCTGTCCTGCAGTTGTTTGATCTGCTGGTCACGCGCATCCAGACGCGCCTGGGCCCGTTGCGCAGAGGCGTCTTTCATCTGGGCCTCGGCGGTGCGCAGGGCGATAGTCTGCTTCGCCACTTCGACACGCTGGTTGGTCAGGTACGCCAGTTGATCGACCTTGGCCGGGTCTTCCTTATCCAGATAGGCCTTGTCGGCCTTGTCCAGGTAATCGCTGGCGTCCTTGGTTTCCAGGGCCGCGACTTTGCTCGCTTGCGGGTCGGCTTGCAGGGCGCTGTAGTTGGTGCGGGCCTGCTCAAGGCTGGGGTTCGGTGGCGTCGAACACGCCGCCAGCGCAATGCTGGCGGCCAGCAGGGCGGGGATCATCAAATGTTTGGAATGGATGTTTTTGGAAATCATGGCTTCGTCCTTTTAGTCGATTGAAGAGTGCGTCGCGCGTCGTTACTGGACGGTGCGCTGGCTTTCCTGACGCAGTTCCTGAACCCCTTGGCGAGAGTCCTTCACCGTCTGTTTGGCTTTCATCGCCTGGGCCTTGCGCTCGGCCACGCGAGCGTCCCACTCAGCCTGTTCGGCGAGGGTCCGGGCCTGGTCGTATTGCTTGTCGTGCATGGCGATTTCGGCTTGTTTGAGCTTGTCCTGGGCGGCCTTCATTTCCACGGCGGCGAACTCGGTACCGCCTGCGCTGACCGCGCTGTTGACCGCTGATTCGGACACGGCGAACTGTTCGCTGGGTGGATTGCCGGCACAACCGGCCAGCACGAGGCTGCCGCCGATGGCCAGGGCTGCCATTTTCAGGCCGTGCAACGGGGTGAACGAGGATTTGCCTGTGCGGGTTTTCATGGTTTTCAACTCCATTGGGCTTACTCCTGAACAACTGAAAAATCCATCCTGGGCAAGGAGCCGCAACCTTCGTTTTCGGGGCGTTTTGAAACGGCCGTCCCAGGCGTGGTTACTTGGGTTGACCCGGGGCGTTTTTTAAAAGTTCAGAGAAATTGGCCAGGGGTTGGAAAACCTTTGACCGAATGGGCAGGGCTTTGGAGCGAGGATTTTGACGTTTGTAGGAGCGAGCCTGCTCGCGATGGACTTCGATACACCGCGTTGATTCAGGCATCACGCGTTATCGTTGACGACCATCGCGAGCAGGCTCGCTCCTACAGGGTGATCACAGGAGAGAATCAGTGTTTCTGCTTGTCGTGACCGGCCGACAAATCGTGCAGGTGACGACGCGACAACGCCAGGAAACGCGGCGTCGGGCCGATGTCTTCATACAGCGGATCGCCTTCCTCATCCGTGGCGACCACGGTCGAACCCTTCACATAGGGAAAGCTTTTTTCCAGCTCTTCCAGCGCGGCGCCAATCAGTTCGCCGAGCAGTTCTTCCGGTTGCCGCTTGGGGTACATGTCGATGATTGCCGCCAGTCTTGCGGCCGCTTCCACGTCCAGATGAATCGAGTAGCCGGTGTCGGTCAGGCGACCCTTGGCATTTTCTTCCCAGTGATGAGCCAGCTCGCGGATTTTCATAATGACCTCGTGGCACGCCTGCTCGTGGCAGGCCGGTGGGTGTCCGGCATTGGCCGGCGAAAGCCGTTGTACGGCTTATTGTTCAGACTAGCTTCTGCCTTGAAGGTTTAAAGACCCTTCGTCGTCCGGGTTGTAAGAAACGGCCTGGAACGGCACTCTGGCCAGTGAATGAGTGACTTGGCCGCCCGGATTCTTTGCTGGAGAACTGCTGATGACCGATATTGATGCACGCTTGCGCGAGGACGTTCACCTGTTGGGTGAACTGTTGGGCAACACCATTCGTGAGCAGTACGGGGAGGGCTTTCTCGACAAGATCGAGCAGATCCGCAAGGGGGCCAAGGCGGATCGTCGCGGCTCGATGGACGCCGAATTGAGCGCGAGTCTCAATCAACTGACTGAAGACGAATTGCTGCCGGTGGCGCGGGCGTTCAACCAGTTTCTCAACCTGGCCAACATCGCCGAGCAATATCAGCTGATTCACCGCCGCGACGAGTCGCAACCCGCGCCGTTCGAAGCTCGCGTGCTGCCGGAGCTGCTCGCTCGCTTGCGCGCAGAAGGCCACAGCGCCGAATCCCTGGCCCGGCAATTGGGCCGCCTGGAAATCGAGCTGGTGCTCACCGCGCACCCGACTGAAGTCGCGCGCCGCACGCTGATCCAGAAATACGACGCCATCGCCGCGCAACTGGCGGCTCAGGACCATCGTGACCTGACCACCGCCGAACGCGCGCAGATCCAGTCGACGCTGCAGCGCCTGATCGCCGAGGCCTGGCACACCGAGGAAATCCGCCGCACACGTCCGACACCGGTCGACGAAGCGAAATGGGGTTTCGCGGTGATCGAACATTCGCTGTGGCACGCCATTCCCAATTACCTGCGCAAGGCCGACCAGGCCCTGCATGCCGCCACCGGCTTGCGCCTGCCACTGGAGGCCGCGCCGATTCGCTTTGCCTCGTGGATGGGCGGCGATCGCGACGGCAATCCCAACGTCACCGCTCCCGTCACCCGTGAAGTGCTGCTGCTGGCGCGCTGGATGGCGGCCGATCTGTACTTGCGTGATGTCGATCATCTGGCCGCCGACCTGTCGATGCAGCAGGCCAGCGAAGCCCTGAAGGCCAAGGCGGGCGAGAGTGCCGAACCCTATCGTGCGGTGCTCAAGCAGTTGCGCGAACGCCTGCGGGCCACGCGCAACTGGGCGCATTCCGCGTTGACCGCGCCGGTGCCCGCCACCGCCGATGTGCTGCTAGACAACCGCGATCTGCTCGACCCGCTGGAGCTGTGCTACCACTCGCTGCACGAATGCGGCATGGGCGTGATCGCCGATGGTCCATTGCTTGATTGCCTGCGCCGGGCGGTCACTTTCGGTCTGTTCCTGGTGCGTCTGGACGTGCGCCAGGATTCGTCGCGCCATAGTGCGGCCATGACCGAAATCACCGATTACCTGGGCCTCGGTCGCTACGAAGACTGGAGCGAAGAGGCGCGCATCGACTTCCTCACCCGCGAACTGAACAACCGTCGACCGTTGCTGCCCGCCCACTACAAACCGTCCGCCGACACCGCCGAAGTCCTGGCCACCTGCCGGGAAATCGCCGCCGCGCCCGCCGCATCCCTCGGTTCCTATGTGATCTCCATGGCCGGTGCCGCCTCCGATGTGCTGGCGGTACAACTGCTGCTCAAGGAGTCCGGCGTGTTGCGGCCGATGCGTGTGGTGCCGCTGTTCGAAACCCTGGCTGACCTCGACAACGCGGGCCCGGTGATCGAAAAACTGTTGCTGCTGCCGGGCTATCGCGCACGCCTGCAAGGGCCACAGGAAGTGATGATCGGCTACTCCGATTCGGCCAAGGACGCCGGCACCACGGCGGCGGCCTGGGCTCAGTATCGGGCGCAGGAGCGTCTGGTGGACATCTGCCGCGAGCAACAAGTGGAACTGCTGTTGTTCCACGGCCGTGGCGGCACCGTGGGCCGTGGCGGCGGCCCGGCGCATGCGGCGATTCTGTCGCAGCCACCGGGATCGGTGGCGGGACGTTTCCGCACCACCGAACAGGGCGAAATGATTCGCTTCAAGTTCGGCCTGCCGGACATCGCCGAGCAGAACCTCAATCTGTATCTGGCCGCGGTACTGGAGGCGACCTTGCTGCCGCCACCACCACCGACGCCCGAGTGGCGGCATCTGATGGACGAACTGGCCGCCGACGGTGTCAGTGCCTATCGCGCCGTGGTGCGGGAAAATCCGCAATTCGTCGAGTATTTCCGTCAGTCGACTCCGGAGCAGGAACTCGGTCGCCTGCCGTTGGGCAGCCGTCCGGCCAAGCGTCGCGCCGGTGGTATCGAAAGCCTGCGGGCGATCCCATGGATCTTCGGCTGGACCCAGACACGCCTGATGCTGCCGGCCTGGCTCGGCTGGGAAGCGGCCCTGAGCAAGGCGCTGGAGCGTGGCGAGGGCGAGTTTCTGGGGCAGATGCGTGAGCAGTGGCCGTTCTTCCGCACCCGCATCGATATGCTGGAGATGGTGCTGGCCAAGGCTGACTCGGACATTGCCCGGTCCTACGACGAGCGTCTGGTCGAGCCGGAACTGTTGCCGTTGGGCGCGCACTTACGCGACCTATTGTCGCAGGCATGCTCGATCGTTCTGGGGATGACCGGTCAGTCTCAACTACTGGCACATAGCCCGGACACCCTCGAATTCATCCGCTTGCGCAACACTTACCTGGACCCGCTTCATCTATTGCAGGCCGAATTGCTGGCCCGCTCACGACAACAGGAAGTGGCGCAGGGCAGCCCGGTGGAGCAGGCGCTGCTGGTGTCTGTGGCAGGGATTGCCGCCGGTTTGCGTAATACCGGCTAAGGTTTTTGCCGTGGGGTGAGGCATCCGGCGCGGGCGTCGGATGCCGATTGCTGGCGGCTGAAAAAGTACGGCCAGGCGACAGTTAATGATGGGGTTGCGACGATTGGAACCGCGCCAAATGGTCGCAGCAGGCAGCGGTTTCTCCGACTTTTGGCGGCTTGTGTGGGCGCAGCCTGCTGTGTATCTTGATCAGCCTTTGGCCGTTTGGGCGGTCACGACCCTTTTTTGAGATTGGCCCCACGAGGCGAATCTGACGTTATCCATATAAAAAATTGAGGAGCACATCGATGCGCGTCATTCTGCTGGGAGCTCCCGGGGCCGGTAAAGGTACTCAGGCTAAGTTCATCACCGAGAAATTCGGCATTCCGCAAATCTCCACCGGCGACATGCTGCGTGCCGCCGTCAAGGCCGGCACCGAGCTGGGCATCAAGGCCAAGAGCATCATGGATGCCGGCGGCCTGGTCTCCGATGACCTGATCATCGCCCTGGTCAAGGACCGCATCGCCCAGGCCGACTGCGCCAAGGGTTTCCTGTTCGACGGTTTCCCGCGCACCATTCCTCAGGCTGAAGCCCTGGTGACTGCCGGCGTGGAGCTGGACGCGGTTGTTGAAATCGCCGTTGAAGACGAGGAAATCGTTCAGCGTATCGCCGGTCGCCGCGTTCACGAGGCCAGCGGCCGCGTGTACCACATCGTCTACAACCCGCCGAAAGTGGCCGGCAAGGACGACGTCACCGGTGAAGACCTGGTGCAGCGCAAGGACGACACCGAAGAAACCGTGCGTCATCGCCTGTCGGTCTACCACTCCCAGACCAAGCCGCTGGTGGACTTCTACCAGAAGCTGTCGGCAGCCAACGGCAAGCCGAAGTACAGCCACATCGAAGGCGTCGGTTCGGTAGAAGCGATCACCGCCAAGGTGCTTGCAGCCCTGAGCTGAAAAACCTGATCCGCTGCATCATCCACGGCCCGCTTGCGGGCCGTAGTTGTTTATACTGACGCCCTTTTTCCGATTTCTCTTTTTACCAACCCTCTTGTGGAAACATCGATGAGCACCTTGCTGGCCCTGGACACCGCGACTGAAGCTTGCTCCGTTGCCTTGCTGCATGACGGCAAAGTGACGAGCCATTACGAGGTGATCCCGCGCCTGCATGCGCAGAAGTTGCTGCCGATGATCCAGCAATTGCTGGCCGATGCTGGCACCACCTTGCAGGCTGTCGATGCCATCGCCTTCGGGCGCGGGCCGGGTGCATTCACCGGTGTGCGCATTGCCATCGGCGTGGTGCAGGGGTTGGCCTTTGCTTTGGATCGTCCGGTGTTGCCGGTGTCGAACCTGGCTGTTTTGGCCCAGCGCGCCTATCGCGAGCACGGTGCCAGCCAGGTCGCCGCTGCCATCGATGCGCGCATGGACGAGGTGTATTGGGGCTGCTACCGCGAGACGGCGGGGGAGATGCGACTGGTTGGCGCTGAGGCAGTATTGCCACCGGAAGCGGCTGCATTGCCGGCCGACGCCAGCGGTGAGTGGTTCGGCGCGGGCACCGGCTGGGGGTATGGCGAGCGTATCGCCGTCAACCTGAGCGGCCAGGATGCGGGCATGCTGCCCCACGCGGAAGATCTGCTGACGCTGGCGCGGTTTGCCTGGGCGCGTGGTGAAGCGATCGTGGCCGATGAGGCGCAGCCGGTTTACCTGCGGGACAAGGTGGCGACGCCTAAAGCGCGATAGTCCGAGACCGAGTTGCCCCAATCGCGGGCAAGCCTTGCTCCCACAGGTTTTTGTCGCTCCCCGTTTATGTGAACGACAAAAAACCTGTAGGAGCAAGGCTTGCCCGCGATTGCGATCTAAAGGACTGCACCAATCGTCGTTTTCTAACCGCAGCTTTTAAACCTTTTGCCTTTTATGTGTTCTAGTTATCACTCGGCGGTTTGCGAAGTGGAAGTAGCGCCACTAAACTGCCATCACTGATACCGAGCATGCACTTATGCGTATAGACGGCATTTCCTCTCAGTCCTACCCCATCAAGCGCAAGCCCCGCAAAGGCCATGTGGTTGAGGACGAGGCCGTCGATATCGAAGGCGAGCTGGAGTTTCCCTCCGAGGCGCAACTGGCCGCCCGCGCCAAAGCCGCCGCGCAACGCCTGAGCAATCTTCCCGCCCGTCAGCAGGACATGCTCTATCACCGCGCCATGAGCAAGAGCGTGGCGATGGCCCTGGCCAGTTACCTGAGCACCGCCGGTTTCGTCGATTGGGAAGGTGAAGTGCTGGGGCTCGATCTGTACATCTGATGCTGCCTTACTACCTCGGTTGCCCGTCCTGGAGCGAAAACGCCTGGCGTGATTACCTTTATCCACAAGACGCCAAGCCTGCCGAGTTTCTCGATCTCTATTCGCAAGTATTCAATGCCGTAGAAGGCAACACGACCTTCTATGCGAGCCCGGCTGCCGGCACCGTGCAGCGTTGGGCTGAAACGATGCCCGAACATTTTCGCTTCACTGCCAAGTTTCCCGGTGACATCAGTCACGGCGGCGATCTGCGCGAGCAACTGACTGCCGCTGAAACCTTCACCCGATTGCTCAGCCCCCTCGGTGAGCGGGTGTCGCCGTTGTGGTTGCAGCTGTCGAAAAGCTTCACGCCGCAACGCCTGCCCGAACTTGCCGGGTTTATCGATGCCCTGCAACGGCCGTTGGCAGTGGAAGTGCGGCACGATGATTTCTTCGCCAAGGGCGACAGTGAGCGAATGCTCAATCGCCTGTTGCTGGACCGTGGCGTCGAGCGCATCTGCCTCGACCCGCGCGCGCTGTTCAGTTGCACATCGACCGATCCTTCGGTGCTGCACGCCCAATCGAAAAAACCCAGGGTGCCAACGCGTCCCGCTGCTTTCACCCAATTCCCGCAAGTGCGTTTCATCGGCCATCCGCAACTGGAGGCCAACGATACGTTCCTGACGCCCTGGGTGGAGAAAATCGCCCTGTGGATCGAGGAAGGCCGCACGCCGTATATCTTCCTGCACACCGCCGACAACGTGTTGGCGGCGAAGCTGGCGCAGCGTTTCCATGCGCGATTGATGCTGCGATTGCCTGGCTTGCCGGCGCTGCCTGAGCTATACAGGGAGCCCGCCGCCGAGCAACTTGGCCTGCTCTGAAGGCGGATTCGTTCCCCTTTTTCAGGAGCCTGCCAATGGATGCGCAAACCCTTCGAGCCCAAGCGTTCAAAGCCCTGCACGAACGTGACGGGATTTTTGTGATGCCCAACCCGTGGGATGCGGGTTCGGCAAAAATGCTGGCGGGCCTCGGTTTTGAAGCGCTGGCGACCACCAGTGCCGGATTCGCTTTTTCCCGGGCGCGGCCCGATGGTGGCCTGACCCTGGACGACACTCTGGAAAATGTCCGGGCGATCGTGGCGGCCACCGATCTGCCGGTGTCGGTGGATCTGGAAAACGGTTTTGCCGATGATCCCGCCGAATCCGCACAAAGCATTGTGCAGGCTGCTGGCGCGGGGGCCGTCGGTGGTTCGATCGAAGACGCCACGGGCCGTCCGGACGCGCCGATCTATTGCTTCGAACATGCCGTGGCCCGGGTCAAGGCCGCGGTCGCTGCCGTGCGTAGTTTGTCTTTCCCCTTTACGCTGACCGCCCGGGCCGAGAATTATCTGCATGGCAATCCGGACCTTGATGACACGATTCGCCGCCTGCAAGCGTTCGCTGAAGCGGGTGCCGATGTGCTTTATGCGCCGGGATTGCGTAGTGCTGAAGAAGTCCTGGCCGTGGTCCGTGCCGTGGCGCCGAAACCCGTCAACGTGTTGATGTCAGGCGGATTGAAGCTGACGGTCGAACAGCTCGGCGAGATGGGCGTCAAGCGAGTCAGCGTCGGCTCGGCGCTGGCCTTGGCGGCATTGGGCGAGTTCTACCGCGCCGCTGAAGAGATCAAGACGTCGGGCACGTTCGGATTCACCTCGCAGTCCATGCCATACGCCAAGGCCAATCAGTTTTTCAAAGGCTGACGATCAGGCGGCGAGACGCAGGTTCTGCAGGACGATCGGGCGCGCCCAGCGGTTATCGAAGTCGAGTTCTTTTTGTTGCTTGACCATTTCTTCCGGCGAGAACGGCGGGAAGGGCTTGTCCAACAGATCGAGCTCGAATTCGGCGATCGGCAGGTGCAGTGCACGCGGTTGTGGCGCTGGACCGGCTTCGGGTGCAGGTTGACCGGCGGTCAGCACGATCGGGCGTACCCAGCCGCTGTCGAAGTTTTGCTGGCGTTGCTGGGCGACGATTTCTTCCGGCGGGAACGGTGGGAACGGCTTGTCGGCCAGATCCATCTCGAATTCGGCGATCGGCAGGAACAGTGGCTCGGGCGGGCGAATCTCGTTGTCCTTCACGTCGCATTCGCGCTGGGCAACGATGTGTGCCAGCAGGTCGCTGCCAACAGTGGGCTCGACCGGACTTTCCAGATCCACCGGTGGAAAATCGAGCGATTTCGGAAGGACATCCTCACCCGACTGTTCGGCCAGCGCTCGGGCAAAGAAATCCTGCCAGATATGGCTGACGCCGCTCAGTGCCTGGGTGTTTCGCAGGTTGTAGTCGCCGTAGGGCGAGATAAAACCTGTGATGATGGGTTGAATGTCTGACATTTCTCTCGGTCGACGCTCAGCTCTGGCAAAATGCTCGATAGTTTTGTTATCGGCAGTTTTTGCGGATCATTAATTTTTTGAGCGTGTTTTCTGATGATTGATCAACCGGCGGCGTGCCGCATCCGTGTCGAAGCCCTGGGCGAGACTTTTCAGCCACAGGCCGAGCACTGGGCCGAGCGCCTGGGCTTGCCGTTGCAGGTGGATGACGGTGAGTTTGCCTTGCAGGTCGGCGAGCAGGGCCTGCAGCTGCAACAGCTCGGCCCGGATGCGCCGGGGCCGGTGCGGGTGGACTTCGTCGAGGGCGGCGCGGCGCATCGGCGGTTATACGGTGGCGGCAGCGGGCAGATGATCGCCAAGGCCGTCGGCATCGCCCAGGGCGTGCGTCCACGGGTGCTGGATGCCACGGCGGGGTTGGGCAAGGATGCATTCGTGCTGGCCAGCCTGGGTTGCGAAATGAGCCTGATCGAGCGTCAGCCACTGATCGGTGCCTTGCTCGAAGATGGCCTGGCCCGTGGCGCGGAAGATTTCGACGTGGCGCCGATCGTTGCGCGCATGCGTTTGCTCAAGGGCAACTCGATCGAAGTGATGAACAACTGGGAAGGGGAGCCACCGCAGGTGATCTACCTTGACCCGATGTTTCCGCACCGAGAGAAAACCGCACTGGTGAAGAAGGAAATGCGCCTGTTCCGGCCACTGGTGGGCGATGACCCGGATGCACCGGCGCTGCTCCAGGCGGCACTGGCCCTGGCGACCCACCGGGTGGTGGTCAAGCGCCCGCGCAAGGCGCCGTGCATTGAAGGGCCCAAGCCGAGTCATGCGTTGGATGGCAAGTCCAGTCGGTATGACATTTATCCCAAGAAGGCGCTCAAGCCTTAAGACTGAGTTGCCCCAATCGCGAGCAAGCTTTGCTCCCACTGGGCTTGAGGCGTTCACAAGTGTTGAACCCTGCACAAAACCTGTGGGAGCAAGGCTTGCCCGCGATAGCGTCGCCACTGACACTAAAAATCCACAGGGTTACTCAGGCCGATAAGCCCGCATAAACAACCCCACCACCTCCCGCACATGACTCTCGGCCGCTTCATCGGTCAACGGTTCGCCACAACCAAAGAGCAGCCGGAAATTCGCCGCCCCCTTGAGCAGGCAGAAGAAGTGCTCCGCCGCATTGAGCGGTTTGTCGATGCTCAAGGCGCCACTCTGGTCCACCTTGCTCAGCAGCCTCTCCATACCCTGCAACATGCGTTGCGGGCCTGCCTCGAAGAAGATCAGCGAGAGTTTCGGGTCCTGGCTGCCCAGGGCCATGATCAGGCGATGCAGGTTCACCGATTCGTCGCTGTTGATCAGGTGATGAAAGCCGCGGGCAATGTTCAGCAGCACGGTTTCCACCGCTACGCCTTCGGGCAGTTCAAAGAACAGCGGCGGCAATTGCTCCTCGCACTTGGCCACCACGGCGGCGGAGAACAGCGTCTCCTTGTCGTTGAAATGGCTGTAGACCGTCAGCTTCGAAACGCCTGCTTCGGCGGCGACAGCATCCATGCTGGTGTTGGCATATCCCTTGGTGAGAAACAGCGTCTTGGCCGCGTCGAGGATCGCCTGGCGCTTGGCCAGATCCTTGGGGCGGCCTGGGCCGTTGGGTACTGAAGGATTGTTCGGCATATGCGCTTTTATTACTGGACTGGTGAGTTTGCTATTAATAACATACTGGCCAGTATAATTATTCCTAGCACCATTGGCGAAAGGTCCTTCACCATGTTCCGCTATGCCTTGCCCCTCGCGTTGCCTGTCAGTCTGGCGTTTTTGTTGACGGCGTGCGGTCACGAAGAAGCGCCGCCAACCAGCGTGCGTCCGGCCATGGTGGTCCAGCCAGAGCCTTCGGCACAGGCGACGGAAAGCTACCCCGGTGAAGTCCGCGCCCGCTACGAGCCGGACCTGGCGTTCCGCATCGGCGGCAAAGTCAGCCGACGACTGGTCGAGGAAGGGCAGCGGGTCAAAGCCGATCAGCCTCTGGCCGAACTCGATCCCCAGGACGTGCGCCTGCAGCTGGAAGCGACCCGCGCCCAGGTGGCTGCCGCCGAAGCCAATCTCAATCTGGTGCGCGCCGAACGTGACCGCTACAAGACCCTGATGGACCGTCAGATGGTCAGTCGTTCGCAATACGACAACGCGGAAAATCTCTATCGCTCCGGCGAAGCCCGCCTCAAGCAGATCAAAGCCGAATTCAATGTCTCGACCAACCAGGCCAGTTACGCCGTGTTGCGTGCGCCTCAGGATGGCGTCGTGGCCAAGCGTGCGGTAGAGGTCGGTCAGGTGGTGGCGGCGGGGCAGACGGTATTTACCCTGGCCACCGATGGCGAGCGCGAAGTGTCTATCAGCCTGCCGGAGCAGAACTTCGGTCGCTTCAAGGTCGGCGAGCCGGTGTCGGTGGAACTGTGGACGCAACCGGGTCAGCGTTTCGCCGGACACATCCGCGAACTGTCGCCGGCTGCCGATCCCAAGTCCCGCACCTTCGCCGCACGCATCGCTTTCAACGCCGGCAAGGTCCCCGCCGAACTGGGGCAGAGCGCCCGGGTTTTTGTGCAGAACGCCGAGACCGTGCCGCTGTCGGTGCCGCTGTCTGCGCTGACCGCTGAAAACGGCGTGACCTATGTCTGGGTCGTCAGCGCCAACAACACCCTGAAAAAGACCCCGGTGCGGGTCGGTGCCTTCGGCGAGAAAACCGTGCCGGTGCTCGAAGGTCTCAACGCCAGCGACTGGGTGGTGGCCGCCGGCGTCCATGTGCTTCTGGATGGGCAGCAGGTGCGCCCGGTGGATCGCTCCAACCGCGTGGTCAATCTGGCGGACAAGGAGTAATCCCCGATGGGCTTCAATCTTTCCGAATGGGCGCTGCGTAATCGCCAGATCGTACTGTTCCTGATGCTATTGCTGGCCATCGTTGGTGCGCTTTCCTACACCAAGCTCGGCCAGAGTGAAGATCCGCCGTTCACTTTCAAGGCCATGGTGATTCGCACCAACTGGCCGGGCGCCACGGCGCAGGAAGTTTCGCGCCAGGTCACCGAGCGCATCGAAAAGAAGCTGATGGAAACCGGCGAATACGAACGCATTGTGTCGTTCTCCCGCCCCGGTGAATCCCAGGTGACCTTCATCGCTCGCGACTCCATGCACTCGGTGGAGATTCCCGAGCTCTGGTATCAGGTGCGCAAGAAGGTCAGTGACATTCGCCATACCTTGCCACCGGGCATTCAGGGGCCGTTCTTCAACGATGAATTCGGCACCACCTTCGGCAACATCTATGCGCTGACCGGCGACGGCTTCGATTACGCCGTGCTCAAGGACTACGCCGACCGCATCCAGATCCAGCTGCAACGGGTCAAGGATGTGGGCAAGGTCGAGCTGCTTGGTTTGCAGGACGAAAAGATCTGGATCGAACTGTCCAACGTCAAGCTCGCCACCCTCGGCTTGCCCCTGGCGGCGGTGCAGCAGGCGCTGGAGGAACAGAACGCGGTATCCACCGCCGGCTTCTTCGAAACCAGCAGCGAGCGATTGCAGCTACGGGTGTCGGGGAATTTTCAGACCGTCGACGAGATAAAAAACTTTCCGATCCGGGTCGGTGATCGCACCTTCCGCATCTCCGATGTGGCGGATGTGCGCCGTGGCTTCAACGATCCTCCGGCGCCGCGCATGCGCTTTATGGGCGAAGACGCTATCGGTCTGGCCGTGGCCATGAAGGACGGTGGCGACATTCTGGTACTGGGCAAGGCGCTGGAAGTCGAGTTCGCCCGCATCCAGAAAAACCTCCCGGCAGGCATGCAGCTGCGCAAGGTGTCCGATCAACCGGCGGCGGTGAAAACCGGGGTTGGCGAGTTCGTCCAGGTGCTGGTGGAAGCGCTGGCGATCGTGTTGCTGGTGAGCTTTTTCTCCCTCGGCGTGCGCACCGGCATGGTGGTGGCCCTGGCCATCCCGCTGGTGTTGGCGATGACGTTCGCCACCATGTATTACTTCGGCATCGGTCTGCACAAGATTTCCCTCGGCGCGTTGGTGCTGGCACTGGGGCTGCTGGTGGACGACGCGATCATCGCCGTGGAAATGATGGCGATCAAAATGGAGCAGGGCTTCGACCGGATCAAGGCGGCGAGTTATGCCTGGACCAGCACCGCGTTCCCGATGCTCACCGGTACGTTGATCACTGCCGCCGGCTTCCTGCCGATTGCCACCGCACAATCGGGCACCGGCGAGTACACCCGTTCGATCTTCCAGGTGGTGACCATCGCGCTGTTGGCGTCCTGGGTGGCGGCCGTGGTGTTCGTGCCGTATCTGGGGGAAAAACTCCTGCCGGATCTGGCGAAAATTCATGCAGCGAAACACGGCCCCGATCAGCCCGATCCTTACGGCACGCCGTTTTATCAGCGAGTCCGAGGCGTGGTGGAGTGGTGCGTGCGTCGGCGCAAGACGGTGATCGCGGCGACGGTGTTGCTGTTCATCGCGTCGGTGTTCCTCTTCCGTTTTGTGCCGCAGCAGTTTTTCCCGGCATCCGGCCGACTGGAGTTGATGGTCGACCTGAAACTGGCGGAAGGCGCGTCCCTGAGCAACACTGCCGATGAGGTCAAGCGCCTCGAAGCCTTGCTCAAGGACAAGGCCGGGATCGACAACTACGTGGCCTACGTCGGCACCGGTTCGCCACGTTTTTACCTGCCGCTGGATCAGCAACTGCCGGCAGCGAGCTTCGCCCAGTTTGTCGTGCTGGCCAAGACCATCGAGGAACGCGAAACCCTGCGCAGCTGGTTGATCACCACCCTCAACGAGCAATTCCCGGCCCTGCGCTCGCGGGTCACGCGCCTGGAAAACGGCCCACCCGTGGGCTATCCGGTGCAGTTCCGGGTGACCGGTGAACACATCGAGGAAGTTCGCGCGCTGGCCCGCAAGGTCGCGGCCAAGGTGCGGGAAAACCCTCATGTCGCCAACGTGCATCTGGATTGGGAAGAACCGAGCAAAGTCGTCTACCTGAACATCGATCAGGACCGGGCGCGGGCGCTTGGGGTGAGCACGGCGAACCTGTCGAAGTTCCTGCAGAGCTCGCTGACCGGATCCAGCGTCAGCCAGTATCGCGAAGACAACGAGTTGATCGAGATCCTCCTGCGCGGCACCGTGCATGAGCGCACCGAGCTGTCGTTGCTGCCAAGTCTGGCGGTGCCGACCGACAACGGTCGCAGCGTCGCCCTGTCGCAGATCGCGACTCTGGAGTACGGCTTTGAAGAAGGCGTGATCTGGCACCGTAATCGCCTGCCCAATGTGACGGTGCGTGCCGACATCTACGGCAAGGAACAACCAGCGACCCTGGTGAAGCAGATCATGCCGACCCTCGACCCGATCCGCGCCGAACTGCCCGACGGCTACCTGCTGGATGTCGGCGGCACCGTGGAGGATTCCGAGCGGGGGCAGAAGTCGGTCAACGCCGGCGTGCCGATGTTCATCGTGGTCGTACTGACGTTGCTGATGCTGCAGCTGCGCAGTTTCTCACGCACGGCGATGGTGTTTCTGACAGCGCCCTTGGGCTTGATCGGGGTGACGCTGTTCCTGATGGTGTTCCGCCAGCCGTTCGGGTTTGTCGCCATGCTCGGGACCATCGCCTTGTCGGGGATGATCATGCGTAATTCGGTGATCCTGGTGGATCAGATCGAGCAGGATATCGCCGCAGGGCTCAAGCCTTGGCAGGCGATCATCGAAGCGACGGTGCGCAGGTTCCGGCCGATTGTCCTGACCGCGCTTGCAGCGGTGCTGGCAATGATCCCGTTGTCGCGCAGCGTGTTCTTCGGGCCGATGGCGGTGGCGATCATGGGCGGGCTGATCGTGGCGACGGCGTTGACGCTGTTGTTCCTGCCGGCGTTGTATGCGGCGTGGTTCAGGGTCAGGAAAGAGCAAGTCTGAGTCATCGGAACAACTGTGGGAGCGAGCTTGCTCGCGATGGCGGTTTATCAGTCAACGTTGATGTTGGCTGATATGGCCTCATCGCGAGCAAGCTCGCTCCCACAGGTTTTTTTGCGTTGTGGCTTAGAGCGTGCCGAACACTTTCTTGGCCAGGCTGGTCGCCGCAGCCGCCGGATCCTTGCGAATCACTTCTTCCTGCTTGCCGATCATTTCAAACAAGCCATTGAGCGCCTGTTCGGTGACGTAGTTTTCGATGTTGGCGCTCTTGGCGTCGATCACGCCCATGGTCGCGGCCTGGCCGGCGAAGGAGTTGTACTGTTGGGCCAGCCCCACCTTGTCGGTGGCTTGCTTGACGATCGGCAGGAACTTGGCGCGGATCTGTTCGCGGCTGGTCTTGTTCAGGTATTGAGTGGCCGAATCGTTGCCGCCGCTGAGAATGCCCTTGGCGTCTTCCACGGTCATTTTCTTCACGGCGTCGACGAGGATCGGCTGGGCCTGGACCACGGCGGTTTCCGCTGCCTTGTTCATGCTGGTTTCCAGTTGATCGACCTGATCACCCATGCCGAACTGCTTCATTTTGCTGGCGACCTTGCCCAGCTTGCCCGGCAGCTCGATCTTCACATCCGGGTTGTTGCTGAAGCCGCCCGGGGTGCCGAGTTGTTTCACGGCCACTTGCGCGCCTTGGGTCAGGGCGTCCTTGAGGCCGCCGGTGGCATCTTTTTGCGACAGGTCACTGAGGGACAGCGCGAGGGCGCTGGCGCTGATCATCAAACCTGCGCACAGGCCGGCAAAGCGGAGGGTAGGGCGGAGCATGGCAACTTCCTTTTTCAAAAAATTAGCGGGCAGCGTCGACGCGGACCTTCACCGGTTGCGGGTCTGAGCCATCCAGGCGCACGGCATGGTTCTCGGTGGTGATGAACAGCAGCTTGCCATCGACTTCGATGCGCGCGTTGATCGAGTAACGGTGATTGGGTTCGATCTGCTGAGGGTCGTAGGTCAGGTGGAACGGCAGCGGCACCTGGCCTTTGACCGGGCCACGTTGTTCGTCGATGACCTTGGCCGGAGCATCGGCCAGCGAAATGTCTTGCAGGCTGACGCTGAGGATTGCGGTGGGTGGCAGGGCTATGCGCTGCAGGTAGAAGACTTCGCCATCGAGGCTGGCTTTGGGGGCAGGCTGCATGGAGTGGCAGGCTCCCAGCAGTGCGGTCATGGCCAATAGAGAGAGTTTTTTCATTGCAGATTTCCTTCTCATGTAGGAGCGAGCCTGCTCGCGAATGGGGCGACATTCAACACTTTAGTCGTCTGACACACCGCTATCGCGAGCAGGCTCGCTCCTACAGGTTTTACATCAGGTCTCGGGCTGTGTAGCCGGCTGATCCGCCGCATCTTCGCTGCGATGCACCGCCACCTGCCGGATCGACAGGCGAATATCAGCCGGCAACACCCGTTTGGCCGCACCTTCGGCCAATTCACCGAGCAGCTCGTGATAGCCCAGCTTGCCGGCCTCGTCGCGCTTGAGCACCTCGAGGTCGAGCATCGTCTGGATGAAGTGGCGGAACAGGCTCTTGTCGAAGAACTCCGGCGCGTTCAGGCCGTGCAGGATCGACAGGCGCTGGGCCATGACCGTGCACAGGTCTTCCAGTTCTTCGGCGCTGATGCTGTTCTGGCCGCTGTTGAGCAGCAGGGAAACGGTCATGTAGAAGCGCTGCAGGGTCTGGGCGATGCTTTTCGACAGCAGGGTTAGCAGCACGAAATGCCGAGAGCTAGGCGCCGGACGCAGGTAGACATCGTTCTCGAAACGCAGCAGGCCTTGTTCGACGAAGGCTTCCAGCCATTGATCGATGACGGCATCCAACTCGTCCATCGACCAGCGTATGAACAGCTCCGACTGCAGGTAGGGATACAGCGCGCGGGTGTAGCGCAGGATCTGTTCGCGGCTCATGCGCGACGCGCTCTGGAAGAAGCTCGCCAGCAAGGCCGGCAGCGCGAAGATGTGCAGCACGTTGTTGCGGTAGTAGGTCATCAGGACGGCGTTTTGCTCGTCCAGATACAGAATCTTGCCCAAGGCGTCGCTCTGTTCCGAGAGCAGATCCATGTCCTTCACATGCTCGATCAGCGCTCGGCCGTCACCTTCCGGCAGGGTGGTGTGCGGCGAGTAGGGCACCTTGCGCAACAGCGCCAGATACAGGTCGAGCACCCGCGCCATGGCGCGATCGTCCAGCGCCAGGCGACTGGTGGACAGCAGCGCCAGGGCCACCAGGTTGACCGGGTTGATCGCCGCCGCTTCGTTCAGATGCTGTGCGACTTTCTCGCCCAGGCGGTTGGTGGTTTCGTTGAGCCAGGCCGGTTTGAACTGCGGGCCGAGTTCCTGCTTGCGCCAGTCCGGTTGTTCGCCGTCGAGGAATTCCGCCAGCTTGATCGGCTCGCCGAAGTTCACCGCCACCTGGCCAAAGCGCTGCTTGAGCGCGCCGATGACTTTGAAGATGTCGAAGATCGATTCTTTCTTCTTGCTCGCCCCGCGCAGCTCGCCGAGGTAAGTGCGGCCTTCCAGTACACGCTCGTAGCCGATGTACACCGGCACGAACACGATCGGTGTGCGTGAGGAGCGCAGGAAGCTGCGCAGGGTAATGGCCAGCATCCCGGTTTTCGGTTGCAGCATGCGCCCGGTACGCGAGCGGCCACCCTCGACGAAGTACTCCACCGGGAAGCCCTTGGTGAACAGGGTGTGCAGGTATTCGTTGAACACCGAGGTGTACAGCGGGTTGCCCTTGAACGTGCGGCGCATGAAGAACGCGCCGCCACGACGCAGCAGGCCGCCGATCACCGGCATGTTCAGGTTGATCCCCGCGGCGATGTGCGGTGGGGTCAGGCCATTGCGGAACAGCAGGTAGGACAGCAGCAGGTAGTCGATATGGCTGCGGTGGCACGGTACGTAGATCACCTCGTACCCCGGGGCAATCTTCTGCACGCCTTCGATGTTGTTGAGCTTGATACCGTCGTAGATCTTGTTCCAGAACCAGCTCAGCACCACTTCCAGGAAGCGAATGACGGTGTAGGTGTAGTCCGAGGCAATTTCGTTGCCGTAGCGCAGGGCCTGGGCCTTGGCTTTATCCGGGGAGATGTTTTCGCGCTCGGCTTCGTCGAGGATCGCCTGCTTGACCAGCGGCTGGTTGACCAGGCCCTTGACCAGGTTGCGCCGGTGGGAAATGTCCGGGCCGATGACGGCGGTTTTCAGGTTGCGGAAATGTACGCGCAGGATGCGTTGGGCCATGCGCACGGTGCGTTCGTGGCCCTTGTTGTGCTCGATCAACTCGCGCAGGTGAATCGGCGCGGAGAATTGCACACGGGTCTTGCGCCCCAGCACGATGATGCTCAGCAGGCGACGCAAACGGCCGGTGACGGCCCAGCTATCGGCGAACAGCAGTTTCCACGGGCTCGATTCGCTGTCCGGCGACTGGCCCCAAAACACGCTGACGGGAATGATCTGCGCATCTTCGGCGGCGTTCTGGCTCAGGGCGCTGACCAGGCGGGTCAGGGTTGGCGGCGCGCCGCGTTTGTCCTGGCGGCCGAGCCAGTCCGGATCCGGCGTGAGGTAGAAGAACGCCGCCGGTTCCAGCAGGTTACCCACCGATACCGGCAGTACCGGGCGCGGCAGGCCGGCCTTGCTGCATTCGGTGTCGACCACGGCCAGGTCGGTCAGCGAAGGGTTTTGCAGGACGTAGAACACCGGACGACTGCGGTCGAGGTTGAGGGTGAACGACGACTGGTTGATCGTCTCCGAGCGAACCCAGAGGTACAGCAGTCGGCGCAGGGTGCCAAACACAAGACGGCGGAACGGGGAACGGGTCATACGGCATCTGCATGAGTGAATAAAACCGAGCGTTTGCTCGGGAGCGCGATAGTGTGCCGGATTCGCCGAAAATCGGCAAAAAAGCGGGCATCAAACTGCTGTTGAGAGTTTAAACGTCTGACATATACTCGGCGCTCTGTCGCCTGCCTGCATTAGGCCAGCATGTGCGGCTGATGTTCCCGAGGCTTTCCTGCGAAAAGCCCGATCAATAATAAAAAAGGAGTATGAACAGATGGCAACACGTGAAACCGGCAGCGTGAAGTGGTTCAACGACGCCAAGGGTTACGGCTTTATTCAGCGTGCGGACGGGGTGGATGTGTTCGTGCACTACCGCGCCATTCGCGGCGAAGGCCACCGTTCGCTGACCGAGGGGCAACAGGTCGAGTATGCGGTGGTGGAAGGGCAAAAGGGGTTGCAGGCTGAGGATGTGGTGGGGTTGTAAATCGACTCTCAAGATCACACAAAACCCTGTAGGAGCAAGGCTTGCCCGCGATGGCGGTGTGTCAGTCAGCATAACGTTTACTGACACACCGCCATCGCGGGCAAGCCTTGCTCCTACAGGAGTGCGGTGAGTTCGATTATGCGGTCTTCCAGGTGATCTCTTCTTCACCATCGGCGCTGATGCGAATCCAGCGATCCGCCGTTTCTTCACTTTCTTCCTCGACCCAGGTGCCCGGTGCGCAGCGCACTTCGACGTTCAGCGCGGCAAAGGCGGCGCGGGCGCAGGCGATGTCGTCCTCCCACGGCGTCTCGTCGCTTTCCAGGTACAGGCTGTTCCATTTGCCGACGGCCTTGGGCAACCAGGTCACCGGCACGTTGCCGGCCTTGCACTTGTAGGTCTGGCCTTTCTGTACCCAGTCGCTGCACGGGCCCAACGCGGCGCCCAGCCAGGCGGCGATGGCCTTGTGGTCGACGTCGGCGTCTTTCAGGTAAATCTCGATATCGGGTTGGCGCATGGATGTCCTCACTGCGTGTCTGAAAAATCCATTCGCGGATTTTGTCGGTCTTGAGCCGCTGCCCAAGACCAGAATTGATAACTATTGAAGAACGAAATAATCGTAGCGCATCGAGACGGTGACCTCGAACGGCTCCACCTGCTCGATGACTGCTGCCCGGCGCTCGGCACTGGCCCGCCAGCCGTGGGGCGTCATGGCCAGCAGGTTCGCCCGGTCCTGGCCGCTGGCCAACGTCAGCTTGAATTCCAGTGTTTCGCTGTGCGCCAGCGCCATGCCTTCGGGCACCAGGGCCAGATGCTTGTCGTCGGTGTATTCCCGGACTTCGTCGTACAGTCGCTCGCGCAACTCCATCAGGTGGCCGCTGGTCGGTCCGACTTTCATCAGGCCGCCGCCAGGGCTGAGCAGGCGTTTGGCCTCCTGCCAGTCCAGCGGGCTGAAGACGCTGGCCAGGAACTGGCAGCTGCCCGACGCCAGCGGCACCCGGGCCATGCTGGCGATCAACCAGGTCAGGTTCGGGTTGCGTTTGCAGGCGCGCTTGACCGCTTCCCGGGAAATGTCCAGGGCGTAGCCATCGGCATCCGGCAGGGCGTCGGCGATTTGCGCGGTGTAGTAACCCTCGCCACAACCGATGTCGACCCAGCGCGCCGGCGCATAACCTGCCGCCAGTTCCGCCAGGCGTTTGGCCACCGGCGCATAGTGCCCGGCGTTGAGGAAATCGCGACGCGCTTCAACCATCGCCTGGTTATCCCCAGGGTCACGGCTGTTCTTGTGCTGCACCGGCAACAGGTTCAGGTAACCCTGGCGTGCGCGGTCGAAGCGATGCCCGGCGGGGCAGACCACGCCGTTGTCCACCGCGTTGAGCGGTTCGCTGCAGATCGGGCAAGCGAGCATCAGGCGAGCAACTTGACGAGGGTCTGGTAGTAGATTTCGGTCAGCACATCGAGGTCGGTGGCCAGTACGCGCTCGTTGACCTGATGGATGGTGGCGTTGACCGGACCCAGCTCGACCACTTGCGTGCCCATGGTCGCGATGAAGCGGCCGTCGGAGGTGCCGCCGGTGGTGGAGGCCTTGGTTTCGCGACCGGTGATGTCCTTGATGCTCGACGACACCGCGTCCAGCAGCGCGCCCGGCTCGGTGAGGAACGGCAGGCCGGACAGCGCCCAGTCGATGTGCCAGTCCAGGCCGTGCTTGTCGAGGATGTCGGCGACGCGCTTTTGCAGGCCTTCGACGGTGGACTCGGTGGAGAAACGGAAGTTGAACACCGCCACCAGATCACCCGGGATCACGTTGGTCGCGCCGGTGCCGGAGTTGACGTTGGAGATCTGGAAGCTGGTCGGCGGGAAGAAATCGTTGCCATGGTCCCAGTGCTCGGCGGCCAGCTCCGCCAGCGCCGGGGCGGCGAGGTGGATCGGGTTCTTGGCCAGGTGCGGATAGGCCACGTGGCCCTGCACACCACGCACGGTCAGCTTGGCGCCGAGGGAGCCGCGACGGCCGTTCTTGACCACGTCACCTACGAGTGTGGTGCTCGACGGTTCGCCGACGATGCACCAGTCCAGGCGCTCCTTGCGCGCCGCCAGGCGTTCAACCACCGCCTTGGTGCCGTGGTGCGCCGGGCCTTCTTCGTCGCTAGTGATCAGGAACGCGACCTTGCCCTTGTGATCCGGGTAGTCGGCAACGAAACGCTCGGCCGCCACGGTCATGGACGCCAGGCTGCCTTTCATGTCCGCCGCGCCACGGCCGCAGAGCATGCCGTGTTCGTCGATGACGGCGTTGAACGGGTCGATCTGCCAGGCGGTCACCGGGCCGGTCGGGACCACGTCGGTGTGGCCGGCGAAGCACAGCACCGGGCCGTCGTTTTTGCCATGGGTGGCCCAGAAGTTATCCACATCTTCGATGCGCATCGGTTCCAGCATGAAACCGGCATTGCCCAGGCGCTGCATCATCTGCTTCTGGCAATCGGCGTCCACCGGCGTCACGGACGGACGGCGGATCAGGTCGATGGCGAGTTGGAGGGTCGGCGAAAGGTCGGCGTGGGCCGTCATGGAAAACTCCGGAAGCTGTAGATATGTAGGAGCGAGCCTGCTCGCGATGGACGTTAACGATGACGCGTGAAATCTGGATGACCGCGTTGCTCTTACGTTTTTCGCGAGCAGGCTCGCTCCTACAGGTATTGGGGCAGGCCAATGGGGCGAGGCCCCGCAAAATGGCGCTTATCTTAAAGCAAAACGGCGACCATTGGCCGCCGTTTAGTGCATCGGTGAAGATTTAGACCGCTGGCGCCGTTTCGGCTTCGGCAGTCGGTTTTGGCAGCGACGACAGGAAGGCCATGATCAGCGCCGCCAGGTACGGCAGCGACTGCACCAGCAACATGGTGACCCAGAAGCGCATGTCGTTGCTCGGCATGCCGTTGACCAGGAAGATCCCCAGCGCCGCGCCCCACAGCAACAGCATGATGAACAGCTCTTCCCGGGCTTCCGAGATCGCTACCCAGAAGCCGTGGTTATCGGCGTTCTTCGGCGTGCGGAAAAATGGAATGCTGCTGGTGAAGAAGCCGTACAGCACCGCCTTGGCGATGGTGTGCGACAAGGCCAGTCCCGCCAGGGCCGCGCAGAACGCATCCTTGAGGTTCACGCCCACGGCGCGACGGTAGAGGAAGATGATCTTGCCGACCTTGAACACGAACAGCGCCAGCGGCGGGATCGCGAAAATCAGCAGCGGCGGATCGACCCGCTGCGGCACGATGATCATCGCCGCCGACCACAACAAAGCACCGACGGTGAAGAAGATGTTCATGCCGTCCGCCACCCACGGCAGCCAGCCCGCGAGGAAGTGATAGCGCTGGCCACGGGTCAGTTCGGTGTCCTTGCCGCGCAGCAGGGCGCGGGTGTGGCGCTTGATGATCTGGATCGCGCCATAGGCCCAGCGGAACCGCTGCTTCTTGAAGTCGATGAAGGTATCGGGCATCAGGCCCTTGCCGTAGCTGTCGTGGTAATAGGCTGCCGACAGACCTTTCTCGAACACCCGCAGGCCCAGCTCGGCGTCTTCGCAGATGCACCAGTCGGCCCAGCCCAGCTCTTCGAGCACCGAGCGCCGGGTCATGGTCATGGTGCCGTGCTGGATGATCGCGTCGCGGTCGTTGCGGGTGACCATGCCGATGTGGAAGAAGCCCTTGTATTCGGCGTAGCAGAGCTTCTTGAAGGTGCTTTCGTTCTGGTCGCGGTAGTCCTGCGGCGACTGCACCACGGCGATTTTCGGATCGGCGAAGTGCGGCACCATGTGCTTGAGCCAGTTGGGGTGCACGCAGTAATCGGAGTCGATCACCGCAATCACTTCGGCATCCTTGGCGGTGTGCGGAATCAGGTAGTTCAGCGCGCCGCCCTTGAAGCCGGCCAGGGGCGCGACGTGGAAGAACTTGAAGCGCGGGCCGAGGGTTTCGCAGTAATCGCGCACCGGTTCCCAGACCGCCGGGTCCTTGGTGTTGTTGTCGATGATCAGGACTTCGAAGTCCGGATAGTCGAGGTTGGCCAGGGCGTTGAGGGTCTGTTTGACCATCTCCGGCGGCTCGTTGTAGCACGGCACATGGATCGAGACTTTCGGGCGGTAGCTGGAATCACCCACCACCGGCAGGAACTCCCGGCGCCGCTTGTGGATCCACACCGCCTCGGCCAGTTCGTGTGCCTCGGTCAGCAGCACGATAAACACCCCGAGGGCGCCGAGGGCGAGGAGGAAGCCCACGGTCAGGCTGAACCAGGTGCTGTATTGCTGGCTGTAGTCGTAACCGATCCACACCAGCACCGAACCGCAGAGGAAGGCGATAAAGGTCAGGAAGGTGCGGCCACGCTGGCGCAGGGCCGAGCCGTCGATCATCAACAGGGTCAGCGACAACAGCGCCAGCACCACCGAGCCGATGGCCAACACGCGCCACTGTGGAATCGCGACCACCGGGCCTTCGAAGTTGAACTTCTGCTGACGCGCGGCGTTGAACACGCCCCAGTAAGCGCCCACCGAACCTTCGTCACTGGCCTTCCACGGCTGGTCGAACGCTTCGATCACGAAGTAGTTGAAGCCCTGGCGGTTGAGCTTGTTGACCAGCGTGCGCAGGTAAATTGCCTGGTCTGCCGGCGACGCATCGGCGCCACCGCGCATGCGGCCGTTGCTCGGCCAGCCGATTTCGGACAGCAGCAGCGGCTTTTTCGGGAACATCTTTTTCAGGTCGCGGGCGCGATCGAGGACGAACTGCCCGGCCTTGTCCATCGGGATGAATTCCCAGTAGGGCAGGACGTGGGCGGCGATCAGGTCGACGTGCTTGGCCAGTTCCGGGTGTTCTTCCCATACGTGCCATTGCTCGGACGTGGTCACCGGCACCTTCACGGCGGCACGGACGCGGTCGAGTAGGACGCTGAGTTCTTGGGCGGTGATTTCCTTGCGGAAGATCGCTTCGTTACCCACCACGACACGCACAACGCTACGGGAGGAGTTGGCCAGTTCGATGGCGCGGGTGATTTCCCGCTCGTTGCGTTCCTGGTCCGGGCTGATCCAGATCCCCAGGGTCACCCGCAGGCCGAACTCTTCTGCAAGCTTTGGAATGTCTTCCAGCGTGCCATCAACCGAGTAAATACGGATGTTGTCCGTCAGCTTGCTCATGATTTCCAGGTCACGGCGCATCTGATCGTCAGTCGGGTACTGCTGTTTCTGTGGGAATTGGCCCTGCTGGAACGGCGAGTAGGAGAAGCCGGAGATCTGTTCAGGCCAGTTGGGGGCGGTGACCGGGCGGTTGATCAACGCCCAGAAGCCGGTAAACAAGGCGGCGATGGCGAGCACCACGACCAGGTTGAGTCCAAATTTACGGGATGACATGGTTATTTCGGGTTCCAAAGGCTGTGGAACGAGGGAACGGTTGGTTGCCGCAAAAGGGCGCGCATCCTACACCGGCAGTTCACTGAACGTACATCGGACAGGGAAATGCATGATGTTGGGCAATTTTGATTCACATAAGTTCTTACACATGCAGCTTGAAACTTAAAACTTGTAGCGGCGAAGCCCTATAATGCGCGCCGGTTTTTGAGGTGACGGTCATGAGTACAGAAGATCCGCGGTTTGCAGGCATCGCCCGCTTGTATGGCATCGAGGGGCTCGAGCGCCTGCGGGCGGCCCACGTGGCGATCGTCGGCGTGGGTGGCGTCGGTTCCTGGGCGGCGGAAGCCATGGCCCGGTGCGGTGTCGGCGAGATTTCGCTGTTTGATCTGGACGACGTCTGCGTCAGCAACGCCAACCGTCAACTGCACGCGCTGGACAGCACCGTTGGCAAGCCCAAGGTCGAGGTGATGGCCGAGCGCCTGCGCGGGATCAACCCGGATTGCACCGTGCATGCAGTGGCGGATTTCGTCACCCGAGACACCATGGCCGAGTACATCACGCCGAATATCGACTGCGTGATCGACTGCATCGACAGTGTCAACGCCAAAGCGGCGCTGATCGCCTGGTGCAAGCGCCGCAAGATCCAGATCATCACCACGGGTGGTGCGGGCGGGCAAATCGACCCGACGCTGATCCAGGTCTGCGACCTGAACCGGACGTTCAACGACCCGCTGGCCTCGAAAGTGCGCTCCACCCTGCGCCGCGACTACGGCTTCTCACGCACCGTGACCCGCCATTACAGCGTGCCGTGCGTGTTTTCCACCGAGCAGCTGCGCTACCCGAAACCGGACGGCAGCATTTGCCTGCAGAAGAGTTTTGTCGGTGATGGCGTGAAGCTGGACTGCGCCGGAGGTTTTGGCGCGGTGATGATGGTGACGGCGACGTTCGGCATGGTCGCGGCGACCAAGGCGGTGGACAAGATTGTGGCGGGAGTGCGGCGGCCGGCGGATCGGGTGAAGCCTCAAGCTTGATGGGTGTGGCTGATGGCCTCTTCGCGAGCAAGCTCGCTCCCACAATGGATCTGTGTCGAATACAAATCCCCTGTGGGAGCGAGCCTGCTCGCGATGGCGATTAACCGGCCAACTCATTCATCCGCTGAAGCACTGCATTCAAACCATTACTGCGCGACTGCGATAACTGCCGCCCCAGCCCCAACTGATTGAACCAATCCGCCAGATCCACCTGCTTGAGCTCAGCTGCGGACAGTCCGTTGACCCGCGCCAGCAGCAACGCCACCAGCCCACGAATCAACCGCGCATCGCTGCCGGCCCTGAACAGCCAGTGGCCATCCTTCAGTTCACCCACCAGCCACATCTGGCTCTCACAGCCGTGCACCCGATTGGCCTCGCACATTTCCACTTCGCTCAGTGCGGGCAGGCGCTCGCCCCACTGCATCAACAGGCGCGCCCGTTGTTCCCAGCCCGGCAGATCCTGAAAGGCTTGCAGCGCGGCCATGGCTTCGGCGGGCAGGTTCATCGCAGCAGCTCCAGCGACTGATCCAGCGCTTCAAGGAATCGCTCCAGATCCTCGGAATCGTTGTACAGCGCCAGAGACACGCGAATCGCCCCGGCCAGTTCGAAGCTTTTGAGCAGCGGCATGGCGCAGTGGTGACCGGCGCGAACGGCGATCCCTTGTTCGGTCAGCAAGTGCGCCAGATCCGAGTTATGCACACCCTCGACGGTAAAACTGGCCAGCGCCACTTGCGGCTTGCCCAGCAGGCGGATGCCGCTGCGTGATGCCAGGCCCTTGAGCAGGCAGTCATGCAACGCCGCTTCATGGGCGGACACGGCGTATTGATCGAGTCCGTTGAGGTAGTCCAGGGTCGCGCCCAGGCCGATGATGCTGGAAACCGGCGGTGTGCCTGCCTCGAAACCCAACGGCGCCGGCCGAAAGCGCGCGTCGTGGTAGTTGGCGTCCAGTACCATCTCGCCGCCGAATTGCCAGTGGCGTAGCTGTTGCAGGGCTTCGTGGCGTCCGAACAACACACCCAGGCCGTCGGGGCCATAGAGTTTGTGACTGGAAAACACATAGAAGTCGCAACCCAGTGCCTGCACGTCATGGCGACCGTGGACCACGCCCTGGGCGCCATCGATGACCGTCAAGGCATTGTGTGCCTTGGCCAAGGCCAGCAATGCCGGCAACGGTTGCCAGGCACCGATCACGTTGGACAGCTGGCTGACGGCCAATAGGCGAGTGCGTGGGCCGATCAATTGTGCCGCGGCTTCGAGGTCGATCACGCCGTCGCTATCCAGCGGCAGGATGACCAGTTTCAAATCGCGTCGGTGTGCCAGTTGCTGCCATGGCAGCAGGTTGGCGTGGTGCTCCAGGGCGCTGATGACAATTTCATCTCCCGGTTGGAAAAGAGGTTCCAGGCCATAGGCCAGGAGATTCAGCGCCGATGTAGCGCCGTGGGTAAAGATGATCTGCCCGCTGTCACCGGCATTGAGCCATTGCGCGGCTTTGCGGCGGCTGTCCTCGAACGCCTGGGTGGCGTGGGCGCCGGGCAAGTGTTGCGCGCGATGCACGTTGGCCGCGCCGTTGGCGTAGTAGTGCGCCAGGGCGTCGAGCAGGGCTTGGGGCTTTTGTGTGGTGGCGGCGTTGTCCAGATAGGTCTGGGCTTGCCGTTGCAGCGCGGCGATGGCCGGGAAATCGGCGCGCCAGGGGGAGAGAATCATCATCGTGTTCGGCCTTTACGCCTGCCCCCTGTAGGAGCGAGCCTGCTCGCGATGGATACATGGACGACACGGGCTGTCTGATGCCGCGCGTTATCGTTGACGTCCATCGCGAGCAGGCTCGCTCCTACAGGGAGGCGGGTGGTCGTGTGGCTTAGTTGTGAGCGTGCAGCGCTTCGTTCAGTTCGATGGCCGATTTGTGGGTTTTGCACTCCACGGCACCGGTCTCCGAATTGCGACGGAACAGCAGGTCGGTCTGGCCAGCCAGTTCACGGGCTTTCACCACTTTGACCAGTTGGTTTTTCTCGTCCAGCAGCGCCACTTTGGTGCCGGCGGTGACGTACAGGCCCGACTCAACGGTGTTGCGGTCGCCCAACGGGATGCCGATACCGGCGTTGGCGCCGATCAGGCAGCCTTCGCCAACCTTGATGACGATGTTGCCGCCACCGGACAGGGTGCCCATGGTCGAGCAACCGCCGCCCAGGTCCGAACCCTTGCCGACGAATACGCCCGCGGATACGCGGCCTTCGATCATGCCCGGGCCTTCGGTGCCGGCGTTGAAGTTGATGAAGCCTTCGTGCATCACGGTGGTGCCTTCGCCCACGTAGGCGCCTAGGCGCAGGCGCGCGGCGTCAGCGATACGCACGCCGGCCGGTACCACGTAGTCGGTCATTTTCGGGAACTTGTCCACCGAGAACACTTCCAGCAGCTCGCCGCGCAGACGGGCTTCGAGTTGATGCTCGGCAAGTTCCGACAGGTCGATGGCGCCCTGGCTGGTCCAGGCCACGTTCGGCAGCAGCGGGAAGATGCCGGCCAGGTTCAGGCCGTGTGGCTTGACCAGGCGGTGGGACAGCAGGTGCAGCTTGAGGTAGGCCTCAGGGGTCGACGACAACTGGGCGTCTTCGGCCAGCAGGGTGGCGACCAGCGGCTTGTGGCTCTCGGCCAGGCGGGTCAGCAGTGCAGCCTGGGCAGCGTCGACACCCTTGACGGCTTCAGCCAGTTGCGAGGCTTGGGCAGTGGTGAAGGCGATGGCCTGGTTGCCTTCGCTGTAGCCCAGGATCGGCGCGATGGCGGCGACCAGTTCGGCCGACGGGTTGAGCAGTGGCTGTGCGTAGAACACTTCCAGCCAGGCGCCTTGACGGTTTTGAGTGCCGACACCGAAGGCCAGGCTGAACAGGGTAGTGGACATGTTGATACCTCTAACAAATTGAAACGGGCTGCTTACTTCAGAGCTGCCGCGTAGATATCTGGCTTGAAGCCAATCAGGGTTCGTTCACCGAGATCGAGCACCGGGCGCTTGATCATCGAGGGTTGTGCGAGCATCAGTCCGATGGCTTTCGACTGGTCGAGATCGGCTTTGCGTTCGTCATCGAGCTTGCGAAAGGTCGTGCCTGCACGGTTCAACACCACTTCCCAGCCGTGCTCGTCGCACCATTGGGTCAGGTGTTCACGGTCGATACCGACCGCTTTGTAATCATGAAAGTCGTAGCTGACAGCGTGTTCATCGAGCCAGGTGCGCGCCTTTTTCATGGTGTCGCAGGCTTTGATGCCGAAAAGGTGCAACGTTTTGCTTGAAACGGTCAAGGAATCGCCCCCTTTACAGGTGCTGGAGAAAAAAGGTGACGGATTATGCCATGACCGGACGGTTTCGCGGCGGCTGTGGTCGGGTTTGTCATGCATAAAACCCGGACCCTGTAGGAGCCGAGCTTGCTCGCGATGGTCGTTAACGATAACGCGGGGCACCAGACAGCCCGTGTCGTCCTGGCGTCCATCGCGAGCAAGCTCGGCTCCTACAGGGATTGTGGCGTGCGCGTGCGACATAGGTGCAAGGGTCATCAGCAGTCTAAGCGTCTAATATGGCACTTCTACGCTGTCGATTGCCCGGGAACCACGCTTTATGCAAACCGCTTACACCGTCCTGATCCTGTTGATGCTGGTGGGGGTTTCACGCCTGATCGGACGGGTTGTTCCGCTGCCGCTGCCCCTGGTGCAAATCGCCGCGGGTGCATTGCTGGCGTGGCCGACGCTGGGGTTGCATGTGGCGCTGGATCCCGAGCTGTTTCTGTTCCTGTTCCTGCCGCCGCTGTTGTTTTCCGATGGCTGGCGCATGCCCAAGCGCGAGTTCTGGCGCTTGCGCGGGCCGATCCTGACGCTGGCGGTGGGCCTGGTGCTGTTTACCGTGGTTGGCGCCGGGTATTTCATTCACTGGCTGTTGCCGGATATTCCACTGGCGGTGGCGTTTGCGCTGGCAGCGGTACTGTCGCCCACGGATGCCGTGGCGGTTTCGGCCATTGCCCAGAATCGCCTGCCTACACCCCTGATGCATATGCTGCAGGGCGAGGCATTGATGAATGATGCTTCGGGCCTGGTGACGTTCAAGTTCGCCCTGGCGGCGGCAATCACTGGCGTCTTTTCGCTGGCCAACGCCAGTGTGACCTTCGTGTTGGTGGCGGTAGGCGGGCTGGCCATTGGCGTCGCCTTGAGCTGGCTGGTCGGGCGCTTGCGCTCCTGGATGATCGCTCGAGGCTGGGATGATCCGGCCACCCATGTGGTGTTCATGTTGCTGCTGCCATTCGCCGCTTATGTACTGGCCGAGCGTGTAGGTGCGTCGGGCATTCTTTCGGCGGTGGCGGCGGGGATGATGCAGAGCTGGCTGGATCTGCTGCCACGCCAGACCAATACCCGCCTGCTCAATCGCAGCGTCTGGTCGTTGCTGGAGTTCGCCTTCAACGGTCTGATCTTTCTGCTGCTGGGTTTGCAGCTTCCCGACATCATCAAGGCGGTGGCCAGCCATGAAGATTCGCTGTGGCCGACGCTGCTGTATCGCGGTTTCGACGTGCTGGCGATTTTCCTGGTGCTGCTGGTGTTGCGGTTTGTCTGGGTGCAGAGCATCTGGCGGCTGTCTATTTTTGTACGGCGCCTGCGTGGGAAGGAGGAGATCACCCGGGTGCCGAGCGCGCGTTCCTGCTGGCTACTGACGGTCGGTGGTGTTCGCGGTGCGGTGACTCTGGCGGGTGTGATGTCGGTGCCGATGTTTATGGGCGCGAGTGCCTTTCCGGAACGCGACCTGCTGATTTTCATCGCTGCCGGGGTAATTTTGATGTCGTTGATTGCCGCGTGTATTGCCTTGCCGCTGTTGCTGCGCGGTATCGACAAAGGCCCGGACGACAAGCGTCGCAATGAAGTGCGCGACGCCTGGCGCAAGACGGCCGAAGCGGCGATTCATTCGCTGGAAACCGAAGAGGTCAATCCGCAGGATGCGGCTCAGGCCGCGCTGGCGGCGGAGCTCAAGGCACGGATCATGTCCGAGTACCGGCATCAACTGGAGGTGTTCAACGACTCCGCCGAGGCCCAGGCCCTGGCGTTTCAGATGGACTTGCTGGAGCGGCGCTTGCGTTTGAAGGCGCTACGGGCGCAGCGCCTGGAGTTGTACAGCCTCAGTCGGCAGCACCAGATTGGCGATGACGTGTTGCGTGAGGTGTTGGCGGAGCTTGATCTGAGTGAGGCCAAGCTCGGTCAGGTGAAATAAAATTCGGCCCCTGTAAGAGCAAGGCTTGCCCGCGATGGCGTCCTGAAGATCGCAATCGCGGGCAAGCCTTGCTCCTACAGGGGTAATGCTTACTTACGGCGCTGGATGAAATCGCGGATACGCTCGGCGGCTTCAACACATTCGGCCAGCGGCGCAACCAGCGCCATGCGCACCCGCCCGGCTCCCGGGTTTACCCCATCCACATCCCGCGACAGGTAGGAGCCCGGTACCACGGTGACATGCTCCTGCTCGAACAGGTCGCGGCAGAAGGCTGCGTCGTCACCAGCGACATTCGGCCACAGGTAGAAGCTTCCGTCGGGGCGCTGTACGTCCAGTACCGGGCTGAGAATCTCCAGTACGGCGTCGAACTTCTCACGGTACAGCGCACGGTTGGCGCGAACGTGCACTTCGTCGTTCCAGGCGGCAACGCTGGCCAGTTGCGTCTGCACCGGCATCGCGCAGCCGTGGTAGGTGCGGTAGAGCAGGAAGCCCTTGAGGATGTCCGCATCACCGGCGACGAAACCGGAGCGCAGGCCCGGCAGGTTGGAGCGCTTGGACAGGCTGTGGAACACCACGCAGCGCTTGAAATCCTTGCGACCCAGTTCGGCGCAGGCGCTGAGCAGGCCCGGTGGCGGGGTTTGCTCGTCGAAGTACAGCTCGCTGTAGCACTCGTCGGCGGCGATCACGAAGTCATGCTCGTCGGCCAGGGCGATCAGCTTTTTCAGGGTCTCGACCGGGATCAGGGCGCCGGTGGGGTTGCCCGGCGAGCACAGGAACAGGATCTGGCAGCGTTTCCAGATGTCTGGCGAAACCGCGTCGAAATCGGGGTTGAAGCCGTTTTCGTCGAGGCACGGCAGGTAGTGTGGCTGGGCGCCAGCCAGAAACGCCGCGCCTTCGTAGATTTGATAGAACGGGTTCGGGCTGACGATCAGCGCATCGTCACCCCGATTGACCACGGTCTGGGTGAACGCAAACAGCGCTTCACGGGTACCGTTGACCGGCAGTACGTTACGCGCCGGGTCGATCCAGCCGTGGGGAACGCTGAAACGGCGCTCGCACCAGGCGGCAATGGCTTCACGCAGCTCTGGAATACCGAGGGTGGTCGGGTATACCGCCATCTTTTCGAGATTGCTGGCCAGGGCTTCGGCAACAAAGGTAGGTGAACGGTGTTTCGGTTCGCCGATGGACAGCGCGATGGCACGCTTGTCCGGATTGGGGGTGACGCTGCCGAGCAGGGCGCGGAGTTTCTCGAACGGGTAGGGCTGCAGCTGGGACAAAGCGTTGTTCATTGGTAAATCTCGTTCGGTGGGCGCTGGTCCCTGTAGGAGCGAGCCTGCTCGCGATGGTGGTCAATGATTACGCGTGATTGCAAGGACAACGCGGCGTCATTGAGTTCATCGCGAGCAGGCTCGCTCCTACAAAGGGCAGGCCGTTATTAAGTCAGATGCTGATGCGCGACAGTTTGATCTCGGGTTCCTGGTTGACGCTCAACTGTTCGACGATCGCATCCTGCAGGCGACTGCACAGCAGCGGGTCGGACAACGGCTGGTTGTTGGCGTCGGTGATGAAGAATACGTCCTCCACGCGCTCGCCCAGGGTGGCGATCTTGGCGTTTTGCAGCGACAGGTGGAACTCCAGGAAGATCGTGCCGACTCGGGCCAGCAAGCCCGGGCGGTCGGGGGCGGTCAGTTCCAGGACGGTCACCGGACGCTGCGCGTCGTTGTGGATCGTCACCTGTGGCGCAAAGGCAAAATGCTTGAGCTGGCGCGGCACCCGCCGCTGAATGATCGTCGGGTAGTCATCCGGGTTGCGCAGGGCTTCGGTGAGGCCGTCGCGGATCTGCTTGACCCGTGCCGGGTTGTCGCCGATCGAGTCGCCATCGGTGTCGAGCACGATGTAGGTGTCGAGGGTGAACTGGCTGCTAGAGGTGATGACCCGGGCGTCATGGATGTTCAGGTTGAGCTGGTCCATCGCGGCCACGGTCACGGCGAAGAAGTCGTGCTGGTCCGGCGCGTAGATGAAAATCTGCGTGCCGCCTTCGAATTCCCGCTGCGTGGTTTCCTTGATCAGCACCAGTGGTCCGCCGTCGGCCGGCTGCTGGAGAATCGCATCGGTGTGCCAGGCGACATCGCCGGCGGTGTGGCGCAGGAAATAGTCATCGCCCAACTGCGTCCACAGCTGTTCGACATCGTCCGGATCGGTGCCCCCGCGCGCCAGAATGTCCAGGGCCGCGCTCTGGGTCTGGCGGATTTGCTCTTCGCGATCCACCGGGTTTTCCAGGCCGCGACGCAACGCACGCTTGGTCTCGGTGTACAGCTGGCGCAGCAGGCTGGCGCGCCAGGAGTTCCATAGCGTCGGGTTAGTGGCGTTGATGTCGGCGACCGTCAGTACGTACAGGTAATCGAGGTGGGTTTCGTCGCCGACGATCTGCGCGAAATCGTGAATCACCTGCGGGTCGGACAAGTCCTTGCGCTGGGCAGTGGTCGACATCAGCAAGTGGTTCTGCACCAGCCAGACGATCAGGCGGCTGTCCCAAATGGGCAGTTGGTGACGCTGGCAAAAGGCCTCGGCATCCACCGCACCGATTTCCGAGTGATCGCCATGCCGGCCCTTGCCGATGTCGTGGTAAAGGCCGGCCAGGTAGATCAGCTCGGGCTTGGGCAATTTGCCCATGGTTTTGGCGGCCAGCGGGAATTTTTCCGATACCTGGGTGTACTGCAGCTTACGCAGGTGTTTGATCAGGTTCAGGGTGTGCGCATCGACGGTATAGATGTGGAACAGGTCGTGCTGCATCTGCCCGACGATAAAACCGAATTCGGGCAGGTAGCGCCCGAGGATGCCGTAGCGGTTCATGCGGCGCAGGTTGCGGTGGATACCGATCTTGCACTTGAACAACTCGATGAACAGGCTGGTGTTGCGGATGTCATTGCGGAAGTCGTCGTCGATCAGGTGGCGATTTTCCCGCAACAGGCGAATGGTATCGGCGCGTACGCCCTTGATTTCCGGCTGTTGGGCCATCAATACGAAGATTTCCAGCATGGCGAAAGGGGTACGGCGGAACACGTTGTCGCTGCGCGCCTCGATGTAACCGTCGTGCAGCTGGAATCTCGAGTTGATCGGCTGCGGCTGCGCTTCATCTTCCGGTGCGAGGATGACTTCTTCGAAGTGCTGGATGATCAGGTCGCTGAGCTGGGCAATGCTCATGACCACCCGGTAATACTGCTGCATGAAGTTTTCGACGGCCTGCTTGACGTCATCGCCTTCGAATCCCAGCAGCTTGGCAATGGTGCGCTGGTGATCGAACAGCAAGCGGTCTTCGGCGCGGCCGGCGAGCATGTGCAGGGCGTAGCGCACTTTCCAGAGGAACTCCTGGGACGAAGCCAGCAGGGCGTTTTCGCTCTCTACCAGGAAACCTTCGCCGGCCAGTGCCCGCAGGTTCAGGGTCCCGTATTCGCGACGGGCGACCCAGAGAATCGTCTGGATATCCCGCAGGCCGCCAGGCGAGCCTTTGACGTTGGGTTCCAGGTTGTATTCGGTGTCGTTGTACTTGTGGTGGCGGGCCTTCTGCTCGGCGCGCTTGGCCAGGAAGAAGTCCTTGCTCGGCCACATGTGCGCCGTGCTGGTGACCTCTAGCATGCGTTGGCGCAGGTGTTCGGGACCGGTGATGGTCCGGCTTTCCATCAGGTTGGTCACCACCGTCAGGTCTGCCCGGGCTTCGACGGCGCATTCCTCGACCGAGCGAACGCTCTGGCCGACTTCCAGGCCGATATCCCACAGCAGCGTCAGAAAACGCTCGATGGAGTCGCGGAAAACTTCGTGGTCGGCGCTGTCCAGCAGGATCAGCAGGTCGATATCGGAATAAGGGTGCAGCTCGCCACGACCGTAGCCGCCGACCGCGACCAGCGCGATGTCGGCGTCTTTGCTCCAGGTGAACTGGTCCCAGGCCTTTTGCAGGATGTTGTCGATGAACCAGGCGCGATCCTCGATCAGCCGGCGGATGTCCCGGCCGTTGCGAAAGCGCGTATCGAGCACTTCCCGGGCCTGGCGGATCGCCTTCTTGAAAGCCGAAATCGGGCTTGCCTTCAGGGCCAGTTCAGCCTGGAACTGGCCGCGGTCGAAGAGTTCGGGGTCCACCTGCGGCATCGATTGGCTTTCCTGTCTATATAAGAACGGGGTGCTTTGTTGCGGATCAGGCCGAAACGCGGGCGATGGTGTCGTCGCTGCGCAGGGTGAAGATCTCGTAACCGGTTTCGGTCACCAGCAGGGTGTGTTCCCACTGCGCCGACAGCTTGCGGTCCTTGGTGATCGCGGTCCAGCCGTCGCCCAGCACCTTGGTGTCGGCGCGGCCCTGGTTGATCATCGGCTCGATGGTGAAGGTCATGCCAGCCTTCAGTTCCATGCCGGTGCCGGCGCGACCGTAGTGCAGGATCTGCGGTTCTTCGTGGAAGACTTTACCGATACCGTGGCCACAGAACTCGCGAACGACCGAGAAACCGTTCTTCTCGGCGTGCTTCTGGATCACTTCACCGATATCGCCCAGGCGGCAGCCAGGCTTGACCAGCTCGATGGCCTTGTACATGCATTCCTGGGTGACTTGCGACAGGCGTTCGGCCCACACCGGCACGGTGCCTACGTGGAACATGCGGCTGGTGTCGCCGTGGTAGCCGTCCTTGATGACAGTGACGTCGATGTTCAGGGTGTCGCCATCCTTCAGCGGTTTATCGTTCGGGATGCCGTGGCAGACCACGTGGTTGATCGAGGTGCAGATCGATTTCGGGAAGCCCTTGTAGTTGAGCGGGGCAGGGATGGCTTTCTGCGCGTTGACAATGTAGTCGTGGCAGATCTGGTTCAGCTGATCGGTGGTCACACCCGGTTTGACATGTTCTGCAATCATTTCCAGCACGTCGGCGGCGAGTTTGCCGGCAATGCGCATTTTTGCGATGTCCTCGGGGGTTTTGAGGGTGACGGTCATACAGGCTCTCTCTCTGCGCTCGACGGCGCTTCTAAAACTGGACGGGCGGTGCACGATTGAACGTTGCAGCCCTGAAAAACGCGATTCTAACAGACGATCAGCGCAAAACCGCGCCTCTGTCCATCGCTTCTCTCTATAGAATGGTGCATTCCGGGCGGATTCCAATGGCTGAACGGCCACGACTGCCTGGATTTCATAATCCGGGTTCCGTTTTTTTCGGCCCTGTGGTATAAAATGCGCCGCTTTCCGGGGATGCCCCGTAAAGCTTAAATCCACACACGTGTCGACACGATGACCTGGGTGCCTTCAGCTGATGCTGACGGGTTGGTCATTGGGATACGTGGAGGCCAAACCCGACTTATTAAGGAACTATCATGTCCCAAGTCAACATGCGCGATATGCTGAAGGCCGGTGTGCACTTCGGTCACCAGACCCGTTACTGGAACCCGAAAATGGGTAAATACATTTTCGGCGCGCGTAACAAGATCCACATCATCAACCTTGAAAAAACCCTGCCAATGTTCAACGAAGCTCTGACTTTCGTAGAGCGTCTGGCCCAGGGCAAAAACAAGATTCTGTTCGTCGGCACCAAGCGTTCCGCTGGCAAGATCGTTGCTGAGCAAGCAGCACGTTGCGGCTCGCCGTACGTCGATCACCGCTGGTTGGGCGGCATGCTGACCAACTTCAAAACCATCCGTGCTTCCATCAAGCGTCTGCGTGACCTTGAAGTACAAGCCGAAGACGGTACTTTCGCCAAGCTGACCAAGAAAGAAGCGCTGATGCGCACTCGTGACCTGGAAAAGCTGGATCGTTCCCTGGGTGGTATCAAGGACATGGGCGGTCTGCCAGACGCTCTGTTCGTTATCGACGTTGATCACGAGCGCATCGCGATCACCGAAGCCAACAAGCTGGGCATCCCGGTCATCGGCGTAGTCGATACCAACAGCAGCCCTGAAGGTGTTGACTACATCATCCCGGGTAACGATGACGCCATCCGCGCTATCGAGCTGTACATGGGTTCGATGGCTGACGCCGTCATCCGTGGTCGCAACAACGTTGCTGGCGGCACCGAAGTTTTCGTTGAAGAAGCTCCGGCAGCTGCAGCTGAGTAATTGACGCCCTGGCGTTGACTCAGTAAGCAAAAAGGGGGCTTGGCCCCCTTTTTGCCACCTTGAAAACCATTTGTCGGCGCCCACTGCCTTATTTGTAACGTGCGGCAGCTAACAAAGGTGGTTCGGGAAGAATTGAACGCCCGTTCGATCGGGTGGAATGGTTGAAAACCTATCCAAGAGGATTTTGAAATGGCAGAGATTACTGCAGCGTTGGTCAAAGAACTGCGCGAGCGTACCGGCGAAGGCATGATGGACTGCAAAAAAGCCTTGACCAAGGCTGGCGGCGACATCGAGAAAGCCATTGATGACATGCGCGCTTCGGGCGCCATCAAGGCTGCCAAGAAAGCTGGCAACGTTGCCGCTGAAGGCGCAATCGCCATCAAGGCCGACGACAAGTCCGCTGTACTGCTGGAAGTGAACTCGCAGACCGACTTCCTGGCCCTGCAAGACGATTTCAAAAACTTCGTTGCTGCCAGCGTAGAAAAAGCTTTCGACGAAAAACTGACCGACGCAGCTCCGCTGATCGCCGCTCAGGAATCGGCTCGTGAAGCCCTGGTGGCTAAAGTTGGCGAAAACGTCAACATCCGTCGTCTGATCCGCGTAGAAGGTGACGTTGTCGGCACCTACCTGCACGGTAACAAGATCGGTGTTGCTGTTGTCCTGAAGGGCGGCGACGTCCAGCTGGCCAAAGAAATCGCCATGCACGTGGCTGCCAGCAACCCTGAGTTCCTGCTGCCATCGCAGGTTTCGCCAGAAGCCATCGAGCGCGAGAAGGCTGTATTCCTGCAGCTGAACGAAGACAAGATGAAAGGCAAGCCAGCCGAAATCGTCGAGAAGATGATCGCTGGCCGTATCACCAAGTTCCTGGCCGAAGCCAGCCTGGTTGAGCAAGCTTTCGTGATGAACCCGGAAATCACCGTTGGTGCTCTGGCCAAGAAAGCCGGCGCTGAAATCGTTTCCTTCACCTACTTCAAGGTCGGCGAAGGCATCGAGAAGCCAGTTGATAACTTCGCTGAAGAAGTTGCTGCTCAACTGGCTGCCGCCAAGCAATAAGACGGTTTTTTAACTGTCGCCCTGAAGAGGCTGCCCGCTCACGCGCGCAGCCTCTTTTCAGATGGGGCACCAATTTTTTATTTGGTTTCCGTTTGGAACTGGCTTACAAAGCCATGTTCCGATGGCGCTGAAGCAGCGCCACGCTAGAGTGAACGCCAGCTGAAAACAGCTCGCAAAGAATTTTTTAATATACGCCGCAGGAGAGACTCGCAATGGCTCAGCAGGGCAGTGGTTATCAGGCTCGCTATAAACGCATTCTGCTCAAACTTAGCGGCGAGGCCCTGATGGGCTCGGAAGAGTTCGGGATCGATCCGAAAGTTCTGGATCGCATGGCGCTGGAAGTTGGCCAACTGGTCGGTATCGGCGTTCAGGTCGGTCTGGTCATCGGTGGTGGCAACCTGTTCCGCGGCGAAGCGCTGAGCAAGGCAGGCATGGATCGGGTGACCGGTGACCACATGGGCATGCTGGCCACTGTGATGAACGCCCTGGCAATGCGCGACGCGCTGGAACGTGCCAATATCTCGGCCATCGTGATGTCGGCCATTTCCATGGTTGGCGTGACCGATCACTACGACCGTCGCAAGGCCATGCGCCACCTGAATTCCAAGGATGTGGTAATTTTCGCGGCCGGTACCGGCAACCCGTTCTTCACCACGGATTCGGCAGCCTGCCTGCGTGCGATCGAAATCGACGCCGACGTCGTGCTCAAGGCAACCAAGGTTGACGGCGTATACACCGCTGACCCGTTCAAAGACCCGCATGCCGAGAAGTTCGATCATCTGACCTACGATGAAGTACTGGATCGCAAGCTGGGTGTGATGGATCTGACGGCCATTTGCCTGTGCCGTGACCACAAAATGCCGTTGCGCGTATTTAACATGAACAAACCCGGCGCCCTGCTGAACATCGTGCATGGCGGCGCTGAAGGCACCCTGATCGAGGAAGTTCAACAATGATCAACGAAATCAAGAAAGACGCTAAAGAGCGCATGCAGAAGTCGGTGGAATCGCTGGCGCACAACTTCGGCCGCATCCGTACCGGCCAGGCTCACCCAAGCATTCTGGAAGGCGTGATGGTGCCGTACTACGGCTCCGATACCCCGATCAAGCAAGTGGCGAACATTACCGTCAAGGACGCCCGTACCCTGCAAGTCGTTGCCTTCGAGCGCAACATGCTGGGCGCCGTTGACAAGGCTATCGGCAGTGCCGGCCTGAACCTCAATCCGACCAACCTGGGCGAGCTGCTGCTGATCTCCATGCCGGCGCTGACTGAAGAAACCCGCAAGGGCTTCACCAAGCAGGCTCGCGATGTGGCTGAAGACGCCCGTGTCGCAGTGCGCAACATCCGTCGTGATGCCATTGGTCAGATCAAGGACTTGACCAAGGAAAAGGAAATCAGTGAAGACGAAGAGCGTCGTGCGACTGGCGAAATCGATGATTTGACCAAGAAGTTCGTGGCTCAGATCGATGCCGATCTGGCGCAGAAAGAAAAAGACCTGATGGCCGTATAAGGGTCACGTGTTAATGGATAAGACCAAGTCGGTTGCGCCGTCCGCGGTGCCGCGCCATGTCGCGATCATCATGGATGGCAATAATCGCTGGGCGAAGAAACGCTTTATGCCGGGTGTCGCCGGGCATAAAGCGGGTGTGGATGCAGTTCGTGCGGTCATCGAAGTGTGTGCCGAGTCCGGGGTTGAAGTCTTGACCCTGTTCGCCTTCTCCAGTGAGAACTGGCAGCGCCCGGCCGATGAGGTCAGTGCCTTGATGGATCTGTTCTTCAAGGCATTGCGTCGCGAGGCCAAGCGCCTGAATGAAAACAACATCAGTTTGCGCATCATTGGCGATCGTTCGCGTTTTCATCCCGAGCTTCAGGCTGCCATGCGTGAAGCCGAGGCCATGACCGCCGGCGCCAATCGTTTCATCCTGCAGATCGCCGCCAATTATGGCGGTCAGTGGGATATCGCGCAGGCTGCCCAGCGATTGGCCCGTGAAGTCCAGGCTGGGCATCTGCGTCCGGAAGATATTACCCCGGACCTGCTTCAGACCTGCCTGGCTACCGGGGATCTGCCGCTGCCGGACTTGTGCATTCGCACCGGTGGCGAACACCGCATCAGTAACTTCCTGCTGTGGCAATTGGCTTATGCCGAGTTGTACTTCTCCGACCTGTTCTGGCCGGACTTCAAACACGACGCCATGCGCAACGCGCTGGCCGATTTCGCATCCCGCCAGCGTCGCTTCGGTAAAACGAGTGAGCAGGTTGAGGCTGGAGCCCGGGTTTAATGCTTAAACAACGAATCATCACCGCACTGATCCTGTTGCCGATTGCCCTGTGCGGGTTTTTCCTGCTCGAGGGTTCCGCCTTTGCGATGTTCATCGGGCTGGTCGTGACCCTGGGGGCGTGGGAGTGGGCGCGTCTGGCCGGATTCACTGCGCAATCGTTCCGTGTGGTATTTGCCGCGGTGGTCGCGTTGTTGCTTTTCATCATGTACATCCTGCCTGGGCTCGCACCGTGGGTACTGGGCGCATCCGTGCTCTGGTGGGCAGTGGCGACGTATTTGGTGCTGACCTATCCGCGTTCCAGCGAGCATTGGGCCAGTGCGGCCTGCAAGCTGGTCATCGGCCTGTTGATCCTTTTGCCGGCCTGGCAAGGCCTGGTCCAGATCAAGCAGCAGCCTTTGGGTAACTGGCTGATCATGGCGGTGATGGTGCTGGTCTGGGGGGCTGATATCGGCGCCTACTTTTCGGGCCGGGCCTTCGGCAAGCGCAAGCTCGCGCCACAGGTCAGCCCCGGCAAGAGCTGGGAAGGCGTTTATGGTGGTCTGGTCCTGAGTCTGGTCATCACCGTGATCGTCGGATTTTTCCGTGACTGGACGGTTGCTCAACTGTTCAAGGGCCTGATCGGTGCGGCCCTGATCGTGTTTGTCTCGGTCGTCGGCGATCTCACCGAAAGCATGTTCAAGCGCCAGTCGGGGATCAAGGACAGCAGCAATCTGCTGCCCGGCCACGGTGGTGTGCTCGATCGAATCGACAGCCTGACTGCGGCCATTCCGGTATTTGCCGTGCTGCTATGGATGGCTGCACCGTGAGCCGTCCTCAGCAGATTACCGTTCTGGGGGCGACCGGATCGATCGGCCTCAGTACTCTGGATGTCATCGCGCGTCATCCCGATCGCTATCAAGTCTTCGCCTTGAGCGGTTTTACCCGTTTGAAAGAGTTGCTGGCGCTTTGCGTGCGGCACGTGCCGCGTTTTGCCGTGGTACCTGAAGTCGCTGCGGCTCGTAGCCTTCAGGACGATTTGCGTGCCGCAGGTCTGTCCACCCGTGTGCTGGTGGGCGAAGAGGGGTTGTGCCAAGTGGCTGCCGACCCGGAAGTCGATGCGGTCATGGCGGCTATCGTCGGCGCGGCGGGCTTGCGTCCGACGTTGGCCGCAGTCGAGGCGGGCAAGAAAATCCTCTTGGCCAACAAGGAGGCGCTGGTCATGTCCGGCGCCTTGTTCATGCAAGCGGTGCGAAAGAGCGGCTCCGTATTGCTGCCCATCGATAGCGAACACAATGCAATTTTCCAGTGCATGCCGCAGGACTTCGCCCGCGGCCTCGGTGAGGTCGGTGTGCGCCGGATTTTGCTGACGGCGTCTGGCGGTCCGTTCCGGCAAACGCCCATGGCAGAGCTGGCGCATGTTTCCCCTGAGCAGGCATGTGCCCACCCGAACTGGTCCATGGGGCGCAAGATTTCGGTCGACTCGGCCAGCATGATGAATAAGGGGCTGGAGCTGATCGAGGCTTGCTGGTTGTTCGACGCCAGGCCGTCCCAGGTGGAAGTGGTGATTCATCCGCAGAGTGTGATCCATTCCCTGGTCGACTATATCGACGGTTCGGTATTGGCGCAGTTGGGCAACCCGGACATGCGCACCCCAATCGCCAACGCGCTGGCGTGGCCTGAGCGAATCGATTCGGGTGTGCCGCCGCTGGACCTGTTCGCCATCGCGCGTCTTGATTTCGAAGCGCCGGATGAGGAGCGTTTCCCTTGTCTGCGTCTTGCCCGGCAAGCAGCCGAGGCAGGTAACAGCGCACCGGCAATGCTCAATGCGGCAAATGAAGTCGCTGTGGCGGCGTTTCTCGACGGACGGGTTCGTTACCCGGAAATCGCGAGTATCATCGAGGAAGCACTGAATCTTGAGCCTGTGGTGGTCGTGGATGATCTCGAAGCAGTGTTCACCGCCGATGCCAAGGCGCGTGTGCTGGCCGAGCAGTGGTTGAGTCGTCACGGGCGCTAAGTGTTGCAATGCGTTGGCCCGTGCGGCACCAGACAGGAATGCGGAGAAAGTAGATGAGCGCACTCTATATGATTGTCGGCACCCTGGTTGCACTGGGCGTGCTGGTTACCTTCCACGAGTTCGGCCATTTCTGGGTCGCGCGTCGCTGTGGGGTCAAGGTGCTGCGTTTCTCCGTGGGCTTCGGCATGCCACTGTTGCGCTGGCACGACAAGCAGGGCACCGAGTTCGTGGTTGCCGCCATTCCACTGGGCGGTTACGTGAAGATGCTCGATGAGCGTGAAGGCGAGGTGCCTGCCGACCAGGTCGAGCATTCCTTCAATCGCAAATCGGTACGTCAGCGTATCGCCATTGTGGCGGCCGGTCCGATCGCCAATTTTCTGCTGGCTTTGGGGTTCTTCTGGGTACTGGCCATGCTCGGCAGCCAACAGGTGCGCCCTGTCATTGGGGCCGTGGAGTCCGGCAGCATTGCCGCCAAGGCCGGATTGAATGCGGGACAGGAAATCATCTCTATCGATGGCGAGCCAACGACTGGCTGGGCAGCGGTGAACCTGCAGCTGGTCCGTCGTCTGGGGGAGAGCGGAACCCTGCAGGTACTGGTCCGTGAACAGGGCTCCAGTGTGGACGTACCTCATGAACTGATCCTGGACAAATGGCTCAAGGGGGCCGAAGAGCCTGATCCCATTCAGTCGTTGGGTGTTCGTCCATGGCGTCCGGCATTGCCTCCGGTCCTGGCCGAGATCGATCCGAAAGGTCCTGCGCAGGCCGCTGGTCTGAAAACAGGGGATCGATTGCTGGCACTTGATGGCAGGTCGCTGGATGACTGGCAGCAGGTGGTCGATACCGTGCGTGCGCGCCCTGATGCCAAAATCCTGCTGCGGATCGAGCGAGATGCTGCTCAAATCGACGTCCCTGTGACGCTCGCTTCCCGCGGCGAGAAAAAAGCACCGAGTGGTTACCTGGGGGCAGGGGTGAAGGCGGTGGATTGGCCGCCGGAGATGGTTCGTGAGGTCAGTTACGGTCCCGTGGCCGCGATTGGCGAGGGGGCTCGACGTACCTGGACCATGAGCCTGCTGACCCTCGATTCGCTGAAGAAAATGCTGTTCGGCGAGCTCTCGGTAAAAAACTTGAGTGGACCGATAACCATTGCTAAAGTGGCGGGCGCTTCGGCCCAGTCGGGTGTCGCAGATTTCCTGAATTTCCTTGCTTATCTGAGTATTAGCCTGGGGGTTCTGAATTTGCTGCCCATTCCTGTGCTGGATGGGGGGCATTTGTTGTTTTATCTGATTGAGTGGGCGCGTGGTCGTCCCTTGTCGGATCGGGTGCAAGGTTGGGGGATACAGATCGGAATCAGTTTGGTGGTCGGAGTGATGTTGCTCGCTCTGGTCAACGATCTAGGCCGTCTGTAACGTCGCTGAATTGCGAATCTGCCGCATTTTGCGGCAGTTTGTTTATTGCCAGTTGGAATAAGAAAGGACTTCATGAAACGTCTGCTGCTAACTGCGGTTCTCACCGTATTGATGATCGCCGAAGTTCACGCCGAGTCCTTCACTATCTCTGATATTCGCGTTAATGGCCTCCAGCGGGTCTCCGCGGGTAGCGTCTTTGGTGCTTTGCCGTTGAACGTCGGTGAACAGGCGGATGATCACCGTCTGGTGGAAGCCACTCGTGCATTGTTCAAAACCGGTTTCTTTCAAGATATCCAGCTGGGTCGTGATGGCAACGTTCTTGTCATTACGGTAGTCGAGCGTCCGTCGGTTGCCAGTATCGAAATCGAAGGCAACAAGGCGATCTCCACTGAAGACCTGATGAAAGGCCTCAAGCAATCCGGTCTGGCCGAAGGCGAGATCTTCCAGCGCGCCACCCTCGAAGGTGTGCGTAACGAGCTGCAGCGTCAGTACGTTGCACAAGGTCGTTACTCCGCAACCGTTGATACCGAAGTGGTACCACAGCCGCGCAACCGCGTAGGCCTGAAGGTAAACATCAACGAAGGTACCGTTGCCGCTATCCAGCACATCAACGTGGTGGGTAACACTGTCTTTCCTGATGAAGACCTGATCGATCTGTTCGAACTCAAGACGACCAACTGGCTCTCGTTCTTCAAGAATGACGACAAGTACGCTCGTGAAAAGCTCTCCGGTGACCTGGAGCGCCTGCGTTCCTACTACCTGGACCGCGGCTATATCAACATGGATATCGCTTCGACCCAGGTGTCCATCACCCCGGACAAGAAACACGTCTACATCACCGTCAACATCAACGAAGGCGACAAGTACACCGTACGTGACGTCAAGCTGAGCGGTGACCTGAAAGTGCCGGAAGACCAGGTCAAGTCCCTGCTTCTGGTACAGAAAGGCCAGGTGTTCTCGCGCAAGCTGATGACCACCACCTCCGAATTGATCACCCGTCGTCTGGGTAACGAAGGCTATACCTTCGCCAACGTCAACGGCGTGCCACAGCCTCACGATGATGACCACACCGTGGACATCACTTTCGCTGTCGACCCGGGCAAGCGTGCCTACGTCAATCGCATCAACTTCCGCGGCAACACCAAGTCGGAAGACGAAGTGCTGCGTCGTGAAATGCGTCAGATGGAAGGCGGCTGGGCTTCGACCTACCTGATCGACCAGTCCAAGACCCGTCTGGAACGTCTGGGCTTCTTCAAGGAAGTGAACGTTGAAACCCCGGCCGTACCGGGCGTCGACGACCAAGTTGATGTCAACTACAGCGTGGAAGAACAGGCATCCGGTTCGATCACTGCCAGCGTCGGTTTCGCCCAGAGCGCGGGTCTGATCCTCGGTGGTTCGATCACCCAGAACAACTTCCTCGGTACCGGTAACAAGGTCAGCATCGGCCTGACCCGTAGCCAATACCAGAGCCGCTACAACTTCGGTTATGTCGATCCCTACTGGACTGCCGATGGCGTGAGTCTGGGTTACAACGCGTTCTACCGCACCACCGACTACAAAGACCTCGACGTCGACGTAGCAAGCTATGCCGTAGACAGCCTGGGTGCAGGTGTGAGCGTCGGTTATCCGATCAGCGAGACTTCGCGTCTGACCTTTGGCTTGACGGCGCAGCAGGACAAGATCAACACCGGTATCTACACCGTCGACGAGATCTTCGACTTCGTTAACCGCGAAGGCGACCAGTACCTGAACTTCAAGGCTTCGGCCGGCTGGTCCGAGTCCACCCTGAACAAGGGCGTGCTGGCGACTCGTGGTCATTCCCAGAGCCTGGTGCTGGAAACCACGACCCCGGGCAGCGACCTGTCGTTCTTCAAGCTCGACTACCGTGGCCAGTTGTTCCAGCCTTTGAGCGAAAACTACACCATGCGCCTGCACACAGAGTTGGGCTATGGTGATGGTTACGGTTCGAGTGATGGCTTGCCATTCTACGAAAACTACTTCGCCGGTGGTTTCAACTCGGTTCGTGGCTTCAAGGACAGTACTCTGGGTCCACGCAGTACCCCGAGCCGTGGTCAGGCCATTACCGGTAACGCCGGTACTCAGTTTGACCCGGATCAGGATCCGCTGCCGTTCGGTGGTAACGTCCTGATTCAGGGTGGTGCGGAACTTCTGTTCCCTCTACCGTTCGTCAAGGATCAACGTTCCCTGCGTACCTCGGTATTCTGGGATGTGGGTAACGTATTCGACTCCAAATGCTCGGACGTCACCAACGCCGATGGCACGAAGTCCAATACGCAGTGCAATGACATCAGCCTGAGCAATATGGCCAGTTCTGTCGGTGTGGGTGTGACCTGGGTCACCGCACTGGGTCCTCTGAGTTTCGCGTTGGCTATGCCAGTCAAGAAACCGGATAACGCTGAGACTCAAGTGTTCCAATTCTCCCTCGGTCAGACGTTCTAAGCGTCTGACCCAAGATAACGACAATGGATTTTGTAGGAGTGCATCGTGCGTAAGTTGACTCAATTGGTTCTCCTGGCTTCCGTACTGGTAGCAGGTCCGGCGTTTGCCGATATGAAAATCGCCGTTCTGAACTATCAGATGGCCCTGCTGGAATCCGATGCGGCCAAGAAGTACGCCGTGGATGCCGAGAAAAAGTTCGGTCCTCAACTGACCAAGCTCAAGTCTCTGGAAAGCAGCGCCAAGGGTATTCAGGATCGCCTGATGGCCGGTGGTGACAAAATGCAGCAAGGCGAGCGTGAGCGTCTGGAGCTTGAGTTCAAGCAAAAGGCTCGTGACTTCCAGTTCCAGTCCAAGGAACTGAACGAAGCCAAAGCCGTCGCCGATCGGGAAATGCTGAAGCAGCTCAAGCCAAAACTGGATAGCGCTGTGGAAGAAGTCATCAAGAAAGGTGCTTATGACCTGGTCTTCGAGCGTGGCGCAGTTATTGATGTCAAACCTCAGTACGACATCACGCGCCAGGTTATCGAGCGCATGAATCAGCTGAAGTAATCCATGACAGCGACCATTAAACTCGGCCAATTGGCCGAGTTCCTCGGCGCCACCCTGCGTGGCGACCCAGAGAAAGCAATTACTGGGCTAGCCACCTTGCAGGAGGCTGGCCCAGCTCAGTTGAGCTTTCTTGCAAACCCCCAATACCGAAAATTCCTGGCAGGCAGCCAGGCGGCAGCGCTGTTGCTCAAGGCCGCTGACGCCGAAGGTTTTGCCGGAAATGCATTGGTCGTGCCTGATCCGTACGCGGCCTACGCTCGGGTGTCCCACCTGTTCGACCCCAAGCCCAAGGCGGCTGTCGGCATTCATCCGACCGCGGTGATTGCGGCGGATGCGGTAGTCGATCCGGCTGCGAGCATCGGTGCTTTTGTCGTCATCGAAAGCGGGGCGCATATCGCGGCGGGTGCCACCATCGGTGCGCATTGCTTTATCGGCGCACGCAGCGTTATCGGTGAAGGCGGCTGGCTCGCACCTCGCGTCACCCTGTACCACGATGTGCGCGTCGGCAAGCGAGTGGTGATTCAATCCGGTGCCGTACTCGGTGGCGAGGGTTTCGGATTCGCCAATGAAAAAGGCATCTGGCAGAAAATTGCCCAGATCGGTGGCGTGCTGGTCGGCGATGACGTGGAAATTGGCGTGAACACCGCCATCGACCGTGGTGCGCTGGCTGATACGATCATTGGCAATGGCGTGAAGCTCGACAACCAGATTCAAATCGCTCACAACGTTCAGATCGGTGACCACACCGCCATGGCGGCGTGCGTGGGAATCTCCGGCAGCACTAAAATCGGCAAACATTGCATGCTCGCCGGAGGCGTTGGCCTGGTCGGGCATATCGACATTTGCGACAACGTTTTCATCACCGGGATGACCATGGTGACCCACTCGATCACCGAGCCGGGTGCCTATTCTTCCGGTACGGCGATGCAGCCGGCAGCCGAGTGGCGCAAAAGCGCGGCACGCATACGTCAGCTCGATGACATCGCGCGGCGCTTGAGACAGCTTGAAAAGCAGACAGGGGAAGTGACCCCTGGCGGTAATGCTTCATCAGATGGCTGATACCATTTCCATATCAAGCGTGCGCAGCCGCTAGACTGCGTTCTTGATTTGCTAGAGGAGTGCGCGTTCATCGCGCGCTCCCAATCTTTACATAGGCTTCCCCCCGAAATGATGGACATCAACGAGATTCGCGAATACCTGCCTCACCGTTACCCGTTCCTGCTGGTGGATCGGGTCGTGGATCTGGATGTGGAAGAGAAGCGCATTCGCGCCTACAAGAATGTCAGCATCAACGAGCCGTTCTTCAATGGTCACTTCCCCGCGCATCCAATCATGCCGGGCGTGCTGATTATCGAGGCGATGGCTCAGGCCGCCGGGATCCTTGGTTTCAAAATGCTCGATGTGAAGCCGGCCGACGGCACCCTCTACTACTTCGTTGGTTCCGACAAACTGCGCTTTCGTCAGCCAGTATTGCCGGGCGATCAGCTGATTCTCGAAGCCAAGTTCATCAGCTGCAAGCGTCAGATCTGGAAGTTCGAGTGCCAGGCTTCGGTCGATGGCAAGCCGGTCTGCTCCGCCGAAATCATCTGCGCGGAACGCAAACTATGAGTTTGATTGACCCTCGTGCAATCATCGATCCGACGGCCGTTCTGGCCGACGGTGTCGAGGTCGGCCCGTGGTCGATCGTCGGCGCAGGTGTGGAAATCGGCGAGGGGACGGTCATCGGGCCGCACGTGATTCTCAAAGGTCCGACCCGAATCGGTAAGCACAACCGCATCTACCAGTTCTCATCGGTAGGCGAGGACACGCCGGACCTGAAATACAAGGGCGAAGAAACCCGCCTGGTGATCGGTGATCACAATGTCATTCGCGAAGGCGTGACCATTCACCGCGGGACTGTGCAGGATCGTTCGGAAACGACCCTGGGTGATCACAACCTGATCATGGCCTATGCGCACATCGGTCATGACAGCGTCATCGGCAATCACTGCATCCTGGTCAACAACACCGCGCTGGCGGGCCACGTCCATGTGGATGACTGGGCGATCCTGTCCGGCTTCACCCTGGTGCACCAGTATTGCCATATCGGTGCCCACAGCTTTTCCGGCATGGGCACGGCCATCGGCAAGGATGTTCCTGCTTATGTCACGGTGTTCGGCAATCCCGCCGAGGCCCGCAGCATGAACTTCGAAGGCATGCGTCGCCGTGGATTCAGCGAAGATGCCATTCACGCCCTGCGTCGTGCCTACAAGGTTGTTTATCGCCAGGGTCTGACTGTAGAGCAGGCGCTCGCCGAACTGGCTGAACCGTCGACCCAGTTCCCGGAAGTCGCTGTATTCCGTGACTCCATCCAGTCTTCGTCCCGCGGCATCACCCGCTGACCATGGCCAATCTGCGTATTGCGCTGGTGGCGGGTGAGGCTTCCGGCGACATTCTCGGCGCGGGTCTCATGCGCGCGCTCAAGGCTCGCCATCCGGCGGTTGAATTCATCGGTGTCGGCGGTCCGTTGATGCAGGCTGAAGGCCTGGCGTCCTACTTTCCGATGGAGCGCCTGTCGGTCATGGGCCTGGTGGAGGTACTGGGTCGCCTGCGCGAGTTGCTGGCACGCCGCAAGAAACTGGTGGCAGACCTCATCGCGGCGAAGCCGGATGTGTTCATCGGCATCGATGCGCCGGACTTCAACCTCAATATCGAACTCAAGCTGCGTCAGGCCGGGATCAAGACCGTGCATTACGTCAGCCCGTCGGTCTGGGCCTGGCGGCAGAAGCGGGTGCTGAAGATTCGCGAAGGTTGCGATCTGATGCTGACGCTGTTCCCGTTCGAAGCGAAATTCTACGAAGAGAAGGGTGTGCCAGTGCGATTCGTCGGGCACTCCCTGGCCGATGCCATTCCGCTTGAAGCCGATCGCGCCGCCGCACGAGCCGAACTGGGTTTGCCCGACGGACCGCTGGTGGCATTGATGCCAGGCAGTCGTGGCGGTGAAGTCGGTCGCCTTGGTGCACTGTTCCTCGATACTGCGCAGCGCCTGCGGGCCATGCGCCCTGGCGTGCGCTTCGTCTTGCCTTGCGCCAATGCGGAGCGACGCGCGCAGCTGGAAGAAATGCTGGCCGGTCGCGACCTGCCACTGACCCTGCTTGATGGCAAGTCCCACCTCGCCCTGGCCGCCTGCGACGCCGTGCTGATCGCCTCCGGAACCGCGACCCTGGAAGCCTTGCTGTACAAGCGGCCCATGGTGGTCGCCTATCGCCTGGCACCGCTGACGTTCTGGATTCTCAAACGCATGGTGAAAAGCCCTTATGTGTCCTTGCCGAACTTGCTGGCCCAGCGTTTGCTGGTGCCCGAGTTGCTGCAGGATGAGGCGACGGTCGATGCCTTGGCGCAGACCCTGTCACCACTGATCGAAGGTGGGCAGGAACAAACCCGCGGCTTCGACGAAATCCATCGTACCCTGCGCCTGGATGCCTCCAATCAGGCGGCGGACGCGGTACTGAACCTGATCGGCCAGACACGATGAGTAAAACAAGCATGCAGATGGGGCTGGATTTCACCCTGGTTGCCGAAGTTGAAGAGTTGGTTGCCGGTGTCGATGAAGTCGGTCGCGGCCCGCTCTGTGGTGCAGTCGTCACGGCGGCGGTGATTCTCGATCCGAATCGTCCGATCCTGGGCCTGAACGATTCGAAAAAGCTCACCGAAGCCCGTCGCGAAAAGCTCTACGACGAGATCTGCGAAAAAGCCCTGAGCTGGTGCATCGCCCGCGCGGAAGTCGAAGAGATCGATGAGTTGAACATTCTGCACGCCACCATGCTGGCCATGCAGCGTGCGGTAGCCGGTCTGCACATCCAGCCGAAGCTGGCGATGATCGACGGTAACCGCTGCCCGAAACTGCCGATGCGTGCCGAAGCCGTCGTCAAGGGTGACAGCAAGGTGCCGGCCATCGCGGCGGCATCGATTCTGGCGAAGGTCAGTCGTGATCGCGAGATGGCCGCCTTCGAACTGATTTACCCGGGTTACGGCATTGGCGGCCACAAAGGCTATCCGACGCCCGTTCATCTGGAAGCGCTCGTACGCTTGGGCCCGACCCCGATCCATCGACGCTCGTTCGCCCCGGTACGGCAAGCCTACGAGGCGCGAGAAAGCCTGATCGAGAGTTAGTCGCCAGGCTGATTTTTTTTAGCGAGGCCCGGTACAATCCGGGCCTTGTTGTTTTCATGACTCACAGGATCACTATGCCGGCTTCATTCGTTCACCTGCGCCTGCACACTGAATACTCCCTGGTCGACGGTCTGGTGCGGATCAAACCGCTGGTCAAGACCCTGGTCGGCATGGGCATGCCTGCTGTCGCTGTGACCGACCAGAACAACATGTGTTCCCTGGTCAAGTTCTATAAAAACGCCATGGGTGCCGGGATCAAGCCGATCTGCGGCGCCGACCTGTGGCTGTCGAACAAGGATCCGGATGCCCCGCTGAGCAAGATCAGCCTGCTGGTGATGAATCCCCTGGGCTACCGCAACCTGACCGAGTTGATCTCACGTGGCTACATCGATGGCCAGCGCAACGGTCTGGTGATCGTCGAGCGTGAGTGGGTGGCCGAAGCCAACGAAGGCCTGATCATGCTGTCCGCGGCGAAAGAGGGCGAGATCGGACAGGCGATGCTCAGCGGCAACCCGGGTGAGGCCGAAGCCCTGGCGCGTGAGTGGATGGCGGTGTTTGCGGACCGTTTCTACCTGGAAATCCAGCGCACCAACCGTCCCAATGATGAAGAACAACTGCACGGCGCGGTGGCGCTGGCAGACAAGCTCGGCGCACCGCTGGTCGCGACCAACGACGTGCGGTTTATCAAGCAAGGCGATTTCGAAGCCCACGAAACCCGCGTTTGCATCGGCGAAGGCCGTGCCCTCGACGATCCACGGCGCTCGAAGAATTACAGCGATCAGCAATACCTCAAAAGCGCCGAGGAAATGGCCGAGCTGTTCAGCGACATTCCCGACGCGCTGGAAAATACCGTCGAGATCGCCAAGCGTTGCAATATCGATGTGAAGCTGGGCAAGCACTTTCTGCCGGACTTCCCGACGCCCAATGGCATGGGGATCGACGACTACCTGCGTCATGTTTCCCACGAAGGCCTGGAAGAGCGTCTTGCGGTGTTGTGGCCGAAGGACACCACGCCCAATTACGAAGAGAAGCGCCAGGTCTACCTCGACCGTCTGAAGTTCGAGCTGGATATCATCATCCAGATGGGGTTCCCCGGTTACTTCCTGATCGTTATGGACTTCATCAAGTGGGCCAAGAATAACGGCGTGCCGGTCGGCCCGGGTCGTGGATCGGGTGCCGGTTCGCTGGTGGCCTACGTGCTGAAGATCACCGATCTTGATCCGCTGGCCTACGACCTGCTGTTCGAACGTTTCCTCAACCCGGAACGGGTTTCCATGCCCGACTTCGACGTCGACTTCTGCATGGACGGTCGCGACCGGGTGATCGAGTACGTGGCCGACGCCTACGGCCGTAACGCGGTGAGCCAGATCATCACCTTCGGCACCATGGCCGCCAAGGCGGTGGTGCGCGACGTGGCGCGGGTGCAGGGCAAGTCCTACGGCCTGGCCGACCGCCTGTCGAAGATGATTCCTTTCGAAGTGGGCATGACCCTGGAGAAAGCCTACGAGCAGGAAGAGATCCTGCGCGATTTCCTCAAGGTCGACGAGGACGCCAAGGAAATCTGGGACATGGCGCTCAAGCTCGAGGGCGTCTGCCGTGGTACCGGCAAGCACGCCGGTGGTGTGGTAATCGCACCGACCAAACTCACCGACTTCTCTCCGATCGCCTGTGATGAAGAGGGCGGCGGCCTGGTCACCCAGTTCGACAAGGATGACGTCGAGGCAGCCGGCCTGGTGAAGTTCGACTTCCTCGGTCTGCGGACCCTGACCATCATCAAGTGGGCGATGGAAACCATCAACCGCGAGCAGGCCAAGCAAGGCCTGGATGACCTGAACATCGACTTCATCCCGCTCGATGACAAGAAAACCTACGAGCTGCTGCAGAAAGCCGAAACCACCGCGGTGTTCCAGCTTGAATCGCGGGGCATGAAGGAGCTGATCAAGAAGCTCAAGCCCGACTGCCTGGAAGACCTTATCGCACTGGTGGCGCTGTTCCGTCCCGGCCCGCTGCAATCGGGCATGGTGGATGACTTCATCAACCGCAAGCACGGTCGCGCCGAACTGGCCTACCCGCACTCGGACTACCAGTACGAAGGCCTCAAGCCCGTATTGGCACCGACCTACGGCATCATCCTGTATCAGGAACAGGTGATGCAGATTGCCCAAGTCATGGCCGGTTACACCCTCGGTGGTGCGGACATGCTGCGTCGAGCCATGGGTAAGAAAAAACCCGAGGAAATGGCCAAGCAGCGCGGCGGTTTCATTGAAGGTTGCGCCACCAACAATATTGATCCTGACCTGGCCGGTAACATCTTCGACCTGGTGGAAAAATTCGCCGGTTACGGGTTCAACAAATCTCACTCTGCGGCCTACGGCCTGGTGTCCTACCAGACTGCCTGGCTCAAGACCCACCACCCGGCACCGTTCATGGCCGCGGTGCTGTCGGCGGATATGCACAACACCGACAAGGTCGTGACCCTGATCGAGGAAGTGCGCAGCATGAAGCTGCGCCTCGATGCGCCTGACGTGAACACCTCAGACTTCAAGTTCACGGTCAACAACGATGGTCGTATCGTCTACGGCCTGGGGGCGATCAAGGGAGTGGGCGAAGGTCCGGTCGAAGCCATTGTCGAAGCCCGTGCCAGCGGCCCGTTCAAGGATCTGTTCGATTTCTGCGGGCGCGTCGACCTCAAGCGCATCAACAAGCGAACCCTTGATGCCCTGGTACGCAGTGGTGCACTGGATCGTCTGGGGCCGTACTTCCATGACGAGCTCAAGGCTTACCAGGCCAACATCGACCGCAACCGCGCGGTGCTGCTGGCGGCGATGGAAGAGGCGATCAAGGCGGCCGAACAGACCGCACGCACCGCTGACAGTGGTCACGCCGACCTGTTCGGCGGCCTGTTCGTCGAAGAAGATTCAGACGTCTATGCCAATCATCGCAAAGCCCGGGAGCTGACCCTCAAGGAGCGGCTCAAGGGTGAGAAAGACACGCTGGGCCTGTACCTGACCGGTCACCCGATCGACGAGTACGAAGGTGAAATCCGCCGTTTCGCGCGCCAGCGCATCATCGATCTGAAACCTGCCCGTGATACCCAGACGGTTGCCGGCATGATCATCGCCTTGCGGGTGATGAAGAACAAAAAGGGCGACAAGATGGGGTTCATCACCCTGGATGACCGCTCGGGGCGCATTGAAGCGTCGCTGTTTGCCGACGCGTTCCACTCGGCGCAGGCCCTGTTGCAGACGGATGCGATGGTGGTGGTCGAAGGCGAAGTCAGCAACGACGACTTCTCCGGTGGCCTGAGGTTGCGGGTCAAGCGGGTGATGAGCATGGAAGATGCGCGCACCAATCTTGCCGAGAGCCTGCGCCTGAAGGTTCAGACCCAGGATCTCAAGGGTGATCAGCTACGCTGGCTGGGTGACCTGTTCAAGCGTCATCGCGGTGCGTGCCCGATCACCATGGAGTACACCAGCCCCGATGCGAAGGCCTTGCTGCAGTTCGGCGAGGGCTGGCGAATCGATCCGGCGGATGCGTTGATTCAAGCCTTGCGTGACCAGTTCGGGCGAGACAACGTCTTCCTCCAATACCGTTAACGGTCAGTGCTATCAGTTTGCCCTGATCTTGACCCGAATTTTTAATCTCGACCTGAACGCGCCTCTCCCTTAAGGTAGGGCGCGAATAGACAACCGGCCGGCCCAAGCTCTCTTGGATGTCGACCCAAGACGGACGCCTATGAACCCGAATTTTCTTGATTTCGAACAGCCGATCGCCGACCTGCAAGCCAAGATCGAAGAGTTGCGCTTGGTCGGTAATGACAATTCGCTGAATATCGGCGATGAGATCTCCCGCCTGCAGGACAAAAGCAGCACGCTGACCGAAGACATCTTCGGCAAGCTGACCAGCTGGCAGATCGCGCGTCTGGCGCGTCACCCGAAGCGCCCCTATACCCTGGACTACATCGACCACATCTTCACCGAGTTCGATGAATTGCATGGTGACCGCCACTTTTCCGACGACGCCGCCATCGTGGGCGGTATCGCGCGTCTGGAAGACCAGCCAGTGATGGTGATCGGTCACCAGAAGGGCCGCGAAGTGCGTGAAAAGGTTCGCCGCAACTTCGGCATGCCGCGTCCGGAAGGCTACCGCAAGGCTTGCCGCCTGATGGAAATGGCCGAACGCTTCAAAATGCCGATCCTGACCTTCATCGACACGCCGGGCGCTTACCCGGGTATCGACGCTGAAGAGCGTAACCAGAGCGAGGCGATTGCCTGGAACCTGCGCGTCATGGCTCGCCTGAAAACTCCGATCATCGCCACCGTGATCGGTGAAGGTGGTTCCGGCGGTGCGCTGGCGATCGGTGTCTGCGATCAGCTGAACATGCTGCAGTACTCGACCTACTCGGTGATCTCGCCGGAAGGTTGCGCTTCGATTCTGTGGAAAACCGCGGAAAAGGCACCGGATGCCGCCGAAGCCATGGGCATCACCGCCGAGCGCCTCAAAGGTTTGGGTATCGTGGACAAGGTGATTAACGAGCCCCTGGGCGGTGCGCACCGTGATCCGGCGGCTGCGGCTGCTTCGATCCGTGCCGAACTGTGCTCGCAACTGGCGATGCTCAAGAAGTTCGATCACAAGGCGCTGCTAGACCGTCGTTACGAGCGTCTGATGAGCTACGGTCTCTAATCGGGCCTCGCTTCATCCATGTGGGAGCGAGCTTGCTCGCGATAGCGGTATGACAGCCAACAAATTTGTTGAATGTTAAACAGCCTTCGCGAGCAGGCTCGCTCCCACAGTTGTTTTGTGTAAAAGGGTCGATATGAGCCAGTCCATGCCTGATTTAGCCGTCAGACTCATGCAGAACCTCGCACCCTGGCGCAACGCCAAAACCTGGCGCATTGCCTTCTCCGGTGGCCTTGACTCCACAGTCCTGCTTCACCTTCTTGCACACCTCGCAAAAACCGAATCCCTGCCAGCGCTGAGCGCTCTCCATGTCCATCACGGCCTTCAGGCTGCAGCAGACGCGTGGCCGCAACACTGTCAGTCGATCTGTGATGTGTTGGGCGTGCCGCTGCAGGTCGTTCGCGTTCAGGTTCAACCCGGCGCCAGCCTAGAACGGGCGGCCCGGGAGGCGCGATATGCCGCTTTCGTTGAGGCCATTCAGGCTGATGAACTGCTGCTGACCGCCCAGCACCGTGACGATCAGGCAGAAACCCTGCTGTTTCGCCTGTTGCGTGGCGCCGGTGTGCGAGGGTTGTCCGGTATGCCACGTCAGCGCCCGCTGGGGGGAGGGCATCTATTTCGGCCGTTTCTCGACATCACCCGGGCCGAACTGGAGGCCTACGCCAGAGAGCACCAGTTGCACTGGATCGAAGACCCCTCCAACCAGGATCGCCAGTTCTCACGCAACTACCTGCGTCATCAAGTATTCCCTGTATTGACCTCGCGCTGGCCACAAGTGGCGGCGACCATGGCCCGCAGCGCAGAACATCTGATTGAGGCGCAGGGGCTGCTCGATGATCTGGCACGGATCGACTTGAGTCAGGCACTCAATGCCAGTGAGTTCGATTGGCTGGGCGTGCCATCCCTGGAACTGGCACCACTGGCAAGTCTCTCCGCCGCCCGTCAGCGCAATGCTCTCAGTCACTGGCTTGCGCCGCGCACACGGATGCCCGATAGCGACCATTGGTCGGGTTGGGAGAATTTGCGCGACGCTTCCGGCGATGCCCGGCCAATCTGGCGTCTGGCGGATGGGGAATTGCATCGGGCGGGTGGGCGAATCTGGTGGCTGTCGGGCAGCTGGTTGCGTGCAGCGCCCGTGGTTGAAGCGTGGTCCGATCCCTCGCAACCGCTGATTTTACCCGGCAACGGCGTAATTACGCTGACCGGGCAAATCCCCGATGGGCCTTTGCAGATCCGCTATCGTGAAGGGGGAGAGGTGATGGACGTTCCGGGGCGCGGACATCGCGACCTGAAGCGTTTGCTCAATGAAAGCGGGCTCCCGCTGTTCGCGCGCGGCAGATTGCCGCTGCTGTTCGCAGGCGGGCAATTGCTGGCGATCGCCAATCTTGCAGGGCTCAATGGCGGTCCATCGGGTCGTTGGAATTTGCACTGGCAGCCCGGGGACGAAGATCAAGGTTTGAGATGAAAGGGGCATTCCGGTAGACTACGCTCCCTTCTTGATACAACTTCTGTGGATTCGCCTGAATTGCAGGAGTTGCCGATTACCAAGCAGTCTTTGCTGGGCGATTCCAAAAAATGTGTAGCGAGCAACGTACCGGTGTTTCATCTACCGGTCTGTCCCAACGCGGCGGTTTTTTTGAAAGGTGCACTGTGATTAATGCAGGTGATCGGGGGCTTCGGCCTTCCTTCGCTTTCCCCGGCGGCTCGGACCGCTTTAACGCAGACTTCTAGGGTTTTTCATGACGCGCTACATATTCGTCACGGGCGGTGTTGTTTCTTCATTGGGGAAAGGCATTGCATCGGCATCCTTGGCGGCCATCCTGGAGGCGCGGGGACTTAAGGTCACCATGCTGAAGCTGGATCCGTACATCAACGTCGACCCGGGCACCATGAGCCCGTTCCAGCACGGCGAAGTGTTCGTCACCCACGACGGCGCCGAGACCGACCTGGATCTGGGTCACTACGAGCGGTTCATCCGCACGACCATGACCCAGAACAACAACTTCACCACCGGTCGCGTCTACGAGCACGTGCTGCGCAAAGAGCGCCGTGGTGACTACCTGGGTGCAACCATCCAGGTGATTCCGCACATCACCGACGAAATCAAGCGCCGCATCATCAAGGGTGCTGGCGATGCCGACGTGGCCATGGTCGAGATCGGCGGTACCGTGGGTGACATCGAGTCGCAACCGTTCCTCGAGGCCATCCGTCAGCTGCGTTTCGAAGTCGGCGCCAAGCGCGCGATGCTGATGCACCTGACGCTGGTGCCGTACATCGCCACCGCCGGCGAGACCAAAACCAAGCCAACCCAGCACTCGGTCAAGGAACTGCGCTCCATCGGCCTGCAGCCTGACGTGCTGGTGTGCCGCTCCGATCACCCGATCGATGTTTCCTCCCGTCGCAAGATCGCGCAATTCACCAACGTTGAAGAACGTGCGGTCATCGGTCTGGAAGACGCCGACACCATCTACAAGATCCCAGGCATCCTGCACGCACAGGGGCTGGACGATTTCGTCGTCGAGCGTTTCGGCCTGCAATGCGGCGGTGCCGACCTGTCCGAATGGGACAAGGTCGTCGATGCCAAGCTCAACCCTGAGCACGAAGTCACCATCGCCATGGTCGGCAAGTACATGGAACTGCTGGACGCCTACAAGTCGCTGATCGAAGCGATGAGTCACGCCGGCATCAGCAACCGTACCAAGGTCAACCTGCGCTACATCGATTCCGAAGACATCGAAAACCAGGGCACTGCGCTGCTGGAAGGCGTCGACGCGATCCTGGTACCTGGCGGTTTCGGTCTGCGTGGCGTGGAAGGCAAGATCACTGCCGTTCAATACGCTCGTGAGAACAAGGTGCCGTACCTGGGTATCTGCCTGGGCATGCAAGTGGCGGTCATCGAGTTCGCTCGTAACGTCATGGGCTGGAAAGACGCCAACTCCACCGAGTTCGATCGTGCCAGCGGCCATCCGGTAGTGGGCCTGATCACCGAGTGGGAAGACGCCACCGGCGCGGTTGAAGTGCGTACCGAAGCGTCCGACCTGGGCGGCACCATGCGCCTCGGCGCTCAGGAATGCCTGCTCGAAGCCGGTTCCAAGGTGCACGATTGCTACGGCAAGGACGTGATCGTCGAGCGTCACCGTCACCGCTACGAAGTGAACAACAACCTGCTGCCACAAATCATGGAAGCCGGCCTGAAGATCTCCGGTCGTTCCGGTGATGGCGCGCTGGTTGAAGTGGTAGAGGCACCGGATCATCCATGGTTCGTTGCTTGCCAGTTCCACCCGGAGTTCACCTCGACGCCTCGTGACGGTCACCCGTTGTTCAGCGGTTTCGTTAAAGCTGCTTTGGCACAACACCAGAAGAAGGCGTAAACCTGATGGCGCAGAAGATCATCCGCGTAGGCGAAATCGAGATTGCCAACGACAAGCCGATGGTGCTGTTCGGTGGCATGAACGTGCTGGAAAGCCGCGATATGGCGATGCAGGTCTGCGAAGAATACGTGAAGGTTACCCAGAAACTGGGTATTCCTTACGTGTTCAAGGCCAGCTTCGACAAGGCCAACCGTTCCTCCGTCAACTCTTACCGTGGCCCCGGCCTGGAAGAGGGCATGCGGATTTTCCAGGACATCAAGCAAGCCTTCGGCGTACCGATCATCACCGACGTCCACGAGCCTGAGCAGGCCGCGGTCGTCGCTGAAGTCTGCGACATCATCCAGTTGCCGGCCTTCCTGTCGCGCCAGACCGACCTGGTGGTCGCGATGGCGAAGACCGGTGCGGTGATCAACATCAAGAAAGCCCAGTTCCTCGCGCCTCAGGAAATGAAACACATCCTGAACAAGTGCGTGGAAGCAGGTAACGATCAGTTGATCCTCTGCGAGCGCGGTTCGAGCTTCGGCTACAACAACCTGGTCGTCGACATGCTGGGTTTCGGCATCATGAAGCAGTTCGAATACCCGGTGTTCTTCGACGTGACCCACGCCCTGCAAATGCCGGGCGGTCGCGCTGATTCCGCGGGTGGTCGCCGTGCCCAGGTCCTCGACCTGGCGAAAGCCGGCATGAGCCAGTCTCTGGCCGGTCTGTTCCTGGAAGCCCATCCGGATCCGGACAACGCCAAATGCGACGGCCCTTGTGCCTTGCGTCTGGACAAACTGGAGCCATTCCTGGCCCAGCTCAAAGCGCTGGACGAACTGGTTAAGAGTTTTCCGACGGTAGAAACCGCGTAATCCTCATTTCTCCGGTAAAGTACCGCACGATTTAACGCTCAGGCCCTCGGGCCTGAGCCTTATCGTCCGCAAGTCTGCCCCGCTGTACATCGCTTGCCGACGGTAAAAGATTTCCTCTAGCTGCGTCGTTTTCGTCAACTTTGGAGTGTTTACAACAATGGCTAAAATCGTCGACATCAAAGGTCGTGAAGTTCTCGACTCCCGTGGCAATCCCACCGTGGAAGCGGATGTGCTTCTCGATAACGGCATCATCGGCAGCGCCTGCGCGCCGTCCGGTGCTTCCACTGGCTCGCGTGAAGCACTCGAGCTGCGTGATGGCGACAAGAGCCGTTACCTGGGCAAGGGTGTCCTCAAGGCCGTAGCCAACATCAACGGCCCGATCCGCGACCTGCTCAAGGGCACTGACCCAAGCGACCAGAAAGCGCTGGACCTGGCGATGATCAAGCTGGACGGCACCGAAAACAAAGCGACCCTGGGCGCCAACGCGATCCTCGCCGTTTCCCTGGCAGCAGCCAAGGCCGCCGCACAGGATCAGGACCTGCCGCTGTACGCTCACATCGCCAACCTGAACGGCACCCCGGGTGTCTACTCGATGCCGGTTCCGATGATGAACATCATCAACGGTGGCGAGCACGCCGATAACAACGTCGACATCCAGGAGTTCATGGTTCAGCCGGTTGGCGCCAAGTCCTTCTCGGAAGGCCTGCGCATGGGCACCGAAATCTTCCATCACCTCAAAGCCGTTCTGAAGGCCCGTGGCCTGAGCACTGCCGTGGGTGACGAAGGTGGTTTCGCGCCTAACCTGGCTTCCAACGAAGACGCCTTGAAAGTGATCTCCGAAGCCGTCGCCAACGCCGGCTACAAGCTGGGCACCGACGTGACCCTGGCTCTGGACTGCGCGGCCAGCGAATTCTACGAAGACGGCAAGTACAACCTGTCCGGCGAAGGCCAGGTGTTCACTGCTGAAGGTTTCGCCGATTACCTGAAAGGCCTGACCGAGCGTTACCCGATCATCTCCATCGAAGACGGTCTGGACGAGTCCGACTGGGCTGGCTGGAAGATCCTCACCGACAAGATCGGCGAGAAGACCCAGCTGGTGGGCGACGACCTGTTCGTGACCAACACCAAGATCCTGAAAGAAGGCATCGACAAGAAGATCGCCAACTCGATCCTGATCAAGTTCAACCAGATCGGCACCCTGACCGAAACCCTGGAAGCCATCCAGATGGCCAAGGCTGCCGGTTACACCGCCGTTATCTCGCACCGTTCGGGCGAAACCGAAGATTCGACCATTGCCGACCTGGCCGTGGGCACTTCGGCAGGCCAGATCAAGACCGGCTCCCTGTGCCGTTCCGACCGCGTTTCCAAGTACAACCAACTGCTGCGTATCGAAGAGCAGTTGAACGGCAAAGCCAAGTACAACGGTCGTGGCGAGTTCCGCGGTTGATTGATGGCTGAAAAAAAGACGACAGATTGTGTCGTAATATTCGCTACGGCGACGTTTTTGCCACTAATCTGATGCCTTATAAGCACAAGCCTGGGTCTTCCAGGCTTCGTGCTATCAGTCGCTTCATGTTTTGCTGTGGCGGTCTTTTTCCACTGGATACCTGATATTCGATGCGCAGTCCCAATTGGTTGTTCCTCGTCTTGCTCCTGTTGCTGGCTGGCCTGCAGTACCGCCTATGGGTGGGCAATGGTAGCCTGGCGCAAGTGGCCGAGCTGACGCAGCAGATTGCGGATCAGCAAGCCGAGAACCAGGCGTTGCTTGAGCGCAACCGGGTGATGGACGCTGAAGTCAGTGAGTTGAAAAAGGGCATGGAGACCGTTGAAGAGCGGGCTCGCCATGAACTGGGCATGGTCAAGGACGGTGAAACCCTTTACCAGTTGGCACAATGAACCAGTCCCTGCCGGCCTTCTGGGCCGTGATTCCCGCCGCGGGCGTCGGTGCCCGTATGGCCGCGGACCGTCCCAAGCAATACTTGCAACTGGGCGGGCGCACTATTCTCGAACACAGCCTTGGCTGTTTCCTTGATCATCCATGCCTCAAAGGTGTGGTGGTCAGTCTTGCTGTCGATGATCCTTACTGGCCGAACCTGGCTTGTGCCAGCGATCCGCGCATTGCCCGTGTCGAAGGTGGTGCCGAACGTTCCGGTTCGGTGCTCAATGCCTTGCTGCATTTGCACGGGCAGGGCGCTGGTGATGAAGATTGGGTGCTGGTTCACGATGCGGCACGTCCCAACTTGAGTCGTGACGATCTGGATAACCTGCTCGCCGAGCTGGCGGATGATCCAGTGGGTGGTTTGCTGGCGGTGCCAGCACGGGACACGCTCAAGCGGGTCGACAAACACGGTCGTGTCGTCGAAACCGTGGACCGCAGCGTGATCTGGCAAGCCTATACGCCACAGATGTTTCGTCTTGGTGCCCTGCATCGGGCGTTGGCGGACAGCCTGGTGGCAGACGCAGTGATCACCGATGAAGCGTCGGCCATGGAGTGGACGGGCCAGTCACCGCGCCTGATCGAAGGACGGTCCGACAACCTCAAGGTCACTCGCCCCGAGGATCTCGAATGGCTGCGTCAGCGCTGGGCCAACCGCCGCTAACACACCCGGTATTCAGGCCTCTGCGCCAACCCTTCCTTCAAGTAATCCACCAGCTTGCGCACCTTCGGCGACAGATGCCGCTGCTGCGGATACAGCGCCCAGACTGCCGTATTCGGCGGTTGATGCGCCTCGAGCAGCGAAATCAACGCGCCGCTTTTCAGATGTTCCAGCACGTAATAATCCGGCAGCTGGCACAACCCGACACCCTGTAGCGCCGCATCCAGCACCGCCTGCCCGCTGTTGCAGCGCCAATTTCCCTGTACTCGTTGCGAAAATTCCCGCCCGTTCTGCTCCAGTTGCCACAGGTCCGAACTGCCAATGAGGCAGTTATGCCGGCTCAGCTCCGACAAGCTGTGTGGACGACCATAACGTTCCAGGTAGGAGGGCGAGGCACAGAGAAACATGCGCCGTGGTGCCAGGCGCGTGGCGACCAGTCGCGAGTCCTGCAGGCGTCCCAGGCGAATGGCCAGGTCCAGGCCTTCATGCACCAGGTCCAGTTGGCGATTGCTCAGTTCGATGTCGATCCGCAGTTGCGGGTACAGCCCCATGAATCGCGTCACCAGGGGCACGATGAAGCGTTCGCCGTAGGCCACGGCACAGGTCATGCGCAACATGCCTTTGGGCTCGCTGGTCAGATCGCCCACGGCTCGCAGTGCCTCTTCGCGGCCATCCTGCAGGCGCTGGCAGTGTTGCAGGAAGGTTTGCCCGGCTTCGGTCAGCGCGACCCGGCGAGTACTTCGATAGAGCAGTCGTGTTTGCAAACGCTCTTCGAGACGTACGATTTGACGACTGATATGGGAGGAAGAAACCCCCAATCGTTCGGCAGCCGCGGTGAACTGGCTGCATTCGGCAACGGCAACGAACTCATCTATACCTTCCCAACGACTTTCGGACATCGATGATTATCCCTGTACGGCAATAATGTTTTGCTTTTGTCCGGATTATTCACTGTGGGGCGCCGTATTACACTCCCTGTCTCGTTTTAATTCACTGGAGAAGCACCATGATCAAGTCGCGCGCTGCCGTTGCCTTCGAGGCCAAGAAACCTCTGGAGATCGTTGAAGTGGATGTCGCCATGCCCAAGGCGGGTGAAGTGTTGCTGCGCGTGGTGGCTTCCGGTGTCTGCCATACCGATGCCTACACACTGTCGGGCGCTGACCCGGAAGGTATTTTCCCGTCGATTCTCGGTCATGAGGGCGGGGCGATCGTTGAGGCGATCGGCGAGGGCGTAACCTCCGTAGCCGTGGGCGATCACGTGATTCCGCTGTACACCCCGGAATGCCGCAAATGTAAGTTCTGCCTGTCGGGCAAGACCAACCTGTGTCAGGCGATTCGTGCCACTCAGGGCAAGGGTTTGATGCCGGACGGTACTTCGCGTTTTTCCTACAAGGGCGAAGCGATTTTCCACTACATGGGGACTTCCACCTTCTCCGAATACACGGTGCTGCCAGAAATTTCCGTGGCCAAAATCGCCAAGGAAGCGCCGCTGGAAAAAGTCTGCCTGCTGGGCTGTGGCGTCACCACCGGTATCGGCGCAGTACTGAACACCGCCAAGGTGAAACCGGGTGACACCGTGGCCATTTTCGGCCTCGGCGGCATTGGTCTGTCGGCCGTGATCGGCGCGGTCAAAGCCAAGGCGGCTCGCATCATCGCCATCGACATCAACCCGGCCAAATTCGAAATCGCCAAACAGCTGGGTGCAACCGATTGTGTAAACCCGAAAGACTTCGACCGTCCGATCCAGGAGGTCATCGTCGACATGACCGACGGCGGCGTGGACTTCTCCTTCGAGTGCATCGGCAATGTGCAATTGATGCGCGCTGCGCTTGAGTGCTGCCACAAGGGCTGGGGCGAGTCGGTGATCATCGGTGTCGCCGGTGCCGGCCAGGAAATCTCTACCCGTCCATTCCAGTTGGTCACCGGTCGCGTCTGGCGCGGTTCGGCGTTTGGTGGCGTGCGTGGCCGTACCGAGCTGCCAAGCTACGTGGAGATGTCCGAAAAAGGCGAGATCCCGCTGGATACCTTCATCACCCACACCATGGGCCTGGAAGATATCAACAAGGCATTCGACCTGATGCATGAAGGAAAAAGCATTCGCTCCGTCATTCATTTCTGAGGTCTGCCATGAGCCTTGAAAATATTTCCTGCCAGAAAAGTTTTGGCGGCTGGCACAAACGTTATCGGCACCGCTCCGACGTGCTCGGCTGCGACATGGTGTTCGCCGTCTATCTGCCGCCGCAAGCGGAGCAGGGCGGCAAGCTGCCGGTGCTCTACTGGTTGTCGGGCCTGACCTGCACTGACGAGAACTTCATGCAGAAGGCCGGCGCCATGCGCGTGGCCGCCGAACTGGGGCTGATCATTGTTGCGCCGGACACCAGCCCTCGCGGCGCCGACGTGCCGGGTGATCCGGACGGTGCCTGGGACTTCGGGCTCGGTGCGGGGTTCTACCTGAATGCCACCCAGGAACCCTGGTCGCGCCACTATCGGATGCATGACTATGTCGTGCAGGAATTGCCGGCATTGGTCGAAAGCCATTTCCCGGCATCGGACAAGCGTGGCATTAGTGGCCACTCCATGGGCGGTCATGGTGCGCTGGTTTGTGCATTGCGCAATCCGGGGCGTTATCTGTCGGTGTCGGCGTTCTCGCCGATCAACAACCCGATGGACTGCCCCTGGGGGCAAAAGGCGTTTTCCCGCTATCTGGGCGAAGACCGTTCGAAATGGCGTGAGTGGGATGCCTGTGCCTTGATCGCCGAGGCAGCTGAAAAACTGCCGTTGCTGGTCGATCAGGGCGATCGCGACGATTTCCTTGCCAACCAGCTCAAGCCTGAAGCCCTGCAGCAGGCGACCAAACTGGCCGGTCATCCGCTGACGTTGCGCTTGCAACCGGGCTACGACCACAGCTACTTCTTCATTGCCAGTTTCATCGAAGATCACTTGCGGCATCACGCGCATGCTCTAGGTGCTCAATAGCAGGTAGAATCACGCCCTGACAAAAATCGGGGCGTTTTTTTATGCGTATTGGCCACGGCTACGATGTACACCGTTTCGCTGAAGGCGATTTCATTACTCTGGGCGGCGTGCGGATCGCACACGGCTTCGGGCTGCTCGCTCATTCAGACGGTGACGTCTTGCTGCATGCCTTGAGCGATGCCTTGCTCGGCGCAGCCGCACTAGGCGATATCGGCAAGCACTTCCCGGACACCGACCCGCAGTTCAAGGGTGCCGACAGCCGTGTGCTGCTGCGGCATGTCGTTGCACTGGTCCACGCCAAAGGTTGGAAGATCGGCAACGTCGACAACACCATAGTCGCCCAGGCGCCGAAAATGGCCCCGCATATCGAATCGATGCGCGCGCTGATTGCCGCGGATCTTCAAGTTGAGTTGGATCAAGTGAACGTGAAAGCCACCACTACCGAGAAGCTGGGCTTTGTCGGTCGCGAGGAAGGCATTGCCGTGCATTCCGTTGCCTTGTTGCTGCGCGCATGAATGAACTGCAATTGCTTGGCCCACGAGCCTACGGCGACGCCCTCGGTACGGCGGTATTGAAAGCCATTGCCGAAGATTTTCAGGTCGACGAAGTGCTCGATATTCCCCTGAGCGGCGACGGCGAGCACCTGTGGATCTGGGTGGAGAAGCGTGGTCTGAACACCGAGGAAGCGGCGCGGCGCATTGCCAAGGCCGCCGGTGTGCCATTGCGCACTGTCAGTTACGCGGGGCTCAAGGACCGTCAGGCACTGACCCGGCAGTGGTTCAGTGTGCAACTGCCAGGCAAGGCCGATCCCGACCTGTCGGCAGCGGAAAACGATACGCTGAAAATCCTCAAGACCAGCCGGCACAAACGCAAGCTGCAACGCGGCGCTCATTCGGCCAACGGCTTCACCTTGCGCCTGACCCAGTTCGCTGGCGACAAGGATGCGATCGAAGCCCGCCTGCAACTGATCGCCAAACACGGCATCCCCAATTATTTCGGTGCTCAGCGCTTCGGGCATGACGGCGGTAACGTGGTCGATGCCCGTGCCTGGGCCGCGCGCAAGGCCTTGCCGGAGCAGCGCAATGTGCGTTCGCGCCTGCTCTCGACTGCTCGCAGTTTTCTGTTCAACCAGGTCTTGGCTGCGCGCGTTGCCGACGGCACCTGGCAGCGCGCACAGGTCGGTGATCTGCTGGCGTTCACCGACAGCCGCAGCTTTTTCCCCGCCGGTGAGGCCGAATGCAGCGACCCGCGCCTGGCGATTCTCGATCTGCACCCGACCGGGCCGCAGTGGGGTGAAGGTGACTCGCCGACCACGGGCGCTGTCCATGAACTGGAGCAGGCTATCGCCGCTCGCGAAGCCGACCTTCGCGATTGGTTGATCAATGCCGGAATGAGTCACGAACGTCGAATCCTGCGGCTGCCCATTGCCGGGTTGACGTGGCATTATCCCGAGCCTGACATTCTGCAACTGGAATTCGTCCTGCCGGCCGGATGCTTCGCCACCGTATTGGTGCGCGAGCTTGTTGATCTGGTGCCGGTAGGGCAGACGGACAGCCCATGCGTATTCTGATTTCTAACGACGATGGGGTAACCGCACCCGGTCTCGCCGCGCTTCATGCTGCGCTGGCGGATTACACCGAATGCGTGGTTATCGCCCCGGACCAGGACAAAAGCGGCGCCAGCAGCTCGCTGACGCTCGACCGCCCGTTGCATCCGCACACGTTGGCCAACGGCTTCATCAGCATCAACGGCACGCCGACCGACTGTGTGCACCTGGGCCTCAACGGTTTACTGGAGCGTGACGTGGACATGGTGGTGTCGGGGATCAACCTGGGCGCCAACCTGGGGGACGATGTCCTGTATTCCGGAACCGTGGCGGCGGCGCTCGAAGGGCGTTTCCTCACGCGTCCCGCGTTCGCCTTTTCGCTGGTCTCGCGTCAGGTCGACAACCTGCCGACGGCCGCCTACTTTGCGCGAAAACTGGTCGAGGCCCAGGCGGATCTCGATTTGCCACCGCGCACGGTTCTGAACGTGAACATTCCCAATCTGCCGCTGGAACACATTCGCGGTGTGCAACTGACACGCCTGGGTCATCGCGCCCGCGCCGCCGCGCCAATGAAAGTGGTCGACCCGCGTGGCAAGGCAGGGTACTGGATCGCCGCCGCCGGGGACGCTGAAGATGGCGGGCCGGGCACCGATTTCCATGCGGTGATGCAGGGCTATGTGTCCATCACGCCACTGCAACTGGATCGCACCTTCAATGAGGCATTCAGAAGCCTGGATGGCTGGCTGGAGGGGCTGCGCTAATGTCTCGTGAGCAAGACGATATGCTGCGTCGCGGCATCGGCATGACCTCGCAGCGTACCCGCGAACGCCTCATCCAGCGCCTGTACGAGGAAGGGGTTTCCAACGCCAAAGTGCTGGAAGTCATCCGTCGTACTCCGCGTCACCTGTTCGTCGATGAAGCGCTGGCGCACCGTGCCTACGAGGACACGGCGCTACCGATCGGACATAACCAGACCATCTCCCAACCTTATATGGTGGCTCGCATGAGCGAGCTGCTGCTGGAGGCGGGCCCACTGGACAAGGTGATGGAAATCGGCACCGGTTCGGGCTATCAGACGGCAGTGCTGTCGCAGCTGGTTGAACGGGTCTTCTCCGTCGAACGCATCAAGGTGCTGCAGGATCGGGCCAAGGAGCGTCTTGTCGAGTTGAATCTGCGCAACGTGGTGTTTCGCTGGGGCGATGGCTGGGAAGGCTGGCCGGCGCTGGCCCCTTACAACGGCATCATCGTGACCGCCGTGGCGACCGACGTACCCCAGGCATTGCTCGATCAACTCGCGCCCGGGGGGCGTCTGGTGATTCCGGTGGGGTCCGGCGAGGTACAGCAATTGATGCTGATCATTCGCGAGGAGCAGGGTTATTCCAGGCGTGTTCTGGGGGCGGTTCGCTTCGTCCCGTTGCTCAACGGACCCCTGGCCTGAGCATTTATTCAAGCACGCTGAATTCTCTTCGATGGTCTTTGTCTTACTGCGGCATCGATGAGTTAAACAGGCTGTTTTGTGTAACGGCAAACGTGTGCGCGAAGCCATTTCGCTTCATTAAGAGTAAAGCCCGCACGGGCCGTTATACTTGCGACATTTCGTGCCGACACATGGGCAAATCATATTTTCAGCCACCACAAAGGGAGCGGCGGGTGAGTCTCACAGTCATTGCGCAGCGTATGGGTAAAACGAGCTTTCAGCGCCTGGTGACTGGCCTTGTCATGAGCACCTTGCTGGTTGGTTGTTCCAGCAATAAATCCAGCGACGTACGCGTCGTCGACCGCAACAATGCCGTGGCCCAGCGCCCGGCAGTGACCACGGGGCAGTACGTTGTCCGCCCGAAAGACACCCTGTTCTCGATCGCCTTTCGCTACGGCTGGGACTACAAGGCCCTGGCCGCGCGTAACAACATTTCCGAGCCCTACACGATCCATCCGGGTCAGACGATTCGCTTCGATGGCCGTAGTGGTTCAACGTCGACGGCGGTCGTGAGCTCGAGCAATTCAACACCGTCGTCCTCGAGTAAAACCACGGTGATTCGGCGTCCGGTCGACGGTGCTACGACCACCACGCCGGCGGTTGCACCGTCCGTCGCGAACAAGCCGGCGCCCGCACCTTTGCCGCCTCCCGGCCCAGCCCCAACGGGCTGGGGATGGCCTTCTAATGGCATTTTGATTGGAAAATTCTCTTCAAACGGTAGTTTGAATAAAGGAATTGATATCGCCGGAGATTTGGGACAGCCTGTTTTAGCTGCGTCTGATGGGACAGTGGTATACGCCGGGAGTGGCTTAAGGGGCTACGGCGAATTGGTCATCATCAAGCACAGCGAAACCTACGTCAGTGCCTACGGTCATAACCGCAGGTTGTTGGTTCGGGAGGGGCAGCAGGTCAAGGTTGGACAGACAATTGCCGAAATGGGGTCAACGGGTACAGACCGGGTGAAACTGCATTTTGAGATTCGCCGCCAAGGTAAACCTGTAGATCCGCTGCAATTCCTGCCACGCCGTTGATTGCTACCAGCCTGTTCCGTCGCGTAGAGGGGACAGGCTCCAGCGTTGCCAAGGATAAAGGCGCCGCTTGAGCTTGGGGTCGAACTCACCAAAGGACTATAACAATGGCTCTCAGTAAAGAAGTGCCGGAGTTTGACATCGACGATGAGGTTCTCCTGATGGAGACCGGCATCGATACGGATTCGATGTCGAATGATGAAGGGGCGGCTTCACCTTCCGTTCGTGCCAAATCCAAACACTCCGCTTCGTTAAAGCAACACAAGTACATTGACTACACTCGGGCGCTAGATGCCACGCAGCTGTACCTCAATGAAATCGGCTTTTCCCCGCTATTGTCCCCCGAAGAAGAAGTTCATTTTGCGCGCCTGTCGCAAAGTGGAGATCCGGCCGGGCGCAAACGCATGATCGAAAGTAACCTGCGGCTGGTGGTGAAAATCGCCCGGCGTTACGTCAATCGTGGCTTGTCGCTGCTTGATCTGATCGAAGAGGGCAACCTGGGCTTGATCCGGGCGGTGGAGAAGTTCGACCCGGAGCGCGGCTTCCGCTTCTCGACTTACGCAACCTGGTGGATTCGTCAGACCATCGAGCGCGCGATCATGAATCAGACCCGGACCATCCGGTTGCCGATCCATGTGGTCAAGGAGCTCAACGTGTACCTTCGGGCCGCACGGGAACTGACACAAAAACTCGACCATGAACCCTCACCCGAAGAAATCGCCAACCTGCTGGAAAAACCGGTGGGAGAGGTCAAGCGGATGCTCGGCCTGAACGAGCGGGTTTCTTCGGTCGACGTCTCGCTGGGTCCGGATTCGGATAAAACCCTGCTGGACACCCTCACCGACGATCGTCCGACCGATCCATGCGAACTGCTGCAGGATGACGACCTGTCCCAGAGCATCGATCAATGGCTGTCTGAGCTGACCGACAAACAACGCGAGGTGGTAGTTCGCCGCTTCGGTCTGCGCGGCCATGAGAGCAGTACCCTTGAAGACGTAGGTCTGGAAATTGGCCTGACCCGGGAACGGGTCAGACAGATTCAGGTGGAAGGCCTGAAACGACTTCGGGAGATCCTGGAGAAAAATGGCCTGTCGAGCGAGTCGCTGTTTCAATAACAGCTTCGTATAGCTGGCAACAAAGAGCCCCGACTGTTCGGGGCTTTTTGTTGCCAGGGAGAAAACCGCTGCAAAGGCCGGAATCGCTCGGGTTTGCGGACGAGAGTTGTAAGCCATCGCTTACTCTTTTCGTAAGTGTTCGTTATTTTTACAGAGAGGCAGTCGGCCTGTGGTGTTGCCAGATGATTTTATGTAATTGAAAAACAAGAGAAGTTTATAAGGTTAACGGCGTGTGACAGGCTGTTTTGACCCAGAAGAGTGGTTGCTCTGATTCAGGATCGGATTAGTATCCGGGGTGTGTAAACGGACATGCACACCCTTCAAGGATGAAGGGGCAAGGACATCGCAGGAAGCGATTCATCAGGACGATGAAAAGGAAACACAGGGAATAGGGAAAGAAAGTGGGCGGGTCAAACCGCCCCTTTTTTTTGCCTGCAAAAAAGCAAAAAGGCCCTTGTGGGGCCTTTTTCGGGAACGCGCGGGTAATCAGCGTTCGAGGTGTTCGATCTTGTTTGGCTTGCCATCCCAGTCGGCGGAATCCGGCAGCGGATCCTTGCGCTCGGTGATGTTTGGCCAGACTTCAGCCAGTTCCAGGTTCAATGCCAGGAAGTTTTCCATACCGGCTGGGACTTCATCTTCGGAGAAGATGGCCACAGCAGGGCATTCAGGTTCGCACAGTGCGCAGTCGATGCACTCATCCGGGTGAATCACCAGGAAATTCGGGCCTTCGTAAAAGCAGTCCACCGGACAGACTTCTACGCAGTCGGTGTACTTGCACTTGATGCAGTTGTCGGTGACGACGAAGGTCATTTCTAATTTTCTCCTCAGGCGCGGCTTGCTGCGCCCCTTCACGTGGGGGTCGCAAGGTTCGGGAGCGATAGTCTGCTGGCCAGGCTAATAGCCAGCAGCATCCCAAACCGCGCGAGATTCTAACAGCTTGCAAGCCGGTGCGTTAGATCCGTGTCTTTAGTGTATAGAGCATTTCGAGTGCACGCCGTGGCGTCATGTCGTCCAGATCGAGCTTGGCCAAGTCATCCAGCACCGGGTGCGGCAGGCTGGCGAACATATCGCTCTGCAGTGGCGCGGCCGGTTTGCCTTTGGCGGGTTTGGGGGCTTCATGGGGCAGGGCAGTGTCTTCCAGGCGGCTCAAATGCTCACGGGCGCGCAGAATGACCTCGCTTGGAACGCCCGCCAGTTGTGCCACTGCCAAGCCGTAACTCTGGCTCGCAGGCCCGGGCAGCACGTGATGCAGGAACACGATGCGTTCGTTGTGCTCGGTGGCATTGAGGTGCACGTTGGCTACCAGCGGCTGAGCTTCAGGAAGGACTGTCAGCTCGAAGTAATGGGTGGCGAACAACGTGTAGGCGCGCAAGTGTGCCAGTCGCTCCGCTGCTGCCCAGGCCAGGGACAGGCCGTCGAACGTACTGGTGCCGCGTCCGACTTCGTCCATCAGTACCAGGCTGCGCTCGGTGGCGTTGTGCAGGATGTTGGCGGTTTCGCTCATTTCCACCATAAAGGTCGAACGCCCACCTGCCAGGTCATCACTGGAGCCGATCCGGGTGAAAATCCGATCGACCAGCGACAACTCACAGCTGGCCGCTGGCACGAAACTGCCGATGTGGGCCAGCAGCACGATCAATGCGGTCTGACGCATGTAGGTGGATTTACCGCCCATGTTCGGACCGGTAATGACCAGCATGCGCGTGTTGTCATCGAGGTTCAGGTCGTTGGCCACAAATGGCGTGGTCAGCACTTGCTCAACCACCGGATGACGACCCTGGGTGATGCGCATGCACGGCTCGCTGACGAAACGCGGGCAGTTCAAATCGAGGTTCAGCGCCCGCTCGGCCAGGTTGCTCAATACATCGAGTTCGGCGAGTGCCGAGGCGGTGTCCTGCAGCGGTGGCAGTTGAGCGATCAGGTCTTCGAGCAGCGCTTCGTAGAGCATCTTTTCCCGGGCCAGGGCACGGCTCTTGGCCGACAGCGCCTTGTCTTCGAAGGCCTTGAGTTCCGGCGTGATAAAGCGCTCGGCCCCCTTGAGCGTCTGGCGGCGGATATAGTCCGCCGGCGCCGATTCGGCCTGCTTGCTTGGCAACTCGATGAAGTAACCGTGGATGCGGTTGTAGCCGACCTTCAGGTGCGACAGGCCAGTGCGGGCTTTTTCACGGGCTTCGAGGTCGATCAGGAATTGCCCGGCGTTTTCGCTGAGCGATTGCAACTCATCGAGTTCGCTGTCGTAACCGGTCTTCAACACGCCGCCGTCACGGATCACCGCTGGCGGATTGTCGATGATGGCCTTTTCCAGCAGTGCAGCCAGTTCGGGGTAGGTGCCGGTGGTCTTCGCCAGCGTTTGCAGGTGCGGTGCTTCCAGCTCGGTCATCGCCACTTGCAGCTCGGGCAGCGCACCGAGGGCGTCACGCAGGCGTGCAAGGTCTCGCGGGCGAGCATTACGCAGGCCGATACGCGCAAGAATCCGCTCGATGTCGCCGATTTCCTTGAGTTGCGGCTGCAGCCTTTCAAAGCGATAGCCGTCCAGCAGGCAGGAGATCGACGTCTGGCGTGCCAGCAAAACGCTCAGATCGCGCAGCGGGCGGTTCAGCCAGCGGGTCAGCAGGCGGCTGCCCATGGCGGTCTGGCAACGATCGACCACCGATTGCAGCGTGTTGTCGCGACCGCCGGCCAGGTTGGTGTCCAGTTCCAGGTTGCGACGGCTCGCGCCGTCCAGCACCACGGTATCGTCCAGGCGCTCATGACGCAGGCTGCGCAAATGGGGCAGGGCGGTGCGCTGGGTTTCCTTGGCGTAGGCCAGCAGGCAACCGGCGGCACCGATGGCCAGGGTCAGGGTCTCGCAGCCAAAACCTTTGAGGTCCTGGGTGGAGAATTGCTGACACAGGCTTTTAAACGCCGAATCACGCTCGAAATCCCAGGGCGCGCGACGGCGAACACCGCGGCGTTTCTCCGCCGGCAGGTCTTTCGGCCAGTCATCCGGGATCAGCAGTTCCACCGGGTTGACCCGCTCCAGTTCCGCCAGCAGGTTTTCCCAACCCTTGATTTCCAGCACGCTGAAGTTGCCGCTGGTGATGTCCAGCACCGCCAGGCCAAACAGGCGCTCATCGCCGAGAACGGCAGCGATCAGATTGTCGCGACGTTCATCCAGCAGCGCCTCGTCACTCACCGTTCCCGGCGTGATGATGCGCACCACCTGACGCTCCACCGGCCCTTTGCTGGTGGCCGGGTCGCCAACCTGTTCGCAGATCACCACCGACTCGCCAAGCTTCACCAGTTTCGCCAGATAGCCTTCGGCGGCATGGTAAGGAATCCCGCACATTGGAATCGCCTGCCCAGCCGACTGGCCGCGGGCGGTCAGGGTGATGTCCAGCAACTTGGCGGCCTTCTTCGCGTCCTCATAGAAAATCTCGTAGAAGTCACCCATGCGGTAGAACATCAACTGATCTGGGTGCTGGTTTTTCAGGCGCCAGTACTGCTGCATCATCGGGGTGTGGGAGGACAGATCGGAAACGGCTTTATTCATTGGGAATCGGAAAACTCGATGAAAGGTGTGGGACAAGGATGGGGCATCGGCCCGGCTTTTCCGCGATGGGCGCAAGATTAACATGGGCGGTCCGCCGGACGCAGACATGAACGCTGCACGGTCCCTTAATGCGTTTTTATGCGCAATATATGCAAATCAGCATTTGTCTTCCCTGAGAAGAACCCTCATTATGCGCGTTATGCAAAAACGCAATGTTTCTACCGTCCTCAGAGCACTGCTCGACCAACACGGGATCTCCCCCACGGAGCTTCACCGTCGTACCGGCGTGCCTCAATCAACTCTTTCGCGGATCCTCAGCGGGAAGATCGTCGATCCCTCGGATAAACACATCTCGAAGATTGCTGACTACTTCTCGGTGAGCACCGACCAGTTGCGTGGCCGCGCGGATGTCGCGCAGGCAGCTGCTGGCGGACGCGATCAATCACATTCGGAACTCAAGGACATAAGTCTGTGGGACGACGATACGCCCGTCGATGACGACGAGGTGTCGGTCCCCTTTCTTCGCGAGGTTGAATTGGCCGCGGGATCAGGAAGATTTGTCATTGAAGAGAGCGAGCGCGCTAGCTTGCGCTTCGGCAAGCGCAGCCTGCGCCATAACGGTGTGCAGTTCGACCAGGCAAAATGCGTGACCGTGCGTGGCAACAGCATGCTGCCGGTGCTGCGCGACGGCGCCACGGTCGGGGTCAATGCGGGTAAGTCCGGTATAGGCGACATCATTGATGGCGACCTTTATGCGATCAACCACAACGGCCAACTGCGGGTGAAACAGCTCTATCGCCTGCCAACCGGCATTCGCCTGCGCAGCTTCAATCGCGATGAGCATCCCGACGAGGACTACAGCTTCCAGGAAATGCAGGAAGAGCAAATCGTGATCCTCGGCCACGTCTTCTGGTGGGGCATGTACGCCCGGTAACCCATCACAGTCAGACAAAACCCGCCCTCAGGCGGGTTTTTTTTCGCCTTCCAGAACCTGCCTTCGCCTTTGATTACGGGGTTTTTCATGCGTTGGTGCATTTTCTGTGCATAAATAAATGCATTAACGCATTGACTGTATATGCATCCATGCATATTCTTTGTCTCAAGCCGCTACACAAAGTGGCTCGAAACGAAGCTCTTTAGTTCCACCAAAAGGCAGCGATGAACCGGCCTCAACGGTTCAGAGGGTTGGCAACTGACCCGGGTGTGCAGCGTAAAGCACCACAAGCAGTTATCCGGCGGGCAGGTGGGCCGCGGTCGGAGGAACAATTTGAACAGACCCGTACCGCGCCAGTAGCGCCGAAAGGTCGACGCGAAGGACCGCATTGCTGAAAAGCCCGATTCACGTCGGGCTTTTTGGAATGCCTACCTCGATAAACGACTTTCGAATCAAGTCTCCAAATCTTTCATCAATCACTCCGGGAGGCGTGACATGACAAACGAGCAACAAGCGTTGCTGGACATGCCGATCTGGCTCGTCATCGTCCTCGCCCTGGTGGGCGGGGTATCCGGCGAAATGTGGCGCGCCGACAAGGACGGCGCCCGCGGTTGGTCCTTGCTGCGCCGTCTGGCCTTGCGCTCCGGGGCCTGCATGGTCTGCGGGGTCTCGGCCTTCATGCTGCTGTATGCCGCCGGGATGTCGATCTGGGGCGCGAGCGCTTTTGGATGCCTCACCGCGATGGCGGGGGCGGATGTGGCCATCGGGCTTTATGAACGCTGGGCGGCCAAGCGCATTGGGGTTTGCGAGGTGCCGTCACGTGACTCTCGCTCCGATCAACAGTGACCCCATCGACCCATGAACAGGAAGTTTTTATGGCCCTAGTGATCGAAAAACCTTCGCAGCTTTTTGCCGCGATTGTCGCTGCGCTGCGCAGTTCACCATTGAGTATCAATGTCGGCAGTCGTGAGGATTTCATCGATGCAGGCGATCAGCCATGGGTATTGGTCGCCATTGAACGTAACGCAGCGAATGACCGCGCCAGTGATGGGCGCATCGCCCACGTGCTGACGATTTCCCTGCAAACCGTGACGCGTCCCGCATACCCAAGCCTTGCCGCCTGCGACTTGACCAGCGCACTCAAGAATCTGGTCACGGATAACCGATGGGGATTGTCGGGCGATCAATGTGATCTGCCCGCGAACCTGGACGCGATCCCGTCTTCATTGATCAACGGCACACAGGCGTTCCCTGCATGGACCCTGTCCTTCACCCAAACACTGTATTTCGGCACACCGCTGCTGGACGACCCCCTGGGCACGCCCAAATTCGCCCGCACCTGGGAAGTTTCGGACATCGACGACCCGGACCAATACACCGAACTCGAGGACTGAGCCATGTTCGATGCACTTTTACGTCTGCAGCTTGGCCCGATCATTGAACGCCTGGCGGAAATGGAGGCCGAGCTCGAAGACCTTTACCGACGCACTGACAGTCTGTGCCGGATTGGCGTCTGCCAGGAGGTCGATGCCGCGAGCAATACATGCCGGGTGCTGCACGGCGAATTGCTGACCCCGGCCATTCGGTTTTTCAATCCCAGCGCCGGGGCGCAAAGCGAATCGCGGATTCCCTCCATGGGAGAGCAATGCCTGCTGCTGAACCATGGCGCCGGCGAAAGCAGCGCGCAATCCGTTGCTTTATTCGGGCTCAACGGCAATCGGTTTCCCCCGCCCTCGACACAAGCATCGCTGACGCGTCGCCTCTATGGGGACGGTACGGAAAGCAGTTACGACGATGCCAGCCATGCGCTGCACTGGAAGAACGGCCCGGCCGCGTTCAACGGTAATCGCGAATCGCTCGACTTGAGCATTGGCCCGGCACACCTGGCAATGAGCCCTCAATCCATCGAATTGCAACTGGGCACAGTCGGTATACGGCTGGATGCGTCCGGTGTGCACCTGAGCGGCCCGTTGGTGGATCACCAGGGCCGCGTGATCAGCTCGGCATAAGAGTATTTCCAATGATAGGAATCGACAGAAACACCGGTGCGACCGTCGACGACTGGCCGCAGTTTGTGCAGCGCGCTACCCGGGCGCTGACCACACCTTTGGGTACACGCCAGAAGCGGCCGTTGTATGGCTCTGCCATCCCGGATCTGTTGGGGCAGAACCTGGGCGACGACGTGCTGATCCTGGCCCAGAGCCACGCCGCGCAGGCGTTCTATAACAGCCAGAACGGCATCAACGATTTCAAGCCGCAGGTCATTGTCGCCAGCCGTCACGGCGCGGGGTTGCTCCTGCGTTTCGCTGGCACCTGGCAAAACCGGAATCAGACGTTTGAGGTGGTGACATGAGCATGTTGATACCGGGTCAGAATCAACTGACCGAGCCGGAGATCGTCACGGTCGAAGCGTTCGAGGATCTGCTGGCTGAGTTCAAGACCTTTGTCGTCGAGTACGTCGGCGCCCGCGCTCCGCAGAGCGCAGCGAAACTCAAGGTCAGTCTGGAGAACGAAAGCGAACTGTTGACCCTGGCCCTCGAAGCGTTTTGTGTGCGCCTGCAATTGCACGAGCGCAAGTACAACGCTCGCATCAAACAGATGCTGGCGTGGTGGGCGACGGGGAGCAATCTCGATGCCCGCCTGGCAGACATGGGGCTGGAGCGTCAGTTGCTCGACCCCGGCGACCCGGCGGCGTTCCCGTCGATTGCGCCTGTGTACGAAAGCGATGATGACGCGCGGTTGCGTTATTACCTGGCGCCCCACGCACCGGCTGCCGGCTCGCGCATGCAGTACCGCCGCGAGGTGTTCACCCTTGGCGAGCGCCCGATGGTGAGGGTTGATTCCGCCGCGGCAGGCCAGGTGACGGTGACCTACACATTCGCTCCCGACGGGTTTGCCGCGCAAGTCAAGGATGGCAACGGACGGCGCACGACACCGGGTGACGTCATGGTTACGGTGCTATCCCGGGAGGGAGATGGAACAGCCTCCGCAGATTTGCTCGACGGCGTGCGCCGGCACTTCGATCGACCTGATGTGCGGCCGGAAACGGATCGGGTCACGGTGCAGAGTGCACGCATCAAACCCTACAGGATTCGGGCAACTGCCAGGATCAACTCCGGTCCCGACTCCGGTTTGACGAAAGTCGCTGCGCAGCAACAACTGCAAGCCTATGCCGACAGCTGCCATCACCTTGAAGGAAGAGTCGATCCGAGCTGGATCGACTACACACTGCATGGCGCTGGTGCAGTTCAGCTGGAGATTCTCGAGCCGCTGGCGCCGATTGTGGCGACGGCCTTCGAGGCGCCTTACTGCACCGGCATCGAGGTGGAGGTGCTTACGCTATGAGTGACTCTGCCTCTCGCCCGAGCTTGTTACCCGCCAACAGCAGCGCACTGGAAAAGGCACTCGACCTCGGGTTCGGCGACTTGCTTGATCGCATTGCGCCGCCGTTTCCCGAGTTGATGGACCCGACCACCACACCCTTGGCGTTTTTGCCCTATCTCGCGGCGGATCGGGGTGTCAGCGAGTGGAGTACCGAAGCGGTTGAGGCGGAAAAGCGTCTGACCGTTGAACTCGCCTGGCCCACGGCACGCCGGGCCGGTACACGACAGGCGCTGGAAAACGCCGCCAAAGGCTTGCGCCTGATACCTGAAGTTCGCGCCTGGTACGAGCAGGTGCCACCGGGCCAGCCCTACAGCTTTTCCGTCAGGGCCTTCACCGAACAGCCTTACAGCGAAGCCATCGATGCCCGTCTCGACCGTCGGCTGGCAGACGCCAAAAGTGAACGCGACACCCTGTCCGTGTCTGTCGGCTTGAGTGCCTTCGGCAGCCACGTCATCGGCGCATCGACGGTGTGCGGCGAGCTGACCACGGTTTTTCCCATCGTCATCGAAGGGCTGGAAGTGTCAGGCGATGTCTTCATGGCTGCCGGACTCTACAGCGTCGAAACATCCACTATTTATCCTCAGGGGGCCTGAATGGCTGACTATTACACCCTGCTAACCAACGCAGGGATTGCCTACGAAACCGCCTGCAAGGCGGCGGGCACGCCAATCAAACTGTCGCAGATTTCGGTCGGTGACGGTGGCGGCGCGGTCTACAACCCGGCGGCGACCGCCACCGCGCTCAAGCGTGAAGTGTGGCGCGGGCCGCTCAATGCGCTGTTCCAGGACGATAAGAACCCGAGTTGGTTGCTGGCCGAGGTCACGATTCCGCCTGAAGTGGGCGGCTGGTATGTGCGTGAAGCCGGGCTCTGGACCGACACCGGGATCTTGTACGCCATCGTCAAATACCCGGAGTCGTTCAAGCCGGTATTGGCGACGTCGGGGTCGGGGAAAGAGTTCTACATTCGCTCGATTTTCGAGACCAGCAATGCGTCGTTGGTGACGTTGTTGATTGATGACACGGTGGTCAAGGCGACGCGGGCGTGGGTTGTGGACTATGTGGCTGCAGAGTTGAACAAGCTTGACGCCAAACAATCGGTTCGAGTCGCGACCACGGCCAACATGGTTTTGAGTGCACCCCAAACAATTGACGGCGTGGCGGTAATCGCTGGTGATCGAGTACTGGTTAAAAACCAGACATTGGCGAAAGACAATGGTTTGTATGTTGTAGCCAATGGTGCCTGGTCGCGGTCGGAGGATGCCGACAGCAGTGTGGAAGTGACGTCGGCCCTGCAGGTTTCAGTTGAGCAGGGGGCAACGCAGGCTGACACTCGTTGGCAGTTGGTAACCGATGGGGTGATTGTTCTGGGTACCACGGCATTGGTCTTCCAGAACGTGACTTATGGTTTTGCTCCATTGGCATCACCCGCCCTCGTAGGTGTGCCCACCGCACCAACGGCTGCATTGGGCGCCAACACCACGCAAATCGCCACTACTGCGTTTGTCCAGCAGGAAATGGCCGCGGACCTGGCAACCATAGCGCCGCTGATGGATGGTGCGGCGGCAGTCGGAACAAGTACCAAACTGGCGCGTGAAGATCATCGGCACCCTATGGATACGTCGCGGGCACCCTTAGCCTCGCCCATCTTCACCGGAACTCCAACCGCTCCGACCGTCTCCCGATTTGATGCAAGTCTTAAACTGATGAACGCGTCGGCAGTTGCCAGTCGCGGCCACCAATTCTCTGCGTTCAACGCCTTTTCCGGCGCGCTAACAGGGGTTGTCTCGCATGTTGGTGGCGTTGTGCATTGTTCCGGTACAGGCCCCAATTCCTACAGTTTGCCTGACTCGACGGCCAATGTGATTCCGGCGGGGGCAACCGTACGAGTGCAGAATTGGGGTGTGACTACCCTGGGATTGGCGATTCAAGGCACCGATAAAATGCAGGAAAACATCGACGGGTCATGGACGACCACAACTCGCTCGATTCCTCCCGACACCTTTGTTGATTGCCTCTATATCGGCAACGGTCTGTGGTTACTCACCGGGCCTGGGGTATATGGGAAAACACGTTCATTCGGCGCATCGTTCAGTGACCTGGCCGGTTATCAGAAATTGCCAAGCGGGTTGATCATTCAGGGAGGGTTGGCGAGTAATGTCGGGCAGGCGACCAATGGCCCGGTACCTGGGCCAGTTCAGGATCTGACGTTTCCGGTGACCTTTCCGAATGCTGTTCTTTGGTGGGCGGTAAGCATGGGGTTTACGACCATGACCACGAGTTCGTCTTTTGCTCCGGGAATGTTGCCGTTATCGACGTCGATCTTTCGGGTTCAGAACAATTACACGGCATCTGCGGGAATGATTCGGTGGATTGCAATTGGATATTAAGGAGGCGCCAATGTTTTTTTGCTCTAAATCGGGTGGGTTCTACGATCCCGCAATAAATGGTTCGGCTATTCCAGAAGGGGCCGTTGCAATCACTCGTGATGAACACGCAGCACTGCTAAAGGGAAATTCAGAGGGAAAACGTATAGGTAGTGACGACGAAGGCCGTCCATTGTTGTTGGATCCTTTGCCGTTGACTGGAGATGAGTTGGCGGTCAATGCGCGAGCTTGGCGTGATGGTGAGCTGGATCTATCTGATCGAGTAGTCAGTCGGCATCGCGACGAAACTGAAGAGGGAGTAGTGACCACATTGACCGCCGAACAGTACGCTCAGCTTCAGATTTACCGCATGGAATTGCGCAATTGGCCAGCGTCCAAGGGCTTTCCCTTGATAGAGCATCGGCCCTCCGCGCCGGCCTGGATCTTGGACCTTCATAAATAAACGCCCCGCACCGTCGGGGCGTTTTCTTATCCGCCAAACAAGCCCCCCCCCAACAGCCCCTTACCCAAGGGGCTTTTTCATTCATGGAGTAACACAAATGGCAGAACGCCAAACCTACACCGTGCTCGTCCCATTCCCCACGGGGCGTGGTCACTGGTCGAGCATCGGCCAGGAACTGCAATTGCTCGACGTGGAGGCCAGTGCGTTGCGCAGCGCCGGTCGCCTGGAGCTGAAAAAGACCGAGGCTGCCGAGTCGGCCTCTCCATCCACTGCGGCCAAAAAGGCCGCTGCCAAGAAGGCTGAATAACCATGGCTGAGGTTTTGAACTTCGAGCACAACGGCATCACCGTCAATGCCACCGAATCTCCCGAGGCCATGGGTGGCCTGGGGGACAACGTCATCGGTCTGATCGGCACCGCGCCAAAGGCCGATCCACTGATTCCGCGCAACGCGCCGTTCCGCATCAACAGCTTCACCACCCAGGCGCTGCTCGATCCGACCGGCAGCGAGGAGGGTACGCTGTATCACGCGGTGTTCCAGATCCTGAAAGTGGTCAAGGTGCCGATCTACGTGGTCATTGTCGAAGAGGGCGATACCCCTGCCGACACGCTGAACAATGTCATTGGCGGGATCGAACCGCTGACAGGTCGCAAACTCGGTCTCGCCGCGTTGAGCGGTGTAGCTGAGGACCTGACCATCATCGGTGCGCCGGGCTTCACCGGTACCAAGGCCGTGGCTGGCGAATTCGCGTCCTTCGGCAAGCGCATCAAGGCTCGTGTGGTGCTCGACGGCAAGGACGCTGCAGTCGCCGATCAAGTGACCTACAGCCAGGAACTGGGCGGCGCGGAGCTGGGTTTCGACCGCTGCCTGCTGGTGCACAACATGCCGTCGGTGTACTCCAAGGCCGCGAAGAAAAACGTGTTCCTGTCGCCGTCGAGCCTGGCCATCGCGGCCCTGGCCAAGGTCAAGCAATGGGAAAGCCCTGGCAATCAGGTGACCTACGCCGAAGACGTTTCGCGGGTGGTGGAATACAACATCCTCGACACCTCCACCGAAGGCGATCTGCTCAATCGCTACGGCATCAGTTACTACGCCCGCACCATCCTCGGTGGCTTCTCGCTGCTGGGTAACCGCTCGATCACCGGCAAGTTCATCAGCTATGTGGGTCTGGAAGACGCCATCAGCCGCAAGCTGGTCAAGGCCGGTCAGAAAGCCATGGCGAAGAACCTGACCAAGTCGTTCATGGATCAGGAGGTCAAGCGCATCAACGACTGGCTGCAAACCCTGGTCGCCGACGAAACCATTCCCGGCGGCAGCGTGTACCTGCACCCGGAATTGAACAGCGTCGAGAAGTACAAGAACGGCACCTGGTACGTGGTCATCGACTACGGTCGCTACGCGCCGAACGAGCACATGGTTTATCAACTCAATGCCCGCGATGAAATCATCGAGCAGTTCCTGGAGGACGTTCTCTAATGTTTACCAACCGCGTAAGACAGGCCATCGCGGCCACCCTGCAAGGCCTGCCGTTGTCGGCGACGGTGGAGGAGTTCACCCCGCCGAAAATCGAATTCGATATGGAGCCTCAGTCCGGTGGGCGTTTCATCGCCGAGGAAATGGCCAAGAGCGGTAAGGTGCTGGGAGCCACTCTTGTACTGCAAGGTGCTGGCCCGGAAATTTTGCTGGCATTGGGTGTGAAACTGGGTGACGACATTCTGTTGAATGTGCGCGAAGCCGGTCAGGATCAGGATGGAAATACCTGGTTCACCTATCACACTGTTGGCGGCAAGCTTAAATCCCTCGCTGAAGCGAAGTTGAAGATGGGCGACAAGCCCACTACCACGCTTGAACTGTCCTGCCGCACTTACAACCGCCTGGAAAACGGCATCCCGGTGATCGACATCGACGTGCGCACTCAGAAGTTCGTGCTCAACGGTGTCGACATTCTCGGCGACGCCCGCCGCGCCGTCCTGCTGCCGTAACACTCAAGGCGCAAAACCTGTGGGAGCGAACCTGCTCGCGAAAGCGGTGTATCTGTCTGCGGTGATGCCGGCTGGCAGTTTGCATTCGCGAGCAGGCTCGCTCCCACAAGGAACCTGGCAATTCGCCCCTCATGTGAACCATCAAGGAATTCATTCATGTCCTGGACACCTCCTGTTCATGACCTGCTGTCGCCAATCACTTCCGACGACAATGTGCAGATCGAACACATCCAACTCAAACCCTTGTACTACGCCGCACAGAAAGAAGCCCTGGCCCGTGTGGGCGACGATGAAGATGACCAGTTTTTTGAACTGGCGCTGCTGGCCACCGGGCTTTCGGTCAAGGAACTCGACCAACTCAAACGCCCGGACTACGTGAGCATCGCTCGATACGTACACGAGATGTCGACCTTGCCGGCCTCGCACTTTCTCAAGCAAGCCGCCGATGGTGAACAACCGTCGACCGACCCCGATGCCGTGACGTTGCTGCAACCGCTCGCCGTCGCGGGACGCACCTTGACCGAACTGACCCTGGAAATGCCGGCATTGCGTGCCACCAAAGCGATGAAAAAACTCAAGACGCCCAAGGAGCGTGCCGAGTTCATCACCGCCCATTGCACCGGCCTGATGATCCCCGATCTGGCCCTGTTGACCGTGCCTGACTGGACTCAATTGCAGGTGCGTATCGACGATTTTTTAAATCAACCGGCGGCCTTCTTTCGGAGCGCGACATCGAAGTGATCCTCGATGTGGTGCCGCTCATTTACCGGGTAAGTGAGACGGAGATTCTGGAGTGGGACGTCGCAAAGGCGTTGCGCCGCTACGACATAGCGATCACTCGCCTTGGCGTGAAACAGGAGTAGAGCGGCATGGCAGACACAAAATATTCGCTCATGAATGCAGGCATCAATGCCGCAGAGATGACGCTCGGTGAAGTCAGCCAGGGTGTCACTGTAACGAACAGTGCACCAATCAATGGGCTAATTCAGGCACTGATCACGTCCAGCCTCAAGATCGGCCTGCTGACCTCGGCTATCGAGTCGTTGAATCTGACGCTGTCGTTGCAACGTTCGATGTTGAGGGCACCAGTTGCAGATGCGAAAAATGCATCAGTCAGTGGACAAACAGCGGCCGATAAATCGCCAGGTCGCATTGAGCCACCCGACATGCTCAAACCGGCAATGGCCATGGATTCGGCATTGGCAGACTTGCGCAGTGTGGCTCAACTGACCCGACCTCAGAGCGATGGCATGGGGCAGTCAAACCTGCAAATGGCAACTACCCCGATGGTGGCGGCTGGGGGTACCAGTGCGGTTGATTTGACAAGACTCGAAAGCCTGGCCGCCAGCGCTGGTATCGGCAAAACACTTGCGAATACTTCGGACAGGCAGTTTGAATTGCTGCATTTCGCCAGCGATGCCGCAGTGACTGCGGCAGCGTTCAAGGTACCGGCCCTGGAGGTCGGTGAAATGATGGCCGGTTGGCGTACGTCCATGAAGCTCAGCGGTGTTGAGGCATTTGATCTGGCGGACGCCACCCATCATCTGGGCAAAATACCCGGTGTTGCGCAAGCAGCTGACATTGGGGCGGTATTACAGCGTCACGGTAGTACGTCCGCAGCAGCAGGCCTGATGCCCGAGCAAGCCGCGGCACTCACGGCGGCATTGCTGAACACCGGGACGCAAAAGGCCGATGCCGGCAGCGCATTCAAGAGCATCATCACGGCTCTGGGCAAGGGCGATCAGGTATCAGTGAAGGAGCGAGCGGCCTGGGGTCAATTGGGCATTGACCCTCGCGAAGTGGCGAGGCTTCTGCGCGATAAGGATCAGGCTCCGGGCGCCGTGATGTCGGTGCTGGCGGCGCTGAACGCAAAGCCTGTCGAGAATCGCTCGATGCTGGCGACAACGCTGTTTGCCAACGGTGATGAAGCGGCGCTGCGACTGTCGCAAAATCTTGCGGATTTGAATGAAGCTTTCTGGCAGGTGAAGGACAAACGCCAGTACGCCACTTCCGAGCTGGGAGACAAGGGTTCCATCAGGCAGTCGGCATTGGCGCAGTCCAATACCCGGCAAGGGCAATTGAACATCTTCAACGCACAAAGTGATCGTTTGTCGACAGTGACTGGCGATGCACTGGCCCCTATATCGGATATCGCGCTTTCCTCCCTCGGTTCATTGGCCGACAGCCTGAGTAATTTGGCCAAATACAGTTCGGCAGCCACCGCTGTCATCGTGGTGGCCGCTGCGGCAGTGAAGTCGCTGGTGGGTTGGCTGTCCAAGGCAGTCGTGGATGAGATGTCCAATCGAGCGGCCAAGCGGGTATTGGGTGGTGCGGCGGCCCGTCTCCGTCGCCGGTCTGGTGGCGTGCCTGCCGAGGGCCTCAGGGGTGAGTTTCACGCCGGTACGCAGGAAATGAACGCAAATCCGGGTACCGGTTCTACCGATAAACTGAACAGTTTTTCAGGCGGGCGAGAAGTGCGGGCCCCCGGCGCACGTTATGCGCTCAGTCCTGTTGCTGCATTGCGTCCTCTGGCTGGCAAGGCGTTTGGCCCGCTGAAGATCATCAGCGCCGTCGCTGACGTGACCGAAGGGGTCGTTGCCGGTGACGCCCGCATGGTCGGTGCGGGACTGGGGGCTGCCGGTGGCGGTTGGGCCGGAGCTTCTGCCGGCTCGCTCGCAGGCGCTGCATTGGGCAGTTTCGTTCCTGTTGTCGGCACGGCTATCGGCGGGCTTCTTGGTGGGCTGATCGGTGGTTGGTTGGGGAGCGAGTCCGGTGCGTCTCTCGGGGCGAAGCTGGCGACCCCGGCAGCCGATCGACTCGGTTCGCCCGCTCAGGTCAGCAACGACCTGACCAGTACCCGCACGGACAATCAACCCATTACGTTCAATTCCACGATCCAGATCAACGGTCAGGATCTGGCCAGCGCCAGGGAGTTGGCGAATCTTGTGGTGCAAACGACGCTGGGGCAGTTGGGCCAGCTCATGCCGACCAACGCCCTCGCCACACGACGTGATACGGCCCTGACAGATGGAGCGGTTTGATGAAACAGCAAATGGCACTGGGCAGTTTCATTTTCGGCCTGTCCAGAAATTTCGCTTACAGCACTCTGCAGCGTAAGTCTGACGGGGGCTGGATGAACATCGACATCATGTCCAGCAAACCCAGGTCCAGCCAGACCGGTCAAGGCTTGCAGAGCCTGATCATAGGAGGCAAGTCGATGTACGCGCTGGCGATGGAACGCCTGGATGAATTGCGTGCCTTGCAGGCGTTGCGAGTGCCGTTGCCGTTGGTCGACGGGATCGGTCGCAACTGGGGCCTGTGGCGCATCAGCAACCTGACGGAAAACCAGAGCCTGATCATCGATGACGGCACGGCGATGGTGATCGATTGGACGATCGAACTGACGGAGTACACCAATGCGTAGAGTCAGAAGCATTGCCGGAGATTCTGTGAGTTTGCTGCTATTTCGGGAACTGGGTCGCAGTGACGATGCGGTGGAGGAAGCGCTCTGGCGACTCAATCCGACATTGGCGGAGCAGGGGGCCATATTGCCGGCGGGTGTCTGGGTCAGCCTGCCGGAAATTGATTCCCGACCCATTGTGACCCGGCCTATTTCGGCCTGGGATTAAGGAGGCTCCATGGCGCTTGGATTCACCCCGGCAGTGGAAATTTATGGTGCCAACGCGACACTGCTCAACGAACGTTTGATCGACTGGCAGCACATCGACGCGGCAGGAATCGAATCCGATCAGTTGACGCTGACCATCGATCTGCATGGATTGGAGGGACTTCCAGATCTGGGTGGGAAAATCGGCTTGCGGGTCGGTTATCTGGAGACGGGAATGGTGGATAAAGGCGAGTTCGTGATCAGCCGGCGTACACCCAAATTGTTTCCCCTCACGCTGACACTCGTGGCCACGGCAGCGCCCTTCAGGGCGGCGGACGAAACGGGTTTCAAACTGCGTCGGTCCGTCAGCCATGGCCCGACAACACTCGGCGCGCTGTTTCGTCAGTTGGCTTCGCGGCACGGTTTTTCTCCCCGTGTCGCGCCCGATCTGGCCTTGATCAGGATCGAGCACATTGATCAAGCCAACGAAACCGATATGGGGTTTCTGACACGTCTGGCCTGGATTCACGACGCGGTGGCCAAACCGGTCAACGAACTCTATGTGCTGGCGCGGCGTGGGCAAGCCAAATCACTGTCGGGCAAGGTACTGCCCAATGTCAGGCTATCAGTGACGATGAACAATCGTCCGGATGACCACGCTTTCATCGCCGCGAACCTGGATGAGACCGCCCGGGCGAAATATCAGGGTTGCAAAATGAGTTGGTGGGACGCTGCCGCTGGCAAGGAGCGCATTGTCGAAAGTGGCATTGCGCCTTTCAAGAGTATGCGTCGGCGTTGTCAGAATGCAGAGGAGGCCCGGGCAGCCTGTGAGGGCGAAGTTCGCAGGATGATGCGTGAGGCACTTAAGGTGAACATCGATTGTCCTGGCAATCCCGCTCTGTCCGCCGAAGGCATCGTGGTGCTGGACGACACCTGGCCCGATTTCATGCGTGGGCGCTGGTCAATCGACAAGGTCACGGCCAGTGGCAATCGAAAAGACAGCTATCGCTGCAAAATCGCGGCGACTTGCCTGGGCTCGCCGACATAACACGACGCAACAATTGCAGAGTCCACTCACACGGGGTGTGGCTGTAACTTCGTGCTCAACAGGGTTGTTAGTCCGAGGAAACTTACGAACGTGATTGCCGGGCAATCCCAGGCGGATGGATCCTCCATAACTCATCGGAGCGAGCGATGTATCTTACCGAACAGCAGTTACTCAAGATTTTCCCCGACGCCCGCTCTCAAGCGGGCGTTTTCATTTCAGTGCTCAATAGCGCCATGGCCCATCGCAACATCAATACGCCCTCGCGCATTGCAGCCTTTCTCGCTCAAGTCGGCCACGAGTCGGGGCAATTGCGATACGTGCGTGAGCTGGGCAGCGATCAATACTTGAGCAAGTACGACACCGGCTCGCTGGCTTCCCGGCTGGGCAATACCCCGGAGCCTGATGGCGACGGTCAACGTTATCGCGGTCGCGGCCTGATCCAGATCACCGGCCGCAACAATTATCGTCAATGCAGCCTTGGGCTGTTTGGTGATGAGCGTCTTTTGGCATCGCCTGAATTGTTGGAACAGCCGCAGTGGGCCGCTGAATCCGCGGCATGGTTCTGGGAACAGAATGGCCTCAATGAGCTGGCCGATCGTGATCAGTTCAACAGCATCACTCGCCGTATCAACGGCGGGCTGAACGGGCTGCAGGATCGCTTGCAGCTCTGGGCGCGGGCGAGGGCGGTGTTATGCCAGTCTTCGGTTTGATGCCTTTCGCTTATCGGTGGGTTGGTGCTGCTGTGATGCTGGTCCTGTTGACTTGTGGCTCGGCGGCGCTGGCCTGGAGGGTTCAGGACTGGCGATACGGTCGGCAATTGGCAGATCAGGCTCGATTGCACAGTGAAACTCTGAATCAACTGAACCTGGTTGCAGCGGCGCAGCAACGAGCCGAGCAGAGCAAGCGCCTGGCCCTTGAGCAGCAGCTGTCGGCCAGCGAACAAACCCATTACCGAGTGTTGAGCGAGGTTCAACGTGATCAGGATCGCCTGCGTGATCGTCTTGCCACTGCTGATGTGCGGTTGTCAGTCCTCCTCGATGCCAGTGGCGCAGCTTCAGTCGGTGCAGTGCCAGCCGCCTCCAGCGCCGGCGGCGTGGGTCCTGGCGCCGTACGCGCCCGACTTGACCCGGCGCATGCTCAACGAATTATCGCCATCACCGATGCGGGCGATCGCGGATTGATCGCTTTGCAGGCTTGTCAGGCTTATGTGAGGGCGCTGATCCGCTAACATTTTGATCGGCCCTGTAACTTGCAAGCGCGATGCGCTCGTGTACGGTAGGTCTAATTGCGCCCCATCAGGAGATGACCGTGAAAGTAATCACCCAACTGGCCGCCGACCTTGGCAGGCATTTGCAGATACTCAACGCCCATGTCTCCACGGCCGAATCTTGTACCGGCGGCGGGATCGCCGAGGCCATCACCCGAATTCCCGGCAGCTCGGCGTGGTTCGAGGCCGGTTATGTCACTTACTCCAATCTGCAAAAGAACATGCAATTGAATGTTCCGGTGGAATTGTTCACGACTGTAGGGGCCGTCAGTCGTGAGGTGGTCGAGGCAATGGCCAAGGGGGCGCAGGAAAAAAGTCGCGCATTCTTTTCCGTGGCGGTCAGTGGTATCGCCGGGCCGGACGGTGGTTCACCGAGCAAGCCGGTGGGCACGGTGTGGCTGGCCTGGGGCGTGGGTGAGCGGGTGTTCAGCGAGCTGCAACACTTCACCGGTGACCGTGACGAGGTCCGCCGACAAACGGTGAAGGCCGCGCTAGAGGGGTTGCTGCGGTATGCCGCGGCAGAAATCTCAAATCAGGGGTAGGCGATCCTCGAACGCTGTGGAATAATACTGGCTACTTATACAGGTGTTGGCCGTCAGGCCTTATTGATTACGTGAGGACTTTAATGGACGACAACAAGAAGAAAGCCTTGGCTGCGGCCCTGGGTCAGATCGAACGTCAATTCGGCAAGGGTGCCGTAATGCGTATGGGCGATCAGGACCGTCAGGCGATCCCGGCCATCTCTACTGGCTCTCTGGGTCTGGACATTGCTCTGGGCATTGGCGGTCTGCCAAAGGGCCGCATCATTGAAATCTACGGTCCTGAATCTTCCGGTAAAACCACGCTCACCCTGTCCGTGATCGCTCAGGCTCAAAAAGCTGGCGCGACCTGCGCATTCGTCGACGCCGAACACGCCCTCGACCCTGAATATGCCGGCAAGCTGGGCGTCAACGTCGACGATCTGCTGGTTTCCCAGCCGGACACCGGCGAGCAGGCCCTGGAAATCACCGACATGCTGGTGCGTTCCAACGCGGTTGACGTGATCATCGTCGACTCCGTGGCGGCGCTGGTACCAAAGGCTGAAATCGAAGGCGAAATGGGCGACATGCACGTGGGCCTGCAAGCCCGTCTGATGTCCCAGGCGCTGCGTAAAATCACCGGTAACATCAAGAACGCCAACTGCCTTGTGATCTTCATCAACCAGATCCGTATGAAAATCGGTGTGATGTTCGGCAGCCCGGAAACCACCACCGGTGGTAACGCGCTGAAGTTCTACGCCTCGGTTCGTCTGGACATCCGTCGCACTGGTGCGGTGAAAGAAGGTGATGAAGTCGTCGGTAGCGAAACCCGCGTCAAAGTTGTGAAGAACAAGGTGGCTTCGCCGTTCCGTCAGGCCGAGTTCCAGATTCTTTACGGCAAGGGCATCTACCTCAATGGCGAGATGATCGACCTGGGTGTCCTGCACGGTTTCGTCGAGAAGTCCGGCGCCTGGTATGCCTACAACGGCACCAAGATCGGTCAGGGTAAAGCCAACTCGGCCAAGTACCTGGCGGATAACCCGGACGTTGCAGCGGCGCTCGAGAAACAACTGCGCGACAAGCTGCTGACTCCATCTGCAATAGCTGAATCCAAGGCCTCTGCAGTTAAAGAGACCGAAGACGATCTGGCTGACGCTGATATCTGATTGATCCGATGACCGCCGTACTCGATACACTCGTCGCGGTGCGGCGAACCGCCATGGACCTGCTCGCGCGACGCGAGCACGGTCGAGTCGAGCTGACGCGCAAACTGCGTCAGCGTGGCGCTCTCCCCGAAATGATCGAAACAGCGCTCGACCGATTGACGGAAGAGGGCTTGCTTTCCGAAACCCGTTACCTCGAAAGCTTCGTGTCCTACCGGGCTCGTTCCGGCTATGGTCCTTTACGCATTCGTGAAGAGTTGAGCCAGCGTGGCCTGCAACGCAGTGATATCGAACTGGCCTTACGCGAGTGTGGTATCGACTGGCAGACGCAATTGGAAGACACCTGGCGGCGCAAGTTTTCCGAGTTGCCGATAGATGCGCGGGAGCGTGCCAAACAGGGAAGATTCCTGGTCTATCGGGGGTATTCAATGGAAATGATCAGCCGCTTGCTCAGCGGCCGAGGCATGGACGACTGAATGAAAAGGCCCGCTATTTCGATAGCGGGCCTTTTTTTGCCTCAGGTTACCTTCGAAGGTTCTCGCGAGCGTTGTTGGGTCTGGGACTGAAGTTGAGGCTGCTCCCGGTTTTCCGGCAGGTTGATGTAGTCCACCAACTCTCGTAACCGGCCATGGTCGCGGGCGTTGAAGGTGAAGGACAGTCGAGCCAGGTGGCTGAACTGTGCTTCATCGTGTTCTTCATCGCTGTAGGCGTGCTGGTGGAAGTGATCGCTCAGGCACAAGTCCGCGAATGCTTCCTGCATATGTTCGAGTGCACTGTCACTGAGCCTGTGATTCATACGAATCACGAACTGATGCTTGAGCCAACGGCTGGAGTGGAAGTTGCTGTAGAACTGGTTGATGTGTTCGACCGCCTCCTCGGCGCTATGGACCAGCCTCACCAGTTTCATGTCAGTGGGCAGGATGTAGCGATTTTCCTCCAGCTGCTGGTGGATGAAATCCAGCGCCCCTTGCCAGAATTTGCCACCGGGTACGTCCAGCAGCACCACCGGCACCAGTGGGCTTTTGCCTGTCTGGATCAGCGTCAGTACTTCCAGCGCTTCATCCAGCGTGCCGAACCCGCCAGGGCAGAGCACCAGTGCGTCGGCTTCCTTGACGAAGAACAGCTTGCGGGTGAAGAAGAAGTGGAAGGGCAGCAGATTGGTAGTGCCGTTAACGGTGGGGTTGGCGTGTTGTTCGAATGGCAGGGTGATGTTGAAGCCCAGGCTGTTGTCTCGTCCAGCACCTTCATGGGCCGCGGCCATGATGCCGCCACCGGCACCGGTGATGACCATCATTTCCGAGCGCGCGAGCGCGGCGCCGAGTTCTCGGGCCATTGAATAAAGCGGATGTTCACTCGGAGTGCGGGCCGAGCCGAATACCGTGACCTTGCGTCGCCCCTTGAACTGTTCCAGTACCCGGAAGGCCTGCTCCAGTTCGCGCAGAGCCTGCAGCGTGATCTTGGCATTCCAGCGATTGTGGTCTTCCTGGGCCATGCGCAGCACGGTCAGGATCATGTCGCGGTAGATGGGGGTGTTCGGGCTGTTGGGTGAAACCAGGTTGAGTTGTTCTTCGACCTTGCTGATGAGGTCGTGGCCGCTTTCCTGAAAATGACGGCTCAGGAGGTCATTCGGTTGGTAAGGCATTCAACTTCTCCTTCTGCACAGAACCCCAGGCTCCGACAACGCATTCGTCGACGCCACGACACTTCCTGTGTCGCTGTCTGCCCAGGCCCATGCCTGGGCGATTCACTTGACCCGAACAGACATCGGGTCGTCCATACAGGCTCTGTTTTTCCCTTGGATGAAAGAAACGTTCGCGTGACACAACGGGAAACGGGCAGCCCCCTTCAGCCCTGAAACACAATGGTAGATACCTTGAAATCTAGACCCTTGTGGTGATTTGCGCTGAGTTGATCATTGCGCCGCAAAGTCTTTCCTGGCAACCGCTTATTGACGATTTACAAGGTAGTTTCACCACTCGTCCGAACCTGCGCCGTACGTGTCCCACTCTGATTTACTAAGTTACAGGCGTCATACGACAGCTTTGCGTCAAGCGCAGAGCCAACGGTACAAGCGGTACAGGGATTGATCGCTCAACGAGAGCGAGGTGCCAGGAGGCGGGAAGCATGGCCAGAGTCGTTCTGGAAATAGAGATCGATGCGCAACTGTATCGATTGCTCAAGTCATCGGCCGAGACCAATCATTTGAGTCTTGAAGAAGAGTGCTGCCGACGACTGGAGGCGGGGGAGCGCCGCTCGCGTTACTTGCAGGCACTGCTGGCAGAATTGCGCGCCGAGGATGAACAGCGGCGCGCCAAATCCCACTGATTACTTTTTCTTCGGCGTCGCTTTCGGGCAGTCCGATTCCTGGAAGCTTGCCGAGCCGATCGGACGATTGGATTTTACTTCGGTGAAGTCGTAACGCATGACCGCACCTTTCGCCATCAACTTGCGGTAGCCGGGGTTGTTGCAAACCGAGGCGCCAAGCTGGAAGTACACCGCTTTAGGATCGGCGCGCATTTTCTGAGCGTGGCTGCTTTGTACGCTCAGGTGGTTGATCAGTGTTTTGCCTTCAACGGTGTAACCCTGATCAAGAATGTCTTCATTGATCGCCCGTGGCGTGCCAACGCTGCTTTGTGCGGCGACATTTTGCAGCTCTTTGTTCAGATTCTGCTCACTCAGAGACGCGGCCTGAGCGCTGAAGGACGACGCCAGCAGAATGGCAGCGGTGGGGACGATAAGGCGCAGCATGAAACTCTCCTGGTTCAGTGACTGGTGGTTCGACCAGCCACGTGACTGTGCGTTCAGTGGCGGCGAATTATAGGGGAGCCCGTCCGGACGGTACAGGCTTGCGCCGGCGGCTCTGGTAAACTGCCGGTCTTTATTTGCCCCGCCGAGTGCCGTTCGTGTCGAGTTTCCCTGTCTGCCGGTGTTGCCTTTGATGAACCACGCCCCCAACGCCGTAGCCCGTCTGCGTGACCAACGCGAAGATGAAGGTATCAAGCCACTTCAGGCCCGAGGCTGGCGCGCGCCCCGTTGCCGAAACTGCAGAGTGATCGAGAGCCATTGCCTGTGTGCCTGGCGCCCGCAGGTCGAGACCCGTTCCGGGGTCTGCCTGATCATGACCAGCAAGGAAGTGTTCAAGCCCAGCAATACCGGTTGGCTGATTGCCGATGTAGTGCGCGATAACCATGCATTCATCTGGTCGCGGACCGAAGTCGATCAGCAGTTGCTGGCGTTGCTGTCCGATCCGCAATGGCAGCCTTATCTGGTATTTCCTGGCGAGTACGTCGCCCCGGAACGCGTCACCAATACGGTGATGGCAGATAGCAGCAAACGCCCGCTGTTCATTTTGCTGGACGCGACCTGGACCGAGGCACGCAAAATTTTCCGCAAAAGCCCTTACTTCGATGCGCTGCCGATCCTCAGCCTGCTGCCCGAAAAACACTCCCGCTATCAGTTGCGCCGGTCTACCCGCAGTGAGCACTTGTGCACCGCCGAGGTCGCGGCGTTATGCCTGGACCTGGCGGGCGATGTGCAAGCTGCATCGGCACTGGACGCTTATTTCGATGTATTCAGCCAGCATTACCTCGATGCCAAGCGACAACTGGACATGAATGTTGAAACGCCGGCTCATGCCGAGTTGTTGCCATTTGTGCAAAACAGTGCGGCGGTCACGGGCTGATTGTCGCCCATACTGCAAAGAACTGTACCGGGAATGCGGCTTGACCACCCCGGCTTCGCTGGGCATGCTTGGCGCCGATTAGGGCACGGCCTGGATTTGATACACCGTATGTATTGGTGTTGAACGTGCCCTGTAGGTGCAGCTCCGTGGCTGTACTTCGCGTTGTTTGAAAACAGGATCACTTGAACATGTCCACATACGAAATCCTGATTGCCGATGACCACCCGCTTTTTCGTTCCGCCCTGCATCAAGCGTTGACCCTGGGACTTGGCCCGGATGTCCGTCTGGTGGAAGTGGCGAGCATTGCCGAACTGGAAGCCCGCCTGACCGAGAAGGCCGACTGGGATCTGGTACTGCTGGACCTGAATATGCCGGGGGCTTACGGTTTTTCCGGGTTGGTTCTGCTTCGTGGCCAATATCCACAAATCCCGGTGGTCATGGTCTCGGCCCAGGAAGAAGCTTCGGTGATGGTCAAGTCCCGTGAGTTTGGCGCCAGCGGCTTCATCCCCAAGTCCAGTGACCTGAGCGTGATCCAGAAAGCGGTGCGCTCCGTGCTGGATGCCGACGTATACTGGCCCGCGCAGGCATTCGAAGCGGTCAGCGTTTCCGAAGAGGCCAAGGCGGCCAGTGAAGGCCTCGCCAGCCTCACACCCCAGCAGTTCCGGGTGCTGACCATGGTCTGCGAGGGTTTGCTGAACAAGCAGATTGCTTACGAGCTAGGTGTTTCCGAAGCGACCATCAAGGCTCACGTGACTGCGATTTTCCGCAAGCTGAACGTACGAACCCGTACCCAGGCTGCATTGCTCCTGCAACAACTTGAGTCAATTTCGAGCCACTAAGGGCTGGTACCTTCACGCTTTTTTGACTTGGGTTAATCTAGTTTCCTCACTCCTTTTCTGGTCAGTTACCTACTCTTATGTCCCCTTTCAAAGGCCAGACCGGCCTTAAACGCATCCTCAATGCCTCTGGCTATTCCTTTGATGGCCTGCGCGCCGCCTTTACCGGCGAAGCGGCTTTTCGGCAACTGGTGTTGCTCAACGTCATCCTGATCCCCTTGTCGTTCTTCCTGAACGTCAGCCGCGTCGAGCAGGCGTTGCTGATTGCCGTCTGCCTGTTGGCCTTGATTGTCGAGTTGCTCAACTCTGCAGTGGAAGCGGCGATCGATCGCATTTCCCTTGAGCGGCACCCGCTCTCGAAAAACGCCAAGGACATGGGCAGCGCCGCGCAATTGGTGGCACTGACCATGATCGCGCTGGTCTGGGCGCTGATTCTGCTTTAAGCGATTGCCGGCAAAACGATCTCGTCGCTGCGCTGAACCCCGGCGGTAAAAGCGCGGCACAGATCGAGAAACTCGCGCATTGCCGAGGTCTGGTACTTCTGCTTGTGCCAGATGAAATAAAACTGCCGCGCCAAGTCCAGGTCCGGTGTCTCTACCGGTACCAGGCTGCCACGACGGAATGCATCGCGCAGTGCCAGTCGTGAAATGCAGCCAATCCCCAACCCGGACTCCACCGCACGCTTGATCGCTTCAGTGTGTTCCAGCTCCAGGCGAATGTTCAGCGCACTGTGGTGGTGACGCATGGCCTGATCGAATGTCAGCCGCGTGCCGGAGCCTTGCTCGCGCAGAATCCAGGCTTCATGGCTCAATTCATTCATGGTCGCGATGCCGCGTTGCGCCAGCGGATGTTGAGGGGCGCAAAACACCACCAGCTCGTCTTCGACCCAGCTCTGCACTTCGATGTCGGGGTGGCTGCAATCACCCTCGATTAGACCCAGATCAATTTCGTAGTGAGCGACCTGTTGCACAATATTGGCAGTGTTCTGTACATGCAGCTTCACCTGGCTTTCCGGGTGGCGCTGCATGAAACCACCGATCAGGAGGGTGGCCAGGTAGTTGCCGATGGTCAGCGTCGCACCAACGGCCAATGAACCGAATCCGGATTTGCCATTGAGCAGGTCTTCGATTTCCTTGGCCTGGTCGAGCATCGCCACCGCTTGCGGCAGCAGCTGCTTGCCGAGGGCGTTGAGGCTCAACCGTTTGCCGGCGCGGTCGAACAGCTGGCAGCTGGACTGACGCTCCAGTTCGGTGATCGATGTGCTCGCTGCCGATTGCGAGAGATTCAGCAGCCCGGCAGCGCGGGACACGCTCTCCTGCTGGGCGACGGCGACGAAAACTTGAAGTTGACGGAGAGTAAATCGCATATCGATATAACCGATAACCCTTATCTTAATAATCCATTTAACAGATATTCTCTCTGCTATTAGAATGCGATGCAATTGCGCGCCGTCCATAGAGCGCGGAGCATGCGCAGATAATCTCCAGGAGTCCCCGTACATGAGCAACATGAACCACGAGCGTGTCCTCAGTGTTCATCACTGGAACGACACTCTGTTCAGCTTCAAGTGCACCCGTGATCCGGGCCTGCGCTTCGAGAACGGTCAGTTCGTGATGATCGGCCTGCAACAACCCAACGGCCGCCCGCTTATGCGCGCTTACTCGATTGCCAGCCCGAACTGGGAAGAGCATCTCGAGTTCTTCAGCATCAAGGTGCCAGACGGCCCGCTGACTTCCCAGTTGCAGCATCTGAAGGAAGGCGACGAGATCATCATCAGCAAGAAGCCTACGGGCACGCTGGTGCTGGATGACTTGAAGCCTGGCAAACACCTGTACCTGCTCAGCACTGGTACCGGCCTGGCGCCATTCATGAGCGTCATCCAGGATCCGGAAACCTACGAGCGTTTCGAAAAAGTGATCCTGTGCCACGGCGTACGTTACGTCAACGAAGTCGCTTACCGCGAGTTCATCACCGAGCACCTGCCGCAGAACGAATTCTTCGGTGAAGCGTTGCGTGACAAGTTGATCTACTACCCGACTGTGACCCGCGAGCCGTTCGAGAACGAAGGTCGCCTGACCGACCTGATGCGCAGCGGTAAGCTGTTCAGCGACATCGGTCTGCCACCGATCAACCCGCAGGACGACCGCGCCATGCTGTGCGGCAGCCCGAGCATGCTTGACGAGACCAGCGAAGTGCTCAACAGCTTCGGCCTGAAAGTTTCGCCACGCATGCGCGAGCCGGGTGATTACCTGATCGAGCGTGCGTTCGTCGAGAAATAAGCGGCACTCAAACCTGTGGGAGCGAGCTTGCTCGCGATGACGATCTGCCAGTCAACATGGATGTTGAATGTCTAACCGCAATCGCGAGCAAGCTCGCTCCCACAAAAGCAAAAACCCGCATTGCCCGAGAAGGCAATGCGGGTTTTTTCGTTTCTGGTGCCTAGACCTTTGCGGGAATGACTTCCAGGACCCGGATCGAATCCGCTGTCGGATAGTGCCAGCGCACATCCAGATCCCAGAACTGCGCCCCATATTCCCGTTCCGGGGCGGGCGTCTGGTACGCCGGGCGAGGATCCTGCGCCAGACACTGCTCAATCAACTCAACCAGCGGCTCTGCAAGGCGCTGAGCGTGCCCGTGAGCCTGTTGCAGGGCGCTGTCGGCCCACTGCACGGGAATCAGCTGCGGCGCGGCACTGGCGATGCTGTTGGAGGCGCTGTCGATGATGTCGGCGTAAGGCACGTAGGGCTTGATGTCGAGAATCGGTGTGCCATCCAGCAGGTCGATGCCGGATATCCACAGGCGATTGGCTTCGACCTTGTCCAGTTTGACCACGGATTGGCCGATGCCATTGGGCCGATGCGTCGCGCGAGTGGCAAACACACCCATGGACTTGTTGCCGCCCAGGCGGGGAGGGCGGACCTTCAGGCGGGGCTTTTCTTCCAGGGCCTGGTGAAACAGGAACAGCAGCCAGACGTGACTGACCTGCTCCAGCCCCTGCACCGCATCACCCTGATCGAAAGGTGCCACCAGTTCCAACACACCACGCGCGGCCGGGGCCAGCTGTGGCTGGCGCGGGATGGCGAACTTCTCCTTGAAGCATGAGTGCACGAAGCCGATGGGGGAGACGTTGTAGGTCATGGTTTGCGGTCGAGGCAGAGAAGGGGCGGGCATGATAACCCGATCGACCCGGCGTCAGTTGTGCCTGTGCTGGCGTCTTCGCGAGCAAGCCCACAATGATTTGTGTGTAGTAGAAGACTTCTGCTTTACCACCAAACCCTGTGGGAGCGAGCTTGCTCGCGATGGCCACACTGCCGATCTAGAGACTGAACCCACCATCCAGCGGAATGATATTCCCGGTCATGTATGCCCCCGCCGTGCTCGCCAGGCTGATCGCCAACGCCGCCATTTCCTCTTCGCGCCCCCAGCGTTTCATCGGGATCAGCGCCGTATCCTGCGCCATTGCCTGCTCATCATTGACGATGTGCTGGGTCATTTTGCTGGGAAAGCGTCCCGGTGCGATCACGTTGACGTTGATGTGCTGGCTCACCAACTCCCGCGCCAGAATCCGTGACAACTGATGCAGGGCCGCTTTGCTCGGCCCGTAGGCGTACGCTTGCTCGCCAAAGGACGAAATCCCTGCCACTGAACCGATGTTGATGATCCGCGCCGGATTCTCCGGTGAACCGGCCTTGCGCAGCAGTGGCAGGAATTGCTGGATGCAGTTGAAGACAGACGTCACGTTGAGCTGCATGACTTTTTCCCAGCCCTTGATCGGGTAGCTCTCCAAAGGCGCGCCCCAGGTGGTGCCAGCGTTATTGACCAGAATGTCGAGATGGGAGATCTGTTCACCCAGTCGCGCGACCAGTTGCAGTACGCCTTCTTCAGTGGCCAGGTTGGCCGCCACGCCATGGCATTGGCCATAGGCACCGAGTTCGTCGGCGGTTTGCAGGCAGGCTTCGACATCACGGGCGCAGACATAGACCGTGGCGCCGGCCTCGACAAAGGCCTTGGCGATCATCTTGCCGATGCCACGGGTACCGCCGGTGACCAGAGCGACGCGGCCTTGCAGGGAGAAGTAGGGGTGCATGGCAAATCCTGAGAGCTGAAGGTCATTACACCCTAGTCGTAGGTCGCAGGAAGGGGAGCCACTATTTTTGTGCGGAATGGGAATTCATACAGCCCGCTCTTGTAGGAGCGCAGCTTGCTGGCGATGGCGATCTCAAGGACGCCATCGCCAGCAAGCTGTGCTCCTACAAGGGGCAATGGCGATTATTGCGGACGCACGCGCAAGGTCAGACCCTTGAGGAAGTTGCGCAGCAACTGGTCGCCACACGGGCGGTAGTTGGTGTGGCCGAACTTGCGGAACAGCGCGCTCAGCTCGGGTTTGGACACCGGAAACTCCGCGGCCTTGAGGATCGCGTGCATGTCGTCTTCCTTGAGTTCGAAGGCCACCCGCAGCTTTTTCAGGATGATGTTGTTGGTCACTGGCACTTCAATCGGCATTGGCGGACGGCTTTCGTCCTTGCCGCGCTTGAAGACCACCAGACCGTCGAGGAAATGCGCCATGACGTCGTCCGGGCAGCGTACGAAGCCTTCCTCGTCTTCCTCTTTCTTGTCCAGGTAGGACACAACATCTGCCAGGCTCACGTCCATGCCGCCGAGCTTGATGATCTCGACGACTTTCTTGTCGCTGATGTCGAGCATGTAGCGCACGCTGCGCAGTACGTCGTTATGAATCATGTGTGCAGTCCTGATATTCAGCTGTGGGCACCGCAACCAGGCGCGGTGCCGAAATGTTTGGCGGCGTGGGAAGCCTTAGAACTTCTCTTTGCCGGACAGGTAGCGCCATTGCCCCAATGGCACTTTTCCGATGGACACGCCGCCGATGCGGATACGACGGATGCCCACGACCTTCAGGCCGACGGCCTGGCAGAACAGGGCGATCACGCCCGGTTGTGGATTCTTCATGGCGAAGCGCAGGCGGTTTTCGTTCTGCCAGCTGGCTTTGACCGAAGGCAGTTCCTTGCCCTTGTACGTCAAACCGTGCTGCAGGCGGTTGAGACCATGCTCGACCATGTCGCCTTCTACCTCGACCACATATTCCTGCTCGATTTTCGCGGCATCGGCCGTGAGCTTGCGCAGGATCTTCCAATCCTGGGTGAACACCAGCAGACCGCTGGCATTGGGTTGCAGGTCGGTGCTGGCGGTCAGGCGCAGGAAGTGGCCCTTGAGCGGGCGTTTGGCGAAGCGGTGCTCTTCGCTCAGGGTGTCGGCGCGCAAGGTCGCCATGGCGGTCTCGGCGTCCATGCCCGCGGGCACGTTGAGCAGAATGGTGACCGGCTCCGGTGCTGTGGCCTTGGCGTCCTTGTCGAGTTCGACTTTCTGGTCGCCGACCTTGAACTGCGGCTCGTCAATGACTTCGCCGTCCACGGTGACCCAGCCGCCTTCGATGAACAGTTCGGCTTCCCGACGGGAACAGCCGACGAGTTCTATGAGGCGTTTGGAAAGTCGAATCGGGTCAGTCATGACGGGGCCGTAACAAAAAAAAGGGTGGGCATTGTACCTGCGTGGCGCGGGTTAATCCCGGAACCATTTTGCCGCAGGGGCTTTTTGTGGGAACGAGCCTGCTCGCGAAAGCGGTGTGGCATCGAACATTGATGGCGACTGATAGTCCGCTATCGCGAGCAGGCTCGCTCCTACAGGTGTTTTATGTTGGGTCAGCCATTGCCTGCTACTTGCTGGTTCTGGCGAAACCGCATGTGCAGTAACGGATATGGCTGCCCCATGCCATCGACCTCCGAACGACCGATCACCTCGAACCCCTGCTTGAAATAAAACCCCAGCGCCTGCGGATTCTGTTCGTTGACATCCAGTTCGTCGGCGTTCAGGTGTTCCATGGCGTAGCGCAGCAACTGCTTGCCCAGTCCCTGGCCGCGATGATTCGGGTCGATGAACAGCATTTCGATCTTGCCCGCCGCGACCCCGGCGAACCCGGTGATGCGCTGGCGCGAGTCTTTGGTGCAGATCAGCATCACCGCGTCGAGGTAGCGGGTCAGCACCAGATTCTTCAACAGTTCGATGTAGCTGTCCGGCAGAAAGTCGTGAGTGGCGCGCACCGATGCTTCCCAGACGCGTGTCAGTTCTTCGTAGTCGCTCAGTTTCGGTGTCTGTATGACCGAATGTTGGCGCATGCCCGTCTGCCCCTTGTGTTGTTAGCGATGAGAGTCCATTCCACACAAAACGATAGCCGTAAAAAAGCCCCGCATCTTGTTAAAAGAGCGGGGCTTTGAATTCAGGGCAACTCCTGTGGGAGCGAGCCTGCTCGCGATAGCGTCGAATCAGTCAACAAAGATGTCGAATGTGCTGACGCTTTCGCGAGCAGGCTCGCTCCCACTAGATCTGTTCGGCCCAGAGGTCGTATTCGTCGGCGTCGGTCACCTTGCACCAGACTTTGTCGCCTGGCTTGAGGTTGCTGCCGTTGTCGATGAACACGTTGCCGTCGATTTCCGGGGCGTCGAAGAAGCAGCGGCCAACCGCGCCCTGCTCGTCGACTTCATCGACCAGCACTTCGATTTCACGGCCGATGCGCATTTGCAGGCGCGCCGAACTGATTTCCTGCTGGTGCGCCATGAAGCGCTCCCAACGGTCCTGCTTGACGTCATCTGGCACCACTTCCAGGTCCAGGTCGTTGGCTGGCGCGCCGTCCACAGGCGAGTACTGGAAGCAGCCAACGCGGTCGAGCTGGGCTTCGGTCAGCCAGTCCAGCAGGTACTGGAAGTCTTCTTCGGTTTCGCCGGGGAAGCCGACGATGAAGGTCGAGCGGATGATCAGGTCCGGGCAGATTTCGCGCCAGTTCTTGATACGCGCCAGGGTCTTGTCTTCGAACGCCGGGCGTTTCATCGACTTCAGCACTTTCGGGCTGGCGTGCTGGAACGGGATGTCCAGGTACGGCAGGATCTTGCCGGCGGCCATCAGCGGGATCAGCTCGTCGACGTGCGGGTACGGGTAAACGTAGTGCAGGCGCACCCAGACACCAAGGGTGCTCAGGGCTTCGCAGAGTTCGGTCATGCGGGTTTTCACCGGCGCGCCGTTCCAGAAACCGGTGCGGTACTTCACGTCGACGCCGTAGGCGCTGGTGTCCTGAGAGATCACCAGCAGCTCTTTCACACCGGATTTGACCAGGCGCTGGGCCTCGTCGAGCACGTCACCCACCGGACGGCTGACCAGTTTGCCGCGCATCGACGGGATGATGCAGAAGCTGCAGCTGTGGTTGCAGCCTTCGGAAATCTTCAGATAGGCGTAGTGGCGCGGGGTCAGTTTGATCCCCTGCGGCGGCACCAGGTCGATCAGCGGGTTGTGATCCTGCTTGGGCGGCACGACTTCGTGCACGGCGTTGACCACTTGCTCGTACTGCTGTGGACCGGTCACGGCCAGCACGCTCGGGTGTACGTCGCGGATATTGCCTTCTTCCACGCCCATGCAGCCGGTCACGATGACCTTGCCGTTTTCCTTGATCGCTTCGCCGATCACTTCCAGGGACTCAGCCTTGGCCGAGTCGATGAAGCCGCAGGTGTTGACCACCACGACATCGGCGTCCTGGTAGGTGGACACAACGTCATAACCTTCCATGCGCAGTTGGGTCAGGATGCGCTCGGAGTCGACCAGTGCTTTGGGGCAACCCAGGGATACGAAGCCAACTTTCGGATTGGCCGGCGCAGGAGTGGTGGACATGTCTAACCTCGGTATTTGTGACGCCTCCAGCCTCTCGCCGATAAAGGCGGGGGCAAGGCGACAGACGGACGCTTTTTTGCGCCTCTGATCAAAAAGTGCGCAATTCTATCGATCAGTCGTTCACTTGACCAGCTTTATGCAGGGAAATACGACGAGTGCTGCGCTATGCTTCGCGCCGTTGGGCTTTACCGATTTTTTACAGTCAACAAAACGTCTGTAACAACAGGTAAAACAGCGCATGCTGCATCAAAAAGCATAGTGCTTCGTTCGAAGAAGCCGGTCTGGGAATCAGGAGTGTTGGATGGGTCAGGCAAGTAGTCACGCGGCGGGCGCCGGGCATTCGGCGGCAAAGCCGATCGGCATGCTGGTGGCGGCGGTCGGGGTGGTTTATGGCGATATCGGCACGAGCCCGTTGTACACCCTCAAAGAGGTGTTCTCCGGTGGCTACGGTGTGCCGGTTACCCATGACGGCGTGTTGGGGATCCTGTCGCTGATCTTCTGGTCGCTGATCTGGGTCGTGTCGATCAAATACATGATGTTCGTGCTGCGCGCCGATAACCAGGGCGAAGGCGGGATCATGGCGTTGACCGCGCTGGCCCGGCGAGCGGCGGCGGGGCATGCAAAGCTGCGCACTCTGTTGGTGGTGTGCGGGCTGATCGGCGCGGCGTTGTTCTACGGCGACAGCATGATCACCCCGGCGATTTCAGTACTCTCGGCCATTGAAGGTCTGGGGCTGGCATTCGATGGCATTGACCATTGGGTGGTGCCCATTTCACTCATTGTGCTGGTCGCACTGTTCCTGATCCAAAGCCACGGCACCGCGCGCATCGGCATCCTGTTCGGGCCGATCATGGTCACCTGGTTTCTGGTGCTTGGCGCGCTGGGTGTCTACGGCATCCTGCAGCACCCGGAAGTGATCAAGGCGGTGAACCCGGTGTGGGGCGTGCGTTTCTTCATCGTGCACCCGGGCATGGGCGTGGCGATCCTTGGCGCGGTGGTACTGGCGTTGACCGGTGCCGAAGCGCTGTACGCCGACATGGGCCACTTCGGTCGCAAGCCGATCGCTCGCGCCTGGTTCATCCTGGTGCTGCCGGCGCTGGTGCTGAACTACTTCGGTCAGGGGGCGCTGCTGCTGGGTGATCCGGAAGCCGCGCGCAACCCGTTCTATCTGCTGGCGCCGAGCTGGGCGCTGATTCCGCTGGTGGCGCTGTCGACCATGGCCACGGTCATTGCCTCCCAGGCGGTGATTTCCGGTGCGTTCTCGCTGACTCGCCAGGCGATCCAACTCGGTTACATCCCGCGCATGCACATCCGACACACCTCCAGCGCCGAGCAGGGCCAGATCTACATTGGCGCGGTGAACTGGTCGCTGATGGTCGGCGTGGTGCTGCTGGTGCTGGGTTTCGAATCGTCCAACGCCCTGGCCTCGGCCTACGGCGTGGCGGTGACCGGGACCATGCTGATGACCAGCATCCTGGTGTCGGCGGTGATGTTGCTGTTGTGGAAGTGGCCGCCGGTGCTCGCGGTGCCGGTCTGTCTCGGGTTCCTGCTGGTCGATGGCGTGTACTTCGCCGCCAACGTGCCGAAAATCGTTCAGGGCGGTGCATTCCCGGTGATCGCCGGTCTCGCGCTGTTCGTGCTGATGACCACCTGGAAGCGCGGCAAGCAGTTGCTGGTAGACCGTATCGATGAGGGCGGGCTGCCGCTGGATATCTTCATCAGCAGTATCGCCGTGCAGCCGCCGCATCGTGTGCAGGGCACCGCCGTGTTCCTCACCGCACGGCCGGACGCGGTGCCCCATGCGCTGTTGCACAACCTGTTGCATAACCAGGTGTTGCACGAGCAGGTGGTGCTACTGACGGTGGTCTACGAAGACATCCCACGGGTACCGCCGAACCGGCGCTTCGAGGTCGATTCCTATGGCGAAGGGTTCTTCCGGGTGATCCTGCACTTCGGTTTCACCGACGAGCCTGATGTGCCGCAGGCGTTGAAGCTGTGCCATCTGGCGGAACTGGATTTCAGTCCGATGCGCACCACGTACTTCCTCAGTCGCGAGACGGTCATTGCTTCCAAACTGGTGGGCATGTCCCGCTGGCGCGAGGCGCTGTTCGCCTTCATGTTGCAGAACGCCAACGGTAACTTGCGCTTCTTCAATCTGCCGTTGAACCGGGTGATCGAGTTGGGGACGCAGGTGGAGATGTAAGTCGCCTTTCTGTAGGAGCGAGCCTGCTCGCGATGAGCCTGAGTGCACCGCGGGCATTCAGGCAGCCAGCGTTATCGTTGACGACCATCGCGAGCAAGCTCGCTCCTACAGGGGGCGGTGTTGAATGAAAAAGCCCCCGCAGCCAGAGGTTGCGGGGGCTTCTTTTTCAGCGCGGTTCAGGTCACTCCTGCGCTGTCGCTTCTTCCTTGGCCTGGCGCTTCTCGATCACATCCACCAGGCGCTTGGCCAGCGCCGGATAGTTCTCGTCGAAGTGGTGACCGCCTGGCAACTTGATGGCTTCTCCTACCGCGGTTTTGTCGGTGCAACCGCTCTCGTCGGTTTCTTCTTCACCATAGATGCACACCACTTTGGCGGCTGGCAGCTTGGCCATTTCCGGACCGGTGGCGGCTTCCTTGCCGGCGTTGCCCAGCCAGCCTTCGACTTCGATTTCGAAGCTGCCGGTGCGGGCGAAGGCCAGCAGGATGATTGCGTCGACGCGCTGTTGTTCAGCTTCGGGCAGGCGGTTGTAGATGGCCGGCAAGACGTCGGCACCGAACGAGTAGCCTGTCAGGATGAAGCGCTTGGTGCCCCATTTCTGCCGGTAGTGCTGCATCAGTTCGGTCAGGTCCAGGGCACTTTGCTCGGGGCTCTTGTGCTGCCAGTAGTAGCGCAGGGTGTCGATGCCGACCACCGGATAGCCGATCTTGGCCATTTCGCCCGCGACATCGCGGTCCAGGTCGCGCCAGCCACCATCGCCGGACAGGAACAGGGTCACGGTGTCCTTGGCCTGGCCAGCTGGCACTTCGACCACAGGGATTTGCAGGCCGCCGGCGGCCTTGTCGCCGCCGACGAGGATTTTGCGCAGTTCGTTGTTCAGCACCTGTGGCAGGTTGATGTCGTAGTCGCTGATGCTGGTTTCGGCGTTCGGCTGGTCACGTACGAAGCCGGCACTGGTGTCGTCCGGGTTGTCGTTCCAGGCCACCAGCCAGTGGCCGTGGGCGGCGCTTTTCGGCAGCAGATGGGTGCAGCCGGGTTTTTCCAGGGCCAGGTCCACGGAAACGGCCTGGGCCTTGTCGTTCTTCTGTTCGGACAACCAGCGCCACGCCAGCACGGCACCCGGGCCGATACCGCTGACCAGCGTCGCCGGGCCTTTCAGCTCACGCAGGCCGGTTTGCAGGGCGCGGCTTTGCAGCAGGCAATCCTTGGGCAGGATCACCTGAACGATCTGCGCAGAGCCGCTGCGGCTCAGGGTCAGCAATTGTTTGTCGCTGAGTTTCTGGTCTTCGTTGACCGCCACCAGCACCTGGGCGCGTGGCGTGTTGCCCGGGATGACGCGGGTCATCACGGTGCCGTCGGCCGGGGTCAGTTGTTCGAGGGTCGGCTCCGGAGCCGGGCGCTTCAGGTACCAGTAGCCACCACCGAGAATCAGGGCCAGCACAACCAGCGTGCCCAGTACGTAGCGCAAGGAGCGTTGAATCATCAGCGTTTCACCAATCCAGTCAAGCCGCCCGCGATCAGGGCAGCAGTGTCGGCCAGGGCAACCAGCGGATCGAGTCCGGCGGGCACGGCCATATAACGGGGTTCCCAGTCAGGCTGGAATTTGTCTTTGAAGCGGCGCAAGCCTTGGAAGTTGTAGAGCTGCTCACCACGGCGGAAAACCATCGAGCCCAGGCGCTGGGTCAGGGGTGCACCGCGACGGGGTTGCAACCCCGACAATGGCACCATGCCCAGGCTGAAACGCGCGTATCCGTGACTCTTATAGTGTTGGATCAGGCCGACCATCATGAACTCCATGGTCAGCTTGGGGGCGTCCGGGTGCGCGCGCATCAGGTCGAGGCTGGCCAGGTCATGGCCGTAGGTCTCGAGCAGGTTGGCGAACGCCACCGGGCGCCCTTCGAAACGAATCACCGCAATGCGGAAATACTTGAGGTAGTCATCGCTGAATCGGCCGAGGGAGAAGCCTTTCTCGCGCACGTTCTTGCCGGTCAGCCAGGCGTCGGAGATGACCTTGAGCTCATCCATCGGGGCGTGGCCCGGTTCATGGATCTCAAGCGACAGGCCATCGCGCGTGCCCCGGTTCCAGGTGTAGCGCAGGTCTTTCATCTCCTTGCCCTTGGCTTCGAGATCAAAACGCTGCAGATCGACCCGGGCTTCTTCACCGAGCTTGATCGCGGTCAGGCCGATGTCCATGTAGTAGGGCAGGTTTTCGGCGCGGACTTGATAGAACACGGGACGGGCGTGGTGGATGTCGCACAGGTCGCGGAACTGCCAGATCATTTCCGCCCGTTGCTGGCCAGGGCCGATCGGGTCGTACAGTGCCACGAGGCTGCGGCCACGGCGGGCGTACATCAGGAACGCCTGGTCGTTGGGGTGAAACAGCAGCGCCTTGTCACCGGTCAGCGCCAGGCCGCCATCGGGTTGCGCCGAAGCCATGAGGATCTTGTGTGCACGCTCCAGTTCGTCGGGGGTGGGCAGGTGAATCACCGGGCGCGCGGTGCGCAGCAGCCAGGTCAGGGATACAACTACCAGCAACACCGCGGCACCCAGCAGCGAACGCAGGCCACGGGGGGCGTCGGCATCGAGGGTGAACTGCCACCACAGTTGATGGCTGTAGGGAACGTCCTGATAGGCAAACAGCAGCAGCCAGATCGAGGCGGCCAGTACGCAAAGACTGGCGACCAGATACAGCGGCGAAAAGGGCAGTTCGGTCAGGCGGCTGGGGCGATAGAACGACGTCCGGAAAACCCCCAGCAAGGCAGCGGTCAGGGTCATCAGGGTGGCTTCTTCCCAGTCGAAGCCCTTGAGCAGGGAGAGCAGGGCGCCCACCAGCAACAGAATGGTGGTCAGCATCCACGCCGCCGACAGTCGGCGGCGCAGGCCCTGGGCCAGCAGCAGGCACAGTACGCCGATCAGGCTGGCACCGAAGTGCGAGGCGTCGACCAGGCGATGGGGAATCAGAAAGCCGATGTGCTCCAGGCGGGTGTCGATTTCCGGTGTGGCACCGGAAAACAGCAGCACCACACCCGACAGGAACACCAGCACGGCGAGGATCGGAGCTGCCAGACCTGAGGCGGCACGCAGGGTCTGGCGCGTCTGGAACAGGCGTTGGCCTTCATTGATCAGCAACAACAGGCACGCCACCAGCATCGGCAGCACGACATAAATCAGGCGATACAGCAGCAAGGCGGCGGCCAGCGGCGCGGCACCGAGGGTGTCGGAAAAGGCCGCGAGCAGAATCGCCTCGAACACCCCGACACCGCCCGGTACGTGGCTGAGCACGCCTGCGGCCAGCGCCAGCAGGTACACCAGCAAAAAGGCACCGAAGGGTGGCGCTTCCGGCAGCAACAGATACAGCACGGTGGCGGCGGCGGCCACGTCCAGCGCGGTGATCACCAGTTGCAGGAAGGTCAGTCGACGCCCCGGCAGGCGCAGCGTGCGGCGACCGACCTTGACCAGCAGGTTGTCTGCGTAGGGTTGTTCCGGCAGGCGACGACGATAAATACCTATCGCGAGTACCGTGGACAGCAGCAGTACGGCGCCTGCAATGGTGCCCAGCAAGGTTTCCGAGAGCCCCAGTGCCACGGAGGCGCCGGGCAGGTTGCTCAGGGTGGCCAGCGCGGCCAGCGGCGGCAGGGCGCATCCGAGCGAGAGGCTGGCGAACAGCGTCATGTGGGCGACTTCGGTCGCTCCCAGGCCATGACGTGCATATAGACGGTAGCGAACCGAACCACCGGAAAGCATGGACAGGCCGATGGCATTGCCGATGGCAAAGGCGGTGAAGCCGCCCAGTGCAAGTGTGCGCGGTGCCAGCGTTACGCCAGCATAGCGGCTGGCCGACCATTCGTAGCCCAACAGTATGATGAAACCGGCCACGGTCGCGCCCAGCGCTCCGAGCAGGGCGGGTTTGGGGACTTCGAGGATCGAGTCGTGCAGCGCATCCAGATCCAGTTCGCTCAGCAGGTGACGACAGGCAATCAGTGCGATGGCAAACAACAGCAGGGTAACCGCCAGGCCGATGGGCTGTCGGTACTTGCTGATACGATCAAGCAAGCGCAACCGTTCAGCCTTGATCGGTTGTGTTGCAGTAGCGGTGTCTTGTACATCAGACGTGTTGGCGCGCATCAATCACCTCTTGGATTGTGCGCGACAGGATGGAGGTATCCAGCCAAGTTACCAATCCCTGTAGAAAAAAATAATCACAAATATTAACGCCTATCACCAAGTCTCGGCGATGGCGAATCATCAGTCGTGGGGTGTTCGGCCGCGATTTCAGCATAGTCTGAACTCGGCGTTCTGGTGACCACCAATGATTGGCGACACAGTGACAGATCATTGTTGCGAAAGGACTTTTTCAACAGACACAAAAAAGGCCACTCTTTCGAGTAGCCTTTTCTGATGTTTGGTTGCGGGAGCCGGATTTGAACCGACGACCTTCGGGTTATGAGCCCGACGAGCTACCAGGCTGCTCCATCCCGCGTCTGTGAGGCGGCATTCTATAGAGATACGCCGGGGTGTCAACCGTTAATCTCGAACCTGGTCAAATAAACGTAAAAGTGCGGCGAGCGGTCGCAGGGCTGGCTTAAGCTGCGGAATCTGAAAGGATTCTCATTCCTGCAACGCAGGCTTCAATTGCTCTGGTGCATTTGATCAAAGCTTTTGAGCAAAAACAGACGCGCACAAAAAAGGCCACTCTTTCGAGTAGCCTTTTTTGATGTTTGGTTGCGGGAGCCGGATTTGAACCGACGACCTTCGGGTTATGAGCCCGACGAGCTACCAGACTGCTCCATCCCGCGTCTGTGTGGCGGCATTCTACAGAGGATTGACAGGCTGTCAACTGCAATATCGATAAAACCTCTTCAGGTTCAATCAGTTAGCATTTTCAGGCGCGCACGGATCGGCCTGAGAGGCAGGTGTGGCAAGGCTTCAGGCTCTATCAGAGGATGTTCGCTGATTGAAAATTTAAATTTTCACGGCGCCTTCTCCTACGGTCATCGGAGAACATTCAGACTACTGGTGCTATATACAGGTGTCGGTGAGATACTCCCAACCTGACACGGCCCATCGCCATTTCTTCCTCTCCAGTACCGCTTTGATATGAGCCAGCGAAAAATCATCCACGTGGATTGTGACTGCTTCTACGCCGCCATCGAGATGCGTGACGACCCCAGGTTGGCCGGAAAACCGCTGGCCGTGGGCGGGGCCGCGGATCGCCGTGGCGTGATCGCTACCTGTAATTATGAGGCGCGTGCATATGGTGTGCGTTCGGCCATGTCTTCGGGGCATGCGTTGAAGCTGTGTCCGGACCTGACCATCGTCAAGCCGCGGATGAATGCCTATCGGGAAGCGTCGAAGGAAATTCATACGATCTTTCGCGATTACACCGACATCATTGAGCCGCTTTCCCTCGACGAGGCCTACCTTGATGTGTCGGACAGCGCCCATTTCGGCGGTAGCGCAACGCGTATAGCTCAGGACATCCGCCGGCGTGTGTCGAATCAGCTGCACATCACTGTCTCGGCGGGCGTGGCGCCGAACAAGTTTCTCGCCAAGATTGCCAGTGACTGGAGAAAGCCCAACGGCCTGTTCGTCATTACACCGGATCAGGTGGAAGACTTTGTCAGTGGTTTGCCGGTGAGCAAGCTGCACGGGGTCGGTAAAGTCACTGCCGATAAATTGGGCAAGCTGGGTATCAGCGATTGTGCGCAATTGCGGCAGTGGGACAAATTGGCGCTGGTGCGCGAGTTCGGCAGTTTTGGCGAGCGGCTCTGGAGCCTGGCTCGCGGTATCGACGACCGCCAGGTGCATAACGACAGTCGCCGTCAGTCGATCAGCGTCGAAAACACCTATGACGTCGACCTGCCGGACTTGAGGAGTTGCCTGGAGAAATTGCCTGAGCTGCTCGATACCCTGGCTGGTCGCATGGCGCGGATCGACAGCAGCTACCGCCCGGGGAAGCCGTTCGTCAAAGTGAAGTTTCATGATTTCACCCAGACCACATTGGAGCAGGCCGGGGCAGGGCGGGACTTGGGCAGTTATCAGTTGCTGCTGACCCAGGCGTTCAATCGAGGTGGCAAGCCGGTGCGGTTGCTGGGGGTGGGGGTGAGGCTGGAGGATTTGCGGGGCGGGTTTGAGCAGATGGAGTTGTTTGAGTTGTAGGAGCGAGCATGCTCGCGATGGACGTCAACGATAACGCGGGCTGTCTGAATGCCTGCGGTGCCTGCAAGTCCATCGCGAGCAGGCTCGCTCCTACAAAAATCTCAATTCGGCCCCGGATCCGCCACCAATCGCCCGGCATCCCTGGTCAGGGACTTGAGGAATTCGGTCTGCAGCTCGGGATCGTTGCGGGTCAGTTCGATCAAACTCTGTTCCAGCTCGCTGGCTTCTTCTTCCAGACCCAGTTCCGACAGGCGCTTGACCCGGTGTACCCACTGGCTCACTTCATCGTCTTCCAGGTCGTCGTAAATCAGTCCATGAGCTTCGAGCAGTTTGCTGCGCAGCTTGCTGCTCAAGGCCAGGGACGAGTCTGTGTGCACGTCATCCGTGGGGTTCTCGACGCGGATCTGCAGCGTGCTCAGATGGTTCAGGTCATGTTCGGCGAACGGGCTGTCCAGCAGATTCAGGCGCAGGACGCCATTCTTGTCGGTACTCAGCTCGAAGGTTTCCTTGCCGGCCTTGACCTCCACCGGACGCTCGCTCCAGGGCAGGCTCGAGTATTCGGTGCGCTTGTCGCGCTGGACTTCGTCGATCCCCGCCAGGTTCTGCTGCGCACGACCGTGAGATTGCACGTTCATGAACGGATTGAGCCCGGCGAAACCGTAGTTCAACCAGTCCTTGGTCATGCTATCGGGAAGGTTGCCCAGGGCGAACACGTTGACCACGTTCGCGCCGATACCGCCCACCACGGCCACCGCGCCCAGCGGGATCTCGTAGATCTCCCGCCACGGCTGGTAGGGTGTATAGCGATCGTAATGGCGGGTGACTTCGTACTCAGTGACTTCGAAAGTCTTCTGCTCGTGGATTTTCACCCGACGTTGCGGCAGCTCGAGCACCTTGGGCTCACCGACATCGATCTGCAGGCTGTGATCGAGCAGTTTGCGCTCGACACGTTCCTCGTGCTCGCTGCGTTGTGACATGTGATTGGCACAGCCGCTGAGCAGCAGGGTGCCGCACAGGGCGGCACCACCGAGGCCTAAGGTGTTTCGCTTGAACATGACGTCTCTATCTGGTTTCAGCGGCGGACACGGGCCTGAAGGAACGACAGTACGTCGGCAACCGGCAGCGCTTGCGGCTCGGCTTCGGTACGGCTCTTGTATTCCAGGTTGCCTTCGGCAAGGCCGCGGTCGCTGACCACGATCCGGTGAGGAATGCCGATCAGCTCCATGTCCGCGAACTTGATGCCCGGGCTGGTTTTCTTGTCGCGGTCGTCCAGCAGTACTTCGAAGCCGGCAGCGGTCAGTTGCGCATACAGCTTGTCGGTGGCTTCGCGAACCAGATCGGTTTCGTAGCGCAGTGGCACCAGGGCGATCTGGAACGGCGCCAGGGTGTCGCTCCAGATGATGCCTTTGTCGTCACTGTTCTGCTCGATGGCAGCCGCCACCACGCGGGAAACGCCGATGCCGTAGCAGCCCATTTCCAGGGTCACCGGCTTGCCGTTCTCGCCCAGCACTTCGCACTTCATCGCCTTGCTGTACTTGTTGCCCAGCTGGAAGATGTGTCCGACTTCGATGCCGCGCTTGATTTCCAGGGTGCCCTTGCCGTCCGGGCTAGGGTCGCCGCTGACCACGTTGCGCAGGTCGGCAACGGTCGGAACCGGCAGATCACGTTCCCAGTTCACGCCGAAGTAGTGCTTGTCGTCGATGTTGGCACCGATGCCGAAGTCGCTCATCAGTTCGACAGAGCGGTCGATGATGATTGGCAGTGGCAGGTTCAGCGGGCCGAGGGAACCGGCGCCGGCGCCGATGGCGTCACGCAGTTCGGCATCGGAGGCCATGACCAGCGGGCTGGCGACGCCAGGCTGGTTGGCGGCCTTGATTTCGTTCAGTTCGTGGTCGCCACGGATGATCAGGGCAATCAGCTTGCCTTCTTCTTCGGCGTGCACGATCAGGGTCTTGATGGTCTTTTCAATCGGCAGATTGAATTTCTCCACCAGCGCGGCAATGGTCTTGGTGTCTGGGGTGTCGACCAGGCGCAGCTCTTCGGTCGGCGCGGCGCGGGAGGTTTCGCGCGGTACGGCTTCGGCCTTTTCGATGTTCGCGGCGTAGTCGGATCCGTTGCTGAAGACGATATCGTCTTCGCCGGACTCGGCCAGTACGTGGAATTCATGGGAGCCGGCACCGCCGATCGAACCGTTATCGGCTTCAACCGGACGGAACTTCAGGCCCAGGCGGGTGAACACGTTGCAGTAGGCTTCGTGCATGCGGTCGTAGGTGACCTGCAGCGAGGCCTGGTCGGCGTGGAACGAGTAGGCGTCCTTCATGATGAATTCGCGGCCGCGCATCAAGCCGAAGCGTGGGCGGATCTCATCACGGAATTTGGTCTGGATCTGGTACAGGTTGATCGGCAGCTGCTTGTAGCTGCTGAGCTCGTTGCGCATCAGATCGGTGATGACTTCTTCGTGGGTCGGGCCTGCGCAGAAATCACGGCCATGACGGTCTTTGAGGCGCAGCAATTCAGGGCCGTACTCTTCCCAGCGTCCGGATTCCTGCCACAGTTCGGCCGGTTGGGTACCTGGCATCAATACTTCCAGAGCGCCAGCGGCGTCCATTTCTTCGCGAACGATCTTTTCGACCTTGCGCATCACTCGCAAGCCCATCGGCAGCCAGGTGTACAGGCCCGAGGCGAGTTTGCGGATCATGCCGGCGCGCAGCATCAGCTGATGGCTGATCACGACCGCGTCGGAAGGCGTTTCTTTCTGTGTGGCGAGCAAAAATTGACTGGTACGCATGGTTGGCCGTTATCGATAGCTGATGACGAGAAATGACGGAGCATTGTACGGGCGAGATCCGCTGTCGTACAGGCGTGCGGTCAGTGGTGTGGGAGAGGGCGAATATCGCTCCGCCTCTCCCATGTTTGCTGCGGTAACAATCCGCGAGTGCTTTTTACGATTCTTCCGCGACCTGTGCGGGAACAGGCTCCGGCGTCGGTTTCGGGCCTTCGCGGCGGCTTTCCTGGAACCAGTGCAGGGCGATCAGGACCAGGGTAGGAACACCCAGCAAGGCGGTGATCAGGAAGAACTGGTGGTAGCCGAATTTCTCTACCATGACCCCGGAGTAACCGCCGATCAGGCGTGGCAGCAAGAGCATGATCGAGCTGAGCAGGGCGTATTGGGTGGCGGAGAATTTGAGGTTGGTCAGGCTCGACAGGTAGGCGACGAACGCTGAAGTGGCCAGGCCCGAGCTGAAGTTGTCCAGGGAGATGGTGAGGATCAGCATCTTCAGGTTGGGGCCCATGTCGGCCAGCATCAGGAACAGTATGTTGGTGGCTGCCGACGCGGCGCCGCCGATGAACAGGATCGGCAGGATGCCAAAACGCACGATCAGCAGGCCGCCCATGCCAGCACCGACCAGGGTCATGATCAGGCCGAAGATTTTGCTGACGCTGGCGATCTGGTCCTTGGTGAAGCCTTGATCGATGTAGAACACGTTCGCCATCACGCCCATGACCGTATCGGACATCCGGTAGGTCGCGATCAGCCCGAGCAGCAGCAGTGCCTGCCAGCGATAGCGCAGGATGAAGTCATTGACCGGAGTCAGGACCGGCGCCAGGCCGCGGCGTCCCATGGACGACAGGCACAGGGCGGTCAGCGTGATGTAGAGGATCGCGCGCAGGAAGGCGCGGTCCTGGAGCAGCAAGTCAAGCAGGCTCACACCGTTGAACAGGACGCTGGCGAAGTCGGTGTTGTAGAGCTGGGTGAACATGGCCGGTACGGATACCAGCAACACGATCAGGACGAAAACCGAGGCCAGCTGGTGGACGAAGCTGTAGCGCCCGGCCTGCAGTTGGGTGCGCAGCGGCACCGGTGGTTCGCGCATGAACAGGCTGGTCAACAGCGCCGGAACCATCAGGGCGCCGAACAAGATGTAGGTGCCGGCCCAGGCGGAATGCTGATAGTTGAAGCCGGTAGAGCCAAAGCCCTCGGCAAAATACAGGGCGCCGGCGGTCGCCAGCAGCGCCGCGATTCGATAGCCGGACATGTAGCTCGCCGCCAGCGCCGCCTGGCGATTGTCTTCGGCGATTTCCAGGCGGTAGGCGTCGACCGCGATGTCTTGTGTGGCCGAAGCGAAGGCGACGACCACCGCGATGGCGATCAGCCAGGAGAGATGCTTTTGCGGGTCGCAGAAACCCATGCCGATCAGGCCGAGGATCACCAGACTCTGGGACAGCACCAGCCACGACCGTCGTCGCCCCAGCTTGCCGAGAAACGGCAGGCGCCATTGGTCGAGCAACGGTGACCAGACCCATTTGAAGGCATAGGCCAGACCGATCAGGCTCGCGTAGCCGATGGTTTCACGAGCCACACCGGCTTCACGCAGCCAGACCGAAAGCGTCGAGAACACCAGCATGTAGGGCAAGCCAGCGGCGAAACCCAGCAACAACAGTACGAGCGTCGAGGGGCTGGCATAGGCAGCAAGCGCGGCGCGCCAGGTTTTACGGGGCATGGGCTGGAGTCTGCCTCAAGAAATACGAAAACAAAGCGCGCACTCTAACCGCTGTGCTCTACCGGGCGCCACCCATGGCGCTGAATATCAACACGATTGTTCAGGATACTGATCCCCTCCATGCGCAATCGAGCGCGTTGTTCGTCCCCGGACGGGCTGCCTGCGGGCAGGCTGAGGCGCCCACCTGCCCCCAGAACGCGGTGCCAGGGCAATTTGCTGTCGCCGGGCAGTTGGCTCAGCGTCCGACCCACCCAGCGCGCAGCGCGGCCCAGCCCAGCGAGCTCTGCCAACTGACCATAGCTCACCACCTTGCCTTCGGGCACTTGTGCGAGCGTCAGGTAGAGCGCCGTGCGTCGGATTTGTGCCGGGCTCTCGGGTTCAGTGGTGGGTTCGTTCACGTGCAGGCTTCCGAAAAAATGTTCCTGAAAAAAGCGGTACCGTTTGTAGAGTAAATCCTGGATCAGCAGATGAGAAATGAACTCAACAGAAATCGTCGGGTCAGTCGTAGCCAGGGCGTTACTCCCGGGATAATGCCGACTTTTTCGCAAACCGAGTCTGTTTTTGCTTATGTTGTCCAGAACTTTGCTGTGCCTCGCTGTTATCAGTGCTTCCACTCCCTTGCTTGCCGATACTGTCTGGTTGAAGAACGGTGACAAGCTGAGCGGCAAGATCATCCTGTTTGACGGTGGCAAGTTGCTGGTCCAGACCGAATACGCCGGAGCGGTCCCGATCGACTGGAAACAGGTCAAGACGCTGGAAAGTGATCAGGAGTTGCTGGTCAAGCAGGACGCCTACACCGGCGAGAAGGCCAAGTCGTTGCACGCCGCCGAGGACGGCAAGGTGATCCTGGCCAACGGCGATGCCCCCAAAACCGTCGAACTGGCGAGTGTCCAGCAGATCCTCAAGCCCAAGCCGGTGGTCGAGGATCTGGTGTGGAAGGGCAATATCGATGCGGCCCTCGATTACCAGCGGGCCGACAAGGACACCGACGACTACGACATCGATTTCAAGACCACGGCCCGTCATGGTCGCTGGCGGCATACCGCGGAAGGCGAATACAACCGCGAGTTTCAGGATGATGTGGTCACCACGGACAATTGGCGGGCCGAGTATTCCCTGGACCGCTTTCTGACGGATAAATGGTTTTGGCAAGGTCGACTGGTCTACAAGCGCGACAAGGTTGAAGACCTGTCCCGTCAACGCACTGTGGGTACCGGTCCTGGCTACCAGTTTTGGGATGACGAGTTGGGCGCGTTCTCTCTCGGATCACTGGTCAATCGCACCGACTATGAGTTCGCCGATGGCAGCAAGGAAAACTTCTATTCGGTCGCCATGAAGTGGGACTACAACCGCTATCTGATCGGCAAGAAAGTGGAGTTCTTCACCAATGGCGAGGTGGGCAAGCCGCTGTCCGGCGTGGCCGACTACGCGCTGGATTCGGAGGTGGGCCTGCGCTACAAGGTGACGGACTGGGCGTCGCTCAATCTCAAGGCCGAGCGTGACATCATCAGCGGAACCGACGATGCCGATCTGGACAAGACCCGGTACACCGCAGGGTTTGGTGTGACCTGGTAAATCACTGTCGGCTGCAGGATCCAATCGCGGGCAAGCCTTGCTCCTACAGAATTTACGCAATCCTGTAGGAGCGAGGCTTGCCCGCGATAGCATCAGCACTTTCGAAATCGCCTCATGAGCAAAAATACACAGGCACAAAAAAGCCCCGCTGTTGAGGGCGGGGCTTTTTACTAAAGCAAGGACAAGTTAGATAACTTGTACTTCTTCAGCTTGCATGCCTTTCTGACCGCGAGTAGCGATGAAAGAAACCTGTTGGCCTTCTTTCAGGCTTTTGAAGCCGTCGGATTGGATAGCTTTGAAGTGAACGAACAGGTCGTCACCGGATTGTGGAGTGATGAAGCCGAAGCCTTTTTCATCGTTGAACCACTTAACGGTACCGGTTTGGCGATTAGACATGGTGTAACTCCTTGAACAAAGATAACTGCGACTCAGGAAGAACCCTGGCCGAGACTGAGTGCAAAGAGCAGGAAAAATTCTTGTAGACGGTTGGATCGAAATTCAACATATCGTGTAGAGATTCTCAGTGACACAAGCAGCACAGTGACGCCACCTTAACCCTTTTTCCGAAACGTGCCAATGCTTCGTGCGAAGGTTTCTCGGTTTTCATGATCGACGGTGCGCCGTATTGTCTCGAAGGTCCGTAAATCGTGCGTGATCGTCGAGAATTGTGCCCGGCACTTTGAACCCGGGGGCGCACCCCGGTAAGATGCCGGACAGTTTTTTCCACCTCGCTATTCAGGACACCGCCATGAGCATCAAATCGGACAAGTGGATTCGCCGCATGGCGCAAGAGCACGGCATGATCGAGCCTTTCGTTGAGCGCCAGATGCGCGGCAGCGACGACAGCCGTGTGATCTCCTACGGCGTGTCGAGCTACGGCTACGACGTTCGTTGCACCAATCACTTCAAGGTGTTCACCAACATCAACTCGGCCATCGTCGACCCGAAGAACTTCGATGCCGGCAGCTTCGTCGACATCCATAGCGACGTCTGCATCATCCCGCCGAACTCCTTCGCCCTGGCCAGCACCGTCGAGTACTTCCGTATTCCGCGCAACGTATTGACCATCTGCCTGGGCAAGAGCACCTACGCCCGTTGCGGCATCATCGTCAACGTCACCCCGCTTGAGCCGGAGTGGGAAGGTCACGTGACCCTGGAGTTCTCGAACACCACCAACCTGCCGGCGAAGATCTACGCCAACGAAGGCGTGGCGCAGATGCTGTTCCTTGAGTCCGACGAAGAGTGTGAAGTGTCCTACAAGGACCGTGGCGGCAAGTACCAGGGCCAGCGTGGCGTGACCCTGCCACGGACCTGAGTCAGCCGTCCGACAAAAACGGGGAATTCCTGGGCGGGCGTACACTCTATGGAGTGTACTGCTCCGATCCGCGCAAGGCGGATCGGGCCATCGCTCAGGAGTGCTTTATGAAGATCGACCCGCGAATAAGTGCCGAACTGGCAAGGCTTGAGCCCAATCAGGTTGGCGTTTTGGCCTGGTCCTTGTTGGCACACCCACCGATCAGTATGTCAGGGGGCATCCCTGGCCAACCTGATCCCGATACCCCCAATGAACAACCGACCGAGCCCGGTGAGCCTATGTTGCCGGATGAGCCGCCTCCCGCGCCCGTAGCCTGATTTGTCTTTCTGTAGGAGCGAGCCTGCTCGCGATGGACTGTCAGTCGACACCGCGGTGCCTGACCCACCATCGCGAGCAGGCTCGCTCCTACAGGGGGTTGCTGGTTACTTGAGGTTACCGCTCAGGAACTGCTTCAAGCGCTCGCTCTTCGGATTGCCCAGCACGTCTTCCGGCGCGCCTTCTTCTTCCACCCGACCCTGGTGCAGGAACAGCACCTGGCTCGACACCTTGCGCGCGAAGCTCATCTCGTGAGTCACCATGATCATGGTCCGGCCTTCCTCGGCCAGGCCCTGGATCACCTTGAGCACTTCGCCCACCAGCTCCGGGTCCAGCGCCGAGGTCGGTTCGTCGAACAGCATGACTTCCGGTTCCATGGCCAGCGCCCGGGCAATCGCCACGCGCTGCTGTTGACCGCCGGAGAGGAACGCCGGGTACTGATCGGCGACCCGTGCCGGCAATCCCACCTTGTCCAGGTAGCGGCGGGCGCGGTCCGTGGCTTCCTGCTTGCTGCAACCCAGCACGCGGATGGGCGCCATGGTGATGTTTTCCAGCACGGTCATGTGGCTCCACAGGTTGAAGTGCTGGAACACCATGGCCAGGCGGGTGCGGATCCGTTGCAGTTCATTGGGATCGGCGACATGCATGCCATGGCGATCCTTGATCATGCGGATCGACTGGCCGTCGAGGCTCATCGCGCCGTCGTTGGGCTGTTCGAGAAAGTTGATGCAACGCAGGAAGGTACTTTTGCCCGAGCCGCTGGCGCCGATCAGGCTGATGACGTCGCCGGTGTTGGCCTTGAGCGAAACACCCTTGAGCACCTCATGATCGCCATAGCTTTTATGCAGGTCTTCAATGGTCAGTTTGTACATGTAACAAGCATCCTCAAGGCGAAAGTAGGTAGCCGCTGCGATAGGCTTCGGCGCCCGCGACGTGGGCGATCACCATGCCGGCGGTGGCCATGCGTCGCAGCGAGCGGGCGTACATCAGACCGCTGGCGGTGCAGCGCACCGATGTGACGCTGTCGGAAATGGGGTCGATGATTTCGGCGATCAGTTGACCGGCTTCCAGGTATTCCCCCGGCAGCGCGGTGAACACCAGCAAGCCGCCAACCGGAGTGGCGACGGGCTCGACGCCGGCCAGTGGAGTGGCCGGGTAGGGCAGGTCGGGCAGTGGCGCCGGTTCGCCCGCGATTGCGCCGTAATGGATCAAGTAGTCAATCAGCGCCTGGCTGTCGAGGCTGGCCAGCGGGTGATTGACGTCGCCCTGGCCGCGCAGTTCGACGGTGACGGAAAAGCTCCCCAGTGGGATATCGAAGTGCTCGCCGAAGCGTTCCTTCAATTGCCACCACAGCAAGGTGAAGCATTCGTCGAACGACTGACCGCCGGAGTCGGTGGCCAGCAGGCTGGCTTCGGCACCAATGTAGCGCGCCAGCGGTTCGACCTGGGACCAGGCTTCGGGGGTGGTGTACAGGTGGGCGACCGCTTCGAAGTCGCAATGCAGGTCCAGCACCATGTCTGCATCGCAGGCCAGCCGTTGCAGGGTCAGGCGCTGGGATTGCAACTGGGTGCTGGCGGTCTGCCGCGCCAGAGCCTGGCGCAGGCTGTTGCGGATCAATTGCAGGTTGTGCTGCGGATCATCGCCGAGCTGGCCTTCGATCTCGTTGCCGACTTCTTCGCTCAGGTCGACGAACCAGCGATTGAAGTTCTGCCCGCTTTCCAGCTCGTAGCGGCCCAGCGGTACATCCATCAGCACCTGTTCCAGGCCCACCGGGTTGGCGACCGGGACCAGCACGATCTCACTGCGCAGGCGGCCGGCGGCTTCCAGCTCCGCCAGGCGTTGCTTGAGGTGCCAGGCCACCAGCATGCCGGGCATTTCATCGGCGTGAAGGGACGACTGGATGTAGATCTTGCCTCGGGCGCTTGTAACGGCAGGCGACGATGTCGGCCCGAAGTGGAAGCTGTGGATCTGTCGCGCTGTCCCCGGCACGGGGGACAGCAAGTCATGAATCTGGTGGCGCATCTGTTGTTCCCTGAAACAGGAGAGGTCCTAGTGGGTCGGCCCGAGGAAGGCCAGCCAGCGGCGTTCGGCGAGGCGGAACAGGCCAACCAGCGCAAAGGTGACGGTCAGGTAGATCAGCGCGGCGATGCCGAACGACTGGAAGGTCAGGAAGGTCGCCGAGTTGGCGTCCCGAGCCACTTTCAGGATGTCCGGAATGGTGGCGGTGAACGCCACGGTGGTCGAGTGCAGCATCAGGATCACTTCGTTGCTGTAGTACGGCAACGAACGACGCAGGGCCGAAGGCATGATCACGTAGGCATACAGCTTCCAACCGGTCAGGCCGTAGGCTTTCGCCGCTTCGACTTCACCGTGGGCCATGCTGCGAATGGCTCCGGCGAAAATCTCGGTGGTGTAGGCGCAGGTGTTCAGGGCGAACGCCAGGATGGTGCAGTTCATCGCATCGCGGAAAAAGCTGTCGAGCAGCGGTTGCGCGCGCACCGCGGCCAGGCTGTAGATCCCGGTGTAGCAGATCAGCAGCTGGATATAGAGCGGCGTGCCACGGAACAGGTAGGTGTAGAACTGCACCGGCCAGCGAATGTAGAAGTGCGGCGAGACCCGGGCGATCGACAGCGGAATCGAGACGATGAAACCGAAGAAAATCGACGCGCTGAGCAGCCACATGGTCATGGCCAGGCCGGTGATGTTCTGGCCGTCGCTGTAGAGGAAAGGCCTCCAGTATTCCTGCAGGAGTTCGATCATCGTACGGCCTCCCGTGTGCCGGCAGCGTAGCGGCGTTCGAGTCGGCGCAGGATGAAGTTGGACGCGCTGGTGATCACCAGGTAGATCAAGGCGGCGAGTACCAGGAAGTAGAACAGTTGATAGCTGCTTTTACCGGCGTCCTGCGCGGCCTTGACCAGATCGGCCAGACCGATGATCGATACCAGTGCGGTAGCCTTGAGCATGACCATCCAGTTGTTGCCGATACCCGGCAGGGCAAAACGCATCATTTGTGGAAATACCACGATCCAGAAGCGCTGGCCGCGTTTGAGGCCATAGGCGGTGGCGGCTTCGACCTGGCCCCGTGGTACCGCGAGAATCGCGCCACGGAAGGTTTCGGTGAAATAAGCGCCATAAATGAAGCCCAGGGTGATGACCCCGGCACTGAATGGGTTGATCTCGATGTATTCCCATTCCAGATAGTCGGTCAGCGACGTCAGCCAGGTTTGCAGGCTGTAGAAGATCAGCAGCATCAGCACCAGGTCCGGCACCCCGCGAATCAGCGTGGTGTAGCACAGGGCAGGCACGCGCAGCAGTTTGACTTTTGACAGCTTGGCACTGGCGCCGAGCAGGCCGAGCAACACGGCCACCAGCAGCGACATCGCCGATAATTTGATGGTCATCCAGGTGCCTTGCATCAGCAAAGGACCGAAGCCCTTGAGGCTGAAGGCCGAGAGCCCCAGATTTTGTAATAGGTCTTCGAACATAAATCAGCAACCTGATCGGAAGAAAAAAGCGCCCATCGTGAGATGGGCGCCGGGCATTATTTGCCGCTGTACAGATTCAGATCGCCAAAGTGTTTCTTCTGAATGGTGGCGTAGGTGCCATCATCGTGTAACGCTTTGATACCTTTATCCAAAAGGGCTTTCAGCTCGGTGTTACCTTTCTTAATGCCGACGGCGGTTTTGGCTGGCAACAGAGGGTCATCAACCGGCTTGCTGACTTCGAAATCGGCACCCTGTGGCGACTTCAGGAAACCCAGTTCGGCTTGCAGCATGTCCTGGATGCCGGCGTCGAGACGACCGGAAGTCAGGTCGGCGTAAACCTGATCCTGGTTGGCGTAGGCCTGGGTTTTCACGCCAGCCTTGTCCAGGATGGCCTTGGCGTAGGCTTCCTGAATGGTGCCTTGCTCGTAACCGACGGTCTTGCCTTTGAGGGAAGCGGTGTCGGTTGTGATGCCGGAGCCTTTCTTGTACACCAGAGCGGTCGGGCCGGAGAACAGCTCGCTGGAGAAGTCGATGACTTTTTCGCGGGCTTCGGTGACGGTCATCGAAGAGATCACGCCGTCGAATTTATTGGCCTTGAGGCCTGGAATCATGCCGTCGAAATCGCTTTCGACCCATTTGCACTTGACCTTCAGCTCAGCGCAGATTGCGTTGCCCAGATCGATATCGAAGCCCACCAGGCTGCCGTCGGCCGCTTTGGACTCGAACGGAGCGTAGGAAGGGTCAACACCGAAGCGCAGTTCCTTGTATTCCTTCGCCAGCGCAGAGCCAGCAGCTACGCACAATGCCAGTGCAGACAGGGTCAGCAATGCTTTTTTCATTATTCAATCCCTAAGAACCAATATGAGCGCTTGTGGCGCAGAATTATTGTTACTGGTAAGCGTAAGACTTAATGAAGGTAGCAATTTCCGAACCAGAGTGCCGAACAAGCGTTTAAAAGGTATTCAGGAAATTGCCGGATGGGATTAGTGCACGAAAATGGGCGCCGTGAAAAGCCTGCACTGTTGTGGATCAGGTTGATGTGAAAATCTAAAAGATCGCAGCCTGCGGCAGCTCCTACAGAGATTGGTGTAGGAGCTGCCGCAGGCTGCGATCTTTTGATCTTACTTGCCCGGCGTCAGGGTCAGGCGCTGGGTGCCGTACACCCGATCAAAGTTCTGCGGTTGCATCGGCAGGCTCATGTACTGCCCCTTGAGCCACGGGTCGATGCTGTTCAGATAATACGGGCTTGCCGGGTTGCCGGACTGGCCGGTGGCGATCTGGCCAGTCAACGGTTCGGTCTGGCCGAAGTCGACGATGAAGCGCATCGCGGGCGCCAGCGTGGTGTTGAAGTCCTGGCCCCAGGCAAATGCAGCGGTGTTGAGCGTGGTGTGATCGCCACCGGCCGGCAGCGGGCCGCGCACCGTCTGGCCGCTGCTGTTCTTCCATTCGTAGCGGTGCAGCTTGCCCCACTGCCAGGCGTTGTGGCTGCCGCCCAACTGACTGTCGCCAGCACTGATCGCCGCAGCCAGGCTACGGGCGAGGATGGCCGGTTTGTCTTCTTTCTGCGCGGTGCGCAGGTCATCCCAGAACGGGCTGTCTTCGCGACCCAGCAAGTGATCGGCCTGCGCGGCGTAGGACAACTTGCCGTTGGCGATGAAGGCCTTCCACGTCGGACTGGTTTCCGGGCCCAGTTCGTCGAGGAAAATCTGTTTGCTGCTCTCTTGCAGGAACAGCTCGTAGACCGCCGCGTCGGCGGAGGTCGGGCTGAGCTTGCCGTCGAATGCCATCAAGCGGGTAAAAGCTTCGCGCGCCTTGTCGCGCTCGGCCACCGGTAAGGCGTCGATGGCTTGTTTGAGCGGTTGGGCCATGCCCGGGGCTTCAAACATTTTCTTCAGTTTGGCGGCGAAGGTGGTGGTCTGGTCGTACTGCATGGCGATCAGGCTGCGCGTGTCATGTTTGCCGGCGCCGGCCAGCTCCGCCATGCGCTCGCCGCGTTCCGGCGCTGCCCAGGAATTGGACAATTGCATGCCATAACCATGGGGAATGACGCGCTGGTTGGCGGTGCCGAGCCAGCCTTGGGCCGGATCCTGATCGTAAGGGTGCAGCATCGGATCGGCGTAACCGTCCCAGTCGTAACGACCCTCCCAGCCCGGCGATGGCAACAAGCCTTCGCCTTCACGGCGGTTCGGATAGCGCCCGGTGACCTGCCAGCCGATGTTGCTGGCGTCGGCAAACACCAGGTTCAAGGCGATGGCGCGGATCTCGCGGCTGGCGTCGGACGCGCGCTCGACGTTTTGCGCGCGGGACAGATCGAAAAACGCGTCGAGGGTTTTGTCGTCGGTGAAGCTCGGAGTCTGCAAGGCCAGGCCGAAACCGCTGCCCTGGGCCAGGCCTTGGGCGCTGTTGAGCAACGGGCCATGGGCGGTTTCGTACACGGCTTCGCGAATCGGCCGCTGGCCTTTGACGAAATAGGTTTCGTTGCGCACGACCGCAGGCGTCCATTTGCCTTTGGTTTCATAGGCCAGACCATTGCCCTGACGTTTGATTTTCTCCAGGAACAGGTCCTGGTTGTCGCCCATGACGTTGGTCATGCTCCACGCGACCTTGCCGTTGAAACCGCCAAGGACCATTGGCAAGCCGGCGATGGTCACACCGGACGCCTGATATTTAGTGGTGCGAATCTGCACGTAACTGAACAGCGACGGCACGCCCATCGGACCGTGGCTGTCGCTGGCCAGCAAGCTCTTGCCGCTACGGCTGCGCTGTGGAGCGATGGCCCAGTTGTTCGACGAGGTGGCGCCCAGCAGATTTAGCTCGGACAGCTGGCTGGTGGCTTTGTTGATCTCGGCCAGCCCCGGTACTTGTCCCGTGAGCTTGATGCCCTGGAGCTTTTCGCTTTCGGCCAGCGGCAGTTTTTCATCCGGCGCGGAAGGGGTCAGCCATGCCAGCTTGTCGGTGGTGACCGTCTGGGCCAACACCAGCGAGGCAATTTCTTCGGGCAGGTTGGCCGACTGGCTGAAATTCAACAGGCAGAAAATCAGCGCGGAGTCTTCCGGTTGCCAGTATTCAGGCTTGTAACCGCTGGCGGCGAGGTCGGCCGGCAGTTTGTCGCGGTAGCGGAACAGGTAGGCGTTGACCCCGCGGGCATAGACCTCGAAGAAGCGCTTGAGGCGGGGGGACGATGCCTTATACAACTCGCCGGCACTCTTCTTCAGGTTGACGGCGCGCATGTAGCGGTCGGCATCCAGCAGGTCTGAACCGTGCATTTCGGCCAGGCGTCCCTGGGCCAGCAAGCGCAGGGTGACCATTTGCGTGATGCGATCGCTGGCGTGCACGTAGCCGAGGGTGAACAACGCGTCATGGAAGCTGCTGCTTTCGATCAACGGCACGCCCATGGCATTGCGTCGCACCGAAACGTTCTGCGCCAGGCCCTTGAGCGCCTGCACGCCGGTAGCGGGTGGGAGCGTGTCCTGGGCGTTGAAGCTCTGACAGCCTGTCAGGCTCAAGACCCCCGCCACTGCTGCGGCAACGCCGAACCGGGGTAGAAAATGTGTAAGGGCTGGCGAGGCCATGGCAAAGCTCCTGCGGGGGTGGTAGCGCAATAAAGCCGCTACGTTAGTGAGCGGGCAGTGGCCGCGCAAGCGGGGGACGAGGTTATTTCAGGATTTGTCTGAGAATCGAAAAGATCGCAGCCTGCTGTGCAGGTTTAGCCAGCTCTACAGTGGATTGGCGCACACCTTGTATGAGCTGCCGAAGGCTGCGATCTTTTGACCTTCAACCCAACCTTCTGGAGCAACACGGGCATGGAGCTAAGGACCAACGCAGCACTGATCATCATCGATCAGCAGAAAGGCATCCTGCATCCCAGGCTCGGTCGCCGGAACAATCCCCAGGCCGAGGAGCGCATTCTCGAACTGCTGGCGCATTGGCGCCGCAGCGGGCGGCCGATCGTGCATGTACAGCACTTGTCCCGCTCTGAGGATTCGGTGTTCTGGCCGCAGCAATCGGGGGTGGAGTTTCAGGAACGGTTTGCGCCATTGCCCGGTGAACAACTGATTCAAAAGCAGGTGCCGGATGCGTTTTGCTCGACGGCGCTGGAGGCGTACTTGCGCGGAGCGGGGATCGGGCAGTTGATCATCGTTGGCGTGGCCACTCACAACTCGGTGGAATCCACGGCGCGTACGGCGGGCAATCTGGGGTTCGATACCTGGGTGGTGGAGGATGCGTGCTTTACCTTCGACAAGGCTGACTTCTTTGGAAATGCCCGATCAGCCGAGGAGGTGCATGGGATGTCGCTGGGGAATTTGCATGGGGAGTATGCGACGGTGGTCAGTACTGCGCAGATTCTGGGGAATGGATGAAACCCTGTAGGAGCGAGCCTGCTCGCGATGGTCGTTAACGATAATGCGTACTGACTGGTTCAACGCGGCGTTTTCGAGTTTTTCGCGAGCAGGCTCGCTCCTACAGGGGGGATTCAACAGGCGAAAATGAATTCAGCCCGAAGCATCAAGCGCCGTGGCACTTCTTGAATTTCTTGCCGTTGCCGCAAGGGCAAGGGTCGTTGCGGCCGACGTCTTTCAGGGCGTTACGTACCGGCTCCTGAGGCGCGTGGTTGCAGTGCGGGCCGTGGACATGGCCATGGTCGTGATCATGATCGTGGTGGTCATGATCGTGGTTGCAGTCTGGGCCATGGACATGGGGTTGCTGGGTCATCGGGGTTACTCCGGAATTAGATCGGCGGGGATTATTACGCCATTACGCGCCAGGTGCACGTAATGGGCGATGAATAAACCGGTTTCCATCTCACCTTCCAGACGATAGGGAATACCCTGCGGGGAGTTTTTCAGCTGCTTGACCAGGTCCTTGACGTGGGGCCACAGGTTGGTGCGGATCGGGACCTTGTAGAAACGGCTGCTCTTGGGGTCGACGGTGATCCAGTGTTCATGCTCGCCTTCGGCCAGCAGGATGCCGCCCAGGTGCACGCGATACTCCAGGCCGCGCACGGTCAGGTCGCTGTCGTTGCGGTTATCGATACGAAAGTGCAGTACGAACCGCTGTTCCATCAGCTTGGCCTTTACCACTTCAACCTTGACCAGATGCACCTCTGGGTCAGGTTCATCGGTGCTGAACCAGGAGGCGCAGCCGCCGAGCCCCAGGCAAAGGGTCAATATAAGCAGGCCGTGTGCGAGTCGCCGGGTGAGCATGGTCGTTCCTCTTCCTTGAACCCCAGTCTAGTCGTTAAAAGATCGCAGTCTTCGGTAGCGCCTGCAGGCGTCCAATGCGGGCGTTGCCGCAGGCTGCGATCTTTTGACGTTGCCTCAACCGCCGAAGTACCCCGAGCAACACTTCTTGAACTTCTGCCCGCTGGCGCAAGGGCAGGCGTCGTTGCGCCCGACATTGAGCGGTACGGTGGGGTCGATGAAGTACCAGCGGCCGGCGTTCTGCACGAATGACGAGCGCTCGCGATGACTGTGTTCGCCGCTGCCGTCATGCCAGCGCGCGGTGAAGGTGACGAAGGCGTGTTCCGGCTGGCCGCCGAGCACTTCCGAGCTTTCCACTTCCAGGCCCAACCAGGTGCTCTGGGCGCTCCAGTCGCTGATCGATTGCCGATCGAGTCCGGACTGCTGGGCGGGCAGGGTGGTCGCCACCAGATAGTCGATCAGGCCCAACACATAAGCGCTGTAGCGCGAACGCATCAGGGCTTCGGCGCAGGGTGCCGGATGACCCTCATGGTAATGACCGCAGCAGGCATCGAGCAGCGTGCCGCTGCCGCAAGGGCAAATGGATGTACTCATTGCGTTACCACCAATATTTCCCGAAGTTTTCCGGATTGGCCCAGAACTTCGAGTTGAGCCAGTCGGGGACTTGCTTGTATTCAAGCAGATCGTAGGTGAACAGCGTCAGCACCTGATCGTCGCGTTGAAAACGCTCGCTGGCTTGCAGCGCCAGGGAGAAGAAATCCGTTTCCTGCCAGCCGCTGGCCGGCAGGTCGGCCAGTACCGCGATGCGGCTGGCGTTGAGGTTGCGGATGCCTCCGAGCAAATTCAGGCCATCGCGCTTGGGCAGGTGTTCGAGGCAATCGACCACCAGCGCCAGGTCAAACCGGCGCGCGGCCAGTTCATCCGGCAATGGCCCGGGTGCCGCGTGCGCCACGCAGCTGTCCGGGTGCGCGAGCTTGAATGCCTCGAGTGCCGGGAACTCGCTGGCGCCGATCAGCAACAGGCGCGAAGGGGCGTAACGGTCCAGCAAAGCGGCCAGCGCCTGCTGGGGTGTGCGCGAAGAAATACCTGCAATCATTGGAGACCCTCACTCAGATCTGCCAAGACTAGCCTGCCTGCAAGTCCGAGCCTAGAGCGTGTTTAAGGTAAAAGTGGCGATCGCCCGAGAACGTGGGATGAAACTGCAATGGCCTATTGCTGGCGGAGTTTTAAACTCCGGTCTTTACTCCCTGAATCGGTTCTAAGCCGATCATTCAGGAGAAAACTCGATGAGCATAGTTCGGACAGCATTACCCCTGGTTCTGCTAACCAGTGTTTTGACTGGTTGCGCAGGTTTGCAGAAAACCGACTGGCCGATCTGTGCGGCAGTCGGAGGTGTCGTGGGTGCGGGGCTCGGTGCCACCGAGAGTTCGTCATGGGCAGGCTGGGGTGCGCTGGTTGTCGGTGGTACGGCAGCGGCCTATTGCTGGGTTCATGGTGATGGCGACGAAGATGGCGACGGCGTACCGGATAGCCGTGACAAGTGCCCTGGCACGCCACATGGCGTGAAAGTCGATGCCGACGGCTGCCCACCGCCAGCGCCAGCTCCTGTTGTTGAAGAAGCCGTGGTGGTCAAGGAAGAAACCATCGTCATCCGTGATGTTCACTTCCAGTTCGACAAGGCAACGCTCACACCGTCCGACAAACAAGTACTCGACAAGATCGCCACTCGTTTGAAAGCGGAAGCGCCTACTGCCCGGTTGAGCGTCACTGGCCATACTGACAGCGTGGGCAGCGATACCTATAACCAGAAACTGTCGGATAAACGCGCTCACTCGGTGGTTGAGTACCTCATCCACGAAGGCGTGCCACGCAGCAACTTTGTGTCTGTTACCGGTGCGGGTGAAAGCCAGCCGGTTGCCGATAACAAAACCGCCGACGGTCGTGCGCAAAACCGTCGCACGGAAATCAAAATCCAACGCTAGATCCCTCGCATCCGTGGCTTGTGCAGTCGCGGATGCGGGTCTTTACTCCTGTGTAACCGGCATCGGCCGGTGACACAGGAGCTTTCAAAATGAGCAATCTCACACGGACCGTCTTGCCGGTTCTGCTGCTCGGCAGCCTGTTGACCGGTTGCGCTACTCACAGTGATGGCACTGCCCCCCTCAATCAACGTACCTGGCCGATCTGCAGCGTCATTGGCGGACTGGTGGGCGGAGGCCTGGGCGCCATCGAAAGTGGCGGTTGGGCGGCCGGTGGGGCAGCGCTCGGTATCTTGAGCGGTGGTTTGATTTGCTATGCCCAGGACGGCGACGAAGACGGCGATGGCGTTTTTGATCGACGGGATCGCTGCCCCGACACGCCGGCCAACACCCCCGTGGACCATCGCGGTTGCCCGCTGCCGCAATACCCGGCCAGCGTGAAAGCCGAACCTGAACCCGTGCAGTCCGAAGTCATCACCCTGAGCGATGCCGGCGATGTGCTGTTCGCCTTCAACCAGTCTGACCTGACCCCCACCGCCAAAAGCCAACTCGACTCGATCATGGGCAAGCTGGAGGACGCCAGCGTGGTCAGTATCAAAGTGGTTGGGCATACCGACAGCGTCGGCTCGGATGCCTACAACCAGGGACTGTCGGAGCGACGCGCCAGCAGTGTTGCGCAGTACCTGCTGAGTCAGGGTGTGGCGCCGGCCAAACTCACCAGTGAAGGCAAGGGTGAAAGCGAGCCGGTGGCGGATAACGCCACCGATGAAGGCCGCGCGAAAAACCGTCGAGTGGAGTTGCACATCAATCGTTGAGCACCGGAATAGAGCCGTCGGGCGCGAATTCACTGCGTCTCGACGGCCGTTCGGCGTTCTTCATCAAGTTTTTTCGCTTGCCCTCTGGCTTATCCCGCGCGGAAGCCGTTACTGTGCGCCCAAACAATAATTCTCATCGGGGGCGTGTATGAAGGTGCTATGGGGGCTGGGAAAGCTTCTCACCCTGCTGTTCTGGCTGGTGGTGCTGGTCAATCTGCTCATGCCGTTCGTTTACCCGCTGCACCCGCTGGTCAATCTGGCCGGCGCCCTGTTGGCGGGCCTTCATCTTCTCGAGGCGCTGCTGTGCTTTCGCACCCTCAGAGGCCGCGAGCATCCCTGGCGTGATCGCCTGATGATTGTCCTGTTCGGCGTTTTCCACTTGCAAACCATTCCAGCCCCTACCGCATCCAAGGCTTCCCATGCGTAAACTCTGTCTGCTCGCTGCACTCATCAGTCCATTGGCCTGCGCCCAAGTGGTGAGTGTCGAAACCAACTCGCTGATGCGCCTGCCCAACACCGCCAGCACCCTGCAACTGGAACGTCTGGTAGTGGCCGACTTCGGCACCTTGCTGATTCCTTCGAACGTCACCGAACTCAACGTGGGTGAACTTCATCTGGGGCGTGAAGCGCGAATCGCGATCGTGCCTGGCGAACAGGCGCTTGAGTTGAAGGTCAGCCGCGCTGATTTGTCCGAAGGCAGCCAGATCACGGCTCGTGGTGCGCCAGGCACTTATCAGAAAGCGGCCCGCTCGGGGCGTAACCTGAATCTGCAGATCAAAGCCCTGAACGCGCCACAATTGCTGGTGGATGCCCGCGGTGGCGCCGGGGCGCCGGGGTTTTTCGGGCTGGACGGGGCCAACGGTGAGGCGCCGGGTTGTGCCTGGGGTCAGGCCGGTCGCGGCGCCGATGGCAGCGACGGCAGTAACGGACAGCCGGGGGCGCCGGGGGCGCTGGTCAAGCTGGCCGTGCCGCATGACTACCCGGCGGAGCGGATCAAGGTTCAAGTGGCCGGTGGTGCGGGTGGCCCAGCAGGTCCTGGCGGCAAGCCGGGCGCTGGCGGCAAGGCCAAGGGCTGCATCGTCTATACAACCGATGGCGGCAAGAGCGGCAAGCCAGGGGCCGACGGGCAACCGGGGGCTGCGGGAGCGGCGGGGTCGGTGACCGTGCAGCGGTTGTAAACATGATCTGAAAGATGTGTTGCCGGATCGATAGTCTTCGCGGGCAAGCCTCGCTCCCACAGGATTTCACCGTCCTTGTAGGAACGAGGGTTGCCCGCGAAGCTTTTAAAATGTCGGTCGAACCGCGGCAATCGCCACAACCACCAACCCCACCAGCAGATTGATCCCCACCACCCGGCGAATCCGCCCCAGCACCGACGCCCCGGCCGACCAGTCCTGCGCCTGCACGGCATTGCGCAATTCCGGCAGCATCAACGCCTGAATCCGGATGAACAGCGCTGTCATCACCAGATACAGGCCCATCATCACCTGCACGTAGCGCGGCGCGTGCTCAAAACCGGTGAAGTGCAGGTTCAGCATGACCACGCCGCTGACCGGCAGCAGGATGACCGCGCCCCATATCCAGCGGAAAAAACCTTGAAATACTTCTACCCACAGCTTCAGCCGGGCGGGTCCTTCCAGTGCCTTGACCGCCGCGGGGCGCAAGACGATCCAGGCGAAAAACATGCCGCCTACCCACACCAGCGCGGCGAGGACATGCAGGCTATAAACAAGGCTAAAAGCGGTCATTGGGGTACTCCGTTCTGCGCGGGATTGATTAGCGGGGTATGATAGCGGCCGATCCGAACCACTGAAAATTTATCCAGCGTTTTTTGCGCCCGACAATCCATGATCAGCACTGAACTCAAAACCACGATCCAGGGCGCTTATTCGCGTTTTCTCGAAGCCAAGAGCCTCAAGCCGCGTTACGGCCAGCGCCTGATGATCGCCGAAGTCGCCAAGGTCCTCGGTGACATCGACACCGACGACGAAGGCCGGCGCAGCGGCGAGCCGGCGATTGTCGCGGTGGAGGCCGGCACCGGTACCGGCAAGACCGTGGCCTACAGTCTGGCGTCGATCCCGGCCGCCAAGGCCGCCGGCAAGCGCCTGGTGATCGCCACGGCCACCGTGGCCCTGCAAGAACAGATCGTCTACAAGGACCTGCCGGACCTGATGCGCAACAGCGGGTTGAATTTCAGCTTCGCTCTGGCCAAGGGGCGAGGGCGTTACATGTGCCTGTCCAAGCTCGACATGTTGCTCCAGGAAGGCCACGCGCAAACCGCCACCGCGCAGCTGTTCGAAGAGGAAGGCTTCAAGATCGAGGTGGACGAGGCCAGCCAGAAGCTGTTTACCAGCATGATTGAGAAGCTCGCCGGCAATAAATGGGACGGCGACCGCGACAGCTGGCCCAATGCGCTGGAAGATGCCGACTGGGCACGCCTGACCACTGATCACAGTCAGTGCACCAACCGTCATTGCCCGAACTTCGGCCAGTGCGCCTTCTACAAGGCCCGTGAAGGCATGGGCAAGGTCGACGTGATCGTCACCAACCACGACATGGTACTGGCCGACCTGGCCCTGGGCGGCGGCGCGGTACTGCCGGACCCGCGCGACACCATCTATGTATTCGACGAAGGCCATCACCTGCCGGACAAGGCCATCGGCCATTTCGCCCATTACACGCGCCTGCGTTCCACCGCCGACTGGCTGGAAACCACCGCCAAGAACCTCACCAAGCTGCTGGCCCAACACCCGCTGCCGGGGGATCTGGGCAAGCTGATCGAGCAGGTGCCGGAGCTGGCGCGGGAGATCAAGACCCAGCAGCAATTCATGTTCACCGCCTGCGAGCAGGTCGCCGATTTCAAACCCGGCGAAGACGTCGAAGGCCGCGAGCGGCCGCGTCACCGTTTCGTGGGCGGGGTGATTCCCGAGCACATGCGTGAGATGGGAATCGAGTTGAAGAAAGGCTTCGCCCGCTTGACCGACCTGTTCACCCGACTCACTGATCTGCTCAAGGAAGGCATGGACGGCGAGGTCAATATCGGCATCGCCAGCAATCAGGCCGAGGAGTGGTATCCCTTGTTCGGCAGCCTGTTGTCCCGCTCTTCGGGCAACTGGGAGTTGTGGACCGCGTTCACCGTCGAGGACCCGGAAGACAACCCGCCCATGGCGCGCTGGCTGACCCTGGCCGAAAGCGGTTCGCTGTTCGACATCGAGGTCAATGCCAGCCCGATCCTCGCGGCGGAAATGCTGCGGCGCAATCTGTGGAACGTCGCCTATGGCTGTCTGGTGACCTCGGCGACCTTGACTGCCCTGGGCACCTTCGACCGTTTCCGTATGCGTGCCGGCCTGCCGAAAAAGGCCGTGACCGCCGTGGTGCCCAGCCCGTTCCATCACGCCGACGCCGGTGTGTTGCGGGTGCCCAATCTCAACGCCGATCCTCGCGATGCAGCGGCGCACACCGCGGCGATCATCCGCGATCTGCCGGAACTGGTCGAAGGCTCGCGGGGCACGCTGGTGCTGTTTTCCTCGCGCAAACAGATGCAGGACGTGTTCGACGGTCTGGACCGCGACTGGCGCAAGCAAGTGTTCATTCAGGGCAATCTGTCGAAGCAGGAAACCCTGAACAAGCACAAGGCGCGGGTCGACGGCGGGGATTCGAGCGTGTTGTTCGGCCTGGCGAGTTTCGCCGAAGGGGTCGACTTGCCCGGTGCCTATTGCGAGCACGTGGTCATCGCCAAGATTCCGTTCTCGGTGCCCGACGATCCGGTCGAAGCGGCACTGGCCGAATGGATCGAAGCCCGGGGCGGCAACCCGTTCATGGAAATCTCCGTGCCGGACGCCTCGCTGAAACTGGTCCAGGCCTGCGGGCGCCTGCTGCGTACCGAAGAAGACCGCGGCACCATCACCTTGCTCGACCGGCGCCTGGTGACCCAGCGCTATGGCAAGGCGATTCTCAATGCGTTGCCTCCCTTCCGCCGAGAAATTTCCTGAGTCACCGGTGGGCAAATTTGCCCACCGCGTTGTCTATCTCTCTGCCACCGCTTTTCCACTGGCCCATTGAGGTCGTTAGGGAGAATTTCGTTCTCATGATTCGCCGTTCGTTACCTGCCGTATTTGCCTTGATCTTCGCGGCCCCATTGCTGGCGGCGCCTGCCGGTCAGCAAACCCTGTTCAACTTCGTCCGCCCCGCCGACGTGGTGCGGGTGGTCACCGAGAACGCCGACCTGCCTCAGTCCAATGCCGAGCAAACCCCCGAAGGCGAAGTGCTGCGCCGGGTGACCTTCAATCCGGTAGCCCGCCCGACCTTGCGTTTGAGCCCGCAAAGCGGTGCCTGGGACTGGTCTCAGTCCGGGATGATGAGCCTGCGCATCCAGAGCGCAATGAACTGGGCGATCACCCTTTATGTGCAAATCCAGAGCAATGACGGCAAGACACTGATCAGTCGCGTCGACCTGCCGGCAGGGCCGGCGCAGACACTGCTGGTGCCGCTGGTTGCGACTTCGCCGCTGAGCCAGGGCATGAAGGCCGGGCCTTTGATGCCGGTGACGGTCGAAGGCCAGCGGGTATTGCTGGCCAGCAGCAGCGGCGAACTCGATCGCAACCAGGTGGTATCGGTCAGCCTGTCGATGGACCAGCCAAAGGCAGCCCAGAGCATCCTGCTCGAGCGCTTCGGTGTGGATGACGGCGAGGCAGCCACCAAGGCGGCATACGGCAATCTGGTGGACGCCTACGGTCAGTCGACCCGGGCGAAATGGCCGGAAAAAGTCAGCAGCGATGAACAACTCAAAAGCGCGGCTGGCAAGGAACAGCAGCAACTGACGAGCTGGCTGGCCGAACGCGCCAAGGCACCGCTGGACAAATTCGGTGGCTGGACCCAGGGCCCGGCGTTCAAGGGCAGCGGTTTCTTCCGGACTGAAAAGCGTGACGGTCGCTGGTATCTGGTGACGCCGTTGGGCTATCCGTTCTACTCGCTGGGCGTCAACACCGTTGCGGCCGACGTCAACCAGACCTACGTTGCCGGGCGTGAGTGGATGTTCGAATCCCTGCCCAAGGCCGGCGAACCACTGGCCAGCCACTTTGGCGAAGGGGATAACCGTGGCGGCAATGGCGTCGATCAGGGGCGTGGCTTCAACGCCGGACGCTGGTATGACTTCTATGGCGCCAATCTTCAACGTTTGTACGGCGATCCCTGTGGGTCGGGTAATAGCAAGGCCGGGGTTGCCGAAGCCGCCAAGGCCGATGCCGCGGAGACCACTGTAGAAAAAGCTGCAGAGAAACCATTAGTACCGACGACTGCCGAAGCAGGTGTCGCTGAAGCCGCGAAGGCCGATGCGCAACAGGCCGCTGAAGTGAAGGCAACGGAGCCGGTACCTGCGCCGTGCAAGGCGGTTGTCGATGAAAAGCGCTGGGCAAGCCGAGCCCTCGATCGCCTGCAAGCCTGGGGATTCAACACGGTTGGCAATTGGAGCGCTCCGGTCCTGGGCGATGCGGAGCGCGTCCCATACACTCTGCCGCTATCGATCGTCGGCGATTACACCAGTATCAGCACCGGCAACGATTGGTGGGGCGGTATGCCCGATCCGTTCGACCCGCGTTTTGCCATGGCAACCGAGCGTGCCGTGGCCATCGCCGCCCGTGATCATCGCGACGATCCGTGGCTGATCGGTTACTACGCCGACAACGAACTGGCCTGGGCCGGTCCCGGTGACGATCCGAAAGCCCGCTACGCCCTGGCCTACGGCACCCTGAAGATGACCACCGACGTGCCGGCCAAACGTGCGTTCCTCAAGCAGCTGCGCGACAAATATCGCAATCAGGAAGGCCTGTCCAAAGCCTGGGGCATCGATCTGCCAGCGTGGGAGTTGATGGAAGATCCGGGGTTCGTGCCGCCACTGCCAAGCCCCGAACACCCGGAAATCGAAGCCGACTTCAAATACTTCCAGAAGGTGTTCGCCGACACCTATTTCAAAACCATTTCCGACTCACTGAAGTGGCACGCGCCGAATCAGTTGCTGCTCGGTGGCCGCTTCGCCGTCAGCACGCCAGAGGCCGTGGAATCCTGCGCCCGATACTGCGACGTACTGAGCTTCAATCTGTACACCCTGCAGCCTCAGGATGGCTATGACTTCGCCAAACTGCGCAGCCTCGACAAGCCGGTGCTGATCACTGAATTCAACTTCGGCTCGACCGATCGCGGCCCGTTCTGGGGCGGCGTGACACCAGTGGCGAAGGAAGAGGAGCGTGGCCCGGCTTACGCAAACTTCCTGAAACAGGCGCTGAACGAGCCGTCGATTGTCGGTGTGCACTGGTTCCAATACCTCGACCAGCCAGTCACCGGACGCCTGCTGGATGGTGAGAACGGTCACTTCGGCCTGATAGGCATCACCGATCTGCCGTTCCAAGGCTTTGTCGATAGCGTGCGCAAGAGCAATCTGGCGGCTGTCGATCAGTTGGCTATTGAGGCGAAAAAGGCCAGTGCCGAGGCCGATAAAGCCCGCCACGATGCCGAAGGCGGGCGCGAGGCTGAGGCGGGCAAGGGGCCGGGGAAGGGCGCGGGTGGGCATTCCGGCAAGGGTCATTAAGCAAGGTTTGGAACCGCGTCATCGTTCATCGCGAGCAAGCTCGCTCCCACAGGGATCTTCAGTACGACCTGGATCCACTGTGGGAGCGAGCTTGCTCGCGATGGCAGCCTGACAGGCAACATACATTTCTGAGCACTGTTGAGGGCGATTTACCGCCCGGCCCGCCCCTGTTCCCAAAATCCTCAGGGGCTGGAACAATGCGGGCCACTTTTTAGAGCGTTCAGCCGGGGAGTCACGGGTGCAGATTCAGGGTCATTACGAGCTTAAGTTCGAGGCAGTGCGTGAGGCGTTCGCGGTGCTGTTCGACGATCCTCAGGAACGGGGCGCGGCGCTGTGCATCAAGGTCGGTGGCGAAACCGTACTCGACCTGTGGTCCGGAACTGCGGACAAGGATGGCACCGAAGCCTGGCACAGCGACACCATCGTCAACCTGTTCTCTTGCACCAAGACCTTCACCGCCGTGACTGCCTTGCAACTGGTGGCCGAAGGCAAGCTGCAACTGGACGCCCCGGTTGCCCGCTACTGGCCGGAATTCGCCGCCGCCGGCAAGGAATCCGTCACCTTGCGCCAACTGCTCTGCCATCAGGCCGGGCTGCCGGCATTGCGCGAGTTGCTGGCCCCCGAAGCGCTCTACAACTGGCAAACCATGGTTGACGCCCTGGCGGCCGAAGCGCCCTGGTGGACGCCGGGCGAAGGCCATGGCTATGCGGCAATCACCTATGGCTGGCTGATCGGCGAACTGCTGCGGCGGGCCGACGGGCGCGGGCCGGGGGAGTCCATCGTGGCCCGGGTGGCCAAGCCCTTGGGGCTGGATTTCCATGTCGGCCTGGCGGATGAAGAATTCCATCGCGTGGCGCATATCGCCCGTGGCAAGGGCAACGTCGGCGATGCCGCGGCCCAGCGCCTGCTGCAAGTGACGATGCGCGAACCGACCGCCCTGAGCACTCGCGCCTTCACCAATCCGCCTTCGGTGCTGACCAGCACCAACAAGCCGGAATGGCGACGCATGCAGCAACCGGCGGCCAATGGCCACGGTAACGCGCGCAGCCTGGCCGGTTTCTACGCCGGTCTGCTCGATGGCAGCCTGCTTGAAGGCGAAATGCTGGACGAACTGACCCGCGAGCACAGCATTGGCGAGGACAAGACGCTGCTGACCCGGACCCGTTTCGGCCTGGGCTGCATGCTCGATCAACCGGATGTACCCAACGCCACTTACGGGTTGGGTCCGCGCGCTTTCGGGCATCCGGGGGCCGGTGGCTCCATCGGTTTTGCTGACCCGGAACACGATGTGGCCTTCGGTTTTGTGACAAATACGCTGGGACCGTACGTCTTGATGGATCCTCGCGCGCAAAAGCTTGCGCGGGTACTGGCCACTTGTCTGTAAACCCGGTCCGATGGTCCGGAATTCGGAACCCGAGCGCCTTTTAAGTTTCTAATCATGCGTTTAAGCGGGCCGTAAATGGCCTGATTTTTTTGACTTCATTTTTGTGGATATCCAATGTCAACCAAACCAACCCTCGCCTTGGCACTGTGCATCGCTGTTACCGGTTGTGCACAGAATCCTAAAAATGATGCGGATGGCGGCAGCTGGTGGCCGTTTAACTCCAGCGACAAAGTTGCCTCCAAGGAGCCAGCTCCGGCCCCGGTCAAGCCTGTAGCGGCGCCCGTCGCCAAGGCAGACACCGATTCGGGTAGCAAGTGGTGGTGGCCGTTTGGCGGCAAGGATCAAAGCACCGCCAAAGCCGTGCCGATGCCGGATCCGAAAGTGACCCAGGCCTGGCTCGACGACTACGAGCCGCGCCTGCGTACAGCGATCAAGGACAGCAACCTGCAACTCGAACGCCGCGAAAACGTGCTGGTGGTGATCGCGCCAGTCGAAGGTTCGTTCAACCCGGACCGTCCGGCCATGCTGCTGCCGGTGACCCTGGGGCCTTTCACCCGCGTGGCGAAAATCCTTGAGGCTGACCCTAAAACGGCCGTGCTGGTGCTTGGTCACAGTGATACTTCGGGCGCCGCGCCGGCCAACGTGAAACTGAGTCAGGAGCGTGCACAGGCCGTGGCGGCAATCTTCCGCCTCAGTGGTTTGCAGCGTGATCGCCTGAGTTTGCGTGGCTTGGGCGGTGATGCCCCGCGTGCGGCCAATGACAGCGCCGAAGGCCGTGCCCTGAACCGTCGCGTGGAAATGCTGGTGACGCCGCAGGAGACCATGGTCGCGCTGTTGAGCAAATACAACATGCCAGCCCCGGCGCCTGTGCGCATGGTTGCGGCTTCGGACGTCAAACCGGCTGCCAAGCCAGTGACGCCTGCACCTGCCGATGCGAAGAAAGCCGTCGCATCGACTGCGAAAAAAGCCCCGGCGAAGAAAGCCGCCAAGGCGCCAGCCAAGAAAGCACCGGCCAAAACCGCAACTCCGGCGAAAAAGACTGCACCGGCCAAAGCCGCTGCCGACTCGAAAAAAGTCACTACAGCCGCCGATACCACAAAGAAGTGATTTGCTAACCAAAAGGAATGCGCCATGACCAAGGCCCTGGCTGATATGCGCCGCGATTACACCCGTGATGGCCTGACCGAGGCGCAAGCCCCGACCGAGCCCTTCGCGCTGTTCCATCAATGGTTCGCCGACGCGGTGAAAACCGAGCAGGCACCGGTGGAAGCCAACGCCATGACCTTGGCCACTGTCGACCAGGACGGTCGACCGCATTGCCGCATCCTGCTGCTCAAGGGGCTGGATGCGCAGGGTTTCACGTTCTTCACCAACTATGACAGTGCCAAGGGCCAGCACCTGGCCGCGAACCCGTTTGCGGCCATGACCTTTTTCTGGCCGACCCTGGAGCGTCAGGTGCGCATCGAAGGGCGGGTGGTGAAGGTCACGCCTGAAGAGTCCGATGCCTACTATCAGGTTCGCCCACTGGGCAGTCGCCTCGGGGCCTGGGCTTCACCGCAAAGCCGGGTGATTGCCGATCGCGCCGAGCTGGAAGCGCTGCTCAAGGACACCGAGCAACGTTTCAGCGACAGCCAGCCTCATTGCCCTGAGCACTGGGGCGGGTATCGACTGCTGCCGGAGCGCATCGAGTTCTGGCAGGGGCGTGCGAGCCGCCTGCACGATCGCCTGAACTACCGTCAGCAGGGCGCCAACTGGATTCTTGAACGTCTGGCACCCTAAGCAGTCTACCGATCGGGATAACCTGCTGCGGCGGCCTCGAGCCACTGCGGCAGGTCCCGACGCTTGATCTTTTGCGCTTGAGCGTTCGCCAGTTGCTGGAGCATGAACGCTTTTTTGCGTTCGTCGCTGCCAGCGAGCGCCAATGCCAGATCGCGATCCATCCAGCGTTTGATCCGCACGTACAACCACCAATGGAAGTACAGCCCGGCGACGGTCGTGATGAAAATGATAAAGTAATCCATGAAAATCCTCGGCCAACGGCGCAGATTGCCGAATTTACCGCTAGTGTGTGGGAATTCGCCAAGCGCCTGTACTGGAACTGAATAAAACCATCTTTATCCGGGCGATGCCGTGACAGGCGTCAAGCCGCGGGTTTTAATGATTACCTGTCCTTTGGAGTTGATGCTATGCGTAAGTCTGTTCTGCTGGTTGCTTCCTTTTCCACGATGGCGATGTTGCTCACTGGCTGCCAATCGAGCCTGACCGGTGACTCCTACTCCCGTGACGAAGCGCGTCGCGTGCAGACCATTCGCATGGGCACCATCGAAGCGTTGCGTCCGGTGAAAATCGAGGGCACCAAGACTCCGATCGGTAGCGTCGCCGGTGCAGCGGTGGGTGGCGTTGGCGGCAGCGCCATCGGTGGCGGCAAAGGCAGCATCGTTGCTGCGGTCATCGGTGCAGTTGCCGGCGGTCTGGTGGGTTCGGCGGCCGAAGAAGGCCTGACCCGTACCCAGGGCGTCGAAATCACCGTGCGCGAGGACGACGGCAGCATGCGCGCCTACGTGCAACAGGTTCAGGAAAACGAAGTGTTCCGTGTTGGCGAGCGTGTACGAATTTCCACCGTCGATGGCACTAGCCGCGTTTCGCACTAAGCGGCAACACGGATAAAGAAAACCCCGATCAGGTGACTGATCGGGGTTTTGTTTTTTTCGGGGCGTGTCGCCCGGCCTACGCGGGTTGCAGCACTTTCTTGCGACTGGCCATCGCCGTGACCGCATAACCGATCAATGCCGCCATGATCGAACCGGTGAGAATCCCCATCCTGTCCATGCCGGCGTATTCGCTGGCGCCCGGTACGAAGGCCAGGGAGCCAACGAACAGGCTCATGGTGAAACCGATGCCGCAGAGGATCGCCACGCCCAGCACCTGGCCCCAGTTCGCGCCCTGGGGCAGGGCGGCGATGCCGGTTTTCACCGCCAGCCAGGTCAGGCCGAATACACCGACGGTCTTGCCCAGCAGCAGGCCGATCGCAATGCCCATCGGCACGTAGTGCGTGAAGCTTTCGGCGGTAACGCCGCTCAGGGACAGGCCGGCATTGGCAAAGGCGAACAGCGGCAGGATGCCGTAGGCCACCCACGGATGCAGCGCATGCTCCAAAGTCAGCAGCGGCGACTGCTCCGCGTTTCGGGTGCGCAGGGGAATGCAGAAGGCCAGTGTCACGCCGGCCAGCGTGGCGTGCACGCCGCTCTTGAGCACGCAGACCCAGAGGATCAGGCCGACGATCATGTACGGTCCGAGCTTGACCACACCGAGCCGATTCATGCCGATCAGCGCCGCTATGCAGGCCGCGGCCAGCGCCAGGGACAGGGTGGACAGGGCGCCGGAATAGAAGATCGCGATGATGATGATTGCGCCCAGATCGTCGATGATCGCCAGGGTCATCAGGAACAGTTTCAACGACACCGGAACCCGTTTGCCCAGCAGCGCCAGTACGCCGAGGGCGAAGGCAATGTCGGTGGCCGTCGGGATGGCCCAGCCATCCAGAGCCGGCGGGTTGTCACGGTTGAGGAACCAGTAGATCAATGCCGGCACCACCATGCCGCCGATGGCTGCGGCGCCGGGCAGGACGATTTGCGATGGCTTGGACAGTTGGCCGTCGAGGACTTCACGCTTCACTTCCAGGCCGATCAGCAGGAAAAACAACGCCATCAGGCCGTCGTTGATCCACAACAGCAGCGGCTTGGCGATTTTCAGCGCGCCGATTTGCGCCACGACAGGCGTGTCCAACAAACCGTTGTACAGCCAGGACAGTGAGGAGTTGTTGATGATTAGAGCCAGAACGGCTGCGGCGATCAGCAGCAGGCCGCTGGCAGCTTCCAGCTGAAAGAAACGTGTGAAAGTGCTACGCAGAGGCAAGGTTCGCTCTCCATCGATAAGGTCAAAAGGTGGGACACCCTAACCCGTGCCCTTAGTTGTTAAAACAAAAGTTATATTCTTTTTTGTTATATGTCGTTACAGAACGCCCCGGCCTTACCGACCTGAGCCTAGCAGTTGCCGGGCGTATTGAACCCCAGCTGTACCTGTGCGCGATGTAGGTTTAATCCTAAGCTTGACGTTTGAGTCAGACTCCCGCCGATACAACGAGAACAATTGCCATGAGCGACAACCGACAGTGGGCCCGCGAAGCCATCCGGATCATCGAAGCCGACTTCCAGCGTAGCGCCGACACCCACCTGATCCCTTTGCCACTGCCGGGCTTTCCGGGCATCGAGTTGTATTTCAAGGATGAGTCGAGCCATCCCACCGGCAGCCTCAAGCACCGCCTGGCTCGCTCATTGTTCCTTTATGCGCTGTGTAACGGCTGGCTCAAGCCCGGCGCGCCGGTGATCGAAGCCTCCAGCGGTTCGACGGCGATTTCCGAGGCGTACTTCGCCCGGTTGCTGGGAGTGCCATTCATTGCAGTGGTGCCCGCCAGCACTTCCAAGGAAAAGATCGCGCAGATCGCCTTCTACGGTGGCCAGACTCACCTGGTGAACGATCCAACGCAGATCTACGCCGAATCCGAGCGCCTGGCGCGGGAACACGACGGGCATTTCATCGACCAGTTCACCTATGCGGAGCGCGCCACCGACTGGCGGGCGAACAACAACATCGCCGAATCGATCTTTCAGCAGATGCGTTTTGAGAAGCACCCGGAGCCGAGCTGGCTGATCTCAAGCCCGGGCACCGGCGGCACCACGGCTACCCTGGGACGTTATGTGCGCTATCGCCAGCATTGCACCCGTGTGCTGTGTGCCGATGCCGAACGTTCGGTGTTCTTCGATTACTACCAGACTGGCGATGCCAGCCTGCGCCTGGACCATGGCTCGCGTATCGAAGGCATTGGCCGGCCACGGGTGGAAGCCTCGTTCCTGCCCAAGGTGATCGATGCGATGGTCAAGGTGCCGGACGCGTTATCGCTGGCCGCCATGCACTACCTGGCCGAACGACTGGGGCGGCATGTCGGTGGATCGAGCGGCACCAACCTGATCGGTGCCCTGATGGCTGCGCAACAGATGGCGGCAGCGGGGGAGACGGGGTCGATCGTGGCCATCCTGTGCGACAGCGGTGAGCGTTACGCCACGACTTACTACGATCAGAAATGGCTCAAGGCCGAGGGGTATGAGTTGAGTGGTTTGATGGCGGCCGTTGCTGCAACGGTCGAGCGCGGTGAGCCGCTGCCGGCGAGTGTGTTGCGGGCCAATATCTGAAGTCGGACACTCCCCTGTAGGAGCAAGGCTTGCCCGCGATGGCGGTGGATCAGTCAACAATTCTGTTGAACTTGATTCCGCCATCGCGGGCAAGCCTTGCTCCTACAGGGTTTTGTGCTGTTTCGAGGGCTGCGGTCAGGCTTCGAGGCCCAGGATGTCGCGCGCCACAGCCTCGGCAATGCGAATCCCGTCCACACCCGCCGACAGAATCCCTCCCGCGTAACCCGCGCCTTCCCCGGCCGGGAACAGACCCTTCACGTTCAGGCTCTGCATCGACTCATTGCGGGTGATCCGCAGGGGCGACGAGGTACGGGTTTCGATCCCGGTCAACACCGCATCGTGCAGTGAGTAACCGCGAATCTGCTTCTCGAAGGCTGGCAAGGCTTCGCGAATGGCCTCGATGGCGAAGGCCGGCAAGGCCAATGCCAGATCACCCAGGGCAACCCCGGGCTTGTAGGACGGTTCAACGCTGCCCAGCTCGGTGGACGGCTTGCCGGCGATGAAGTCGCCGACCAGTTGCGCCGGCGCTTCGTAATTGCTGCCACCCAGGACAAAGGCGTGGGATTCCAGGCGTTCCTGCAACTCGATCCCGGCCAGCGGGCCACCCGGATAGTCGACTTCCGGGCTGATGCCGACGACGATCCCTGAGTTGGCGTTGCGCTCGTTCCGCGAGTATTGGCTCATGCCATTGGTCACCACGCGGTTCGGCTCGGACGTGGCCGCCACCACCGTGCCGCCCGGGCACATGCAGAAGCTGTAGACCGAACGGCCGTTCTTGGCGTGGTGCACCAGCTTGTAGTCGGCGGCGCCGAGTTTCGGGTGGCCGGCGTATTTGCCCAGGCGCGCCCGGTCGATCAGCGACTGCGGGTGCTCGATACGAAAGCCTACCGAGAACGGCTTGGCTTCCATGTACACACCACGGCCGTGGAGCATGCGGAAGGTGTCCCGGGCACTGTGGCCGAGGGCCAGGATCACGTGTTTCGAATGAATCTGCTCGCCGCCATCGAGTTCGACGCCCACCAGTTGGCCGTCTTCGATCAACACATCGGTCACCCGCTGCTGGAAGCGCACTTCGCCGCCCAGGGCACGGATTTCCTCACGCATGGTTTCCACGACACCGGTCAGACGGAATGTACCGATGTGCGGTTTGCTGACGTAGAGGATTTCTTCCGGCGCACCGGCCTTGACGAACTCGTGCAGGACCTTGCGACCGATGAATTTCGGATCCTTGATCTGGCTGTAGAGCTTGCCGTCGGAGAACGTCCCCGCGCCGCCTTCGCCGAACTGCACGTTGGACTCGGGGTTGAGCACGCTCTTGCGCCACAGGCCCCAAGTGTCCTTGGTGCGCTGGCGCACATCAGGGCCGCGTTCGAGGATGATCGGCTTGAAACCCATCTGTGCCAGCAACAACCCGGCGAAAATCCCGCAGGGGCCGAAGCCGACCACCACCGGGCGCGTGCTCAGGTCAGCCGGCGCCTGGCCGACCATTTTGTAGCTGACATCCGGGGCCACGTTGACGTTACGGTCATCGGCGAACTTGCGCAGTACCGCGGCCTCATCGCGAACGTTGAGGTCGATGGTGTAGATGAAGCACAGCTCGGAAGACTTTTTGCGCGCATCGTAGCTGCGCTTGAACAAGGTGAAGTCGAGCAAGTCATCGCTGGCGATGCCCAGGCGCTGCACGATGGCAGGGCGCAGGTCTCCATCGGGATGGTCGATCGGCAGCTTGAGTTCGGTGATTCGTAACATGGCGGGATCCGGTTCGCGGGGCGCACAACTGCGCCAGGGCGTTTGAAGCCGGCGATTATAAGCCGCAAAGACCGGGTCCCGTGAGGCCTAAACGATCAGTCGTCGCGCGAACCGCCGAAATACCCGCAGCCGCGTTGCACCTGGCCGTTGATACGCAACTCGGCGCTCATGTGCTGGACGCTGCCGCTGTCGGCACAGCGTTGTGGGGCGACCCACAGTTCGATGTGCTGATTGTTGGCTTCGGTGCTGAGGTTGAAGCGGCCATCGCCCAGTTGCTCTTCGACATAGGGCACCGCCAAAGGAGGCTGGCCGGCGCGGTCAATGACCATGCCTTTGCCGCTGACACTCACTTTCCATTCAGGGCTGTGACCGGCAGCACGCAGGATCAGCTTTTTGAAATCGGGGTCTTCACAGGCATTGCCCGAGCGCTGGACGCGGTAAAGCTTTTCGAGGTCCAGTTGCCCTTCGCCGGAGCCGGTCACGATTCTCCCACGCACGTCGGCAAACAGTTGTCCTTTGGCATCGGCCAGGCTCGCGGCCTGCTGAAGGACGCTGGTGCCACCGGTGTCGTTGACCGCATAACGCTGTTGCTGGCCGCAGGGCTGGAACAGCAGCTTGCCATCGGCGGCGCTCAGTTGGCCCTGCATGCGGGTCTGGCCAGCGTGGGAGGCGCTTTCCCGGGAGCCGTCGAACAACTGGCAGGCCGCGAACAGGGGGAGCAGGGCAACAACGACTAAGGAACGGACAACACGCATCTTGGGGTCTCCTGACAAGTGCCGCCACGTTACGCAGACTGACCGTTCATCACAACCCGCGAGTGGGATTTGTCGGGGTGCGATGTCGTGCAGGACAGATTCGGCTTTACTTCAGGCGTCAGAGAAAAAGGGGTTGGGAGTACCCTTGTCGGCCTTTTCGTTACAGGAGGTGTTATGAGGGGATCAGGCAAACTGATTTTTGCGGCATTGGGAATGATGATGGTGCTGCCCTGTGTCGCAGCCGAATTCGACTTTTCGTCCAGTTCGGACTTCACCGAAATAAACCTTGAGTTGAAACAGATCGATGATCCGAATCCGCAGGCCATCATGCTCAAGGTCATGTTGAGCCATGACGCGCAGCGCCGGCTGGAGCAGGTGTCGAGTCGAGCCATACATGAGCGCTTGCGGTTATCCATCAACGGCATAGAGGTGTCGAACTCGACGATTCAATCGGCAATCAAGGGGCCCGGCATGATGATATCCGTACCGCGCGAGATCGCCCGGGACCTGCTACCCACACTACTGGAACCGTCGGCGTCCTGATGCGACGCTGAGCCAGCGCCGCATTCAGTGACTGCTCAGATGTGAAAGGTCTGACCGGTCTGCAGGCCTTCGACACTTTTCGCGTAGGCCAATGCCACATCGGCCGCCGGAACCGGTTTGAAACCACGGAAGTACGGCGCGTATTTGCCCATGGCTTCGACCAGCACGTTGGGGCTGATCGAGTTCACGCGCAGGCCGCGCGGCAATTCGATGGCGGCGGCGCGGACGAAGCTGTCCAGCGCGCCATTGACCAGTGCCGCCGAGGCGCCGCTGCGAATCGGGTCGTGGCTCAGCACACCGGTGGTGAGGGTGAACGAGGCGCCGTCGTTGGCGAACTCGCGACCAATCAACACCAGATTGACCTGGCCCATTAGCTTGTCTTTCAGGCCCAGGGCAAAACTCTCTTCGGTCATTTCAGCCAATGGGGCGAAGGTGACGTTGCCGGCGGCGCAGATCAGCGCGTCGAACTTGCCGGTTTGCTCGAACAGTTTGCGAATCGAGGCGCTGTCGCTGATATCCACCTGGAAATCACCGCTTTTGCGGCCGATACGCACGATTTCGTGGCGTTGGGACAGTTCCTTGTCGATGGCCGAACCGATGGTGCCGCCTGCACCGATCAAAAGAATTTTCATGCTGCCGTTCCTCCAGTGGTTTGAATGTGGGTTCAGTTTAGAGTGGTTTTTTCCACTGATAAGCGCGCTAATAGGCAACCTTTGGTTTTCTATTGGAAACAATCCATGAGTGAAATGGATGATCTGGCGGCGTTTGCGGTGTTGGTTGAAGTGGGTAGTTTTACCTTGGCCGCGCAACAGCTCGGCTGCAGCAAAGGGCAGTTGTCCAAGCGCATCAGCCAGCTGGAAACGCAGTTTTCCGTGGTGTTGCTGCAGCGCACCACCCGGCGTTTGAGCCTGACAGCGGCAGGCGCGGCATTGTTGCCGCAAGCCCAGGCGCTCGTAGTGCAGGTGGAGCGGGCGCGTCAGGCGCTGGCGCGGTTGAAGGACGACATGGCCGGTCCCGTGCGCATGACGGTTCCGGTGTCGCTGGGGGAAACTTTCTTCGATGGTTTGCTGCTGGAGTTCTCCGCCAAATACCCCCAAGTGCAGATCGAACTGGAGCTCAACAACAGTTACCGCGAACTGTCCCGCGACGGATTCGATCTGGCGATCCGCGCCGACGTCGCCAGTGACCAGCGATTGGTGGCGCGCCCACTGTTGGCCTGGCACGAAATGACCTGCGCCAGCCCGGCCTATCTGGAGCAATACGGTGAGCCGCAGACACCTCAGGCGTTGGCCGAGCACCGCTGCCTGCTCAACAGCCACTACAGCGGCCGCGAGGAATGGCTTTACCACCAGCAGCACGAGTTGTTGCGTGTGCGCGTTTCCGGGCCGTTTGCCAGCAACCATTACAGCCTGCTGAAGAAAGCGGCGCTGGCTGGCGCGGGGATTGCCCGCTTGCCGTCGTACCTGCTGCCACAGGAATTGGCTGACGGACGATTGCGCTGGCTCCTGCGCGATTATCAGACCCGGAGCATGCCGATGTACCTGGTGCATCCGTATCAGGG